>PEAM01000018.1 GCA_002753565.1 Magnetococcales bacterium | reverse complement strand
GCCCTGACTTCAACCCAATTGAGCAGTCGTTCGCAATTCTCAAAAAACGGCGTTTATCCACTCAGCCATCTGAGCCTTTAGAAAAGCTGTTGATGTGACATTTTATTTTGGAATTGCTATAATATCGTATAGTTAACTCAGAGGTTTTGAAAAAAAGGGGTTGTTTTTTTTACGGGGTTGTTGCGAAAGGATGGTTTGGGGTGGTAAGGGTTGGGCTGCTGTTTTTCCTGTTGTTTCAAATAATTTTTTTACAAACAAGCTGGGCAGAAGAGGAAAGCCATCCGCTGTTGGAGCGGGTTGCCAATGTGTTCCGGCAGGAACTTGACAAGGCGGGTGAGATTGTCCCAGACGAAAATGGGGTGGGTCGTTCTGCGGTTTTTATTGGGGACAATGGCGTTTATGATCAGAAACGTGGCGAGACCATCCGACAATCCTTTATAGAAGGTGAACTGTTCCATAACGATAACCTGGCTTTGAGTGGGGCGGTTGTCCATAGGATCATCCAAGAGGCCAAACATAAGAGAGATCCATCCGATTGGGCGTTACAGATCAAGCAGGCCAAACAGTCTATGGGAAGGCACTCCATGGAGGATTGGTATCGGGATCTATCCCAATGTCAAACCGCCTGTTTGGAGATTACTGTCAATTTGATGGTGGAACACGCCAAGGCCATCTCTGAGCTTCCCCACTATTATATACGGTTTGGTATTGGCAGTAGAACGGTTGGGGAGGATTATCTCGATTTTTTGACGCGTATCGCTCAACTCCTGAAAAAGGATCACAAGTTATCTCTTCTGGTTATTGGTCGCAGCAGCCATGTGGGAGATTTGGCCTTTAACCGGGAACTCTCAGGGAAGCGGATTGCCAGTATCAAACAACACTTGATCAAGCAAAAGGTAGCTGCTACTCAGGTTAACGTGATCAACCTGGGGTATGAACCACCTCAAATCTCTCCAGAGCTTATCGAACTCTATCGGTTGGACGATCCCATGATCAACCTGGACCGCTCCATCGAGGGGTTGACCCCCTATCAAATCAATCAGAGTGCGATTTTAGCCCTGACCTCCCCCTAAACCAAGAAACGGCAGTTACCAGCATGCACCTGACGTAACCACTTGATCACCTGGCCAGATGAAAAAAACTCTTATAGACCCACAATAATTGGCTTGCTGATTGTGTGTTTCTGGAAAATTAGATAGAATCACAGCTGTTTTGCCAGGGTTGCTTTGTTACCTGACCAGAGCGGTTATTTTTTGCTGCATGGCTCTTATTATGGTGATTCATTCAATAACTTAAAGGGTGTGGGGCGATGAAGCCGGCAGAGACCAAGATCATGATTGTGGATGACTCTCCTGGTCATATTTCACTTCTTGGCAGTGTATTGGAGGCGGATTATGACATATTGGTTGCCAGTGATGGCCCGCAAGCTCTTCTCCAGGTAAGGGAAGAGTTGCCGGACTTGATTCTTCTGGATGTCATTATGCCGAAGATGGACGGATATGAGGTGTGTCGGCGGTTGAAAGCCGATGAAGAGACCCGCAACATTCCGGTGGTGTTTACCACCGCCAACACCGATACCGAAGAGATCATCAAAGGCCTTCAGGCTGGGGCCTCCTACTATCTGACCAAGCCCATCGATATCAAAATGCTCAAAGCGGTGGTCAAGTCTGTTCTCACCGACCAAGACGCTTTCCGATCCATTCAAAAGGATATCCATCAATCTCATGGTACGTTGGTTCATCTGTTGGATGAGGGCCATTTTAGCTTTCAGACTTTGGATGAAGCCTACGATCTAGCGGTTCTTCTGGCTAATATCTGCCCAGACCCGGAGCAGAGTGTGCTGGGTCTGCGGGAGCTTTTGATCAACGCGGTCGAGCATGGCAACCTGGGTATCACCTACAGCGAAAAGACACAGCTTTATGAAGACGACCTCTGGTGTGAAGAGGTAGCTAAGCGGTTGAAGCATCCCGAAAACAGAAAAAAACGGGTCCGGGTCCATTTTGAGGGTCGGGGTGATGAGCTCCGTTTTTTAATTTCAGATGAGGGGAAGGGGTTTGATTGGGAGCCCTATCTGGAGTTGGACCCGGCCCGGGTGTTCGATACCCACGGTCGGGGTATTGCCATAGCAAGAAAAGAGAGTTTCGACTCTGTCCACTATCTCAAAGCCGGAAATGAGGTGCTGGCTATCATCAATCGTCCCCCAAAAGGGTGAGAAGTCACTTTTGTTGTCAGCCAGGTAGCAGAGACCATTTATGAGCCACGCGATAAAAACACCGAAAATATTGATCGTTGATGACCTCTTGACCAACATTGCCATTTTAAAACGGGTTTTGTCAGGAGCTTCTGCCGAGTTGTACGAGGCTCGTAGCGGTCAGAAGGCGTTGGATCTATGCCAGGAGCACGATTTTGCGGTTGTGTTGTTGGATGTGGTCATGCCAGAAATGGATGGTTTTGAGGTGGCTCGTCGGCTGCGAAACAACCATTTGACCCGCAATATGCCCATCCTCTTCATCACCGCCTATGAGATGACCTCGGCTCAAGTCATTGCCGCCTATGACGAGCTGCGAGCCGTGGATTTTATCCAAAAACCGATCAATGAACGCATTTTGTTGGCGCGGGTCTTTGTTTTTTTGCGACTCCATATCGAAAAACATGCCCGAGAGTTTTCCATTAAACTGCTGGCCGAACAAAAACTGCAACTGGAGTCCGAGGTCAAACGGCGCAGAGAGGTGGAGGAGCAGCTTCGGCTGAGCCATGAAAACATCACCTTGAAGGCGTTGGATCGAGAGAGCCGATTGCAGGCAACCGTAGAGAATGCCTTGGATGCCATCATCTGTACCAATGAGAGAGGGGTGGTGGTGGATTTTAACCCGGCAGCCGAGAAGCTGTTTGGCTACAAACGAGAAGAGGTGATGGGGGGGGATTTTTCGACCCTGATTGTTCCCGCCAATCTGCGGGATCGGTATCAGACCCGTTTTGCTGACTATGTCAAGGCTCGCAATCAGAGCCGCGACGCCGGCTATCGAACCCGGAAGGTCGATACCTTGGGGGTGAGGGCGGATGGTAAAACCATTAGTTTGGAGGTGGCCCTCTCCTCTTTTAAATATGAGGGGGAGACGCATGTTACCGCTTTTTTTAGAGATATTACCGACCGAAAACAGTTTTCCCGTGCCCTTCTGGGTACGTTGGAGGCGGCGGAAGATGCCCATAAAGAACTGAAAAAAAAGAGGGACCTGATTGCCCAGGCCAAGGCCTACACGGAAAGTATTGTCGATTCGATGGGAGATGCCCTGATTGTTCTCTCCATGGATGGGCGTATCCAGATGGTCAATGAACCGGCCTGCCTGCTGATTGCCGCCTCCGAAGAGGCGTTGCTGGGTAAGGAGCTGTTCTCCTTTTTATCCAAGGATCTTTTGGCCAAACTTGGCGGCACCCAAAAAACCACACTCTGTATGGATACCATTCGCTTGCTGCAAGCTCAGGCCGGGAGTGTGGATGGTCGCCTGATCTCCGAAGAGGGGTGCCAGACGCCGGTTTTGGTCTCCAGTTCTATCCTGCGCAACTCTCAGGGAGAGGAGGCGGGCATCATTCTGGTTGCCAAGGATATTACCGAATATACACGGTCTCAGGAGGCCATGCGGGAGAAAGAGAAGCAGCTTTTGCTGGCGGAAAAAGAGGTTAATCTCGCCAAGGATCAATTTATTGCCCATATGAGCCATGAAATCCGCACCCCCATGAATGCCATTATTGGTTTGACCGATCAGGCTCTGTTAACCCCACTACCGGATAAGGCGCGCAGCTATCTGGAAAAGGTTTTGCGCTCGTCCCACTTTCTGATGCGCATTATTGACGATATCTTGGATTTTTCTAAATTCGAAGCGGGTAAGCTGGAGCTGGAACGGGTTGATTTTAGTCTGGATGAACTTCTCAACCACCTGATCGACCTCTTTTCAGAACAGGCCTTCGAGAAGAATATCAAGTTGGAGATAACCATTCCGGCAGACTGTCCCAAGGTGCTGATTGGCGACTCTTTACGCCTGGAGCAGGTGTTGATGAACTTAATCAGCAATGCTGTGAAGTTTACTGATCGGGGCACGGTGGAGGTGACAGTTACGGTATTGGGAAAAAGGCCGGATGAGGTGGTGCTGGGCTTTGTGGTTCGAGATAGCGGTATCGGTATGAGCCAGGAGCATCTGAACAAGCTGTTTCAACCCTTTGTTCAGGTGGATGGTACAACCTCTCGAAAATATGGGGGAACAGGGTTGGGGCTTGCCATCAGCAAGCATCTGGTGGAAAAAATGCGGGGGACCATTCAAGTACAGAGTACCTTGGGTAAGGGGAGCTGTTTCAAGTTTGCCGCCGGGTTTGGCTGGCAGGCCAAGGAGCCTGCTGAAGGAGGGGAAAAAACAACCGGAGCTGTTCAAAAAACCGATGCAGCCTACCTGAAGAGGGTAGCAGACCAAATAGGTGGCTGTCGCCTTTTGTTGGCAGAGGATAACCGGATTAATCAGCAGGTTGCCCAAGAGATTTTGTCCCATGTCGGGCTGATTGTCGAGATGGCTGATGATGGTCAGCAGGCAGTAGAGAGCGTGGAAACATCATCCTATGATCTGATCTTGATGGATGTACAGATGCCGGTTATGGATGGCTATGAGGCTACCCGTCGGATTCGTGGGTTGGCCCAGGGTAAAAACCTGCCGATTATTGCGGTAACCGCTCATGTTGCCGAGGCCGACCAGCAGCTCTGTCTGGAGTCGGGTATGGATGATCATATCGCCAAACCCATCGATAAAAGGCAGCTGTTTGATGTGCTGCTTAAATGGCTCTCTGGAAAATCGAAACAGAGGGAGAGGTCTCTTCCTCTTCCAAAGGAGCCTTCGCAGGCCCCTCCATTACCCCCAACCCTCAAGGGGGTAGACCTGGAGGCGGGGCTTGTGCGGTTGATGGGTAATCAGGCACTCTATCGTTCTCTCCTTGTTAACTTTGCCAACGAGTTTGCTCATGTTGTACCAGAGGTAGAGGCTTCTCTTTCTGGAGAGAATTCAGAGCGTTGGCAAGATGCCAGACGGTTGGTCCATAGTGTCCGGGGGTTGGCGGGCAATTTGGGGATTGTGAAGGTTACGTCAGCCGCCAGCGCGTTGGAAGAGGCCATTGCCGAGGAGAAGAGAGAGGGCTGGCTTGCGCCGCTTGCCAGTTTTTCAGCATCCATCAAAGAGGTGTTGACCGCCCTGTCTACCCTGGAGGAGGGGACCGGCTGGGTTGATGAGGGGGAGGGGTTGGATTCCCAACAGCTGAAGGAGCGGTTTGCGGAGCTGGCTGAAGCGATCCAGAAAAAACGTTTCAAAGCCAAAATACTCCTGGCCCATCTTCGGCCCCTATTAGGAGCCAAAGCCAATGCTCCTTTGGTTATCAAGTTGGAGAAAACCATTGACCACTTTGATTTTAAAGAGGCCGACAACCAACTGCTGGCGTTGGCGGATGCGTTGGGTGTGGATTGGCGTCAATAGGGTTGGTTGGATGGGTTGGTCAATATGACGGCTGGTGGTGGTATGCCAAAAGAGAGGCGGCGCTCTCTTGAGAAGATGGTTGAGGCGAAAAAAAGGTAGGTAAAAATTTGATCGTTAACCAATATATCAAATGGATGAGTAGTCAGACAATGATAATTAACAACTGTTAAGTTTTTTTTAAACAGAGGCGATTTTCCTTGTTAGTCAAGTAATAATTCCAATATCCTATCTCTAATCCGAGAAAAAAAGATCGGGATTCATCCGGTGTATGCGATAATCTGATGCTACAGTCTCTTGGTGTGGCTCCATTCGGGAAAAATCACAGGTAAGGTGCGGGGAAAATGGATTCGATACTTCTTGTCGAGGACTCAAAAAGCTTCTCCTCCCTGGTTCGTGAAAAAATTCGTGCTAAATTAAACTGTGAAGTGGTGGTTGCCAGCAGTTTTTCTGAGACAAAAAAACGGCTGAATGGCCAAAGTAAACGGTTCACCATTGCTATTTTGGGACTCTACCTGCCGGACGCTCCCGACGGTGAGGTGGTCGACTATGTTCTCTCCCACGGCATCGCCACCATCGTTCTGACGGCAGTCTACAAAGCCGAGCTGCAAAAATCTCTGCTCCAAAAAGGGGTGTTGGACTATTTTATCAAAGATAGTGTAGGTGTTGTCGATAGTGTCATTGATGCCGTCAGCCACTATAGCCGCAATAAAAGTCTTCATATCCTGATTGTGGATGACTCCTCCAGCATTCGGACCCATCTCAACCAACTCCTCTCCCGATATGGCTTTAACATTCTGTTGGCAGAAGATGGTCGGTCTGCACTTAAAATCATTGCCAAATACCCGATTCACCTTGTCCTGTGTGATTATCAGATGCCCCATATGGATGGGCTGCAGATGGTGAAAAAATTGCGGACCCGGTTTCGCTCGGATGAAATAGCGGTCATCGGTCTCTCCTCCATGGATGATTCCGATCTGGCGGTTCAGTTTATCAAATCGGGAGCCAACGATTTTTTACCCAAACCCTACCGACCGGAAGAGTTGATGTGTCGGGTTTTTCAAAATGTTGAGCTGATCGTACGGCGGATTGAATTGAGCGGGATGGTCGAGCGTCACCAATCCATTCTAACCCACGCCTTGGATGCGATCATCTCTACCGACGAGAGGGGACGGGTAGTGGACTATAACCCGGCCGCCGAGTTGCTGTTTGGCTTTAGCAGGAAGGCGATTCTCGGTAAAAAAATTGAAGAGTTCATCGTCCCTGAGTCTTACCGGGAAAAACATCGAACGGCCATTGAAAACTGTTCAGCCAGCCATGCCCGAGGCGGCACTCTGCAGAGACGGTTGGAGATTCCTGGTGTGCGAGAAGATGGCAAGATTATCGACCTGCAGCTCTCTCTTACCTCGGTTGTTTTGGATGATGAGACCCACTATACCAGCTTTATTCAAGATATTACGGATAAAAAACAGCTCCTCAAGTCACTGGAGGAGACGTTAGGGGTGGCCGAGGCGGCCAACCAGGCTAAAAGTGACTTTCTGGCCAATATGAGCCACGAAATTAGAACGCCGATGAATGCCATCCTCGGCTTTACGGATTTGGCGCTTAAGGCAGATATTTCCAATAAACTTCAGGACTACCTGGAAAAAATAGAGAGTGCCTCCCGCTCGTTGATGGGGATTATTAACGATATTCTCGATTTTTCCAAGGTGGAGGCCGGACGGTTGGTGTTGGACCCGGTCAAATTTGATCTGAATCAGCTCTTCGACCATCTGGCCGATCTGTTTAGTAAACAGGTGGCGGATAAACAGATTGAGTTGATCTTTCTGGTTCCCATCTCATTCGATCAGGTTCTGCTTGGTGACGTCATGCGTCTGGAGCAGATTTTAATCAACCTGATCCGAAACGCGGTCAAGTTTACCCCAAACGGCTCCATTACTGTGGTTTGCACGCCTGAGCTTAGGGAAGATCGCAGGGTTACGCTGCATTTTTCTGTCAAGGATACCGGCATCGGCGTGGAGGCGGAGGTGCTCCCCAATCTGTTTGCCGCCTTTGTCCAGGCAGATAGCTCCACTACCCGAAAATATGGAGGAACCGGCCTGGGTCTCTCTATCTGCAAACAGCTGGTTACCCTGATGCAGGGGGAGATCCAGGTTAAAAGTACGGTGGGAGAGGGGTGCGAGTTTCTTTTTGATGTCTTGGTTGAGGTACATTCGGAGAGTAAACGCAAACGACCAACCATTCCCCAATCCCTTTGGGGCCAAAAAGTGCTGTTGGTAGATGATAACCCAGGGGTTCAACAGCAGATTGGCGATCTGCTCCGTTCGGTCTCTCTGGATCCTACCCCGGTCTCTTCAGGAAAAGAGGCGTTGGCTGAATTGACCCACTGTCTGGAGACCGGTCACCATTACGATTTTATCTTTATCGATTGGGATATGCCCGAGCAAGATGGGCTATCGACGATCATGGAAATTTTGGCGACCTTCAAAGCCGCCTCTCCGCAAGCGACACCACCTACCCTGTTTCTCCTGCTCCCTTTCGGGTTTGAATATTTAAAAACGGAAGGCTCAAAAATCGGTGTTGATGACTTTTTAGATAAACCCATCACCCGATCCCGGTTGATCCGTACCCTGACCCAATTTTCTGAAAAAGAGCCGGATCAGGCCGATCGACGAGAGAGGAAGGTGTTGGGTCAAGAGGAGAAAACCGGGGAGAAGGTGGTGGGAACCCGTGTTCTCCTGGCCGACGATAATGAGATCAACCTGCAGATTGCTACCGAGCTGCTGCATCGGGTTGGGCTTATTGTCGAGGTGGTTCGCAATGGTAAGGAGACGCTGGATAGGGTGCGAGAGTTTCCCTATGATGCCATTCTCATGGATATCCAGATGCCGGTTATGGATGGTCTGGAGGCGACCCGGCAGATTCGGCAGGAGGAGCGGTTCAAAGGGTTGCCCATTATCGCCATGACGGCTGATTCCCAACCCGAGGTGGTTAAAAGCTGCCTGGAGGCCGGGATGAACGCCCACCTGGATAAGCCCATCCGTCCCGAGCGGCTTTATGGAATTCTTTCTAAATGGATTGCCGCTCCTGAGGTCCATTTTGACCCGATTATGCTGGAGACCCATGATCAAGAGAAGGATTTTCCCGAGATTGAAGGGATTGATATCGAAGATGGTCTGGGGCGGGTGGCAGGCAACAGCACCCTCTACAAGCGGCTTCTCTCCCGTTTTTTGATGGAACATAGCGGCACCACCGAGCGGGTTCGGCAGGCTCTGAATGCCAATCAGCTCACTTCGGTCTCCTCCCAACTTCATGCCCTTAAAGGGGTCGCTGGTCATATTGGTGCCATCTCCCTTTATCAGGCGGTGGAGGTCTTTGAAAAGGCTGTTGAAAAGGGCAGCCATGAAGAGCTGAAGGCGGCTATGGCCACCTTCTCCAACCGATTGAATGCCATCATTGATGGCTTGGGTGGAATTCGTCGTGTGGAGTGTGTCCACTCTTCCGACTCTCCTACGCTAGACCATATCACCCTGCAACTGGACCGGCAGAAGGTCGAACCTTTACTTCTGGGATTGGCTGGGCATATCCGCGCGCATAGCGTTGGATATTGGGGGTTTTTAAAGGAGATGAAAAAACTTCTGGAGCCAACACCAGCCATGATTTTTTATCGGGAGCTAACCAAACAGCTTGATGACTATCACTTTTTGGAGGCGTTGGCGGTTTTGGAAAAAATTGCCAACCCATTGGGTATTGATCTAACTGCCAAGAACGCCTTGGTCCTCTCTCCGGGGCGGGATCTGGTTTTGATTGTCGATGATCAGCGCAGCAATATCGACCTTCTCAAAGATATTTTGAGTGATTTTCATGTCTTGATCGCCTTGAGTGGTCGTCAGGCGCTGAAGATCTCCAGCGCCACACCCACCCCGGATATCATCTTGCTGGATATCATGATGCCGGAGATGAACGGTTATGAGGTATGTCGTCGGCTGAAAGGATTGGCGGAGACCAAAGAGATCCCTGTTGTCTTTGTCTCCGCCAAAAAAGAGGTGGCAGATGAGGCGTTGGGGTTTGAGGTGGGGGGGGTTGACTATATTTCCAAACCTTTTAACGCCGAGATCATCAAGCATCGTGTCCAAAGCTGTCTGGAGTTAAAGCGTCACCGGGATCATCTGGAAAAGCTGGTTGAGTCCAGAACCATTGATTTGGAGCTGGCCAGACAGGAGGCGGAAAAAAGAAAAGAGGCGGCGGAGGCGGGCAATCGGGCCAAGAGTGATTTTCTTGCCCACATGAGTCATGAGATCAGGACACCCCTGAATGCCATCTTGGGTATGGGTGAGCTTCTGCTGGAGACCAACCTCAATGAGGAGCAGTCACAATTTCTTCGTGCCTCCCAACGGGCGAGTGGCTCTCTGCAAGCTTTGGTCAACGATATTCTCGATCTCTCTAAAATTGAGGCGGGACAGATGGTCCTGGAAGAGTCTCTCTTCAGCCTGGCTGAGATTGTCAATGATGCCATCGAGATACAGACGGTTCTAGCCGAGGCTAAAGGGGTTGAGCTGATCGTGGATGTTGGGGAGAGCTTGCCGGATCAGGTCATGGGAGATGGGGATAGAATTAAACAGATTCTTTTGAACCTTTTGAACAATGCCATCAAATTCACCCCCCAAGGTCAGGTCTCCCTGGTTGTTCGGCAAGAGGGGGAAGGGTGTTTCACCTTTACTGTCAAGGATACCGGTATCGGTCTGAGCCAGGAGCAGCTTGAGAGGATTTTTCAGCCCTTTGTTCAGGCCGACGCCTCCACAACACGAGAGTTTGGCGGAACCGGTTTGGGGCTATCCATCTGTCGCCGTTTGGTTGAGACCATGAAAGGGAGCCTGTTGGCGACCAGCACACCGGGAGAGGGGAGCCAGTTTGTGCTGACACTTGGCCTGCCAGTACAAAATCGGCCTGAAAAGGGAGGTGAAGCGGGGGATGACGCTCTCTGCTTACCTCTTCTTAAGGAGGGTGAAAAGCGTCAAAACCTGACCATCTTATTGGTGGATGATACCGAAGAGAATCTGGTTCTCCTGCAGGCCTACCTGAGCAACACCCCCCATCAGATTGTTCTGGCTACAGACGGATTGCAAGCTGTTGAAAAGGTCAGAAACCAATCTATTGATCTGATTGTGATGGATATGTTGATGCCTGTCATGGATGGCTACGAGGCGACCAAAAAAATCCGGTCGTGGGAGAGAGAGCAGAAGAGGGGGGAGGTTCCCATTATTGCCTTGACGGCCCAAGCCTTGAAAGAGGACCGAAACCGAGCGATTAAAATGGGCTGTAGCGACCATTTAACCAAGCCGATTCGTAAAAAACTCCTCTTGGATACGGTGGGCAAGTATTGGCATCCCTGAGTGAATAAGGGATGCCAATACCTGCTTTTAGCTGTTGTTAGCAGCCTTGGCTATCTTTTCTTGGTGTTCCCTTAAAAAGGGGGCGAACGTTTCGGCTGGCAACGGTTTGCAGAAGAGATAACCCTGAACCTGTCCGCAACCATGCTCTTTAAGGAAGGCCATCTGCTCCGCGGTCTCCACCCCTTCGGCAACCACATTCATACCCAGGCTATGGGCCAGAGAGATGATGGCGGTGACAATGGCAGAGTCGTCAGAGTCTTGAGCCAGATCCCGGACAAAGGATTGGTCGATTTTAAGAATGTGCAGTGGAAATTTTTTCAGATAGCTCAGAGAGGAGTATCCGGTGCCAAAATCGTCAACGGCAATGGAGAGACCCATCTCCCTCAGACCGGACAGAATTTTAATGGCCTGATCGGCATCCTGCATGACCATGGATTCGGTGATCTCCAGCTCCAGTTGCTCTGCAGAGAGGTTGCAACGGGTCAGGGAGTCGGCAATGCTCTGGATCAGGTTGGCCTGGTTGAACTGTCTGGCGGAGAGATTGACAGCAACCTTTAAGGGAGGAAGGTTGGCCTCCTGCCAGATTTTGGTCTGTTGGCAGGCGGTCTGCATGATCCACTCTCCCAACGGTTCTATCAGGCCGGTCTCTTCGGCCAGAGGAATAAATTGAATGGGAGAGATCATTTTTCCTTCAAATTGCCAGCGAACCAGAGCCTCCATACCTCTAACTTCACCGGTTAGAAGGTCCAGCTTGGGTTGGTAGTAGAGTTGAAACTGCTCTCTCTCCAGGGCATTGCGCAGGTTGACTTCCATACTCAATCGCCCCGAAGTGTTGCTGTCCATCTCCGGCTTGAAGAAACGATAGACCCCCCGCCCGCTCTCCTTGGCCTGGTACATGGCCACATCGGCATTTTTGGTCAGGGTATCAAAGTTGTCACCATCTTCTGGGAAGAGGGCGATACCGATGCTGGCACCAATATAGGCTTCATGTTCATCCAGTTGGAAAACCCGCTGCATGGCCGCAATGATGTTGGCAGCGACCTGGGCGACCTGTTGGGGTTTTTCCACTTCGGTCAGGATAACGGTAAACTCATCACCACCCAGACGGGCCACCGTATCAGACTTGCGAATACACTCTGTTATCCGTTTGGCCACTTCAATCAGGAGGAGGTCACCGGCGGCATGGCCCAAGGTGTCGTTAACATGTTTAAATCGGTCCAGGTCGATGAAAAAGACCCCCACTTTCTGCTTGTGGCGATGGGCATCTTTGAACTCATGTTCCAGACGATCTCGAAAGAGAAGCCGATTGGGCAGGGTGGTGAGGGCATCGTAGAAGGCCAACTGTTCCAACCGCTTTTCCGTCGCCTTGACATGGCTGATATCTGTAAAAATGCCGACAAAGTTAGCGATCTCTCCCTGATCATCACGGACCACATTGATGGTAAGCCATTTGGGGTAGATCTCCCCATTTTTGCGCCGGTCCCAAATTTCCCCTCGCCACATTCCCTTGCTCAAGATGGTTTTCCACATTTCGGCGTAGAAGTCCGCTTTGTGACGACCGGACTTGCCAATGCTCGGGTTGCCGCCAATGGCCTCTTCACGAGAAAAGCCGGAGATGGCGGTAAAGGCTTCGTTGACTTCGATGATGACAGACTTGGCATTGGTGACAACAATGGCTTCACTGGCGTTTTCGAACACCTTGGCCGCCAACCTCAGCCCCGCTTCGGCCTTTTCGTGTTCCCAGACCTCTTGTTGGAGCTTTTCGGTTACTTCACTCAGATCTCGGGTTCTCTCTTGGACACGGAACTCCAGTTCGTCATAGGCTTTTTCCAGAGCATCTTTAGCCTGTTTGCGGTCGGTAATATCGTGAAGAATGCCGGTAAAATAGGTCTGGCCTTCTGATTGATAGGCGCTTACCGATAGCTCCAGAGGAAACTTACCCCCATCCCGACAGATTCCCTCCACCTCTCGGATGCTGCCGATAATCTTCTTTTTGCCGGTACGTAAATAGTTGTTGAGATACTCATCGTGTACCTCACGATGGGGAGAGGGGGTGAGAATGCTGACATTTTCGCCAACCAGTTCACCGGTGTTGTATCCGAAGATGTTTTCCAGTGCCGGATTGACCGATTCGATGATGCCGCGCTGGTCGATGGTGACAATGCCATCGACGGCGTTGTTCATGATGGCTTGGTAGCGAGAGACGCCCCGAATCAGCTGTCGGTGCTGGGCAGAAATCCGTTTGGCGACAACCAGGGCTATCAGCCCTGCCATCAAGGCGGCAAACAGGGTGGTCAGCAACATGTCACGACGGTGTTCATTGGCCTGCTGGATGAGCTTTTGCATGGTTTGAACAACAGCTTGCTCGGCCTGGTCGGAAACCTGATCCAGAAAGGGGACTATCTGCGAGGCGGTGTGGTTCATGGCAGCCGTGAGCAGGTCGATCTGCTCCTTTTTGTCGACCAGGGCCAGAAAATCCTCCTGATAGTTCATAAGAAGATGTTTGAATTGGTCGGTTTGGCCCTGATCCAGAGTGAGTTGAGATAGATAGTGGTTTAAGCTGTTGATCTCTTCTTCAAAGGTGTGGACATATTTTTTATCGCCCCGGAGTAGATAATCTTTCTCCCGGCGTCGAAGCGTTAAAATATCTTTTTCCAGGCGGATTCCCACCATGGGCTGATGGTCGACCAGAGCTTTGGCCATCTCTTCCATCTTGTGAGCTGAGTCTCGAAATCGACCCTGCAGGCCGGAATTATGGTCCAGACCTTTCTCCTTCCACGCCTGGGCAATGGCATGGAAATGGTCCAGGTAGAGCGTAACCAACTGGATGGTCTGTTGAGAGTCGCGGTTATCCTGCCCCAGGTCGAGATTATTGGCACTGGATTGGATCTGTTCTATCTGGGTGGTAACCTGCTTGACCTTTTGCCAGTCTTGGTTTGTTAGAAAAAGGAGTTCTGCGTTGCGAGCTGTCAAAGCCTGTTTTTGGAGGGTGAAAGCGGTATCTTTGCGAAGTTGAACCTGTTCTCTTAGTTGTTGATACTCCCCGAAAGCCAGATCCAAGATAACCTGATGGCGCCAGATGATAAACAGAAAGAGAGAAAGAACCAGAACAAACCCCAGTCCAATTTTCCAGCCTATGACCTCTTGGTTGGTACCGGGGCTATTGTCTGGACTGTTTTTTGTGTGACCATTCATTGTGCTCTCCTACCAAAACGACAGAATCTCCAATCTCCCCATTTTCTCACAATCTGCTGGTCAGAACCAGTGTCTGGATTACTTTTCTTGATGGGGAAATAAGAGGGATAAGGAGGGGTGGCGGGTTTGAATAAAGAGAGCTATAATGAGGAGTTCATACTGGAATGGTAGAGTATGTTTTATTGGCAAATGCGATTAGGAATCAGTAACCCATGAAACCCCTTCACGCTTCACCCACAGCACCCAACTCCGCTTCCAACCAGTCGGAGCTCCAAACGACCTCCGAGAAGAGAATCCTCACGGTTGGATTGGTGGGCAATCCCAACTGCGGAAAAACCTCTCTGTTCAACAAGCTCTCCAACAGCGTTGGTAGCGTGGGTAACTATCCACGGGTCACTGTCGAAACCCAAGAGGGCCATTTTGAGTATAAGGGGGTTCGAATTCGTCTGGTTGATCTGCCTGGCATCTATTCTCTGACCTCTCAATCCCCCGAGGAGCGTATCGGTCGGGATTTTCTCCACGCTGAAAAGGCCGATGTACTGATCAACGTCCTGGATGCCGGCAACCTGGACCGTTCCCTGTTTCTGACGACTCAACTCCTGGAGATGAGCCAGCCGACGGTCTATGTCCTCAACATGATCGATGAGGCCGCCTCCAAGGGGATCTCCATTATCAACCAAGATCTCTCCAGCATGCTCAACGGTCCGGTGGTGGAGACCAACGCCAAACGGGGTGTGGGCATGGAAGCGGTGATGGATGCGGTTTTGCACCTGTCTAAAAAGCCCCACGAGGCGATCAATCCGTTTATCCTCCCCTATGATGGTCATCTTCAAGAGGCGATTGAACAGGCTCAAGCACTCATTACAAAACTCCATCCCGGCCAGATGGATGAACACCAATCCCGTTGGTTGGCCATTAAACTGCTGGAGGGGGACGATGAGCTGCTACGGCGGGAGGGGGAGCATAACCATCTGATCGAACTGGTGCGTCGTACCCGTTATGATCTGGCCCACAGCCATGGCGAGTCCTGCGACACCCTCTTTGCCGATGCCCGTTACGGATTCATCCACGGTCTGCTTCTGGAGGTACGCCATATTGCTGAAAACCCGGCCAAACGTATGGCTTTAACGCGACGTATTGACCAGTTTATCCTCCATCGGTTTTTGGGGCTTCCCATCTTTATGGGGTTGATGTGGTTAATGTTTGAATCCACATTTACCCTGGGTGCCTATCCGGCCAATTGGATCGACAAAGGGGTGCGGTTGTTGTCGGGTGGGGTGGGGAGTCTGATGTCTGAGGGGTTGATTCGGGATCTGGTCATGGATGGCATGATCATGGGGATTGGGGCGGTGGTGGTTTTTTTGCCCTATATCCTGATTCTGTTCTTTTTTATTGCCATGTTCAGCGAGACCGGCTACCTGGCCCGTACCTCTTTTCTTCTCGACCGGATCATGCATCTTTTTGGCCTGCACGGAAAGGCCTTCATCCCTCTGGTTATGGGGTTTGGCTGTAATGTTCCGGCTATCATGGCCTCCCGAACCATCGAAAGCCCTCGGGCCAGGTTGGTGGCTGTTTTGATCAATCCGTTCATCTCCTGTTCCCAGCGCTTACCGGCTTTTATCCTATTGAGCGGCGCCTTTTTTGCCGACAATGCCGGACAGATGGTTTTTTTGATGTACATGGTCAGCATTGCAACCGCCATGGGGGCGGCGGTCTTTTTAAGTCGGGTTGTGGTCAAGGGGGGGAAAGAGTCCTTTGTCATGGAGCTTCCACCCTATCGCCTGCCAACTCTGGAGTCCATCCTGACCCATATCAGCTCACGAGCGGTGGATTTTGTCCGAATGGTGGGGGGGGTCATTGTGGTAGGCTCCATCACAATCTGGTTTCTCCAGCAGTTTCCAAGAGATGTCGATTACAGCATCAACTATGAGGCCAAAATAGAGCAGGCCCAGAGGGTGAGCAATAAAGAGGAGCGTCAACAGGCGGTGGCAGAGTGGCTGGGGGCCAAAGAGAAAGAGAGAATGGAGAAAAGCTATCTTGGGCAGATTGGCCAGTCGATCACCCCGTTTTTTGCCATCCAGGGGTTTGATTGGAAAGATTCCGTCGCGATTATCTCCGGTATTTTTGCCAAAGAGGTGATCGTAGCCAGTTATGGTGTGCTCTATGGGCAGGATGATGGCAGCGAGACCGGCTCTGAAGGGTTGCGAAGTGCCATATCCACCGCCATGACCCCCGTAACCGCTTTGGCCCTCATGGTCTTTTTGTTGCTCTATGTTCCCTGCCTTTCCACCATTGCCGCCATCAAGCGAGAGGTGGGTTGGCCCTGGGCAGGCTTTTCGGTCCTCTTCTCCCTGACGTTGGCTTGGTTGCTCTCGGCTCTGATTGTGTTGGTGGGTAGGGTGTTTATTTAGCCTGAAAGCAGCGATTTGAAACTGTTCCATGGTCAACAGGTGAGCCCTGTGGGTGGTTATCATGAAATTGAAGAAAAATTTTTTGCTTTTAGGTTTGGTGATGGTTCTTGTTGCCCTTGCTGTTGGTGGCATTACCATCCGGGTGCTTTATGTCAGCCATATCGATGATAGCCGCAACCGCCTGATCGAAATTTCCGAAAGTCAGGCTCGTTTGATGGAGTCCATCACCACCTTCAACCAGCAGTACCGTTCCAGTTTTCCCGGCCGTCCCGTGGCGGCCACCCTTTCACAGATTCGCACAGCCCACGAACGTTTCAGGGGGTTCGGAGATACCGGAGAGTTTGTCCTGGCCCGACGGGAGGATGAGCGCATCCACTTTGTCCTCAGTCATCGCCACACCAGTCTGGATCAACCCGATACCATCCCCTTCCAAGGGAAATGGGCGGAACCCATGCGGTTGGCGTTGCTGGGCCATTCCGGCTCCATCATCGGACTGGATTATCGGGGGGTGGAGGTGTTGGCAGCCTATGGTCCGGTTGCCGAGTTGGATATGGGGGTGGTGGCCAAGATTGACATGGCGGAGGTGCAGGCCCAGTTCATTGAGGCAGGCATGCTCTTGCTGGGGCTGTCTCTGGCCATCATTATCATCGGTGGCCTGCTCTTTTTTTGGCTGAGCAGCCCCCTTTTGAAACGGATTGAAGAGCATCACCGTTTGGGGCGAATTCTCGAATCTTCCAGCAATGAAATCTATATCTTTACGACCTCTACCTACCATTTTTTGTCAGTCAACGAAGGGGCCAGGAATAACCTGGGGTATACCCAGGAGGAGCTGACAGAGATGGTTCCCTGGCAGGTGGTCTCTGATATGAATGAGTCGACCTTTAAAGCGTCGGTAGCTCCTTTAGTGGCAGGTAAGGAGGCCCAGCTCACTTTTGAGTCCGCCAACCGGCGAAAAGATGGCAGCCTCTATCCGGTCGAGATTCGCTTGCAACTTTTTCATCATGAGACCCCCGCTGTTTTTGTTGCCATTGTGCTGGATATTTCAGAAAAAAGAGCGCTGGAAAAGGCTGTTAAAGAGTCTGAAGCCAACTATTTCATTACCCTGAACTCCATTGGCGATGGGGTGATCTCCACCGATCAACAGGGGCGGATTGTCTCGATCAACCCGGTGGCGGAACGGTTGACCGGTTGGTCCCTCCAAGAGGCGAAGGGTCGCCCAATTGCCACCATTTATACCAGTGTGGACACCCTCACCAAAAAGCCGGTTGCCAACACGGTAGAACAGGTTTTAAAACTCGATTCAACGGTTGAACCATTCAGTGGGACCACCCTGGTTGCTCGTGATGGAACAGAAAAACAGATCGATGAAAGTGGGGCGCCCATTCTCGATGCTGACGGCAAGAGGGTTGGTGCTGTCTTGGTTTTTCGCGATGTGACCCAGGCCTATAAAAACCGCATCGACCTTCTTGTCTCCATGGAGCGCTCTCAAAAATATCTGGATATTGCCGGGTTTATGGTCGCCACCCTCAATCGAGAGGGGGTCATCACCCTGATAAATAAAAAAGGCGGGGCTATTTTGGGCTATGACCCCAGCTATCTGATTGGCAAGGATTGGATCACCCACTGTATTCCTCAACATCGCCGTAAGGAGGTGAGAGAGGTGTTTGACCGCCTGATCAAAGGGGAGGTCGAGATGGCCAGTTATCATGAAAATACCGTCTTGACCAAAGAGGGCGAGGAGCGGCTCATGGCTTTCAATAATACGGTTATTCGCAATGAATTTGGCCTGATCAGTGAGATTCTTTTTGCCGGAGAGGATATTACCGACCGTAAGCATTCCGAGGTGGAGTTGAAGCGGATGAATCGGGCGCTCAAGGCGCTGAGTGCGGCCAGTGAGGCGTTGGTTCATGCGGTAGATGAAGAGCAGTTTATGTACACTTTGTGTCAATTGGTGGTTGAGAATGCCGGCTACCTCTCTGCCTGGATCGGGTTTGCCGAGCACAATGAGGCCCAATCGATTCGCCCGGTCGTTCAGTATGGTTTTGAGGAGGGCTATCTGGAGGGATTGACCATCAGTTGGGCATCTGCGGGGGGAGACCAGGGACCGGCTGTCCAGGCGATTCAGAGCGGACGTCCCTCTATTGAGCGTAATATTTTTGATGATGATCTCCCGACCACCTGGTCCCAGGAGAGCAGAAAACCGGTCTATCGCTCCTCACTCTCTCTTCCCCTGATCATGGAGGGTAAAAGCTTTGGGGTGTTATCGGTCTTTGCCGCCGAACAGGACGCCTTTGATGAGGTAGAGACCAGCTTCTTGATGGATCTGGCCAACGACATCTCTTTCGGAATTCGCTCCATCCGTGAGCAGCTTAACAACCGACGTCTGGCCTCGGCTCTGGAGCAGATCGAGGATATGGTCTTGGTTTCTGATACATCGGGTATCATTCAATATATCAATCGCTCCTTTAGTTTGGTGACCGGCTATGATCCGCTGGAGGTGATCGGCAAGGATGTCAAGATTTTAAGAAATAACATCACGTCTGTTCAGCAGGAGAAGGCGTTGTGGTTATCGCTCTCTCAGGGGCAGACCTGGAATGGTCACTTTATCAACCTGAAAAAGGATGGCACCTCTTTTGAAGTGGAAGCCTCCATTTCACCCATCAGAAGCCCGGAAGGGGCGGTGAAAAATTATGTGGCGGTCTATCGGGATATCAGTAAACAGAAGGGGATGGAGAGACAGCTGCGTCAAGCTCAAAAAATGGAGGCTATTGGTACTTTAGCCGGGGGCATCTCTCATGATTTCAATAATTTGCTTGGTATTATTTTGGGTTATACCGAGCTGGTCATGGATCAGATCCCGGTGTCGGATCAGAAACATCAGGATCTCCAAGATGTCTTTTTGGCCGGAAAGAGAGCGAAAGATCTGGTGGCCCAACTGTTAACCTTCAGTCGTCAATCTGAAGGGGAGATCAAGCCCATCAAGATTGTCCCTATTTTAAAGGAGAGCATCAAGTTTATGCGGGCAACGCTCCCCTCCACCATTGAGATCAATACCCATATCCGTGATGCGGAAATGACGGTTTTTGCCAACCCCACCCAACTCCACCAGGTGATTATGAACCTCTGCACCAACGCAGCCTTTGCCATGGAGGAGGAGGGGGGAAGGATGGATCTGATCTTGGATAGTGCGGTCTTGAATGCTGACGGTACCACAGAGGTTAGGGGGATGATGGCAGAGTATATGATGTTATCGGTTGTCGATACCGGGGTTGGTATCCCTCCGGAGATTACCAATCGACTTTTCGACCCCTTTTTTACCACCAAGGAGGTGGGACGGGGAACCGGTTTGGGGTTGGCGGTGGTGCATGGCATTGTGACGGCTGCCAAGGGATTTGTTCGGGTGGAGAGTGCGCCGGGTCAAGGGACGGTTTTTCAGGTCTATTGGCCGCGCATCAAGGAGAAGGAGGGGGTTGTCAAGGGGAAGGGGGAGCTCAGACGGCCATCCAGACCCTACAGGGTGCTTTTTCTGGATGATGAAGAGGGGATTGCCAGGCTTGGGACCCTGCAGCTCAATGCCCTGGGCTACCAGGTCGACTCCTTTACCGACTCTAAAAAGGGGTGGAAGCATTTGGTCGCAAACCCAGATCGATTTGATGTGGTTATCTCTGACCAGACCATGCCGGGCATGACCGGGATGGAGTTTTTTAAAAAAATGCGCAAAGAGGGGTATGCTCTCCCCAAAATTCTCTGCTCGGGCAAGCGTAACAACCTGACCAAAAAGCAGATTAAGGATCTGGATATACGGTTTGATCTGCAAAAACCGTTGCTGATCAACGATCTTTCCGATGCGCTCCATTCCATTTTTCAAAAGAGCTCTGAACCAACCGGAACAGATTCCGGTTGAACAGCCGTGGATTCTGCCACGCAAAACGGGACGAAACGTCCCGCTATAGTGCGACATGATACGTTTCGTCCCGTTTTATCTCTTGTTTGATCAGGTGTTAATGGGTGGATGTTTTGTTTAACACTATGACTATTAAATGTATTTTTTTGTGCGAGGCGTGTTGGCCCTCTCTTTGCAGTATATTCAGGCAAGAGTGTTCTGCTTGGGTAAGCTAAGGTAAGCAGGTTCGCGCACAGAGAAGTGCATGGTATTGTTTCCAGTCAGGCTCTCTTTCAGTACCTTTTTGTCATTGTTTAAAGTAGGTAGAACAAAGAAGATACAGTGTATCGTATCTCAAAACCAGAAGTCCATGCAGCCTCTCCCCCCCCTCGGCTGCTGGACTTCTGGCCCTTACTCATCCTGTTCATGATCAGAGAGAACGTGGGTAGGGTTACCCTCATTACTCCTCTGAAAAAATGGTTGGGACCGATTGGAATGGAGCCATGAGCGAAATTTTAGTCATTGACGACGAACCCAGATTGCTCAACCTGTTAAAACGGGTTTTGGAAGAGGCTGGCTATTCGGTGGCTACGGCAGAAAATGGCCGGATGGGGCTGCAGGTGTTCAATGAGGTTCAGCCAAAACTGATCATCACCGATATCCTGATGCCAGAGATGGACGGTATCGATGTTATCCGCACTTTTTTAGAAGATCATAAAAGTGTCAAGATTATAGCCATTTCAGGGGGGAGCCGACATCTCTCCGCTGACTTTACCCTGCAGATGGCCCATAGTTTTGGGGTAGAGAAGACTCTGTTCAAACCCTTTTCCAATCAAGAAATTCTCTCCGCCGTCGAGGCCTCCATCGGACAGCCCGGTAAACCGACCTCTAAGTGAACATCAGTCTGTTTTCCTCTGGTTGATAGCATACTTTTTAATTTTTCTAAAAAAAGTACTTCGCCCCATTCCCAAAAGCTTGGCCGCCTCTTCCCGTCGCCAGTTGGTTTGCTGTAAAGCCAGCCGAATGGAAGCCTCCTCGTCATCCTTTTTCAGGGCAAGAAGGTCAAGATCCTCTGGTATGGGCTCTTTGGGTTGCAGGTTGATTGGCAGATGGTTTGATTCGATGATGGGAGATCGGCAGACTACAAAAGCGTGTTCAATGGCATGCTCCAGTTCGCGAATATTACCCGGCCAGGTGTGGTTCATAAAACAGCTCATGACAACACGAGAGACACCTTTGATGGTCTTGTTGAATGTTGTATTGAAAGCGTGAATAAAATGTTCAACCAATAACGGTAGATCTTCTCGACGCTCTCGGAGAGGGGGGATGGGGATCTCGACCACTTTAAGCCGGTAGTAGAGATCTTCCCGAAATCGACCCTGGCGGATGGCTTCTGGCAGGTTTCGGTTGGTAGCCGCCACCACCCGTACATCCACCTGAATGGTCTGGGCATCACCCACCCGTTCAAACTGTTTTTCTTGCAAAACCCGAAGCAGCCTGATCTGCATGGCGGGGGAGATATCGCCAATCTCATCCAGAAACAGGGTTCCTTTGTCAGCCAGTTCAAAACGGCCCATCCGATCCTTCAATGCGCCGGTAAACGAGCCCTTGACATGACCAAACAGTTCACTTTCCAGCAGGGTTTCGGTCAAGGCCCCGCAGTTGACCCGTATAAAGGGTTTCTCTTTTCTGTTTCCCTGGTGGTGGATCGCTTCGGCGACCAACTCTTTTCCGGTGCCGCTCTCCCCGGTAATCAGTACGGTGGTCTCCACATCGGCCAGATCTTCGATAAGAGAGAAGAGGGCGTGCATGGCCCGACTGCTACCCACCAGGCGATGAAATCGGCGCCGCTCCTGCAGGGCTTTTTCCATAAAGACCATTTTGGTCTCATCACCAACCACCATGACCGCTCCGGCTACCTGGCCACGATTGTTGATGAGAGGAGAGGCCGACAGTCGAACAATCTGAGTGGGTCGGCTCAGCTTGTGGCAGGATATGCGTTGGTTTTTGATCTTTTTTTTGCTTTCAAAAGCGGCCTTCAACAGAGGCAGGCAGGCACCCTCACAGGGGCGGTGGTCTGTGGAAAAGGGGGCGCCAACTTCGCTGGGTTGAATGTGGCAAAGTCCGTCAGCCGCCTTGTTGACCTCCAGCAGGTTAAAGGTTTGATCGACGGTGATGATGGCATCCTCCACACTTTGGAAAATCGCCTCCAAGTTGGCCCGTAGTTGCTCTTTTTCATCCTGAAGGGCTTTATGTTTAAGGGCAGAGTCGACGATACGAATCAGGTCATCTTTGAGGAGGGGCTTGGTCAGATAATCGGTTGCACCGTGGCGCAACGCCTCTTGAGCCGATTCCAGGGAGGGAAATCCGGTTACCATGACCGTACAGACCAAATAGGGTAGCTCCTGGCTGGCCTTGAGCAGATCCAGCCCGGTTTTTTCTCCCAGATTGATATCGGTAATCAGTAAATCGAAGGGGCTCTTTTGCAATGCTCGTAGCCCCTGGTCATAGCCATCGGCACCGCTGACATCAAATCCTTGGGTCGTAAGGATACGAATGAACAGATTGCGTATCGGTTCTTCATCTTCAACGATCAGGATTCTTTTTTTGGTCACAGGTTTCTCAGTTGTTGAGGGTGTGCTTATCCTATCCCATTTTATAAGAACAGCGGGGGCAGATCAGCCGCTCCCCATCCTTTTTAAATAACCACTTTTCGTCAATGGCTCGGTCTACCGTGCCGATAAACCAGGCGTGTCCATCAAAGGGGCGACGACCGATGGAGCGCCGAAGAGAGGCTGTTTTTGGGTGGGGCTTTTCAACAATACGGCGATCTGGAATTTGGCGACGGTCGCGGTTTTCCCGTCGGTCACCGGTGGGAAAAGGGATGATTTGAGCGGAAGGTTGGTGGGTGGTGTGCTTTCGTCTATCTTTTTGGTGAAACTTTTCGGGGTTGCAGGCTTCACAAAAAAAAATCTTCGGCTCTCCCATTGGGGTGGCCTCCCTTCAAGATTACACAATTGTCACTCTATTATCCTATCTTTTTGTAACGATTGCAACAGCACACAAACCTGCTGTCGGGATTGCTCCCTTCCAACCGTTCGGCTAAGGGCTGCAAGCCTTTCGATACCCTCTTTACTCCTATATACTGCAGGTGTGGAAGATCACCTCTTTTTTGTTATATCCTGCCGGACAAGCCGGTTGGTAAAAACCTGTTACTTTTCAAGATGTGTGTGGGGACCAAAATGAAACGAAGGGAATTCATCCAATCTTCTGCGGCGTTGGCTGTTGGTGCGGTTGCAGGCGCTGTGCCGAGTGAAGGCGAAGCCCGAGAAGATAAAAGTGTCATCAAGAAGTATAAAAGAGTGGGCAGGACCGAGATGAAAATAAGCGACATCTCTTTTGGGGCCGGGCAACTCTCCTCCAGCGCCCTTGTTTTGCGAGCGATTGACCGGGGTATCAACTATTTCGATACCGCCCCCGATTATGGCGAGAGTGAAAAGCTGATTGGTCAGGCGTTGAAGCGGGTTGAAAACCGGGAAAAAATCTATCTGGCTTCCAAGTTTTGTGATCCCATTTCTTATAGTGCGGGCAAGAGCCATCTGCAAGTGGGTGCCAGCAAGGCTGACTATATCGCCAGTGTCGACGGTTCTCTCAAGCGGTTGGGGGTTGACTATCTGGATGTGGTCTTTGTCCATGCCATCGGAGAGAGAAACCAGTTGGATGCAGAAAAAAGACGCCTGTTGGACCCCAATATGTTGGCTGCTGTGGAGAGCCTGAAAAAAGCGGGCAAAATGCGCTATCTGGCTGTCTCCTCTCATGGGCCGTACCATCTGGAGGAGTTGATGCTGGAGGCGGTCAACTCCAACCATTTCGATCTGATCATGCCCAGTTTTAATTTTATGAAATTTCCTCGTATTCCCGAGGTGCTCAAAGAGGCCAAAAAGAGAGGGGTTGGGGTTATTGCCATGAAAACCCTGGCTGGCGCCCGAGATAGTGGCGTAGCGTTTGAACCGGGGGTGTTTGAGCAGTCGGCCCTCAGGTGGGTTTTGCAC
This sequence comes from Magnetococcales bacterium, assembly GCA_002753565.1. Taxonomy (GTDB): domain Bacteria; phylum Pseudomonadota; class Magnetococcia; order Magnetococcales; family JADFYX01. The sequence continues at coordinate 55,086 of PEAM01000018.1, read as the reverse complement.
CATGAAGAGGTGGATGGGCTGGTGGTCACCTTTAAATCGGTCAACCATCTCAACGACTATCTTCCTGCCTCCGGGCAGGTGTTTACCTGGAATGACCAACGCCACCTGGACCGCTATGCCGCTCTGCATGGCTCCAACTATTGCCGTACCGGTTGTGGTGAGTGTGCGTCATCTTGCCCGGATTGGGTGGATATTGCCGCCATACTCCGTTATCAGATGTACTTTGAGAGCTATGGTGATGAAAAAAAGGCCATGGTCTCCTATTCCAACCTCGACAACAATGCTGAAGGGTGTTTGGGGTGTGAACAGCCCCAATGTGATAGCGCCTGCCGTTATGGTCTGGCGGTAGGAGAGAAGCTGCGGGCCGCCCATCGGACTTTGACCATGCAGAGCCTGAGTCAAACGACTCCTCAAAAGGATAAGGACCACTCTATCTGATGGAAGCCAGGGATGACGACAGTCAGGCCATGACTCAACCAGACGCCATGACCGGATCACCCTCTTGGCAGACCCGAGCCGCTCTTCTGGCTCTGTTACCGGTTGTGGCCTTTCTTGTTTATTGGGATGGGCAGCACTACGATCCGGGTCTGTTGGTGTTTCAGTCCCAAGCCAAGGAGCAGATGATCCCAGCGAACCTTTTTCCCGACCGATGGGGTGGGTTGAAGCGGGTTGGTGAGATTCAGCGTTTTGACAAAGAGAACCTCTACGAGTATGTCAACGGTCATGCAGAGTTTTTCATCAGTTCCGGTTTTCTCTCCCTGGCCTTGGCTGAGTATGGCCCAGAGGAGGCTGCCAAGAGTGGTACGCCTCAGGCCACTGTCGAGCTATACCACATGGGAAAACCCCTCCACGCCTTTGGCACCCTGATGGATGAAACCGGTGCGGAGGCGGTTCCGGTCGAGGCGGGTAGCATGGGGTTTCGCAGCGAGCGGGATCTGCGCTTTATCCAAGGGGCCTACTACATTAAAATCTCCGCTTTTGCCGACTCACTGCCGCTGGAACGTGCGGTGGAAGCGCTGACGCAGACGTTGAGCCCCCTTCAGGGTGAAGCCCTTTTGAGCTTCGATTTTCCCCTCCTGGGCCAGACCCACTCCACCCGCTTTATCAAAGAGAACTATAGAGGGCTGTCTTTTCTTGGTAATATTCTCGAGAGGACCTTCAATGTGGGAGAAAAGAAGATCATCGCCTTTCTGCTGTTGGCCGATCCTGCCTTGATCAGGCAGAAGGATCAGGCACTGCTGACTTTCTTCCAACAGGACCAGATCCCTTTTTCAGAAACAGAAATAGCCGGGTTGCGTCTGGTTCGGGTTGAGGACCCTTATGAAGGGGATTGGTTTTATCTACCGGTGGGGGAGCGGCTTTTAGGGCTTTTTGGTGTCTCTCCTGAAGAGAGCATGGCACACATTAAAGGTTTTTTCCAAGATGGCCAGACGGATCATCAAGCGCAATAGGCGTGAGCTGGATCAGGGGCGGCGGTTTTTTTTAACGCGTGCCGGTATACTCTCCGGTTCGGCAGCCTTGTTGGCGGCCGGCGGCTATTTTACCTACTCCGACCAACCCCTCCGTCACCGTGCCGAACCGGTTGCCGATCTACCGGATTTTCGGGTAGAGCGCTCCCTGCACTATCCCATGCTTGCCATTGTTCGTGGTAGCCAGGTGGATGCCATGGTGCGGCAGGCGGTAGAGAAGCTGGGTGGAATCGGTCGCTTTATCAACAAGGGAGATCGGGTTCTGCTCAAGCCCAATGTTGGCTGGGACCGCATGCCGGAGCAGGCCGCCAATACCGGCCCAGAGGTGGTGGGGGCGGTGGTCAATCTCTGTCGGGAGGCCGGAGCCGGGGCGATCTGGGTAAGTGATATCTCCATGAATGACCCCCAGCGCTGTTTTAGCCGCTCGGGCATCCTCCAGGCCGTTCAACAGGCCGGCGGTGAGGTGGTGTTGTGTGACAAAGAGGACTTTAGGGTGGCCAACATGGGGGGGGATCTTTTAAAACAGTGGCCGATCTCTCGTTTTGTGTTGCAGGCGGATAAAATCATCAACCTACCCATTGTCAAACACCACTCTTTAAGTGGCTGTACCCTGGCCATGAAAAATTGGTATGGGGTGTTGGGAGGGCGTCGTAATCAGCTCCATCAGGATATTCATACCTCGATTGTCGATCTGGCCAACGCCTTTAAACCGACCCTGACCCTTATGGATGCGGTGAGGGTGTTAAAGCGCAACGGGCCATCTGGCGGCAATCCGGCCGATGTGGCACGGGAAAACACCGTTATCGCCTCTCTGGATGAGGTGGCCCTGGATAGTTTTGCCCTGGCCTTTTTGGGGCTGACGCCTGAACAGGTGCCTTTTTTATCTCTGGCCCAAAGGCGCAATCTGGGTCAGGTTGATTGGCGATCTCTTCACTTTTCTGAATCCCAGATCGGGTAGGGGGACGATATGCCGGGGCTGCGTACCATTCGCCGAATTTATGCCTTTTTCTTCTTCGGCCTCTTTCTGTTTTTTCTCTTTTCTACCGATTTCAACCATCTGAAAGGGTATGAGGTCTCGCTCTTTTTGGAGATGAACCCCCTGACAGCACTGGCCACTTTTTTAACCAGCGGAACCCTCTACAAAGGGCTGGCTCTCTCGGGGCTTATTCTTATTCCCACCCTGTTTTTGGGACGATTTTTCTGTTCCTGGGTCTGTCCTTTGGGAATTCTCAATCAGTGGTTGAGCCACTTTGCCAACCATCGCCGGCCGGCCGAATCCCATCAGGTCAACCGATATCGTCCTCTGTATCGGATTAAATATTACCTTTTAGCCTTGCTGTTGGTTCTCTCTGGTTTTGGTGTGTTGCAGATTGGGCTGCTGGACCCCATTGCTCTGATTACCCGCTCTTTTGTGCTCTCTGTGTTGCCGGGAGCAGACCGGGCCGGTATGGGAATCTATCTGAACGCCCCCCTTTTTCATGGCGGTGTTTTTGTTACTGCTCTTTTGTTTATCCTGCTGATTGCCAACCGCTTTTTAACCCGTTTTTGGTGTCGGGTACTCTGCCCCTTGGGGGCGTTGTTGGGGGTTTTCTCCCAGTGGTCGCTGTTTAGAATCCGCCGGGATATCGACAAATGTACCGACTGTTCAAAATGTCTTCACGATTGTCAGGGGGGGTGTGATCCCCACCATGAGCTGCGGGTGACCGAGTGCCACCTCTGTATGAACTGCCTGGAGCAGTGCCCGGAGTCGGCTCTGCATTTTGGTCTCCCCCGTGCGCAAAGCTCCGTGGGTAAGCCGTTGGATGTGGGCCGGCGGCGACTGTTGGAAACCGCCGTGGGTGGGGTGGTTCTCTATCCCATGCTCCGAAGTTCGACAACGGCCCAGGCCTCACCAACCCCCGAGGTGATCCGACCACCGGGATCCTTGGAGGAGGGGGACTTTCTGGCCCGCTGCATCAAGTGTGCTGCCTGTATGCGGGTCTGTCCGACCAACGTTTTGCAGCCGGCTCTGTTGGAGTCGGGCTTTGAGGGGTTGTGGACCCCCATTCTCATCAACCGCCAGGGCTATTGTGAACACCACTGTGTGTTGTGTGGTCAGGTCTGCCCCACGGCAGCCATCCGCCCTATCTCGGTGGAAGAGAAGGTTGGCCAAAGCCCCTTTGAAAAACCGATCACCCTGGGGACCGCCTTTTTTGATCGGGGTCGCTGTCTGCCCTGGGCCATGCAGACCCCCTGTATTGTCTGTGAGGAGGTCTGTCCCACCTCTCCCAAGGCCATCTGGTATCGGTCGACTCAGGTGGTGGATCGCAAGGGGGCGATGCGTCAGGTTAAACAGCCCTATGTCGAACCATCGGCCTGTATTGGTTGCGGCATCTGTGAAAATAAGTGCCCGGTCATGGACAAGGCCGCCATCCGGGTTACATCGGTTGGGGAGAGTCGGTCGAAAAAGAACCGGATGATCTTGGATGGAATCGGTTAGAGGGAGATAGCCTCCCCCGTGTTGCCAACCATCCCTGGCGGCAACAAGGGGGAGGGGGTTAGTATTGCTGCTGTTCCCACATCTCTTTGGTAAAACGCACGGTGCGGTTGCGACCCTCCTCCTTGGCTTTATAGAGGGCGACATCGGCAAATTTGAGGGTTTTCCAAAATCCATCCTCATCTTCGGGGTAGATGCTGGCGCCGATACTGATGGTCTTTTTGAGGGGTGGCTGACCGGAAATGGCAAATTCGGCGGCTTCAATCTGTTTTCTCAGCTTTTCGGCCAGGGGTACCAGCTCCTCCTCTTCAATATCCACCAGAATAACAATAAACTCCTCTCCACCAAACCGGACCACCAAATCGGACTCTCTGACGGTATCTCTAAGAATATTGGCGGTTTTTTTCAATACCTCGTCCCCGACATCGTGACCGTGGGTATCGTTGACCTGTTTAAAGAAGTCCAGATCGCCCATGAGTATGCCAATGCTCTTGCCACGCCGTTTGCTGCCAGAACAGAGGCCGTTGGCACACTCTTGCAAAAAGCGACGATTATGCAGGCCGGTCATGGGGTCAACCAGGGCTGATTCCCGCAAGGTGGCGGTCAACCGTTTGGACTCAATAACCGGAAGAGCCTCTTTGATAAACTGGCTTGCCTTATCCACCTGCCCCGCAATCAACTCGGGATTGATTCCCCCTTTTTCGCGCTGATTGAAAATAAACTGCACCACCCCCATAATTCCACCCCCAATGGTCATGGGCAGACAGACATGGTGGATGGGTTCATCCATATGGAGAAACTGTTTGCAAATTTTATGAAAGTCCAACGAAGAGATTTCGTGACCGGTTCGTTTGGCTTTGCAGAGGCCGCACTGGTCGAGAATATCCGGGCTGCAGTACATCCTATCTTCTTGAAAGTTCAAGGGGTAGGCCAACTTCATGACCCCGTGAATTTCATCTACCTCAAAGATAACAACCTCTTTAAAACCGATCTCCAGAGTAAAAACATCCCAGAGACGCGAGTAGACCTCATTGATGTTTTCATCCTCTTCAATCACTTTTCTGAAACGGGTCAGGTTGCTGATAGACTCCATCAGGGCGTTAAACTCGGAGGAGAGGGTGCCGATCTCATCGATGGAGGTGATGGCGATACATTTTCGTTGGTCCACATCCCCCTTACCTTGCGCCACCTCTTTGAGACCGTCGATCACCTTGTCCAGACGGAGGGTAATGCTGCGGCCGATCCAGAAAGAGAGCATCATGGTGACAAAGGTAAAAAAGATTGCCCCCCACATGGTAATGGAGCGAAGGTCAGAGATATCCCGTTCCACATCATCCAGATAGATGCCGCTACCGATAATCCACCCCCAGGGCTTAAACCGTTTGACATAGGATATCTTCGAGACGGGTACATTCTCTTTTCCGCCCGGTTTGGGCCACATATATTGAACAAACCCACCCCCTTTACTCTGGGTGACCCGCACAAACTCCTGAAAAAGAAACACCCCGTTCGGATCGGAAAAGTCGGTTAAATCCTTGCCGTCCAGATCAGGTACTGTTGGGTGCATGACCATTTTGGGGGTTTCATCGTTGATCCAAAAATACTCTTTTTCATGATAACGTAGCTGCTTGATGGCACTCTTAGCCAACTCCTGGGCCTGTTCGGGCTGGTAGGTTCCGTTGGTGACCAAAAAATTGAAATGTTCCAGAACCCCATAGGCCACTTCCACAGTCTGCTTGGTGGCATTTTTTTTGCCACTGATGATATGGCTCTCAACGTAGGGTATGAAGAAAGAGAAGGTGACGCCAAGAATCAGGGTCACACCCAAAAAAGAGATAAAGAGAATCTTGGGAAGAATGGGCCAGTTACGCAGATACCACACTTTGAGTCGTCGGTTCTTGTCGCCCACTCCATGGAGGGTGCTTTTAGTCGTGTTTCTACAGTTGCCGGCATTGAAAACCATTATCATCTCCCTGTAACATCTGACTTATATCGTTGTTATTATAAGGAAAATTAGACACATCACTCCATGGATGAGAAAACATTCACCCAACACAGTACCGTACCCAGCAGACTGGGGGCAACAAGAAGAAATATATATAAGAATAGTGCGGTTTGATGGGGAAAGAGAAGGAAAGGGGGTCAGGAGGGAAGGTTGCACTGGGTCGCATGTTCAATCAAAATTCTGGCTACCTCCTTGTTTTCATCTACCAAACTTTTAATCGGCAACCCTTCCAAGAGGGTGCGGGCGATTTTTTCGGACTGTCTGACCACAATGACCGGTTCATGGGCCACCTCCGCCACCGCTTCGCAAACCAAGCGTATGCTGTGTTTATCCTCCATCGCAATGATAACCGCCAGGGCATCACCAACAAAGGCTTTCTCCAGGATGGTTCGCTGGGCGGCATTACCGAAGATAACCGCATCACCGGCCTCCATTCCCTCTTGGACCGTCCTGCGCTGAAATTCGATGGCGACAGCAGGGAACGACTGCTCTTTGAGTTGCCTCATGATCAGTTTCCCCAAATCTCCGTAGCCAATCACCACCACATGTTTATCTTCCATCTCAACAGATAGACAGCGCTCGACCCCGCAGGTGACCAGCCGGTTGTTCTCCAGGGTTGAAAAGTTTGCTTCTTTGGGGTCCTCATCGACAGCCGTTGAAAAAAAATCGCCCAGACGATCCAGGTGACGGAGGATAAGAGGGGTCAGGAACATGGTCAAGACCATGACGATGACCAGCAGTTGTACCAGATCAGACGCCAGAAGCCCCTCCTGGTTGGAGATTTGAAAAACAGCAAACGAAAAGCCCCCCCCTTGAGCCAGAGCCAACCCGGCTTTAATGGCGGTAGAGCTGTTCTCTGTCAGTCGAATCAGAGCAAAAACCATCAACCCTTTAATTAAGATGAGTCCGGCTGCCAAGGTCGAAATCAGTAGCCAGTGATCAAGCAGATAGCTTAGTTGAACCTGCATGCCGACCGTGACGAAAAAAACCCCTAACAGCAGATTGCGAAAGGGGACCAGGTCGGCCTCGACCTGATAGCGGTATTTGGTCTCTGCAATCATCAAACCGGCAAGAAAGGCCCCCAACGAATAGGAAAAGCCCAAGCTATGGGTCAGCAGAGCGGCGGCGACGACAATAAGCAGGACGGCTGCCACGAACAGTTCGTGGGAGCGGGCATCGCTCACCGCTTTGAGCAGACGATCGATAACAAATTTTCCCATCAGATAGATGATGGTAAAAGCGGCGGCAGCCCCGACCATCGTCTCTAAAAGAAGAAAGGTGATGGTGTGATCCTGATTGGTAAAAAACCGGATCATCACCAAAATGGGAATGACAGACAGATCTTGAAAGATCAAGATACCCATGACATGACGGCCGTAGGGCTTGTGGGACTCTTTTTCGTCGTTAAGCCATTTAAGGACAATGGCTGTTGAGGAGAGCGCCAAAGCCAGACCGATGATGATGGCGCCTCGGGTGGAAACATCCAAAAAGGTGTGGGCCAGGGTGCCTAACAGGGTACCGGTTAACAGAACCTGAAGCCCTCCGTGAAGCAGCACCTCCCGGCGCATCTCCCGCAAATGTTCCATGGAAAATTCCAGACCAATGGTAAACATCAGGAAGACGATGCCCAACTCGCCAATCTCTTGCAGAAGGGGGTCTGGCCCCGAACCTCCCAGCCCAAAGAGAGCAGAGACCGTCACGCCGGTAGCAATGTAGCCCAACACCGGTGGCATGGAGAGGTAGTGAAGAATCAGGTTGAGCAGAACTGCAATAGCCATGGCCCCCACAATGAGAATGAGATAGGTATCCATTCTATGGCAGCAACCAGAGCATCATTCCAACTCTTTGGTCAGAGCCGCTTTCTGGTCTGTCGCCTCTCCACCCAGGGCAAAGCCAATCAGCTTGTCCTCTTTATTATAAAAACGACCGATAATTCCCTTGTCGGTGGCATCAATCCGCCACGCCCCTTGGGCACCCATGGGGGGGGGCTGGGTAACCACAGGATAGAGTGTGGTTTTGATCACCACCGGCATGGCAGGATAGACCACCTCTGTCTCGGTGCCTGCCAGAGTTTTGGCCAGCGCTTTGGCCTGGATCATCAGGGGGGCGATAAAGGGAAGATTCCGTCCCGCCACTTCGGCACAATCTCCCAGGGCATAGAGGGAGTCGACGCTGGTTTTTAAGAAGCTGTCGGTGACAATACCCCGGTTGACCTCCACGCCGGCCTTTTTGGCCAGTTCGACAGTGGGGCGGACTCCGACGGCGGAGAGGATAAGATCGGCTTCTACCTTGACGCCGCTTTTCAAAACAGTCGAGTAGCCCTTTGTCTCTTTTTCGATAGGGCCGTTAAAAGTCTCCAGATGCCAGGTGGCCCCTTTTTCTGCCAAAGTTTTCTGTACAGCCCGACCAATCTCCTCGGGAATCAGGGTGTTGATGGGCCATTTATCCGGGCCTATCATGGTGACCTGCCGTCCGGAGAGGAGGAGGTCGTTGGCAAATTCCGAACCGATCAGGCCGGGACCAATAATGGCCACATGGTGAGCCTTTTCAAGACGGTTTAGAAAGTGGCCATAATCGGTGAGATTGTTGACCGAAACCACCTCTTCAGCCCCACTGCCTGTGAGGGGCAGCCGAATGGGGAAAGAGCCGATGGCCAGAACCAGCTTGTCGTAGGGCTGCTTCTGGCCGTTGATGGTCAGCTGTTTCTCCTGGGTATCGATGGCTGTTACCTGGCTCTGGGTTAGAATCTGGGCATCCAGGTCGGCAGCCATTTTTTCTGCCGAAGCCATGGTCAAAGCCGCCACATCCTTCTTTTTGGCCAGGGCGCCAGAGAGCATCGGTTTGGAATAGAATTGACCCTCATCCTCTGTGACCAACACCAATGGCCCCTGCCACTGTAGTCGACGCAACTCTTTGGCAAGGGTATAACCGGCCAGTCCGGTTCCTATGATAACGGTTGGTCTCATCTCTCTCTCCTTAAAAGGGGGTGATTGCTGGGTCGCTGCTCACCATTGTCCAGGCCAAGCCAAAAAGGGCTTCTTAAGCTTCGACCATCTCGAACTCGGCTTTCGATACGCCACAGTCCGGGCACTCCCAGTCCGCCGGTACGTTCTCCCACAAGGTGCCGGGGTCGATACCGTGATCGGGCATGCCTTTGGCTTCATCGTAAACAAATCCACAGACGGTACACTCATACTTTTTCATTCTATCGCTCCATTCATTTAAAAAAAACTGCACGCAAAAAAACCTGGGGGCTCACCCCATCCTGTTTGCCATCCTGTTTGAGATACCACGGACAACACCCTTCGACAAGATCTGGTTTGCCCCTGTTCTCCGAACCATTCTTCATACTGCCATATTTCGTGGCATTGGGGAATGTTCCTGGGAGTGTTCACTCTTTAACCTGGAAACCCTTGTTTTTTATTTCAGCTGGTTGTCAGCAGCCAAAAGTGAGCGGGGGGCTGATTATGAGCTACAGGAGAGCATGGAACAGCCAGCCTTTTTTTTCGCCCAATCGGGTCTGAGGCCATACCACTGACTGTGGGCAGGGTTCTCCTCATAGGGTGTTTTCATCACCTCTTGAAGGTCATGGATGGGTTGATAATCCCCCTTTTCTGCAGCTTCAATGGCCTGCTGGGCCAGATAGTTGCGTAGAATAAACCGTGGGTTGATCTGGTTCATATGTTGGGAACGGTTGGCATTGAACGAAGCGGTGTTCCCAGTCTGAACCCGCTGGGAAAGTTGGCTGAGCCAGTGAGAAAGAGCGGAATGGTGGTGCTGATACAGCCCTTGATCGTAAAAGGCGTGGCGTAGAGGCTCCAGGGTAAACCCTCCCGTGGGCAGGTCGGCCAGACGCCGGAAAAAATCGGTCATATCGACCTCGGCCTCATGCATCAGAGAAAATCCCGTCTCAATCAGCGCGCCATCACTCTCCTGCCAGCTCTGCAAGCCAAACTTGCCAGCCAACATGGTGGTCATATGGTGAAAATAGGCCTGATCGAAACATTTGAGCCCCTCTGAAAGGTCGGCCTGGTCCATCAGGGGGGTGAGGGCGTCAGCCAGTCGTTCCAGGTTCCAGCGGGCCACCTCGGGCTGGCGACCGTAACTGTACCGTCTGCCTGGCAGGTCGGTGGTGTTGGGGGTCCAGGTTGGGTCCAGATTATCTATCCAGCCGTATGGGCCGTAGTCGATGGTGAGCCCGAGAATGGAGAGGTTGTCGGTATTCATCACACCGTGGACAAACCCCACCCGCATCCACTCAACCATCAGGGTGGCGGTCCGTTCACAGACCGTTCTAAACCACTGGCGTCGCTGCTCATTGAGGGGAGTAGAGGAGGATAGTTCAGGAAAATCTCGGGAGAGGGTGAAGGTGAGCAGCTGTTCCAGAAGCGGCAGCTCACCCCGTTTGCTGAAGAGTTCAAAATGGCCAAAACGGATGAAGGAGGGGGCAACACGACAGACGACGGCACCGGCTTCGGGCTGGGGATTGCCATCATAGAACATATCTCGAATAACCGTGTCGCCAGTGGCGATCAGGCTCAAGGCTCGGGTGGTGGGAATGCCGAGATGGTGCATGGCTTCGCTGCAGAGAAACTCACGCAGAGAGGAGCGCAATACCGCCAGTCCGTCTCCCCCTCGAGAGTAGGGGGTCAGCCCGGCTCCTTTAAGCTGTAACTCCCACCGTTCCCCTGCCTTGTTAACCACCTCTCCCAGAAAAATAGCCCGTCCATCCCCCAGTTGACCGGCCCAGTGGCCAAATTGATGCCCACCATAGCAGGTGGCATAGGGGTGCATGCCAGAGAGGGGGCGGTTTCCTGAGAAAAGCTGCACAAAGGCGTCGTCATCGACATCTTGAGGGGAGAGGTCCAGCCGCGCTGCCATGTCGGCGGCATGGGCGATGAGTTTGGGGGCTGAGGCCTTTCTGGGTAGCACCGAAGACCAGAAGGCACCCTGTACACTCCTGGGATGGTTGCTCTTTTCGGGATCGCCGGGTAACTCTTGGATAAACTGATTGTCCAGGTTGAATGGTTTCATCAGCTCACTATAACCGGTTTTATCGCCAAATGGAGCGTTCTAAAGAGTGAAAGGCTCATTTTTTTGATGGAACGGCCAGCCAAAGGGCTTACTGTTTTTTTGATGGGGTATAGAAAAAAAGGGTTGACGGTGGTTATCAGGAGGATTATATTGCACTGCAACAATTGCTGCGGTGCAATGTCATTTTTTATCCCCATGCTGGAGCCAACAATGAATCATCATAACTATATGGAAACCTTTTCTGGAATGAGCAGCCAATATTTAAAAGCACTCAATAACATGCAAAAAATCAGCAGCCAGACAGTTGAGTCCCTGGTCAGCCAGCAGATTCATGGCATTGAAGATTTCGTGGTCAACTCCAGCCGTCACTTGATGGAGTTGGCGCAATCTCCAACTACCCAAGAGGTCATAGCAACTCAGGTTCGAATTTTTAACGAGATGGGTGAAAATGCCCTGGCCCAAACCAAGGGTAGCCTCGCCATTCTAGACGAGAGTCGGGACCAGTTGGACTATCTGTATAAGAGTGAAATGAAATCCTTGGTCAGAAAAGCCAGTCAAACCACGATTTGACCCCCCTTACTGAAGAGGATTGAGAGATAGCAGGGTTTTAACAGGGTGTTTTGTCGCGTTTCGTGCCAAGATGCCCGACCCTGCTATTGGTTTTTTTACCTTTTTGGGAACTGAATGGTTGATGTTTGGTCATAGTTGGTAACTGTTTCACCCTAACTATTGAGCGATAACAATGATCTCTTTTCTTAAAATAGCGATTGTTCTCGAATTGGGAGCCGTATCCCTACTGGCTCTGTTTGCCCTCCACGAAATGGTCTCGCTGCTACTGGCCTGAAAGCAGAGGCTGGTCTCTGCTTTTTTTGCCCTGTTCCCATTTTTAACGTTTTTTTTGTTTTTCACCCTCTTACCGTTGCCAGACCATCGCTTTCCTTACTTGGCCTGATGCTCTTTTCCACCCCGACCTACCCCCCTTTTACCTAGATAATTAGCGTATACTGATAAAGTTCTACACAAAGATAAAGCGTTGACTTTCCTATTCACCATGGTTTAAGGAAATATGGTGCTGATTTAATGAACTTATCCCAGGATAAGAATTAATTTGTACGGCAAAATTTTTTTTATGTTTAGGACGGTTGTCTGCGCAAGAAGAGGGCCGTTGTGTCCTAAGCGGCTTGTGCTATAGAGGCTTTAGGGAGCCAAGGTGAGATATGTCTGCTGAGATGGATTCGTTTCTTAACGGAACCAATGGAATGTATGTTTCGGAGCTCTACGCCCGATATCAGGACGACCCCCGATCTATCGAGGTATCCTGGGCTGAGTTTTTTGCCAACCTGGAGAGTGATGAGGCCAATATTCTCCATGAACTCAAAGGGGCGAGCTGGTCCCAAGAGGAGCAGGGGATCATCGGAAAAACAGCCGCCAAGGATGATATTGGCTTTGCCGATGGTGAGAGTGAGTGTGCCTGGAAAGATCCGCAACGGCTGCAACAGGCCACCCTGGACTCCATCCGGGCCTTGATGTTGATTCGAACCTATCGGGTCCGGGGACACCTCAATGCCAACTTCGATCCATTGGGCATTGAGGGTAAGGGGAACCATCCAGAGCTGGACCCGAAGGCTTATGGGTTTACGGCAGCGGATATGGATCGGCCAATTTTCATTGATTATGTTTTGGGGTTGGAGCATGCCACCTTAAACGAGATCATGAAGGTGCTGAACGCCACCTATTGCCACAATATTGGGGTGGAGTTCATGCATATTCAGGAGCCAGACCAGAAGTCCTGGATTCAACGTCGTATTGAAGGGGTTACCAACGAGACCCAATTCAGTGCGCGGGGTAAAGAGGCGATTCTGGAACGGCTGACCCAGGCAGAGGGTTTTGAAAAGTTTCTGCAGATAAAATATACCGGTGCCAAACGTTTTGGCCTGGATGGTGGGGAGTCCCTGATTCCGGCTTTGGAGCAGATTCTTAAGCGAGGTGGGCAGTTAGGGGTTCAAGAGTGTGTGTTGGGTATGGCCCATCGGGGCCGGCTCAATGTGCTGGCCAACGTGATGCGCAAACCCTTCAAAGCCATTTTTTCCGAGTTTCAGGGTGGCTCCTCCAACCCGGATGATGTCCAGGGGTCGGGGGATGTTCGCTACCACCTTGGCACCTCGTCCGACAGAGAGTTTGACGGCAACACCATCCACCTCTCCCTGAATCCCAACCCCTCTCACCTGGAGATTGTCAATCCGGTGGTGCTGGGTAAGGTGCGGGCCAGGCAGGCGTTGATGGAAGATTGGGACCGTCGTAAGGTTATGGGGATTCTTCTCCACGGTGATGCCGCTTTTCCGGGGCAGGGTATTGTTCCAGAGAGTTTGGCTCTCTCTGGTCTCAAGGGGTACAAAACCGGGGGAACCATCCACATTATCGTCAATAATCAGATTGGTTTTACCACCAACCCCTCCAGTTCTCGTTCGTCTCCCTATCCCTCTGACGTGGCTAAAGTGATTCAGGCGCCCATCTTTCATGTCAATGGAGATGACCCGGAAGCGGTGGTCCACGTTGCCCGTATTGCCATGGAGTTCCGGCAGGAGTTTGGTCAGGATGTGGTGATCGATATGTTCTGCTATCGTCGTCATGGTCACAATGAAGGGGATGAACCGGCTTTTACCCAGCCGATTATGTACCGAACCATTGCCAACCACCCCACCACCCGTGAAATCTATGCCAAGCGGTTGGTTGACGAGGGGGTAATAGATGCAAACACCCCGGACAAGATGGTCAAACGGTTTTCCAAAGAGTTGGAACAGGCCTTCAAAGAGGCTCCTGCCTACAAGCCGGACCGGGCAGACTGGCTGGAGGGTAAATGGGAAGGGTTGGTTCAGCTTTCCGGCGAAGAAGAGAGCACGCGGGAGTTTGATACCGGTGCCTATAAAGAGGATCTTCTCGAGGTGGGCAGAGCCCTCTCTACCCCTCCGAACAGGTTCAACCTCAATAGAAAAATTGTTCGCCTGCTCAAGAACAAGGCGAAAATGTTTGAAACCGGCGAAAATATTGACTGGGCAACCGGTGAAGCGTTGGCTTTTGGAACGATTCTTCAAGATGGTGATTCGGTTCGGCTATCGGGCCAGGATTGCGGACGGGGAACTTTTTCTCAGCGGCACTCGGTACTGGTGGATCAAATAACCGAGGCCAAATATCGACCGTTAAACAACATTCGTCCCGCCCAAGGAACCTATGAAGTGGTGGACAGCCCCCTGGCTGAGGCTTCGGTTATGGGGTTTGAGTATGGCGTAGCGTCGGCGGACCCTCACTGTTTGACCATGTGGGAGGCCCAGTTTGGCGATTTTGTCAATGGCGCCCAGATGATCATTGATCAATTCTTAAGTTCTGGTGAGTCCAAGTGGCTTCGGCTTAACGGCTTGGTGTTGTTACTTCCCCATGGTTATGAAGGCCAGGGGCCAGAACACTCTTCTGCCCGTCCGGAGCGTTTTCTGCAGTTGTGTGCCGAGGATAACATGCAGATTTGCAACTTGACCACGCCGGCCAACTATTTTCATGCGTTGCGTCGACAGTTAAGTCGTAACTTTCGCAAACCTTTGGTTATTTTTACTCCCAAATCCCTGTTGCGCCACAAACTCTGTGTCTCCAAGCTGGATGATTTTACTGAAGACACTACTCTGAAGCGGGTCATTGGTGAGGTGGATGATCTGGTTTCAGACAAAAAGGTGAAGCGGGTGGTTCTGTGTACTGGTAAGGTCTACTACGATCTTCTTATGGCACGGCGTGAGCAAAAGATTGATCATGTGGCGCTGGTTCGAATCGAGCAGCTCTATCCCTGGCCCCGGAATACGGTTTACGAGATTGTTCGCCGTTATAAAAATGCCGAGTTATATTGGTGTCAGGAAGAGCCGGCCAACATGGGGGCCTGGAGCTTTATCTATCCCCGGTTGGAGTTTATTCTCGAAGATATGGGTAACAAGAAGCAACTACGGCCCCACTATGCTGGACGCAAAGCTTCTGCCTCTCCAGCCACTGGACTGGCTTCGGTACATGCTGCCGAGCAGAAACAGTTGGTTGAACAGGCTTTGACGGGAAAGAGCGAGGATCTGGTTCGACCTTTTTCTCGCCTGACGCCCATGGCTGTCTTGAAAAAATAGGTTAAGGATTGTTTGGCCTGCTCTCATTGAGGTCGTTTGAATACTGATTATTAATTGTTACCAATAGTGACATCGAGGATATTATGGCAACTGAAATTAAGGTTCCCACTCTAGGCGAATCGATTACCGAAGCAACCGTTATCAAATGGCTTAAAGGTGTGGGTGAATCGGTCGCGGTGGATGAACTTCTGGTCGAACTGGAAACGGATAAGGTTGCTGTTGAAGTACCCTCTCCGGTAGCGGGTAAGCTGACCCAGATTGTGGCATCGGAAGGGATGGATGTTGAGGTGGGTGCGGTTTTGGCTCTGGTTACAGAAGGGGCAGGTGCGACGGCTTCCAAGTCCGAGACGGTTTCGGCCTCCTCTTCTCAAGTGGATTCGGCTTCGGCCTCCTCTTCTCAAGTAGCTTCAGCCTCTGCAGAGACACCGCTACTCTCCCCCGTGGTGCGTAAGCTGCTGGAAGAGAACAATCTGGACGCCACGGCTATTGTCCCGACCGGAGCCAAGGGACGGTTGACCAAGGTAGATGTATTGAACTACCTGAAGTCCCATGCAACTCCAGCTTCGGCCCCAGCCGCCCCGGCCCCAACCCAGGCACCCGCCGCTCCACCGCCACCAGCAGCCCCCAAACCGGCAGCGGCTTCAGCCCCAGCTCCAACACCGGCCTCGAAACCGGCTCTCTCCCTGGGTGCTCAATTTCCGCCGGGTGTCGAAGGCCCACGGGAAGAGCGGGTTCGGATGAGTCGTCTGCGCAAGCGAATTGCCGAGCGGTTAAAAGAGGCCCAGAATACTGCGGCCATGTTGACTACCTTCAACGAGGTGGATATGACCGCCGTCATGGCTCTGCGCAAACAGTACCAGGGGAGCTTTGAAAAACTCCACGGTATCCGTCTGGGCTTCATGTCCTTTTTTACCAAGGCCTGCGTCTCGGCTCTTCAGAGCTATCCGGCGGTTAATGCTGAGATTCAAGGGGATGAGATGGTCTATAAAAACTACTACGATATCGGTGTTGCCGTTGGTACCGAGCAGGGATTGGTGGTTCCCATGGTTCGGGATGCCGATAAGCTCTCTCTGGCACAAATTGAGGGGAGCATCAACGACCTGGGACGTCGGGCCAGAGAGGGTAAGCTGGGCCTGGATGATCTGCAGGGAGGCACGTTTACCATCACCAATGGCGGTATTTTCGGCTCTCTCCTCTCTACCCCGATTCTCAACACCCCCCAATCCGCTATTTTGGGTATGCACAAAATTCAACAACGGGCCATGGTGATGCCCGATGGTACCATTGCGGCACGGCCCATGATGTATCTGGCTCTCTCCTATGATCACCGGATCATTGATGGTAAAGAGGCGGTCTCCTTTTTGGTTCGGGTCAAGGAGTGTATCGAAGATCCAACCCGTATTATGCTGGGCGCCTAAAATCAATTGAGTGTGACAAGGAATTCTGTTCAATGAGTGATATCTATGATCTGGTCGTTATCGGTGGTGGTCCTGGCGGCTATGTAGCGGCTATTCGAGCAGCCCAACTTGGCCAGAAGGTGGCCTGTGTGGATAAGCGGTCCACACTGGGGGGTACCTGCCTGAATGTGGGCTGTATTCCCAGTAAGGCACTACTGCAGTCATCTCACCATCTGGAGGCAGCCAAGCATGAGATGGCGGTTCATGGGGTGAAGACTGGGCGGGTCTCCGCCGATCTGGACACCATGATGAAACGCAAGGATGAGGTGGTGGAAGGGTTGACCCAGGGGATCGCGTTCCTATTCAAAAAAAACAAGGTAGACCATCTGGTCGGCTCCGGTACCATTACGGCTTCTGATACGGTAGAGGTTACCTCGGAAGAGGGGACTACGACCACCTTGACGACGGAGAACATTTTAATTGCCACCGGCTCCGAAGCGGCCTCTCTTCCTGGCATAACAATAGATGAAAAGCATGTTGTCTCCTCCACCGGCGCCTTGGCGTTGGCGGCTGTGCCTAAAAAGATGGTGGTGATCGGAGCTGGAGTCATCGGTCTGGAGTTGGGTTCGGTGTGGCGTCGATTGGGCGCACAGGTGACTGTTGTCGAGTATCTGGATGCCATTCTTCCCGGTATGGATGGAGAGATCCGCAAGCGCTCCAAAATGATTTTGGCTAAACAGGGGTTGACCTTCTTGTTGGGTACCAAAGTCACGGGTGCAGCGGTGATGAACAACAACAGTGTCATGCTCTCGGTGGAGTCGGTTTCAGACGGCAAGAAGGAGATTCTCCCGGCGGATGTGGTTTTAGTGGCTGTGGGACGTCGACCCTTCACCGAAAATCTGGGGTTGGAGCAGGTAGGTGTCCAGATGGATGAGAAGGGATTCATCACTGTGGATGGTCATTTTCAGACCAGTGTTCCCGGCATTTATGCCATTGGCGATGTGATTGGCGGCATGATGCTGGCTCATAAGGCTGAAGAGGAGGGGGTCTGTGTTGCGGAAACGCTGGCAGGCCAGTCGGGCCATGTGAACTATAAGACCATTCCGGGGGTTGTTTATACCCACCCAGAGATCGCTTCGGTGGGTCGTAGTGAGGAGAGCCTTAAAGAGGCCGGTATACCTTACAACGTAGGTAAGTTTCCCTTCGGGGCTAACGCACGGGCAAGGGCTATTGGCGAGAGCGATGGTTTTGTAAAAATCCTAGCCCATAAAGAGACCGATCAAATTTTGGGCGCCCACCTTATTGGCCCCAACGCCGGAGATCTTCTGGCAGAAATTGTTCTAGCCATGGAGTCAGACATCTCTGCTGAAGATATCGCCCGCACCTGCCACTCTCACCCCAGTCTGGGTGAAGCGGTTAAAGAGGCCGCTTTGGCGGTGGATAAGCGGGCTATCCACATGTAATTTTCCCTCTATTGAGGATAGAGAAATTCCAAGCCCAAATCTATGCAAAACCTATCGGATGGGTCTGGGAAGGCATGGATGCCTTCCCAGCGGGTTTGGGCAGCGCTCAAGCTCCTAAGCCTTTGACGTTGCCTTTAACCATTGTCCAAATTTGGTTTTAACTGGCAATGGTTTTTCCTGTCTATAGTCAGTCATCACAGACATAGACCCACTCTCTTTCGTTAGAGAGCGTGGGGTTAAAGCGGTAGCCATCCTCAGCAAAGGATTGAAGAGAGTCTGGGGAGGTGAGTCGGTTTTGAATGATAAAACGGGCCATTTTCCCCCGCGCTTTTTTAGCCTTGATTCCAATAACCTTCAGCTTTCCCCCTCGGTTATCCTTAAAAACCGGGGTGAGAAGCTGGGGGCGGAGTTTAGCGGTCAAAACCACCTTGAAATACTCCTGCGAAGCCAGATTGACCACCCAATGGTTGGGGTCGTTATCCAGTAGGGTATTGATCTCTTGAGTGACGACCTCTCCCCAAAAAGGGTAGAGACTCTTACCATGGGCGTTATTTAACCGGGTGCCCATCTCCAGGCGGTGGGGTTGAACCAAATCCAGGGGGGCGAGCAGGCCGTAAAGGCCGGATAGAATAGCCAGATGCTGCTGGGCAAACTGCCAATCCTCCTCCGTAAAAGAGTCACTATCCAAACCCACATAGGTATCCCCCTGAAACGCCACACCCGCTTGGCAGCTATTGCTGGGCAGATGGGGGAACGAAAAAAGCTGGTTTCTCTCCACGTTTAATTCAGCCAGCTTGGGGCTGATCTTCATCAGGTCCATCAGCTGCTTTTCATCGAATGGCGAGAGAATATCCATCAATGCCTTGGTTTGGGATGGAAACCGAGGGGGGTGATGACCAATCTTGGTGGATGAGGGGGGGGGAAGCTGTTTTTTGGCGGGTGAGATCAAGGATAAAATCATGGGGAATGCTCCCTCTTCAGGCTACCCCAGGCAAGGACAATCCAAGCGGCTAACAAGGTGGTTCCACCAATTGGGGTCAACCAACCCAGAGGGGTAAAGGAGGAGACAGCCAACAGGTAGAGGCTGCCAGAAAATAGAACAACCCCAATCAACATCAACCATCCCGCCCAACGCAAGGCAGGGGATGTGGGGGATGATTGGAGAAGAGTACCAATTAAGATCAGCCCCAAAGCGTGGCTCATCTGATAGTAGCCAGCTGTTTGAAAAAGTTCGAAGGCATAGGCATCGAACTGGTTGCGAACGGTGTGTTTTCCGATCGCTCCCAAGCCAACAGCAAGAAAGGCGTTGATTGCTCCAGCAACCAGGAATAGGCGGGTTGTTCCCATTGTTTCGTCTGACCACTCTGTTTCGTTTGTCCACAAAGCCAAGAGGAAACCATAGGTATTGGTAGATCGTCAACAGCAGTCGTGGTGAGACCTTTTTTGTTTTTTTTATCCCTAAGTGAAAAAAGAGGTTGACTCGTGCTAAAGATAGCTCTATGCTGCACCGCAACAATTGCTGCAGTGCAGCATAACTTATTCAATACTGGAGCACATCGAAATGACCAACAATTTTGCCGAACAGTTTAACGGAATCAGCAATCAGATTCTCAGTACCGTCAGTAATCTTCAAAAGATTAACAATGATGCCGTTCAATCCTTGGTTAATCAACAACTCAGCGGTGTTGAGGGATTGATCTCCAACTCCAGCCGCCAACTGCAGGAGCTGGCTCAGATCAAGAACCCCACCGATGCAGCCGCTGCACAGCTGAAGATTGTGAATGAGATCGGTGAGAGCATTGTGGCTCAAGCTAAAGAGAATATGGCTATTCTAGACCAAAGCCGCACACAATTGGAAGCACTGCTTAAAACTGAAACTGACGCGTTGATGGCCAAAGCCAAGGCTTCCTCGGTCTGATTGTAAACGTATCTGTCAGATAACAGGGTTTAAACAGGTTGCTTTTGAATACTTGTGATTCAAGAGACCTGGCCCTGTTAGCTGAGAGATTTGTTTGACACACACTCTTTTTAAAAAACCTGATAATAGGAGCTGATGATGATCTCCTTTATTAAATATGCCATTCTGCTGGAGTTGGGGGTTTTAGGTCTGATGGCTCTTTTTGCTCTCTCAGAAATAATCTCTATTCTAATGGTCTAACGCCTCCCTTCTAGACAAAAAATCACCTCTTCCGTACTCTTCCCACCCCAATTTTTATCCCCGATTCCGTCACGATAACCCGCTCCTTGGCGACCACCACAGGTTCTGGGATTGGTTTATCCTTTGTCAACTCCTTTGCCAGAGGCTGGTTTGATGAGAGGGGAGCGGTTAGAAAGGAGGGGTCGAAAGGCTGCTCTTGGGGCTGCTCCTTGGGTTGCATCATCATGCCTTCTTGCAGGGATGGCTCGGGGAGTGGCTGTTGGGATGCGCTATAGATGTTGTGTGCCACTGGCTGCACGGTTGAGGCTGTTTGGACCATGGGAGGTGGGGTGGGGTGGAGGGCAGCAGCCTGTGGATTCCAGTTTTCGATCAAGGGCTGGGCATGGTAGACCTGTTGAAGAATCTGTTTGACCCTCTCTGCCTCATCCTGGTGGGCAAAAGGGCCGCTCAAGATATGGATATAGGGGGAGCCTTGGATCATCTCCGCTGTTTTAATAACAGAAAACTGGTCAGAGACCAGATGTCTTGCCAACTGCTCGGCAATGGCTTCGGCTGGCTTGGGAAAGCTGGCTACCCGGATGATAAGGCCAGGATGATGGGCAGGGATAGCCTGAATGTTGGACTGAGCATAAAGTGAGCCACCACCACCTTGAGCCTGTGGTTGAGGAAGAGGTTGGACCGTTTCAGGTTGGATGGCCTGTGAAAAGGAGTCCATCTCTTCTATTTTGTTCGGCATGGGGGGCAAGGGGTTCGAAGCAGAAGGGGGGAGCGCAGCCTTGTTGGAGAGTCCCGGTCTGGTGGATGATGTGGGGGTTGGATGGTTCTGGAGGTTGGCGTGGGGGGGGTGACCACTCCAATTTTGATTGAGAGCCTGGTTTAATACCCGGCCATATTGGGTGTTGGCGGGGTTGTGTTGGGCCATGGCCGGCTGGTTGTTGGGCGCTTGTGGTTGTGGGTTCAGATCGAACACCGGTTTGGAGAGGGTCAACTGGCCTTTGGCTTTGAGCAGTTTATACTGTTCTAGAATCAGGTCATAGTGGCTTTTGGTCAGGTCCCTTTGAGCTTCGAACAGTTCGTTCTGTGCGCTGAGCAGATCGGGGGAGCTTCGGGTTCCCACCGTAAACTCCTTCTCCACCCCGCTTAGCGCCATCTTGGCAGCCTGCTCAACCTGCTTGAGGGCTTTATCTCTGGCCCTGGCCGAAGAGAGCCCCAGCAAGGCATGTTTGACCTCTCGGATCGCCTGTTGCCTGACCTGGTCCAGTTTTGCCAACTTTTCATCCCGCTCCCACATGGCTTGGCGACCCTTGCGAGAATATTTTCCTCTGGCATCAATAGGCATGGTCAGCCCCAGGCTGACATTGAGGGCGCTGTTGGCACCGGGACGGCTGCTGCTATCGGAATGCCAGGTACGGGAGGCGTCCGAAGTAAGGGTTAATACTGGTAACATCCCCCCCCGTTGGATATCGATATTGCGGCGAGACTCCTCCAACTGAATCAGGGCAGAGGCGACATCGGGTCGCAGGGCTACCTGGTGAATGGGGGATTGTTCCAGATGATGGAGTACGGCAGGTAAGACTGAAGGGATGGATAAATTGGCTGGGGCCGGTATGCCGGTAATCTCTTCAAAGCGGGCCATGCTCATCTTGATCTGATTGTGTGTGGAGATCAACTCAGCTTGAATGGAGGCCACACGAGACTCTGCCTGACTGATATCGGTCTGGGTCAGCTCTCCTGCATCAAACCGTAATCGGGTGGCTCTCAAGTGTTCTTGGGTAAGGGCTAGATTGCTTTGAGACCGTTGCAAGACCTCTTTGGCCTGCAAAATAGCCACTGTCTCCTCCACCACTTTAAAAAAAAGGTTTTCTGTAGAGATCAGCAGATCCATTTCAGCTTTTTTGATGGGAAGGTGGGCGTTGTCTATGCTGCGCCATTGGTTGAAATCGATCAGGGGCTGGGAGAGTGAAACAGAGAGGGTAGCCGGAGTACGACTGCTTTTTCCTCCCTTCCACTCATCTTGATTGTATTTAGCCGAGAGGTTCAGGGATAGGTCGGGGAGCAGCTCCACTTGAGCCAGTCCCAGTTTTTCCTGCTGGATGGCAAGTTGATCCTGTGCGGCAAGAATCTCTGGATTGAAAGTGAGCGCTTTTTGCAGGGCAGCAAGAAACGGTTGATGGAGGTTATTGCCCCCCCAACCAACTCCTGGTAGTGCAAAGAGCATGACCATCCAGAGGAATTTTTGCAGCTTTATTTCCATAAGTCACTGTATTTATGATGAAAAAATTATTATTATGAACGAATGTAAAAAGGGTGTTCACACTTTGATGAGTAAAATGTAAGCAGAATCAGGGCCAAGTTGGAGGGTGAGGAGAGGGGGGTGGGTTCGTTATTTTCTTTTATGAACCGTAGGGTAGCCACCATCCAAATCCATGGTGGCTACCCTTCAGAGACTGTTTTACGGTTCTGAAAAGCTGGTTTTGATGGTGCGGATGACCGGATAGATAAAATAGGTGATCAACCTTCTGCGCCCGGCCAGAATATCTCCGCTGAGCAACATGCCTGGTATCAAACGAAAATCCACTGGAAGATCTCTCAAGTCATCACTCATGATGGTGACAATGGCTCGGTAGTAGGTGCCCGGTTTACCATCGGTCGAGGTATCAACCGTATCTTCGGAGATAAAGGTGATCTCTCCGGCCAGATCGCCATGTTTTTGGAAAGGTAGGGCGTCTAGCTTGAGGGAGACCTCGGCTCCCATCATGACATTGCCGATATCTCGTGGGTTGATGTCGATCTCGGCATTGAGGGGAACATTGCCTGGAACCAGAGCCATGACGGTGGCCCCCTTATTAACGATGGCACCGATAAACAGGTCGTTGAGTTCCATGATGGTGCCATCGGCTGGAGCGAGAATGGCGACATTCTCCCGGCGACGCCCAACCTTGACCATCTCCTCCAGCTTGCTGTTTCGTAGCTCGATGGCTTGGGAGAGCTGTTTGCCGATGGAGGAGAACCATTGGCTGATAAAGGCCTGTTTCTTGGCTCTTATGGCCTCTATTTTGCTGTTATACTCGCCGATGGAATCCTGAAGGTTCTGAAAGGATCGCGCGGTTGTCAGATGTTTTTCTCGGGCAGCAAGCAGGTTGACATAGGAGCCGACCTTCTGCTGATAGAGTTTGAGTCGGGCCTCTTCCAGCTCTTTTTGAATACCCAGTTGTTGATTGGCTAGCCGGATATCATTGGCTGTGGTGTAGAGTTTCTGCTCCAGTGCCCGCATGTCCAGGTCAAAGGAGGTGATGCGGGCAGAATATTCTGCGGTACGGTTGAGATATACTCGGCGCTCAATCTCATTGCCAATCTGTTTTGCACTCTCCACACCTTCGCGGTTCATTTCGGCAGTTAGTCTTTGAATCTTGGTTTTTAACGTATCCAGTTCCATCTGGGTTCGCGCATAGTCCGACTCGGTAAAGGTCTCATCGAGTGTAACCAGTACATCCCCTTTTTTAACCAGATCACCCACCGAAACCAATACATTTTTCACAACAGAACTATCCGTTGCCTGAACTGAAATGGTCGGTACACTGGTGGAGAGACGACCTCGGGCTGAGACTGTTGTATCGATAATGGAGAAGGAGGACCAAAAGACAATAATAACCAGCAAGGCGATGATGACAACAAGCATACCAATCAGGATGGGTGGAAAAGGTCGCCTCTCCAGGATCTCCTTGGGAGATTGAAACTCATTGAGAATAAAGTCGATATCCGTTTGCCATTTTTCCGGCCGCCCATCACTCTCGATCACCTCTACCTTATCCGAGGGGGTGGGATCTTTCTTTAGTTTTTCAAAGGTGCTGCCAGAGAGGCTGTCGTGTGATGAGCGCACATAGCTGGCCAGCCGATGCATCATGTTCATGGCTACTTCTGGCGAGCGGCGTATATGGGCCATTAAAGCCTGCTCGTCGATCTCCCGAACAATCACATCGGTGACTGCCCGCGCAGAGGCGCTGCGGGCTGTTTTTTCGATGATGGCCATCTCACCAAACATCGTGCCTTCTTTCAACTCTTGGAGTTTGACATAGTTTCCCCCGCTGAGTTTGCACACCTCTACCACGCCAGAGACCACCACATAGGCCAGCTGTCCGACCTCCCCCTCCTTAAAGATAAAATCACCAGGTGCCAGCCGTTTTTCCCTCGTGGCATTCGGGGTGTTTCCCCCACGATCATTTGGTGTTATGGGTGGTGTATTCATGGGCTGTTGACTCCCTCCCTGGTAGGTTGGGGCTGTCGGGTAGGGGGTGGTTGTGGTGAGCGAGATGCTGCCGCAGTGGCCTGTTGGCGTGTTGGGTGGCTTTTGGTCTGCCCGGCTTGGGTGGGTGCCTCGGGCTGATTCCAGATGGCCAGCTCTTTTCTCCATAAACCGGCATAGGTTCGGTTGCGGGTCAGAAGAGATTGATGGTTGCCCCACTCCACCAATCGACCTTTATCCATGACCAAAATCAGTTCAAAATCGCTGATGGGAGCCAGCTGCTTGGAGATGAGCAGCAAGGTTCGACCGCTGGCGATCTCTTTCATATGTTGCTTGAGATCCATCACACCATCTATCTCAAAATGGGAGAAGACACCATCGAGAATAAGAATCTTTGGGTTGCGGATCAAGGCACGGGCCATGGCAACCTTCTGCCTTTGCCCGGCTGTCAAGTTGGTGCCACCATCAATCAACTGGGTCTCGTAACCCTCTGGTAGCTGTTCCACCTCTTCATGGAGTCCGACGGTTTTTGATGCCCAGGTAATTCGAGGCATGGAAGCATTGGGGTAGGGCATGCGAATATTGTCACGAATCGAGCCGCCAAACAGCAGGGTATCCTCATTGACCACCGCTACACTGGTGCGCAGTTTTCCCGTATCCATCACACGAATATCCTGCTCATCGATCAGAATGGTACCTGAGCTGGGTTTCATTAATTTTTGAGCCAGTCGAACCAGGGTCGACTTGCCTGACCCCGGTGAGCCGACGATGGCGACCCGGGTTCTAGGGCGGATGGAGAGAGAGACATCATGCAGGGCTTGGGTACCATCAGAATAGCTGTAGCTGACCGATTTGAAACGGATGCCTCCGGCTATTTCTGCGGTGTTTCCCTTGCGGGTCGACTCTCCGGTGGTATTGAGAATACCCTCTAAGGATTGGATGGCATTCTTGAGTTTTTCGATATCCATTCTCAGGGTGACAAGTTGGACCAGGGGGGCGGTAACCCGGCCTCCCAACATATTGACACCGATCAAAACGCCCGCACTCAACTCGCCGCTAAAAACCAACTGTACTCCAAAAAACAGTAGGGCAACGGTCATGATCTGCTGAAGAAAACCACTAATTTGTGCCGAAAGAGCGTTGAGTTTTCCGATATCAAAATTGGCTTCTGTGTGTTGATAGATTGCCTCTTCCCATAGGCGGTTTTGTATCGGCTCAATGGCTAGGGCTTTGATGGTCTCGATGCCGGATACCGAGTTGGTCAGTATGGAGACCTTTTGACCATCGGCTCTGACCGCTCGGTTCAGGGCTTTTTTTTGAATGCGGGCCGAGAGAATGACGTTGGCTGCAATCATGATGGAGAAGGCAACAACAATGGCACAGAGCAGGGGGTTGTAATAAAAGAGAATTGGAATAAAAATAATCAGGGCGGTGGAGTCGAGAATGGCGGCAAAATATTTGCCGGCGAGAATGTTGCGAATGGTATTGGTCTGTTGGGCGGTTTTAATGATGGTGGCACTATCCTTCTTCTGAAAATAGCTCATGGGAAGGTTGAGTAGTTTATTGAACACCATGGCATTCAGCCGAATATCAACCCGGCTGGAGACAAACAGGATGATGTATTGTCTTAAATAGCCCAATACGGCATTAAAGCCAAAGGCGATAATCACACCGACTGTCACCACATAGAGGGTAGAGGTTGCCTGATAGTTCACCACCTTGTCGAGAATAATGATAATAAAGACAACCGGTAATACGGCAAAAACATGAAGAATAGCCGCAATGAAAAACAGGGAAACCATCAACCCTTTCTGTTTCAAAAAACCGGCTACCAGCCACCCGGCTGAAAAGGGTTGAGTGTCATCCGTCAGGCTGTAGTCCCTTCTGACAAGCACCAGATCCCCATCCCATAGGGTAGTAAATTTGTCTTCCGGGACTCTCTCCATTCGTGGGTTGGGAGAGGAGGGGTCGATGATGAGAACCTGATCGGGCGTGTTTTTTTTCTCGGAGGCGGCCTGAAAACCGGTCATGACCACACAACGACCACTTTTAAGTCGGGCAATGGCAGGAAAGGCTTTTCCCATCTGGGCAAGATTTTTCCATTGAAAGCGGACCTTTTTGGCCTCCATACCATACTTTAGAGCCGCTTTGACCAATATTTTATCTCCAGCTTCCGTATCTCCGGTTGCAAACTCATGCTGGAGGTGTTCGACATTCAGTTCAATGCCGTGCTGTCTGGCTACGAGAAAGAGGCTTTTAAAAGCTGACTGCATAATCTATCCGCGTCTCGGGGTTGATGGAGAGTGGCACGACTCTTGAGTGTAGAGCAAGATTATCATTGCCACACTCCTAACCGCTCTTTTCGGTTAACTGCAACGATTAGATAAATAAAATCAACGATTCAGCATAAAAAAAGGGAGGCCCCCCTTTTGGGAAAGACCTCCCTTGTTAAACAAACATCAGATTGAAAAAGGTGTGTTAGATGGCATCTCCTCCTGCATCAGGATCTGGCATGCCCCCTGCACCTGGATCATCCATACCACCTTCTGGGTCATCGGGTGGCGGCTTGCCGTCACCAGCTGTTTCATCCATGGCTTCACCCATGGCATCACTGGCGTCATCCATTTCATTCGGTGGGGGAGGTGGTGGCTCATCACCACCCATTGGTGGCTCTCCTCCACCCTCTGGTGAGAAGGGATCATCCCCACTTGGTGGGACATTACCACCCATGGGTGCGTCACCAGAACCAAATTCTGGAATACCTCCATCCATATCCCCACCCTCTTGCTCACTACCCCATCCACCACTATCCATAGGCGGTTGCCCATCATCCATGTGGTGTTCGTCACCCTCATGGTGGTGTTCGCCACCATCCATAGGCGGTTGTCCATCATCCATAGGTGGCTGTCCATCCATAGGTGGTTGCCCATCCATAGGTGGCTGTCCATCCATAGGTGGTTGTCCATCATCCATAGGTGGTTGCCCATCATCCATGTGGTGTTCGTCACCCTCATGGTGGTGTTCGCCACCATCCATAGGTGGCTGTCCATCCATAGGTGGCTGTCCATCCATAGGTGGCTGTCCATCCATAGGTGGCTGTCCATCCATAGGTGGCTGTCCATCCATAGGTGGCTGTCCATCCATAGGTGGCTGCCCATCATCCATAGGTGGCTGCCCATCATTCATAGGCGGCTGTCCATCATCCATAGGTGGCTGTCCATCCATAGGTGGCTGTCCATCCATTGGCGGCTGTCCATCCATAGGTGGCTGCCCATCATCCATAGGTGGTTGCCCACCATCCATTGGCGGCTGTCCATCCATGGGCGGTTGCCCATCATCCATATGGTGTTCGTCACCCTCATCATGGTGTTCGCCCTCATCCATTGGGGGCTGCTCACCATCCTGTGGAAAATCATCCTCGTTCTTTGGAAACTCTTCAGCCATGATCTAACCCCTTTATTCTAAAAGTATACGTAGTTTTAAGAAATAGAGCGGAATAGTGCCGCTAGAGAAATGCTGACCAAATGATGTTCTTATTATCCATTTTGAATTGGAAAAAGCAAAAATAATACGGTAACAAATTTGTATAAAATAAGATTTCCATATTAAATTATGAATAATAAACCTTTTTTTTGTGTTTGATTGGTGAAAAAAAGTAGATCAGGAGAGCTCAGAGGAGCTGTGACTCCTCTCCACAGGTCTGTTCTGTGCTAGGCATTAAGGGGAATCGTGTGGGTTTCCAAGCAGCTAACGCAACCTTCTCAACAGGCTAAAATCTTACTATCTTAATTATTTGTTATTTATAATTATCAATCCTAGTGATGCAGGAAAAAACTAGGTAGTGTATAGTGTAGTGGAAGGGAAGCCTTCCTTTACCTGAGATTGATGGGTGTTACAGAGAGGAGAGTTGGATGGGATATAAATTTTATCTGCTGTTGCGCAATCTGTCCGTTGTCTTGTCCGTCACTTTTTTTATTTTTGCTGCCCACCCCGTTATCCAACACAATAAAACGTCTGACTGGCCTAGTGTGAAGGGGAATATCATTCTCTCGCAGTTGGTTAAAAAAAAGCCGCTGTTTCTAAATATTGGTGGGGTCTACCATACTGAAATTCATTTTCTCTATCGGGTGGATGGCAAGCCTTATGTTGGTACACGCATACAATATGGGATCGGGGTGAACTCTTTTTTGTTTGAACAGTTTGCCCAAAAGGTGGTTGAGCGATACCCCAAAGATAAAATGGTGACTGTCTTCTATAACCCGGTCAATCCCAGCGATGAAATTGTGGAACGGTCCCCGGCTTTGGGCTTTACCCTGGTTTGGATTACCAGTGCGGTGCTGTTTTTTGGTCTTGCCATCGTCATCTCCATCCGACAAAAAGAGATCCAATCTGCCATTGATCAGCCACTGAATGTCTCCCTGCGCCCCTCCGAGCAGGAGCGTGATGATATCATTCAGGACTATTACCCGACACCGGTCTACAACCCATCTCCCTCTGCTCAGGAGGAGGGAAGACAGGCGGGGCGGGATTTAGAGCAACTGAAACAGTTGGCTAAAGAGTCGGGGCAGCAAAAGGTGACCCTGACAACGGATGAGATGAACAAAATTTTAGAGGCCGGTTATCCTTCGGCTATTTATGCACCCACCAACAGCGGTAACACACACCAGGAAAAAACCCTCACTTTGGCCCTTCCCTCCCTACCCTGGCAGTTGACCCTCACCTTGAAAAAAAAGCCCCAATAGCCTGCTTTTTGGCCGTGAGCCTTGGCTAAGCCGGTGGGCTGTGAATAGACCGGTCATCACTATGGGAAACCGCCGGGGGCAATGGCAGAAGAGAGAAAAAAAGGGGGGCTGTTTAGGGCTCTTCGGCCCGTCAGCAACCGGACCGAAGAGTGTCGACCATAGTGGCACACCTTAAAAACCTACCAGGGGTCTGGCACGTTCCCTTGAACCTGGAAACGGCTGTTTCCAGGTTCAAGGGTGCTACTCAGGCGGCAATGGCTCGGGATGGAGCGGACGAGCAGGTCTCTTTTTTGGTTTGAGGTTGGGTTTTCAACCCGACTTTCAGTCGAACTTCCAACCGTTTCAATGCCCAGTTGGGGTCGATATTGACCAAAGAGCAGATCCAGTTGAAGGCCCCTGGGTCCATGGATGGAGAAAAAAACCACTTTTTCAGGCTACGGTAGTCATAGCGGAAAACCGGATCTTCTTCTACGGCACTGTTCTCTTTGCGAATGCGCTCTAATGAGATCAGATCACGAACGGCTCTATCCAACACGGCCATCCACAGATGGGTGTCGTTGTTATCATGTTCTTGCTCACGCTGTCTGCCTTTGCCGTTCATGGGGTCTCCTTGAGATGAAAGGGGGGTGAATAGCTGGTGATGTTCTCTTCTGCGCCAAGGACCCGGCAACCGTGTTAAAAGATGGATGGCCGGGCCCTTGGTGAGAGGTACGGGAAACCCGTAGCTCAACCCTTCTTGTTCCCTGTTTAAAGATCGACCAGGAACCTCGGCAGCCAGAGTAGGGGGGGTAGGAGCCAAGGTTCCTGGTTCCAGTCACGAAACTGCCGTGACCTTTTGATTGACATCATGTGTTATGAAGTACATCTCATGAATCGTGCCAATCCCCATAACCATGGAACAGTTGTTTAATATTCGTCTCTTGGCTGATTAATCTCTGTCAAAAGATCACCTGACCCCCTGGAAAAGAATCTACCGTTCCAGAGATGATACAGAGTTGTTACAATTGTTTTGTTTTGAATTTTGGAGAGTTAGAGCGACTGGAAAATTTTTTTCCAGTCGAGGCTGTTTTTCCAATCTCAACCAAGGCGGCCGCATGGCAAAGACCATCAGTCCATGTTGCATGGTGTGTAGCAATGGGTTGGACAAGGAGGGTTCTTGACGATATAATCGGGTGTTTGAGTGGTGATAATATCTCCTGCTTGTTGAAGACCTGCTCCCGATGAGACCGTCAGTCAGGGGGGGGCGATGTCTGTTTATTAGTCTATAATAATCGTGATAAAAACTTATTTTCTGGAGTATTTTGAATGTCTTTTAACCTTGCAATGTTTCTTTCCAAGAGTGTCGGTGGGGTTGGTGTCTTGGGTGGCGTCGTGGGTGGTTCGGCCGCTTTAGCCAAAAATATCAGTAAAGTCAGAAAGGGCGAAATGACTAACAGGGAGTTGGCAATCGATACCGGTAAGGAGACGGTTGGAGCCGGTGTCGCTACCGCTTTCAGTGCTTTTACAGCCGGTGTGGTTGGGGGTGGGTTGGCCCTCTCTTTGGGGACCGCTTTTGTGGCTGCTGCGGCGGGAAAATATGCGTGGGATTATGGTGTAGAGTATGTCGAAACCCAGATCAATAAAGATTTTCAGGGTGATCTCGACGATGAAATGGATGAGGCTTTTGCCGCCTCCCATGATGAGAAAGAGTCTGAACCCCAAGAGACCATGATGATTGAAGGGGCCAAAACCGACCTGCCAGAGCCAGCCAAGGAAGAAGAGAAGTCCAGCTAAGCAGGATGTTTCCACTACTCAACTAGTGCCAGGTAAAAAACCAAGAGGACAAGGGCGTGCTGTGGCATCTCTTGTCCTCTTGGCGTTTTATGGAGAGGGGTGGATGGACCGACTAGACAATTTTTCTGTTCCTACCCGTTGGCCTATGCCATAATGAACCCTGAATTTTTTCATTATCGATGAGATAAAACATCCTTAAGGATGGAAAATGCAGGAGGTGGATCATGGAGCTGGTCGGACGATGTTGTTGGGCATTATTGTGGGTCATTTTTTTTCAAACCTTCTCCATGCAGGCTGTAGCCGATAGCCTGAACCCCTCTTTGCAGGGGCCAGCCTTTTCAGAGCCCAAGGAGTCCAAATGGTTGGTCTCCCCAGGGTGGCAGGAGAAGAGCATCACCTATCCCAGCCATCTGGGCAGCCCCGACCTGTTTGTCTCTCTAGACCAGCACTTCTATCCCGCAGCCAAGATCCTTATTGAGGCCTATGGAAAAAAACATGGCCTCTCTATTGTGGTTGTGGAGGGAACCTGTGGAACCAGTACCGGCTTGATTGCCAGCAAGGGTGCCGATATTGCCGGCTTTTGCTGTCCACCTGCCTTGTCTGATCGGCTTCCGGGTCTGGTTTTTCATACGGTAGGCATTATCCCCAATGTTTTAATTGCCCACCCGACCAATCCGGTCGACAATCTCTCGCTCCAAGAGGCGCAGCATCTTTTTTCTGGGGAGATCCCCTACTGGAACGGCTTGGCTGACCCCAAGGCCCAATCCGTCAAGGGTCCGGTTAAACCCATTACCCGGATGCACTGCAAAATTCGCCCAGGCCATTGGCGACTGCTGATAGACAACGAAGACCTTCACTCCCCCATGATCCATAACGTCAGCAGCATTCCCGACATGATGGATACGGTGGCAGCCGACCCCAAAGCCGTTGGCTTTTTGGCCCGCTGGCTGTTGACACCAAAACAGCTTGAGCGGCTGAAAATATTAACCCTCGACAACCTCCATCCCGATCAATCAGGGGTGGTCGTCGATGGTCGCTATCCTCTTTATAATGTGGTCAATATCACCACCTGGAGTGGCGCCTCGCAAAAGGAGGAGGCGCAAAAACTGGTGCGTTATCTTTTGTCACATCAAGAGTCATATGATCCCGCCATGTTTATTATTCCTGCCGACCATCTGCGTAAGGCAGGATGGCGTTTTGTGGGCGATGAGTTGATTGGAGAGCCCGATTCGTGAGGCGGTGGTTGGATAAATTTCCCCTGGCTGTTCAGGCGGTGGTGGCCGGGATTTTGGTCAGCCTGCTGGTTAGTTGGGGGATGGACCGATTTCAATCCTACCGTTTTAAGGAGTTGGCAACCAACGCGCTGCATGCCGAGCTGGGGCGGGGTTTGCGTTCGGTCCGCGGCGCCATGGATAAGTATAAGATCCAGTTTAAAGGCCTCTCCCGCCTGTTGACCAGCAACTACAATACCATCCATTATTTTCTCGACAGGGCAGAGGCCTCAACCGGTGGAGAGGTTGTTCTTCATCGCCGCCCACCCCGTTGGTTGCCTCCTGTCAGCTTATGGCGACAGGTTTTGCCTAGCCATTTTTTGCTCTTTTCCGTTGATGGCACCCTTCTGGAGTCTTACTCAGTCCGGCAAAAGCCGACCCCTTCCTGGGTATTGGCAAATCTCCCTTTTTTTCTGGAAAAAAGTCAGGGTCAGGTTTTAACGACAGCCAATCAGGATGACCCTCTTTTTATGACTACGTCCCCCATCAGGGATGGAGAGAGGCAGACCCTTGCCTATTTAATGTTGATCCGGGAGGTGGATGATGACCTGATGAACACCATCTACCCCTTGACGGGGGCGGATGATCTGGCTGTTGTCATCACCATTGACACCCCGCCCCGCGTGGTTGCAGACAATATTCCTCACGAGGTACATACAGAGGATCGATTTACCGATCTTTTGTCCGAATATGTCTTGGTTGGCAAAGAGTACGAGGATTATGGCAGCTCGGAAGTTGCTCTCAATTTATCGGTCATGGTCCAGCGAAGCCGGGCCAAGAATTTCAGCGACCAGTTGCTGGCAGAGGAGCGGTTGCTGCGGGGTGCCATGGCCATTAGTTTGGTTGCTGCTCTGTTGGGGCTGGCTTTTATTGTTGTGGCCCGTGTTCGGAAGTTGACCGCCGGGGTGAACCGATCGGCTCAAACCCGATTAGGCTCCACCCTCAACACCCGATCATACGGCGATGAACTGCGTATTCTGGATGAGGCCATGTCGGATCTGGAGGTGAGAAACGCCCGGGCCTTGCGTTCCAGAGAGATTATTACAGAAATCTTGCGATTGGGTATGGAGAACCACCCTCTACCCTTTCTGCTGCAAAAATCCCTGAGGCTGGTGTTGGATGATGCCTGGTTGATGACACGGGATAAGGGGGCCATTTTTCTGATGAATGAGCAGTCGGAAAAGTTGGAGATGGCGACGCAATTTGGCCTTACTTTGGATTTGATCAAAAACTGCACGGAGGTGGAGGTAGGACACTGCTTATGTGGGCGGGCCGCTCAGAGTCGGGAGATGGTGTTTGCCGACCATGTCAATGCCTTGCACGACTTTAAAACCCCCTCCATGCAGCCCCACGGTCACTATTGTGTGCCCATTTTGGCTCAGGGTTCGGTGTTGGGTGTGATCTCAATCTATCTGCCCGAGGGCCATCGGCGTCGACAGGAAGAGGAGGCGTACCTCTGGAGTATTTCACACACCCTGGCGGTATTGCTGATACGTTATAAGGGTGACCGGGAGTTGGCGGATGCCAAGAAAACAGCCGAGATGGCCAGCCAATCCAAAAGTGAATTTCTGGCCAATATGAGCCATGAGATTCGTACCCCCATGAACGCCATCGTCGGTATGGGACACCTTCTGCTCAAGACCAAGCTCAGCCGTAAGCAGAGTGATTATTTGAGCATGATTCAACGCTCTGCCCAGTCTCTTTTGGGTATTTTAAATGATATTCTCGACTTCTCCAAGATCGAGGCCAACCGGTTGACACTGGAAAATATCGATTTCAGCCTGGAAGATGTTTTAAAAAATGTGGCGGAATTAAGTGTGATTAAAGCCGAGGAGAAGGGGATTGAATTTCTCTATCACTTCCACCCCGATACCCCCCTCTATCTAACCGGGGACCCGCTGCGGTTGACGCAGATATTGATCAATCTGACCAATAACGCCATCAAGTTTACCGACTCCGGGGAGATTGTCATCTCCATTGAGCCACGCCACCAGACGGACCATTTTTCCTGGCTTGGGTTTTCCATCCGAGATACCGGAATCGGCATGACCCCTGATCAACTGAAGAATCTTTTCAAGGCCTTTAGTCAGGCCGATAGTTCCATTACCCGCAAATATGGCGGGACCGGATTGGGCTTGACCATCTGCCAACGTCTGGTGGGTATGATGGGGGGAAAGATTGGTGTGGAGAGTCAAGAGGGCGAAGGGTCGATTTTCTCTTTTTCTGCCGCATTTGGTCACCGCGCCCAGCAGGCTAAAAAAAGCCCATCCTTGCTAACGACCTTGGGTCGATTGCGGGTGATGGTTGTGGATGATAACCCTACCTCCCTGGAGATACTCCAGTCACTGCTCACCTCCTTCTCCTTCGAAGTCACCGCCTGCCGTTCGGGGCCGGCGGCCTTGGAGGCTTTGGCCAACCAACAGGAGCAGCCACCGTTTGATCTGATCTTGATGGATTGGCAGATGCCACAGATGGATGGTATCGAGACTTTGGCCAAGGTGAAAGAACACTACGGCACGTCAGCCGTTCCCACCCTGGTGATGGTCACCTCCTACTCTCGAGAGGAGGTGATGGCTCGGGCTGATGAGGTGTCGTTGGATGGTTTTTTAAGCAAACCGGTTACCCCCTCCACTCTGTTGGACACCATCCTGACCCACATGACCCAGCCCACGACCCTCACCCCTGCAATCCCATCGCGGGAGGCGGTTTTAGAGTCTGAACTGCGAAAGAGTCGATCGGGTTCGCGCCTTTTGTTGGCGGAAGATAACCTTATCAACCAGCAGGTTGCCCAGGAGATCCTCGACGATTTGGGCTTTCATGTGACCGTGGTGGAGAATGGTCGGGAGGCTGTCGAGACCCTGCACAACAAGGAGGCTCACTTCGATTTGATTTTAATGGATCTGCAAATGCCGGAGATGGATGGGTTGGAAGCAACCAGAATCCTGCGCAGCGACCCCCAAATAGGGCCTATTCCCATTATCGCCATGACCGCCCATAACATGACCGGCGACCGGGAAAAATGTCTTGAAGCGGGTATGAACGACCATCTGACCAAACCCATCGAGCTGGTACCGTTGTATGAGTCTCTCCTGCAGTGGCTCAAGCCAAGCAAGCGGGAGGGGTACACCCCCGAGCGAGAGATTGAAAAAGATCGGGGGGAGGAGGTGGTTATGCCGGATAGTCTGCCGGGGATCGATCTGAAAAAGGGTCTGGTGCGGGTAAAGGGTAATCGGGTGTTGCAGAAAAAGTTGATTGGATCGTTTAGAAAAAAGAACCAAAACACCATTCAAATTGTGCGAGAAGCCCTTGATCGAGGGGATTTTGAGCGAGCCACCTGTCTTGTTCATACCCTTAAAGGCAGTGCGGGAAATATTGGTGCCGAGGGGTTGTATCATGCGGCAATCAAGTGGGAGCAGACCATCAAAAAGGGTGAGAGTCGTGAGGTGGTGGCAGGAATCATCCCCTTCGAAGCGGCGTTGAAAACGGTGTTGGCGTCGGCTGAACAGCTGGAAAAACTCAATATTGAGCCGACCCCGGAGCCCAAGTTGGTGGGGGGAGGGGGGCTGGACATCCATATGGTATCGCAAATGGTTTCAGGCTTGAAACACTCTCTTGAAACCAACGATATGGGAGCAGGTAAGCAGGTGAGAGAGTTGGTGGATGCTCTCCAAGGCCATGGCTACCAAGAGGAGATCCAACGATTGTCAGAGAATGTCGGCAGGCTCGACTTTGCTACGGCCCTGGACTCTCTCTCTCTTCTGGTCAAGAGACTTGGCTTGCCGGGGAATGGTCTTAAATGAACAGAGAGGAGCAGAATGTTCAATCCATTCTGGTTGTGGATGACGAGACGGATAACATTGAACTGTTCCATGAAATCTTGGCAGATGAGTACCGCATTTTTTTTGCCACCAATGGCTCCGACTGCCTGAAAATAGCTGACTTGCAGCGTCCCAACCTCATCTTGCTGGACATTTTAATGCCGGATATGGACGGCTATGAAGTGTGTCGTCTGCTCAAAGCCGACCCAGCGTTAAAAGAGATACCGGTTATTTTTATTTCTGCCATGCAGGATGTGGAGAATGAGTCGGTTGGTTTTGGGTTGGGTGCGATCGATTTTCTGGTGAAACCGACCCACCCTTTACGCCTGAAAAACCGGGTAAGGGTGCATCTCGACCTGCAACGGCAGAAACAGGCCTTGGAGCAGAACAGAAACCAACTCTCTCAGGCTGTTTTCGCCCTTAAAGAGCGTACCGCCACGTTGAAAAGTCAGGAAGAGCAGCTGCAATCCATTTTGGATCATGCCATGGATGCCATCATCACCATCAACGATGAAGGACAGATCATGGATTTCAACCCGGCCTCCGAAGAGCTGTTTGGCTATGCCAAACACCAGGTTATCGGACGGGATCTGGCCAATATGCTGGATCTCCCTGACCTGCATCAGGATAAACGGTTTCAATCCACCCTCCCTGGCGAGAGTCAGCCGGTCTTTAAACGAAGATTTGAGGCGATTGGAGTTCGCTCGGATGGCAACTCGGTTGAACTGTCGGTGGGGGTTGCCTCTATTACACGAAATGGAAAGCACTTTTTTACCGCTTTTTTGCAAGATGTCACCGACCGCAAACAGCTCTTGCGCTCCCTGCTTGAAACCTTGGATGTGGCAGAGTCTTCCAATCGGATCAAAAGCGAATTTTTAGCCAATATGAGTCATGAA
Organism: Magnetococcales bacterium; assembly: GCA_002753565.1. Taxonomy (GTDB): domain Bacteria; phylum Pseudomonadota; class Magnetococcia; order Magnetococcales; family JADFYX01. The sequence continues at coordinate 18,190 of PEAM01000018.1, read as the reverse complement.
ATCCGTAGCCCCATGAACGCCATCATGGGAATGACCGAGCTGGTTTTAACCTCAAACCTGACCGAAGATCAGCGAGAAAACCTGGAAATAGTTCAAAACTCTGCCAATACCCTGCTGCGACTTATCAACGATATTCTCGATTTTTCCAAAATTGAGGCGGGTCAGCTGACTCTGGAACGGCTCACCTTCGATCTGCGAGGTCGGATTGAAAATGTCAGTGAAATGCTGGCGGTGCTGGTCCATAAGAGTGAGCTGGAGCTCTATTGTGATATCGACCCGGATATTCCAACTCTGGTGGGAGACCCTCTGCGGTTGAATCAGATCATCTTCAATCTGGTCAACAACGCCATCAAATTTACCTCCGAGGGTGAAATCACCATTGTTGTTGAGCGGATGGCTGGTCAACCCAGAGGGGACCAGACGGTTGTGTTGCACTTTCTGATCGCCGATACCGGCATTGGTATTCCCAAGGATAGGATGAAGGCCATTTTCAATCAATTTACCCAGGTGGATGGCTCCACCACCCGTCAGTATGGGGGAACCGGTTTGGGTTTGACCATCTCCAAATGTCTGGTTGAGTTGATGGGGGGAGAGATTTGGGTTGAGAGCAAAGAGGGGGAGGGGAGCATTTTTCACTTTACGGCCCAATTCGGGGTGGGTCAGCGCGGGGATCCAGCCGACGCTCGTCTGTTTGGGGGAATGGATGTCCGTCAACAAGAGCCAGGCTCTTCCCACCTTCAGGGGTTGCACATTATCGTAGCTGATGCCCATGAGACCGGAAGAAGAATACTGGTTGCCATGCTCAGTCGCTATGGGGCTAGCGTGTGTGAGGTGAGGGATAATCAAGGGCTACTCGACCAGCTCGTGATCTGTTCCCAAGAGACAATAACCGTTGATCTTATCCTGGTGGATTTTGGCCTGACGTTGGTCGGCTATCCTCATCCTGATCATCCAGGCCACCCCCTGCTGGATCGGGCCAACCTTTTAATGATGGTACCCACTCATGTCTGGGCCTCCCGGCAGGAGATGGAGCCGAGGTTCCAACACATTGCCCCGATCAAAAAGCCCATCAAGCTCTTTAATCTGATCAATGAGATCGATGTTATTCTGGGCAGAGCAACCAAGCCAGAGGTGGAGAAGGCCTCTCTCTTCGTACCCTGCCGACAGACCATCCCCATGCGTATCTTGCTTGTAGAAGATCTGATCAACAATCAAAAATTGGCTACGACCATTCTGGAGCGGGTCGGTCATACCGTCACGCTCTCCTGCAATGGAGTGGAGGCGCTGGAGAGGCTGTCTCAAGAACCGTTTGATCTGGTTTTGATGGATCTTCACATGCAGAAGATGGATGGGTATGAGGCCACTTTGAAGATCCGTCAAGGTGCTGTGGGCGGGGTGTGCGATCCCCAGATTCCCATCGTTGCCGTGACGGCCAGAGCCATGCGTTCGGAAGAGAAGAGATGTCTTAAGGCGGGTATGAACGCCTATCTGCGCAAACCTTACCGGGCTGCTGAGCTTATCGAAACGGTCAAACCCTATGCCAGAAAACGCCAAACCCATTACAAAAGCCCGGAGACAGCCAAACAGCCCCTGCCTGCGCTCTTTTCAGTGGAGATGGAACCGGAACAGTTTGTTACCTGCAGGTCGCTGTTTCTTGATGGCGGATTAAACCATCTGCAGATGATTCGACAGGCTCTCAGTGACCGCAGTGTGACCAAGCTGTTGAAAGAGGCGGAATGGTTTAAAAAAGCTGCTGCTGATGTGGGGGCCAAGCGGGTAAAAATCAGTGCTATCCGGCTAAAAGGCAAGGTTGAGATGAAAAATTGGGCGGTCACCAGCGAGATGATTGTTGCTTTGGAAGCGGAGTTTGAAAAGGCGAGCCAAGCCTTGTTAAAATCTCTGATAGAGTAAGAGTAAAGAGAACTTTTGGTTGAAAAGGTGTACCTATCCTATGTTGAGTAAGGGTTGTTCTGAGATATTTTGGCTTTGCGATCCTACGGTTTTTGTCGGTTGTTTTTTGGTTTGAGGAGTTTTTTTGTGAGACATTTATTGATAACCCTGATGTTTGCCTTTTCCCTTTTATCCCTACCGGCCTGGGCTGACCAAGCCGAAGAGGAGGGGGGGCTTAAAGAGCTTTGGGAAAAGACCAAGGAGGTAAGTGGCAAGGGGTGGGAGAAGACCAAGGAGGCCAGTGGCGAAGGGTGGGAGAAATCTAAGGAGTATGGCGGCAAAGGGTGGGAGAAGACCAAAGAGCTGAGTGGCAAGGGGTGGGAGAAGACCAAAGGGGCCAGTGGTGAAGGGTGGGAGAAGTCTAAGGAGTATGGCGGCAAAGGGTGGGAGAAGACCAAAGAGCTGAGTGGCAAGGGGTGGGAGAAGTCTAAGGAGTATGGTAAAAAAGGGTGGGAGCGTGCCAAAGAGTTGAGTGGAGAAGCCGAAGGCAGCGAGCCTGCTCCTGAGCCAGAAGAGTAAGGAGCGACTGAGGGGGGATACCCTACAGCCCGCTGCTTGTAACCGGTATGTCATAGGTTCGATGCAGGAGGTTTTTTTCCCCTCTGTTTCGAATCTCAATTTGCCATTGGACCCCCTTTTCTGCCTCTGTTTCAGTGGAGATAGGGGGTGGTCCCAGTTGACGGCTGCCGGGGAGTTGAGCCGGTAGAAGGGTAGTAAAGAGAAAAAGGTGGCTACCTCCGGCAAACTCCTCTGTTGAGGAGAGTTCTGTCTGCCACAGGGTTGTCGACTCTTCTCGCCATTCACTGTCACTCTCATCCCCCCGCAGCAGCCCGCTGTCCCAATAGAGCTGTTGACAGCGAACTGTTGCCTCTAACCCGCCGGTAAGGTTGGTCTGGGCGGGAAGTTCGATCTGCCAGGCCATTTTTTTTCCGCTCTGGGCCGGACAACTGTTTAAGGTCAGGGTAACAGAGCCAAACTGCTGCCAATCCCGTTTAACCTTGAGGGTGTGTACTACCAAAACCGCCAGAGAAAAAAAAGCGACAGCGGCGAATAAAAGGTAGGGCTTGCCACTGCTTGGGGTAAAAAAGCCAAGATAGAGCATCAAGCCGCCAATTCCGGTTAAAAGCGCCATGCCCAGATAATAACCGGTTAACTGCTGTTGCAGGTTGGATTCAAAACGGCAAAGTGGGTTGTCAACCATAATCGGGCCTATACCTGTTTCGGAAGCCAGGCCGTTGGGTGAGAGCAGGAGAGTGGTCAACCCGATAAGAAGAAGAAACAGGCGAGGCTGAGGTCGTAGTAGCAGTCGTTTCATTGATCGTTATGGTGGTTCTCATTGAAAAGGGTACACTCTCTCCTGGGAGGGGTGGGCGGCCACCTCCCCTGTTTTCAACCTGAATCGGCCTCTTTTTCCTTAACTAGTTATCTTCCCCCTGGGAGGCTAACTGGGCTCTGTTGATCCGTTCTGCCAGACGGGAGAAGGGGAGGCTCTGCATCCAAACCGTACCGGTTCCTCTCAAGGTGGTCAGGAAAAGACCCTCTCCCCCAAAAAACATGGATTTAAGCCCGCCAGAAAGCTCGATGGAGTAGTCCAGCCCCGGTGTAAAGGCGACCAGCGCACCGGTATCCATGCGGATGGTCTCATTGTTCAGCTTTTTTTCAACAACCGCACCACAGGCGTGGGTAAACACCATGCCATCACCAGAGAGCTTCTGAAGAATAAAACCCTCCCCACCAAAAAAACCGGCTCCCAGCCGTTTGGTGAAGGCGATGCTGATATGGGTTCCCAAGGCTGCCGCCAAAAAGGCATCCTTCTGACAGAGCACCTCTCCTCCTAGCTGCATCAGGTCCAGAGGAATGATCTTTCCGGGAAAAGGGGCTGAAAAAGCGACCCGGCGTTTTCCCTCTCCTTGATTGGTAAAATGGGTGAGAAAAAGGGACTCTCCCGTCATCAATCTTTTGCCGGCGCTAAACAGTTTGCCAAACAGACCGCTGGTGGCCTCGGAGCCATCGCCCATCTTGGTTTCGAAGGTGATGGCGCTTTCCATATAGTTCATGGCGCCCGCTTCGGCAATCACGGTTTCGCCAGGGTCTAGCTCGACCTCTACCACCTGGATATCGTTACCGATAATTTCATAATCCACTTCATCGCATTTCATGGTTATCTCCCGCTTGTTTTATCGTCTTTTGGTATGGTCTATTTGGCTAAAAGAGTGGATAACTCTTCAAATTTTTTACGCATGGCCAGATTTTTAAAGGGGACCAGCTCCGGTACCTGAAGATTGAGAAGAGCCTTGAATGTTTTTTGGCTACTCTGAAGCAGTCCCAGCAGGTCGGCACTCACCATGACCGTTTCCAAGGTGTTTTTTGCCAAGGCCAGATCACGCAAAGCTTTTTGGCGGGCGCTGGCCACTTTTCCCTGCTGTTGGCTTAATGCCTTGGCATAGAGTTTGGCGGTTTTGATGGTTAAATCATGGGCGCTCAGGTTGGCCTGGTAGATTTGGCGTCGGGATGGCTGTTTTTCCCGTCGCAACTCCCGCCTGGCCTCGCTGGATACGGCTCGGGTTCGAGAGATGATCTCCTCCAACTTGGGCAGATAGCGTTGAGTGACCTGGGTTAGATAACCGTTTTGCATATGGACGATCAACTCCACCAAAACCACATGCAAGCCGTAGTATTTTTTAGCGTACTGAATATCCTCACCCGAATCGCTGGTTAACTGCATCAGTTTGGATGTGATCCCCTTCACGCTATCGAAGACCATGGTCATCTGTAGGATATCATTGGCATCCACACGGGTGAGCAGTACATCGGTCTGGGCTGGGGTAAGGTTGATTCCGTAGCTTTTCAACTCCCGACTGAACGACTCTTTCAACGAGACAATACCTGCCTCATAGCCGACAATATCCGCTTGAGCCGAAGCTATTTTGGCGTCATAACCGCTCTTGGTGGTTTTGACCATGTGTTCCAGCGGTGCCCCAAGGCGATTCTCTTTGTACTGGGCGATATCATCCCGGCGTGATTTAATATCCCCTTTCAGTTGGGCCATCTTATCTTGAAGTTCACTCAAGCTCCGTTCAGAGAGGATGATGGAGAGTCCATCAAGAATTTCGTTAAAATCCTTGGTGAGAGAGACCTTGTCTTTGCTGAAAAAAGCGTGATCTGGGGCCTGTTTAATCTCATCTTTAAGGGTTAGGGCCTTCTCTAGCTTGGGGAGTGAGTCGTTCCAGAGGCGGTTGAAAACACGCTCCTGCTTCTGGGCCTGCTGCTCTGGTGTGAGCGGGGCCAAGCCAGAGTCTGCGGTTACACAACTGGGCAAAAGAAGGGTGGCCAGCAGAAGAAAAATCAGCGGGTAGCGGCCTGTTGAAGGGGTTCGAAAAAAAAGGGTGCCGATCGTAAAATGCATAACATCAAGACCAAAAGTTGGAAAAGGGATGGTTAACCTCAACGAAACCAAAACAGGCTAACACAACAGAGGTTACCTTTCACCCTATTGGGTTAGGTGGGCAGGTGAAAACCAGAAAAGAAGGGGAATGGATGATCACCCCCCCTTCTTTTCGGTTAAAAAAAGCAACTATTTGTCTTTAAGGCGGGAGAGGCCAACAGTCCTCAGTAAGAATTTTTCAAACATCGGCTCAGTAGAACCTTTTTTCATCTTACGCAGGAAATATTTTTCGAAGGCAATTTTAGCCAGATGTACCCATTTGCCTTTTTTCATCCAGGCGATATTCCGTGGTGGAATTTGCGGAATAGCCACAAAAGCCGCCCCCGTATCCCCCATATCGGCCAGACAGATGGCGCTCCAGGTTCCTTGGTGGGTTGGGGCCAGCCCCTTGAGTTCATCCCTGATGTTATGGACAACAGCCGTGACCATGGATTCGATCATATAGCCGGTTTTTGGTGTGCCGGTAGGGACAGGGGTGGCTTCAACCGGAGGAATGGCGACACAAACACCCGCCGAATAGATGTTGCGCCACTTCGGGTTGATCTGGAACTCATCCACTTTGACAAAGCCCCGAGGATTGCACAGATCGTCACCCACCTCCATGACCGCATCGATCCCCAAAAAGGCTGGGAGCATCATGGAGTAGTCAAAAGGGAGTTCATGCTCTCGGAGAAGCTTGCCCTGGACATCCAGCTCTTCGATAAACATTTTTCCCGGCTCTACCCGTGTCACCTTGGCGTTGCAGATCCAGGGAATATGCCGCTGACGGAGTTCCGACTCCAGCATGCCCTTGGAGTCACCCACACCACCCAAACCCAAATGGCCGATATAAGGCTCCGAGGTGACAAAGGTGATGGGTACCTTGTCGCGAATTTTACGTTTGCGCAAATCGGCATCCATGATAAAGGCAAACTCATAGGCCGGACCAAAACAGGAGGCTCCTTGAGTGGCTCCGACAACAATGGAACCGGGTTTTTTGATGAATTTTTTCCAGTCTTGATAGGAGCGTTCGGCATGGTCTGTGGTACAGACAGAGTGGGTGTGGTGTTCTGGCCCCAACCCATCCACTTCGTGAAAAGCCAATTTGGGTCCTGTGGTGATGAGAAGATAGTCATAGGTTACCACCTCATCGTCGATAAGGGTCAGGCTGTTCTCATTGGGGTTGAGTTTTTTGGCGGCCTTGGGAATAAAACGGATACCCTTTTTCTCTAGATATTTTCTCATGGGCAGGGTGACATCTTTTCGGCTGCGCCATCCCACCGCTACCCAGGGGTTGGAAGGGGTGAATTGAAAGTATTCGCTGTTGTGAATAACCGTAATTTTATGTTCTGTTCCCAGCGCGCCCCGCAATTCGTACGCTGCGGGCCAACCACCAATACCACCACCTAAGACCACAATATGAGCCATTGAGCATCCTTCCTGAAAAAAAAGATTAATGATAACGTTTGTTTGTTTTGTAAAAAAAATCAAGGTAGTACCGATCATAAATCTTTCCTGCTTGTTGCCATATGGAAAGAGAGGATAGGCAGAGCCTGTTGGCAGGTGAATGTGTGATCGTATCAGGCTGAAAAAAATCGAATGCTATCATTTATAATAGAAGAGAAGGCAGATGGCAATCCTATTTAAGTGCAAGGGTGTGGCTATTTTTTTCTTAACAATCAACCTGAAATCAGCTTAGAAAAGGCTCTTTGCATCTGCTCGCATCCAAACCGATGGGTAACATTATGGGATTGAAACCACTCTCCATTACGGGGGGGAAGATTCCATTTTTTCAAGGATAAAAAAAATATTGGAACTAAGCGCCATATTGTCATAGTCTGGGCACTGTTCTAATTTGGAACTTGCCGTTAAATATTAAGGATTTGTAATTTTCCATCAGTTGCTTGCTATCTGAAAACAGTCCCTCCTTGAGGAGAGTTTGGTGTCCGCTCTATTTGAACGATTACGCAGTGTTTTTTTAGCTCCCAAGGTGGTTGATGAGGTAGAGCTTATTCAAGAAGTTCATTTGATGGGAGATGAAATTCGAGTCCCCTTCAATGGGCTACCCATGCGTCTTATCATGGGAAGAGGTCGACAGGGAAAGACCCTTTGGCTCTGTCCCGATTTTTTTCTGGACCCGGATGTTTCCCGAGATAATGAAGATTATATTCTGTTTGACCCGGACCATTTTTTTAAGGAGGCCACCGGTTTTTTTCGTCTGGAACCGGGGGATTCCCTGGTTTTGGGCCGAGAGAGTGAAGAGCAGCAGCGTTTTTTTCATTTTCCTCGCAACATAGCCCGTCGCCATCTGACCATTGCCCATACGGGAGATGCCTTTGTTTTTAAAGATCTGACCGCGGAAAGCGGTACCTACATCGGTCCGCTGGGAGAGAGCATGGAGGAAGAGAAGGTTATCTCTCAGCGGGTGGGTCGTCTGGCCAGATTGCGTGAAATATACGGCGGACCCATCGCTCTGCTGCCGACAGCCGAGGCCATGGCTACCCTGAACAGTGTCAATGAAATCTTGAAAATGGAGGCTAGTCGCCCGGTTGACGACCGAGGCATGCCGGGGGGATTGTTAAACCTGCCGGTTGGCCTGGCTCCCCTGGTGGTGGGAGATCTGCATAGCCAGGTGGACAATCTGCTTAAAATATTAACTGAGAACCATTTTTTAGAGGGGTTGGAGCAGGGAACCCTCTGTCTGATTCTGCTGGGGGATGCGGTGCATTCAGAGGTGGATGGTCAGATGGGAGAGATGGAGAGCTCTCTTTTGATGATGGATTTTATCTTTCGGCTTAAAATTCGGTTTCCCTCCCAGGTTTTTTATGTGCGTGGTAACCACGATAGCTTTTCAGAAGAGGTGGGTAAAGCCGGTGTTCCTCAAGGTATCTTGTGGGAAAGGGAGATTCGAAAAAGGCGGGGAGAGGCCTACAAGGAGGCCATGGATCTCTTCTACGAAAGCCTGCCCTATTGTGTGCGGTCCGATAACTTTATTGCCTGCCATGCCGGCCCCCCCAAAGCCAAGGCGACCGAAGAACTGCTGATCAACATGTATAAATATCCTGGTTTGGTGCGAGAGCTGACCTGGAACCGACTGCGTCGCCCCAACTATCCGGCGGGCTATACCCGTTTGGATGTGGTCCGCTTTAGAAAAGGGCTGGAGGTAGCACCCAACACTCCCTTTATTGTTGCCCATAACCCCATTTCTCGGGATGTTTCGGTCTGGATGGATGTGGGAAAAATTGTCAACCACCATATCATTTTCAGCGGTATGACCGATCAGGTAAGCGTCTTTTTCCTCATCAAGGGGCAGATATCCCCCTTGGTTTATAAGACTGAGCCGCTCTGTGGACTGCTAAACCGTCTTTAGCTTGGGTAAGGATTTCATTTTTTCACAAGCTCTCAGGTGGATACTATCTCTCTCTGAACATATCCATAAATTTGTCGTGGGTGCTGTTAAGGTTTTCCCGATCATTTCTGATGTTTTTCATGATGCGGGTCTCCTCTTCCAGTGCCATCTGGCGAGAGGTGCCTAACTGGTTCGAAATAGAGGTGAGACATTGATCATGGGCCTCTGATCCGCTTTTCAGCCCTTTTTCATCGCAATAGCTTCGTGCTTTTTTGATGTCGAGCAACTTATCTTTGTTTATCTGCTTCTCTTGGGAGGCACATCCGAAAAGGGCCAGTGATACCAAGAAAAGTGTAAGGATCTTGAACATATTTCTTACCTTCCAATCGTTAAGAGACCGCCCCGGTTTTTGATTTCAAAGGCCAGTCTATCACCATCGAGAGCGGGAAACTACCGCTAAAAAACAACCTTTCAAGAATTGCCAGGGCGGCTTAATGCTAATCCTCACCGGTAGATGATAAAGCCAGGAGGGGTTGAATAGTGGGTGCGAATGGGTTGGTTCAGGTGAGAGTAGGCCGGTTGCACCGGAACCAGCCAAATGTGTTTGGGGGGAGGGGGGACGTCAACCCTTTTTTTCACCGCAACAACCTTTTCAACCCGCTTTTTTTGGGGCTGGGAACAGGAGAGATAGTTCTCAAGCGCCTTTTTTTCCGCTTCTGCTTCGGCCTTTTTTTCCGCAAGGGCTTTTTCTATCGCTAACGCATCCTCTTTTTTTCGTTGAGAGGCACGCATGGACATTCCTATCATGGTGACATATTGCACCATCAAGCCGGTACCCACTACGGTGCCTACGACACCAGCCTTGGCCTGGGAAGGTAGGGAAAGCAGGATGCCGATGATAGCCCCGCCTGCCAAAAACCTGCTGATTACATGCTTTGTCACCTGGTTCACCATCCTTTCACTCTTTTCCTTGGCTTGACGTGTCGGGTTGCATGACAATGTTTGACCCTTGTATGGGCTTATCGGCTAAAGGGTGTGTTCTCTTCACCCCAATTTGTCTGCTTGTCGTTACCCTTATGTCTATTTGGTTGAATAGCTACTGGAAAATCTTGTCGATTTGTAGTAGGCTATTGATGTTGAAGTTGGGGTTGTTTTTGTAGCCATATTAGCGATCAACCTGCTGTTTTACAGACTTTTTTACCCCATCTCCCTAGACTACCTCAACCTGAATCAGAGAGCGAACTATTCATGACTCCCCAGGGAAGCCGTTTCATCAGCCGTATCACCTCCGAAACCTTGAGTATCATTTTGGCCGGGGGTAAAGGTTCCCGACTGAAAGGGTTGACGGACTGGCGAGCCAAACCGGCGGTACCCTTTGGCGGAAAGTTTCGAATTATCGATTTTGCCCTCTCCAACTGTATGAACTCCCAGGTACGAAAGGTCTGTGTTCTTACCCAATACAAGGCACACTCCCTGATTCGCCATATTCATCAAGGGTGGGGGTTTTTGCGTGGGGAGTTGGGAGGCTTTGTTGAGGTGATTCCGGCCCAACAGTGGAACGATAGTGAAGAGTGGTTTGCTGGCACCGCCGATGCGGTTTATCAAAGCTTGGATATTTTAAAAAGCCACTACACCCAATATGCCCTCATTCTGTCCGGTGACCATGTCTATAAAATGGACTATGGCGAAATGTTGGCGTTTCATGTGAAAAGCCAGGCCGATTTTACCGTCGCCTGTACCGTTGTCCCCCGAGAAGAGGCCAAGGGGTTTGGGGTGATGAAGGTGGATGAGCAGCAGAGAATCATCAACTTTACCGAAAAACCGGACAGCCCACCCCCCATACCCGGCAAACCGGACCATGCCCTGGCTAGTATGGGGGTCTATGTGTTCTCCATGGACTACCTGATTAAAGAGATTGAGCGGGATGCCCGCTTAAAGGAGTCCAGCCACGATTTTGGCAAAGATCTTATTCCCCATGCCGTAGCCGAGGGCCACCGGGCTTTTGCCTTCCCTTTTCAAAATCCGGCAGGGGGGGACAAAGTACCCTACTGGCAGGATGTGGGTGAATTGGACTCTTTTTTCAATACCCATATGGAGCTGCTGGCGTCCAAGCCCCCCTTTGATCTTTTCGATCGAGATTGGCCCATCTATAGCCATCCCGAACAGCTCCCTCCAGCCCGCTTTTCCAGTCTGGAAGGTCTTCCCGGTGTGGCGTTGAACTCCATGGTGAGCGGGGGGTGTGTAGTGTTGGGTGCCCAGGTTGAAAACAGCATTCTCTCCTCAGCCGTCGAAGTGGGACCGGGTAGTCGCCTGGATCAGGTGGTGGCGCTTCCCCATTGCAATATAGGGAAAAATGTCCGTCTAAGCCGGGTTATTCTCGATAAAGGGTGCAGTGTGCCCGATGGGACGGTTGTTGGCGAGGATCCCCATGATGACGAAGCCCGCTTTGAACGAACCAAAGCGGGGGTTGTGCTCATTACCCGTGAAATGTTGGGACAAAAAGAGTCCTATCCCAGCTATTAGGGTGTGTTGGTATTGGTCTTGAAGGCATCCATGCCTTTCCACACCCATCCGCCACTGTTTTGTGCCAATTGGGCTTGCTAACCCTCTTTATCGGCTTGGCTCAAATATCTCTTCAACCGAGCCTCTCCCTCCAACGAGAGCGTCTCTTCCCCTTGGGATGTCTTCCCGGTTGTTACCGAGGGGCGGCGGATGGCCTTCAGGTAGTTTTCTGCTGTTCGATCCCAGGTATATTTTTCCAGAACCAGACGACGCCCTGCCTGACTGAGATGAGGGGCGTTTTCTAACGCTTTTTCGTAGGCTTTGGCAATATCCTTGGCATCGTAGGGGTCGCAAAGAACCCCTTCCCCACGAGCAAAAATCTCGCTTGGCCCTCCGTTTTGAGTCGCCACCACCGCCAAGCCACAGGCGGCTGCCTCGATGGGGGCCAACCCAAAGGGTTCATAAAAGGCGGTTAGAATAAAAATGGAGCTTCGTTTGGCCAGCTGGCGATAGACCGCAGCCAGCAGGGTTTGGGAACGAATATCAATAAATCGGACCAGCTTTTCCAGCCTGTTCTCTCGGATCATCTGCAAAATGGGCTGGAGAATACGCTGCTCTTCAGTTGAGAGCATGGAGATGTCGGTATAGGGGTCGGGCGCACCACGAACTGCCAAAAGAAGGTTGGCTTTTTTTTGTAGGGCAGGGGTGTCAACATAGGCTCGAACCGCCTCCAGGTGGTTTTTCTTCTCATCCAATCGACTGGAGACCAAAAGGGTGGGCAGAGAGGTGTCGCCCAGGGCTGCTTGGATCAACCTTGCTGCCTCCGGGTCGGCCTCGCCGCTTTGGGTGGTAAAGAGTTCTGTGTTGACACCAGGAGGAATAACCGAAAACTTTTCACTGTTTTGTGGGTCCATACTCCCTTCATAGAGGGGGTGACCATACTGCTCAAAGCGCTCTTGAGAGGTGGAGGTGATAATGGTGGAGGCCCCCTCCATGGCCAGTCGTTCCCCTTGAATACGAACGGAGAAACGATATTTTTCCTCCATCTGATCATAATTTTCCAAGGACATTTTTAATTTATCCAGCTTTTGCGCTCCCAACGAATGTCCAGTCAGGGTGTAGGGGATGCCCACCTTTTTTTTCAGCAGTGCGGCAGCATAGCCTCCGTCTCCGTAGTGGGCTGTGGCAAAGTGGGGCAGCTCTTCCCCATAAAACTGGATGATCCCATCGACAAATTCGGGAATATGCTCCCAAAGTTGCTCTTTGTTAAGAAACGCCTGGCCTCCACAGTCAATTCGGATGATACGAGGGTTGTCGGGATACCCCTCATATCGATCTTGGCTCTCTGAAAATTCTGGCCAATCCGGGTCTTGGATGCGTCGGGTGATGATGTCGGCCTGAATGCCCATTCGGGCCATGGCCAGTGCCGTCTCTTTGACATAGACCAGCTGTCCCCCAAAATCGGGATGTTCGGTCAGGTGGCTATCGGCCGGGTCAAAATTGCCCTGGGGGTTGATAAACAGGATGCGCATTAAATACTCCAAAAGAGTGACGTGAATCAGGAGAGCGGGAGCGGCCCATCAACAGCTTGGTAGTTGGTGTCGATCACCACATGGGCTTTTTTCTTGTGGGCTGAGATGATTTCATGCTCAATCTTCAGTACCTTGTCAATAAACGGGTCCAACTCGGAGGCATGGCGCATCCGCTTTTCTCGATGGGCTCGGGTCTCCTCAAAACTACGATCGATAAATACTTTGACCGAGGCTTTGGTCAGTTGGCTGACGTAGGTCCCTTCGGCGATGACGACATTAACCCCGGATGTGGGGATGGATTCGGATTCGATACGGTCTTCGTCGTAGATAACCAGCGGTTTTTCCAAAGATGAGCAGCCAGCCAGAATCTGGCCCATATGATCATCAAGCAGTGTCAGATTTACCTCTTGGGTGCCGACCCAGGAGATGTCTGCTCGTCGAGTGGTGTCGTTGGTACGGGGTGGGTAGATGAAATAGTCATCTTGTCCCAATATGATGCTTTGGATAGCGTGATTGCCAAGCTCATCGGCGATAGCCTGGGCAATTTCCGATTTTCCCGACCCGGACTCTCCGCCAACGGTTATCCCGAAGGGGGGGGTCAGGTTTGATTGCAGAATACGATCCACAACCCCTTTTCCTGCTTGGCGGTGGTGCAACTCTACGATAATTTTATCCCCACGCATGATTCTCTCCCTTGTGCTTCTTGAGTATTCCAGGTAATCAGGCTTCTGTTTAAGAAGGTTTAATAACGAATCAATTGGTATGCCGATTGATGATAGAGACGGCCCAATCCCTTTTTTGGCTCTATTTCTGCATACTAAACTGCATACAAAATCAGAAGGGGTTAGGAGGCCCTGCTACCCTATTCTGGCTCAATAGTGTACCAATGGTAAACCCGGCTTGTGAATAACGGGGAGAAAATCGATAAAATGAGTGCCCAAAAACTAACAAACTGGTCTTCCCGATGGCTGGAAATTGACCACGCCTGGTCTGAATTAAATCGGGCGTTGGCCCAGACCCATCTAGGTCATGGATTGGATGCTGCTTTTTTGGCTTTGGCTGCCCACCAGACCAAGGCTGGTTTTATTCAAGATAATCTGGATGAGGTTATCCGTTACCGACTGGTCAGCCCTCTTGATCCCAGCCAGTTCTACTCCAGTCAATACAATCCACAGCGGGCTTTACGGTTTGGTGGCTTTGGTCGACGGGAGCCGCCGGTAGAGGAGGCCAGAGTACATCAGGGCTGCTTTTTGTGTCGAGATAATATTTTCTGGCAACATGAGGGGCGCCAGTTGGGGATGGATTTAAAACTGGGAGAGTCCCACTATGTTGCCCTGACCAACCCATTTCCTCTTATGCCGCTGCATCTTGTTATTGCTGCGCGAAATCATGTACCTCAGAGGTGCGATCTGTCGGCTGCCGATGGGCCCGAAAAATCATTGGATACCGTATTGCACCATGTTCTGACCCTTGCCTCTCAGTTACCAGATTTTGTTGTTTTCTACAATGGTGTGGATGCTGGAGCAACCATTCCCCACCATCTCCATTTTCAAACCTTTGCCCGCCCCCAAGGGTATGATCTGTTTCCCTTGGAGCAGCGGGCCCGTCGCCATGCCGCTTTTCCCTGTTGGGTTGAGGATTACCCCCTCCAGGCCCGGATTTGGCGGGGAACCATGGATGGTGTCAGGCAGGCATCCCAGGATTGGATTCATGAGTGGGTTCAGCGTAACGAAGCGCAGGCCCACCACCTTTCAGCCAACCTGATTGCCACCCAGGACGAGGCCAATCCGGGCCACTTTTATCTCTATTTTGTGCCCAGAACCCGACAGAGTTTAAACAGCGAACAGGCCTCTTCTGTCAATATCGGTGGACTGGAAGTGTTGGGGGAGTTGGTTTTTACCGATAACGAAATCAAACAACAGCTGGATTCCGGCCTGTTGGACTATCATGCCGTTGAGCATATTCTCTCTTCTGTCGGTAGTGTGACAGCCGCCTCTTTTCCCAATCCTTAATAACGCTTCGCCTCTCTTGCTTTTTCCTCTTCTTTATCTTCCTTAAAAATACAGGTTTCGCCTGGGATGGCATTACCCGGGCGGGCCACCACGGGTAGTGCCTTGGTTATTTAATCTGGTTAATTATTATAAAAAAGTTTTATTTTTTGCTTTAAACGCCTATAATAAAATTGATTCATCTTAATTATTGTTTTTTTGCTTTTAATTGGCTGAGAGGCGATAAATGTTTAAATTTTTGAATATGATGCTGAAAGGGTCCATCTTGTTGGTCTGGATTTTTCTTTTGGCCGTTTCGGCGCTCTACTCTGTCTCCAACACCGCATCGGAAGAGATTATCCCGATGTTTGAATCCAAAAAGCGATTCAATTTTTGGTCAGATATAACCTCGCAGCAAGATGAGATCAACCCCAGGGGTGAGTTGGAAAAATATCTTGCCAAAAACTACAGTAGCTCACCTCCCCCCATCGAGAGTGTTCTAGAGCTGTTTATGAACGAACCTCATTGGGCAACACGTCTTCCAAAAGTGGATGATGATAGAAAAAAAGCTGAATGGGAACGGCTATTTAAAAAAATTGATCACATTCTCACGGCGTTGGCAGAAAAACATGTGCCAGGCACGAAAAGCAGCGGCTACTATTTCTCTTTTGTAGAGATGATACCGTCGATTTTTACCGAGGCGGGGTCCGCAGAGAGTGCGGAAGGCCATAGCCTGCCCAAGGAGGTTGAAAATTGGGTGGTGACCGAAAGTCCCAAAATTGCCAAGAAAAAGGCAAACCGTACCCTGATCGACACCTTTGTCTTATTGATGGTTCTGGGTGCTTTTGGCTCGCTGATCTTCTTGACCAAAGAGTTTATCAGCGGAGAGACAAGTAGTGTCGGCACCTATATTTTTCGACCGATACTCGGTATTTTTCTAGCGGTTGCCATGTTTGTGGTCGACATTGCCGCCCACACCTTGATCTCCAGTGCCGATCTGTTTGAAATCAATCGGGAGACCCTCTATTTCCTGGCTTTTGCTGCCGGGCTTCTCTCTGAACAGGCCTATAATATGGTCAACTTGCGAGCCAAGTTGGCGTTGGAGGCCAAAAAAGAGCAGATTGAAAGTGAGCGTAATAGAAGAAGAGCTGTCACCATCGAACCGGAACAGGGGTCCCAATCAGGGTAAATAGGGGGAATGCCGTGGGGGCTATCAGGGAGGTCCCATCCCTGGTAGCCCCATTCAGATAGCATGAACCAGTGGTATCTCCTGCCAATGGGTGGTGTAGGATGGTGATTTCATTTGCTGGCGCATACGCCAGCTC
This sequence comes from Magnetococcales bacterium, assembly GCA_002753565.1. Classification (GTDB taxonomy): domain Bacteria; phylum Pseudomonadota; class Magnetococcia; order Magnetococcales; family JADFYX01. The sequence goes on along the minus strand of PEAM01000018.1, from coordinate 2,120 downwards.
TTTTCAAGACCTTCAGCACCAAAGTGAATGGTTCCCGATCCCATCTGTTGGTTTAGTTTGTCGACGGCTTCCATTAAACGGTTAGCTCTGCGTCGTTTGTCCTGGTCCCCAAAAAGAGAGGGTTGGTGGTGTCGGAGGGGGGTTAGCTCCATGAGGATGACACCGGCTCGACTATATTTAAACCCTTCGCGATAAAGGGATTTTATAATAATCAAGGCATGTTTTGTCAGGGTGCCCGTATCGTTGAGCGATTCAGGTAATTTAAAGGTGCCGGCATTGCGATACTGCTCGGCTGCGGGCAAAAATCGACTGGTCTCGATAAAAACCATCATGGCGTTGGCCAGCAGCTCCTGTTTACGCAGTTTGACAGCCGCCCGTGCCACATGGCTGGCGGTGGCTTCACAAAGATCCGATAGCTTGGTCACCTTGCGACCAAAAGAGCGTGATGAAGTGATGGATTGGCTGGGCTCAGGGGTACTATCCAACGGAATGGTTGGCAGACCACGCAACTCCATAACGGTTCTGGCCATGACCACATTGAACCTTTTCGTCACCCACTTCAACTCCGCATCCCGGAGCATCATGGCGGTGTCGATTCCATGGCTTTTAAGCTTGGCAGACCAACGGTTACCAACACCCCATACATCCCCAACCTGGGTGGTGTGGAGGGCTTTATTTAAATAGTCGGGGTTGGAGAGGTCTAAGAGGCCGCCGGTGCGAGGGGATTTTTTGGCAATGCCATTGGCCAGTTTTGCCAGGGTTTTTGTCTGACCAATACCGATTGATACCGGTATTCCCGTGTGCTGCATGACCGCCTGCTGAATGGAGCGGCAGTGGTTGGTGAGCGAGAGGTGGGAAAATCCGGTAAAATCCAGGAAGGCCTCATCAATAGAGTAGACCTCCATATTCAAAGCCCTTTCACGCAGAGTGTGCATCACCCGAGCAGAGATATCACCATACAGGGCGTAGTTGGATGAAAAAACCGTAACCCCCTGTTTGCTGAGTAATGGTTTGATCTGATGGTACGGCGCCCCCATGGGGATGCCGAGGCGTTTGGCTTCGTTGGATCGGGCTACGGCACAGCCGTCATTGTTGGAGAGAACAATAACCGGCCTATTATTCAGATAGGGACGAAAGAGCCGTTCGCAGGAGACATAAAAATTGTTGCAATCAACCAGAGCCACACGGTTTTCGCTCATCGCTTTCTAAACTCCTGTACCGAACTGGTCACCACCCCCCAAAGGGTTAGCTCCATCTCTTCGGTGATTTTTAACGGGGTATAATCGGGGTTTTCTGGTTTAAGGTAGACGGCCCCCTTGTTTTTCTGTAACCGTTTGACCGTCAACTCCCCATGAACGACAGCCACAACAATATCCCCATTTTGGGCCTCCAGAGAGCGGTCGACAATGAGAATATTGCCGTGATGAATCCCCGCATCAACCATGGAGTTCCCCTCCACCCGAACAAAAAAAGTGGCAGCTGGGTGTTCGATCAGGTGTTGGTTCAAATCCAGTTGACTCTCGATATAGTCATCCGCCGGAGAGGGAAACCCTGCCGGTATATGGGATGAGAACATCGGGATGGCCTGGGTGGTTTTTGTCGAGATCGGCTGGACCGCCGTTACCCGGCAGGCTTCTGTTTTTTTCTCCAGCAGTTGTAGCGATCGTGCTTTTTTGGGTTCGTGGCGTAAAACCCCTTTGGCTTTTAATTTGATAATGTGCTCATGAACCGTGGCACCGGTAACACCCAGGCTTGTGGCTACCTCCTGGACGGTGGGTGGTATGCCATGAGTGTTTAAATGGGAAGATAGCGCGCGGATCAGACGCTCTTGAGCGGGGGTTAACCCCTCTGTTGGTTTCGGTCCTCTGCGCACCACGGCACCTATTTGTGACTCTAGAGAGAAAACAAGCCTAAAATATATTAGGTTTATTGATGTCGTTCAACTTAAAATTTCATTTCACCTGATATTTGCATAAGCGGTGGACAGCTTGTATGTTTTAACCTAGAAACGGCAGTTGTTAGCCCATACTTGGCATAACCTCTTGATTCACCTGCTGTCATAGAAAAAAGTCTCATCACCCATTGGGTGACGTCGATTTTTTCTATGGCAGCAGCTAAAC
>PEAM01000044.1 GCA_002753565.1 Magnetococcales bacterium | reverse complement strand
GGTCTCATCACACAAATCCGAGAGCGCTTCCCGTTCCACCAAGTGCCGCTTTAGAATGATTGTCTTTTCCTCGTAACTGTACTGTCGTCTCTTCTTGCTCATGTGTCGCCTCCTGGTTGATTATGCTTAATACACTTTTTATACGATCAATTCCAGGTGGACTAAAACAGTTTTTTATTTCAATCGGGTCATCCATGATGATAATCTCTCCTTGAGATAGGCGGGAGGGGGAAAGCGACTGGAGCTGGATCCAATTGTCGACAACCCCGCCATAATGGTTTCAGGGCTGTGCGTGGCTAACCTCCCGTCTATTTCTCCCTTTTTTTAAAGCACCCCCTAAAGTAGCTAAACTTTCCCGAACAGACAATTTCAAACAGACTTGATGAATTTGGGAAGGATTGTGTCACCGATAAAAAAAGTAAACTCGTATTTTCGGCATCCTTCAAATAAGAAACCCGCAAAAAAACCTGCTGGGAAGACGACCAGGCCAAGTCTGATCTTTATGACTATGACTGTTCTGAATAGAAAATGTTCTTACCAGTAATGGGATAGGTGCAAGATAAGTTGGAATCGGAAACCAATTGCTTGGTCAACAGGCTCTACGGGGTCACCAATTGTAAGTCTTAGACTGGTTTCTTGGAGAAGAAAATGCTAGAGATAAGCAGGAGTAGTACATGGGATAAAGATGGGCATACTGGGGTGGCGACCTGGATTGACAACCACCGTCTCCCCCCTCCTTATCAATAGCCGGGACCAGACAAAAAGGGTTTGCTTAACCGATTATGAACGACAACACCCCCAATCCTCCCGTGTCAGGCCAGTCGCAACTGAGCATTGAAGAGGCCTATGCCCAGGCCGTCGACCATTTCAACGCCAAACGCTATCATGAGGCCGACCAGCTTTGTACGGCAATCATTCAGCTGGTCCCCAACCAGATTGATACCATCAACCTGCTGGGTGTCATCGCGCAACAGGTCAACCGGCACGATTTGGCGGTCGAGCTTTTCCAGCGCGCCATCAACCTGGACAACAAGCGAGCCATACTGCACTACAACCTGGCCACCTCTCTCGATCCATCCGGCCAGAAAGAGGCGGCCATGGCTGCCCTCAAAGCCGCCCTTGAGATCGAACCCGACAACCGCTCCTTTGCCGACTACCTTCAGAAAATAGACCACCTTACCGAGACAACCCACAAAGAGAGCAGCAGCCAACAAAAGCTTAACCAAGGAGAGGCTCTTCTTGAGTCGGGTCAATGGGATGAGGCCATAGCCTGCTATCGAAGCCTGCTGGAACTTGAAGCAGACAATCCGTCAGCCCTTGCCAATCTGGGTCGTGCCCTCCAAGCCAAGGGGGCCTATGATGAAGGGATCGACTGCTTTCAAAAGGCCATCGCCGCACAGCCCAACTTTGCCGAAGCCCACTACTATCTGGCCAACACCCTGGCCGAAAAGGGGGAGATAAACCCTGTGGCAGAGTATTACAAAAAAGCCATCGCCTTAAAGCCGGGCTATGCCGAGGCCTTTAGCCATTTGGGTGGCTTTTATGTTAAACTGAACAACCTTCCCCTGGCAGAGGTCTATCTTAAAAGAGCCATGACCCTCTCCCCGGATTGCCCCCAAACCAGACACTTCTGGTCCTCTCTGCTTAAGAAAAAAGCCGAGATTGAGGCCTCCAATTAACAGGTTTCAACACGATACTCTTTTTTTGGGTATCAAGAGGGTGGCAATCATAGCCGAAGAGTAGAGTAAGGAACTCTTTTTTTTCATAGTAGAGGATTTGCAGCCCTTATGATTCATGGAGTGCTCAGCTTTTTTCCGCTCATTATCTGGAGTCTGACGGTTTTCGGCCTGCTAACGTGGGCGGTTGTAACGGTTGAGAGCAGCTTGCCCGTGGCTGTTGCCGAGTCTGCCATCAAACAGACCCTGCTGGCAATCCACCTGATTATCTGGGCCGTTGGGGTTGGGGGGCTTACCTATTATAGAAAACTCACCAACCGACACAAAAGCCATCTGGACCAGACCATCCAGACTCTACAGCAGAATAGAGCCTCTTATGCGCAAGAGAGCCTGGAGAAGAGCAAACTGCTGGAACAACTGACCGAAACCGCAGAAGATCTCCGTGAAAAACAGAGTGAGCTGGAGAGACTAAGCCAAACCAGGGCGATCACCAACCACCTGTTGGACAACACCTTGGAACCCCAATCCTTGATGGAACATCTGGAGGAGTCCCTGCTTCTTATCACCGCCATACCCTGGTTTTCCATCGAACCCAAGGGGGCCATTTTTTTATGGGATGACACCACTCAAAAGCTGCTGCTGGCTGCAGAAAACGAACTGCCAGAGCCACCCCTCTCCCAGTGTGCCCAAATTGCTGAAGGCCACTGTTTTTGTGGTCGAGCGGCCCAAACAGGGCAGATCATCTACTCGGAGGCCATGGCGGGAGAGCCCAGAGCACTTTGCCACGATAAGATTCAGGAGCAAGAGCACTATTGCGTCCCCATTAAAATGGCCAACAAGCTGGTTGGTGTTCTCAATCTTTTTGTCAAAAAAGGCCATGTCCGCACCCCTGAAGAGGACATTTTTTTACGGGTTATCACCTGCACTCTGGCCGGAACCATTGTCCGCTGCCAGCAAAACCAGCAGCTGCTGGAGGCCAAACAAATGGCTGAGCAGGCCACCAGGGCAAAAAGCACCTTTCTGGCCAATATGAGCCATGAGATTCGCTCACCCATGAATGCCATTCTCGGCATGGGGGAGGTGTTGGCCGAAAGCCCCTTAAACCCAGAACAACAGGGCCACATCCAAATTATCAACAGTGCCGGAGAAGGTCTGCTGGCCTTGATCAACGATATTTTGGATCTATCGAAGATAGAAGCGGATCAACTGGAGCTGGAGACCATCCCCTATAGCCCCAAAGAGATTATGGACGATACGGTCGCCTATTTTAAACCGGCCGGGCTGAAGAAGAAGGTAGGGATCTGCTATCATCTGGATGAACAGCTCCCCCAACAGCTGCTTGGTGACCCCCAACGGATTCGACAAGTTCTGCTCAACCTGTTGTCCAATGCCGTTAAATTTACCGAGCAGGGAAGCATCACCCTCTCGGCCACCCTCTCCGACAAGGGGATGGTCTGTTTTTCTGTGGTGGATACGGGGATTGGCCTTTCAAAAAAGCGGCAGGAGAAAATTTTCCTCCCCTTTACACAGGCCGACTCATCGACAACTCGCCGCTATGGCGGAACCGGGCTGGGTCTCTCCATCTGTAAAAAACTGGTTGAAAAAATGGATGGTACCATCTGGGTTGAGAGCCAACAGGACCAAGGCAGCACTTTTTTTGTTGAAATTCCTCTGCAGCAGGTCCAGACAACCACACCATCCAAGCCCGAGTTAACAGATCAGCCCGCCAAACAAGGGCAGAGGCCCAAGGCTGAACAGACTATTTTGTTAGCGGATGACGCAGAAGAGAATTGCCGTGTTATTGAGGCTTTTCTTCAAAACAGCCCCTTTCAACTTACGGTGGTTTCAGATGGCCTTCAAGCGCTGGAGCAGTTCAAGGTTGGCCGGTTTGACCTGGTTTTGATGGATATCAACATGCCGGTTATGGATGGGTATGACGCAACGAAAAAAATCAGAGCATGGGAAAAAAGCAAAAAAATGGCCCCAATCCCCATTTTTGCCCTGACGGCCAACGCCATGAAGGAGGATATTGAAAAGGCACATCAAACCGGTTTCACCCTCCATCTCTCCAAACCTATCCGCAAAAAAAACCTGCTGGAGGCACTTAAAACCCATATGTAACCTATTGATATTACATATAAAACCCTTTTTCTTTCAGGAAAAGAAGAAAAAAAGAGGTGCAATACGGATTTTTTTTCTTGCTTTATTTTATAAATTAAACTAGGATTGCTAAATAATTTGAATCGGAAAAGAGGAGGACATCATGTTTGATTGACCTATAAAGCCGTACCGAAGCCCATTGAGGGGCTTTTTTTTTGCCCAAAATGTGACATCACCCCACGCTCTCCCTCCACCTCTCCCCCAATCCCCCCTTTGGCACAACACTTAAGCGTTCCCCCTTTCAAGAACAGAGAGAACAGTAAGGAATTACGATATTTACCTTAGCCATGGAAATTTCATTGCTATGGTCATCCGATTCAATTATACATAAATTCCGTGGCATTGGTGCTTCTAACAGCACTCGTTCAGGCTTAAGCGCGGGCCGACCCTCACCCTTTAATTGGATATCTCCCATGAACAACGATAACGCATCTGCCAACAAGCCAAAGGAAAAATCTCTTCTGCAACTGATGGATGAGGTAGCGGTAGGTGTGAAAGATCCGGGTCAACTGGGAGAGCATACCCACGCAGATATTGAAGAGCAGATTTTCTCCAAACTGCAGAGGATCGGTCTTCAGGCCATCGACCGCCAACATGAAATGTTGGTCCGACACCTCTGCAACCTATATAAGGTGATGATAGGCATCCGTTCAAGAGCACCCAACAAAGAGGAGGCGGCTCTGCTGCAGGTAACCCTGGAAGGGCTTCAAGACTATACTGTCAAACATTTTCAGGATGAAGAGAGTTACATGGCCTATATCGGCTTTCCTGAGGTGGATGGTCACATCAAAATTCATCAGGATTTTATTGAAAAATTTCTCACCATCAAAAAGGCCATCCAGGCGCGAGATCTGGCCGGGGTCGATGAACTGTTTTTCCTGGTATATCGCTGGCTCTTTGACCATATCAACCGGGATGATGCCAAGATCGCCCAATTTTACAATCCCAACTGACCCCCTCCTAAGCCGGTCGCGGAATTTTTTCCGCCAACAGAGCGCTGACGTAATCCAGCTCCTCTCCGGAGAGAGAGAGGGGGGCGAGCTTGCCCTCCACCCCGGCCCAAAAAGCCCGCTGACTACCAAACAAAAAAGTCAGCCGACCCCCGGCATCCTCCTCTACGGTGACGCTGCCCAGGGCGGCCATCTGTTTTTTTTCCACCCTCCCTTCCAAGATTGTCTCCTCGACCAACATGGCGGATAGATTATAGTTTTTACAGGGATAGGTGGCCTGATGAAATCCCTGGGCCTGCTTGATCCACTCAATTAGCCTTGTCATCGTGACTCCTATCCTCAGTTCTTTATCCGCCACCCCTGGTCAACCAACCGAACAGCCAGGAAAAAAAGCCCCAACAGCAGCCCGACAGCCGCCGAAGCAGAGAGATGAACAGTACTCTGCCCGGTATCGATCAAGGCATATCGAAACAGATCCACCACATAAAAGACCGGATTGAGCAGAGCCACCGTATCCCACCCGGATGGAAGCATGGAGATGGAGAAGAAAACGCCGCCAAAATAGACCATGGGGGTTAAAATAAAATGGCTGACCACCGAAATCTGATCAAAGCTTCGCGCCCACATGCCTGAGATCAAGCCGATGAGGCCAAACAGAGCGGTGATAACCAAAGAGGCGGCAACAAACAGCAGCGGGTGGGCGATGGAGTAGTCGAAAAACAACCGGGAGACCGTAAGAATCACCCCACCCACCAACAGCCCCCGCACCACCGAGGCCCCCATAAAGGCCAGAACAATTTGCAAAGGGGTCAACGGCAACGCCAACAGGTCGGCATCCATCATCCCCACATAGCGCATCTGCACAAGGGACGAGCTGGCATTCTGATAGGCGTGCTGAATCATTCCCATGGCCGCCAGACCCGGAATCAGGTAGAGGGTATAGGGCACCCCACCGGTCATGCCGATTTTAGAACCCAGCGCCCCCCCAAAGACAATAAAATAGAGCATGGCCGAAACCAAAGGCGCCCCCACCGTCTGCCCCCAAACTCGCAGAAAACGCCGACACTCTCTTTTAAACAGAGCAAAACAGCCGTACCAATTTATCATGATCTATCCGTCAACTTGAGAAAGACATCTTCCAACCGGGCTGGCTCCATGCGCACATCGTGGATCAGATGGGCGTTATCCGCCAGCCAGGAAAAAAGCCCCTTGGCGGTCTCGGGCCGATACTCCCCGGAGACCATCATCCGATCTTCCCGCCAATCCAGTGGCCCAAAGGTGTCTGGCAGGTCGATTTTTTCGCCAAGATGGATCTCAAAACGGCGAGAGCCAAACGATTTGAGCAGAGCCTGGGTTTGATCGCAAGCCACCACCCGCCCATCTTGAACAATCGCCACCCGGTCTGCCAACATCTGGGCCTCTTCAATATAGTGGGTGGTCAAGATGATGGTGGTACCGCTCTGGTGCAGCTCTTGGATAAACCGCCACAACGAATGGCGCAAGGAGACATCCACCCCTGCGGTCGGTTCGTCCAGGATAAGCAGTTTGGGGCGGTGAACAAGGGCTTTGGCAATGGTCAGTCGACGCTTCATCCCCCCCGAAAGCTCCTTGCTGTTACGATGGGCGTAGGGGGTCAGGTGGAGCTGTTCGAGAAGATGGTCAATCCACTCTAAATTATTGCCCAGACCATAATAACCGGAATGGTTGATCAGAAGCTCACGAGAGGTGAAAAAAGAGTCCAGGGCGATCTCCTGAGGGGTATAACCAAGCAGAAGCTTTGCCTGCTGGGGAAAAAGGTCGATGTCACAATCGAACACCGCCACCGAACCCGAACTTTTTTTAACAACCTGGGCCACAATATTGATCAAGGTGGACTTTCCCGCCCCGTTGGGGCCGAGTATGGCAAAAAATTCCCCCGGCTCCACCTGAAGATCAATATTTTCCAGGGCCTGAACCCCCCCAGAAAACTGTTTATGCAACTGGGATATTTTTAAAGCAAAACGCATCTACGCCTCTTTCCCTGCAGAAACCCCTCGACGGCAAAAGGTCCCTTGGATCTGGAGAAATGTTTCCTATCATTCAAACCACGGCCAAACAGTGCTACACTTTCTGACAGTCAACCGTAGGAGCCGTATCCCATTAAAAAACCCTCTCCATCTAAAGGAGTTGAGATGGCACGCCGTATCGTTACAAAAGCCGGGGCCCTTATTATCGGTGATGAAATTCTTTCCGGTTATCGGCAAGATGCCCATCTGGCCCACCTGATCAAGACCCTACCGCCACTTGGCGTGGCCATCAGCCGGGTCGGTTATGTGGGGGATGATCCCAAAGAGCTCTACCAAGCCCTGGCCTGTAGCCGTCAGAGCGCTATTCCGATTTTCTGTTTTGGCGGCATTGGTGCTACCGAAGATGACCGAACCCGACAGACAGCCGCCGATCTTTTCAATCGCCCTCTGACAAGACACCCCGAGGCCGAGAGGATGATTCGCGATCGCTTTGCAGACCAGGCCGAACCCTACCGCATTCGCATGGCCGACCTGCCTGAAGGGTGCGGCCTTATTCCCAACCCGGTTAATCAGATTCCCGGTTTCTACCACGACAATCACTATTTTCTACCCGGTTTTCCGACATTGGCCCATCCCATGTTGACGTGGCTATGGGAGAACCTGCTCACCCCTCCCGGCCATCAGACCGTGGTGGTGACCTCCTTGATGGTCACCTCTCTGGAGAGCCAACTGGTTCCCCTGATGGAGAGTCTGGCTGCTCAGCACCCCACATGCCGCTTTTTCTGCCTCCCCTCTGCCAACTTTAACGGACAGATCGAGTTTGGCTTTCGCAGCCCCCAACCCAACCCAGAGGTATTGGCCGACCTGCAACACAAGCTGGACTCCGCCAATATCCCCTGGAAGCCGACAGCCCACTAGCCCGACAACCTACCGAGTGGCTTTTTTAGTGGGCCAGAACAATACTGATCCCTCTGCGCTTCAACTCTGCCTCAACCCGATCAGAATACTCCCCTTTAATCCAGACCACCCGTTTTTCGCTGCGAGTGGGGAACGACTTGATGATCTCTTCGGTCTCTGGAGTCCACAGCAGATAGTCGGCATAGATGGGGATGACCATCTGCCCATTCATATCCTCAAAAACAACCGTCTCGGTATGGGGGAAAAATTGAAGAACGGGGGCAATTTTGCTCCGATAGAGCTGGATGCTGCCGGCCATCTCCATATAATCCCGGCAGGCGGTCTCATCATGCGCGCTGGAGGCCAGACGGATATAATGTTCCCGTCCGGCACTCTCTTTCAGGCTAAGCAGAGCATCGACCAGATAGGTCTGGTGGAAGGGGGTACAGTGTGGGTGAAAGTTAAACCCTTCGATATCCTCTTTGGGAATCTGCATCTTTTGCATTTTTTCGGTATTGATGGTCAACAGAGTGGTGGGTGAATTCTCCCGAACCAGACTGGTCACACCAGCCGTCTGCTGAACGGCTGTAACTGCCAGACCAGCCACGCCGGTCGGTGCGATCAACAGGGCGGCATCCACCGCCGAACCACCGGCAAAGGTGGCCCAGGTGACACTTTTCAGCTCCTTTTGCAAAAGAGGGTTGCTGCTGTAGGGGTCGACACCCAATTTGGCGGCCAGTTGTCGTTTGGCTTTTTGATACCCCATCAGCTCTTTGAGGGTCTCGTTCTCCTCTTTCGACTTGCTTTTCCCCATGCTGGAGAGGGAGGTGAAAAGATTTTTAAAAAGCTGGGTGACCCCTCCGGGCAGATCTTTAAGCGTCTGAACCGGCTGGGTGATGATCTGCTCTGAGGCATTCAGGGGGCTGACGGCTGCTTTACCCAGAGCTTCGACGAAGGCATCGGTTTTTTTGATCCGGCGAATTTGAGCAATGGCCTCCATCTCTCGTCCCCGCTCCAGAGCGTGGGCATTGCCAGAAGCGGTGGTGGAACCAAACGGGGAGTCGATGACAAAGTGGTTGATGCGACCATCGTTTTGAACCGTCGGATTGACCGTATAGTTGGGGCCAGAGGTGGCCTTTCCCAACAATGTTTCGCTGGAAAATTGACGGGGTTTTTCGTAGTCCACCTCCATGGCATAAAGAGGGCCGGTGAGAAGAGTTCCCAGAAGAAAAAAAAGAAGAGGGGTCTGTTTCTCGGGGTAACGCATGGTGGAGGTGTCCTTAAAAGCGGGCATAAGAGAAAACTTTAACTGGCTTTTGATAATATCTCAGCCCTTCTACAGGAATCAATGTTTTCCCTTACCTACCTCCCCCGCCGGCCAGCTGTCAAGTTGAGGCAACCCTTGGCTGGAGAGAGATCTGCTATCACTCAAGAAGATCTCCCATCAAACCGATCTATCCTGATAGAGAAGAAAAGAGAGCGCTGGTTGTGTATGCTAACGCGTAGCTGATAAAATAACACCGTTTGGGGGAAGTACTTTTTAAGGAGAGACCCAGTGATCTGGTTTGGCAAAACAGAGAAACCGACCGGGAAACAGCCCCGCAAAAAGGCGCTCTCCCCCACCCAGCCCCCCGCTATGGGCCGCAGGTTTCAGCTTGCCCCCCTGGCCCTGGAGCCTCGGCTCCTGTTTGATGGAGCCGGCATCATTTCTGGCCTGAATATCGACCAGGATCTCCCACTCACCCCCTCCCCTTCTCCAAGTGAGAATATCCACATACTGGATGCCCTCTCCAGGGTGACAGGACCCACACCCCTGCCAGAGAGCTTGGCCCTTGACCAGCAGCGAGGATCACCCTCGGCCCTGCTCCTTATCGACAGCCGGGTGAAGGATCTGCCCACTCTGACCTCGGCACTCTCCTCAGAGGTGGCGGTGGTTCTGTTGGAGCCGAACAGGGGAGGAGTCGAGCAGATCTCCCAGGCTCTGTCCGAGTATCAAAACCTGGATGCCATCCATATTGTCTCCCATGGGGCCAAGGGCGAAATCCAGTTGGGCAACAGCTCCCTTACCCACCACACCCTTGCCCAGTACCAGGATGATCTGAGCGGTTGGGGTGGTGCTCTGAAAGAGACAGGGGATATTCTGCTCTATGGGTGTGATGTGGCAGCGGGCCGTGAGGGGGTGACTTTTATCAACCAACTCTCTCAACTCACCCAGGCGGATGTCGCCGCCTCTGACAATTTAACCGGCCTGATGCAGGGGGGGGGAGACTGGGTGTTGGAGGCCACGGTGGGGCAAATTGAAGCACCGCTTTTTGCCAGCCAAGCGGCACTCCAGCCCTACAGCCAACTGCTGGCTATCCAGATCGTAACCCACGCCGGTGATACCGGTGATGCCGGATCTTTACGAGAGATCTTCAACAACGCAGCCGACGGAGACACCATCATCTTCGACACCGCCGCCATGGGGGGAAGCACCGTTACCCTGACCCAAACCGCCACCCTCAACGGTGATCTGATTTTTGATAAAAACCTCACCATCGATGGCGACCTGGATGATGACGGCACCCCAGATATCACCATCGACGCCTCGGGTGGCGGGCGGGCCGGACGGGTATTCCTTATCGATACGGCGGGCATTACCGCCACAATCGATGGTGTGATCCTGCAAAACGGCGATGCCACAGCCACCACCAAAACCAAAGGGGGGGCGATCCTGGTCACCAACGGCACCCTGGCCCTGACCCATAGCACCATCAAAGACAGCTCAGCCACCAGTGGCGGTAATATTTTTGTCGAGACAGGAGGCAGCGCAACCCTAAGCGACACCACCCTCTCGGGTGGAACCGCCACCTGGGGCGGAGGCTTTTATCACCAGGGCACCACGGCCTCTTCTCTATCCCAAGTTACCTTTAGCGCCAACACCGCCACCAGCCTGGGGGGGGGCATCTATAACGCCAACACCCTATCCCTGAGCAACAGCACCCTCTCCGGCAACTTTTCCAACGGATATGGCGGCGGCATCTACGCCTCTTCCGGCAGCACCGCCACCCTGGTGGAGCACAGTACCATCGCTTTTAACATCAGCAACAAAGATGACGCCGGCTCCGGTTATGGTGGCGGCATCTATCGCAGTGGTGGCACCGTCACCCTGGGCCATAGCATTGTCAGCAACAACACCAACCTCAGCGCATCAACCTCGGTGGCTTATGATCTCCACGGCGTGATTGCCACCAACGGCTACAATCTCATCGGCACCATGAACGGCGCCTCCGGGATTACAGACGGCGTCAACCACGACAGGGTAGGAACCGACCCCAATCTGCAAGCTCTGGCCAATAACGGCGGCCCAACTCAGACTCACGCCCTGTTGGCAGACAGTGCCGCCGTCAATGCCGGCGACAGCACCATCACCACCGAACCAGCCACCGACCAACGGGGAACTGGTTACGACCGAAAGGTCAACACCATCGATATCGGTGCCTATGAAAAGAGCCTGCCAACCCTTACCGCCCTCTCCATCCCCAACAGCACCATGAAGGTCGGAGAGACCGTGACCGCCACCCTGACTGTTGGCGATGATGGCGGAGTATCCCTGACCAACCTGACTGGAACCATCAATGGTCTGACCCTGAGCAATCTGACCCGCATCAGCGCCACTACCTACAGCGCCCAGATGACCATTGCTGAAGGGGGAGCCGATGTGGCGGCCGGAGATGACATGACCGTTAGCCTGACCCTGGACGATGCCGCCGGAAATACCAGCGCCCTTTTTACGACCGCCATCAGCCAAGGGGCCGACAATATCGACGCCAACTCTCCGGCCATCACCGCTGTCTCGGCAACCGATGCCACCTACAAGGCGGGAGATACCGTCGCCATTACGGTAGGTTTTTCCGAGGCGGTAACCGTCAACACCTCCGGCGGCACACCCACCCTGACCCTCAGCAACGGCGCAACGGCATCCTATGTGTCTGGCAGCGGCACAACCGATCTGATTTTTCACTATCTGGTCAGCAGCGGCGATACTGAATCTGCCGACCTCGGCACAACCGCCCTAAACCTCTCTGGGGGCACCATCCAAGATGGCGCCAGCAATACGGCCTTAACCACCCTCATCGATCTGGCCACCGTGCAGAGCGTGGTGATCGATCTTTCCACCACCACGCCTTTAACCGACACCTCAACCACGACCAAACCTACCGACAAAACCTCCACCCCAGTCGTCTCTCAAACCAGCTCGGAGTCCAGCGAGGGGTCTGAGACCGGTCGTACCGAGGTTGACGGGGCTGAAAGTACAACCACCACCCTGGAAACCTCCACCGCCGACCCAGAGTCCACCTCGACATCCACCAGTACAGCAACCTCCACAGATCAGGAGAGCAGCGAGGCCAAAAAAGGGGTGCCGGCAGAGATGGCTGCCCTGACCAAAAAAGGTCTGTCGCCCAGCAATCAAAAAGTGCTGTTAAGCGAAATGGGCGCTCAGAGCATCATCCAGAGCTACGCCCAGAGCGATGACCCCACCAGCAAGCAGGTTGGTGATGTGCTGGCCCGTGTCTCCAGCGGCGAGAATATCCAACGGTCCGAGCTGATCAAAATCATGAAAGAGAGCAATCTGGACCGGGAGACCATGATGGCCAACTTTTTAGCCTTTGATCGGGTGCAAAAGGAGCAGCGGACCCAGCTATTCAGCAACGCCCTGGCAGAGTTGGACCGAGGAGAGGGGAAAAATATTCTCCTAAGTCTGGGAGAACCGGGCAACGCTTCCCCCATTCCCAACTGGTTTCCCGAGCTGATTGGGGAGAAAATTGCTCTCTTTATCGGTATTAACGATTATCAGGGCCTTATCCCAGACCTCAACACCCCCCATAACGATATTTCCGCCATGGGCGATCTGCTTGCCAAGCAGGGGTATCAGACCATCAACCTGAAGGATGCCACCTATCAGGAGGTGATCGGAGCCTTTCAGGGTATTGCCGAGAGAATCAAACCGGGGCAGGATCTGCTCATCTACTATGCCGGACACGGGTACCTGCGGGAGGATACCGGAATCGGCTATTGGATCATGGGGGATGCAGAGGCTACCTCGGCCAAAAAGTGGATCTCCACCCAACATATTTCGGAATTTCTTGCCAAGGTTAAAGCAAAAAACACCCTTTTAATATCCGACAGTTGCTATTCTGGCACCTTAACCAAAGAGCATCAGATCAGCCCAAATGCCGAGCCACCTGCCATTCAGGTGCAGAGCGGACGAACCGTTGTCACCATGTCCTCTGGCGGGGAGGAGCCGGTGATGGATGGCGGGGGGAATGGTCACTCGGTTTTTGCCGCCAATCTGATTAAAACCCTTAGCAATGCCAAAGCAAACAGCTCCGGGTTTGAGCTGTTTGAGCAGGTGCGAGAAAACGTCACCAAGCAGTTCCCCCAAGAGCCTCAATATGGCGCCATTCTCTCTGCGGGTCATGAGATTGGTAATGACTTTTTCTTCAAAGAGTCTCCAAAGCCCACCCCCTGACAGCCCTTTTCTGGCTGGCCCCTACCCCATCATGGCACA
>PEAM01000002.1 GCA_002753565.1 Magnetococcales bacterium | reverse complement strand
CTCCACCTGACAAAGCCGGTTCGCAAAAAACGGTTACAGGATGTGATTGCCCAACACCTTCACTACCCCCCCCCTCACCCCCAAGGGCTTAAACCTGTCAAAGGCTTAGGACCTTGGGCGCTGCCCAAACCCGCTGGGAAGGCATCCATGCCTTCCCAGACCCATCCGCAATCGTTTTGTACCAATTTGGTTTGGAATCTCTATAGGTTGAATCATCCGCTCCTGCCAAAAATCTTGCCGCCAAACCGTTTGATATCCTCCAGAATCAAAAAACCCGAAGGGACCAGTACCAAGCTCAACAAGGTAGCATAGAGGATGCCGAACCCCAGAGAGACCGCCATGGGAATCAAAAACTGTGCCTGGGTACTTTTTTCCAGGAGCAGAGGGGTCAGGCCGAAAAAGGTGGTCAGAGAGGTGAGTAGAATGGGTCGGAAACGGGCCGCTCCAGCGGTTCGGGCTGACTCAAAGGGGCTTTTTCCGTCGGCAACCGTGCGGTTGATCCAATCCACCAACACCAGACTGTCGTTGACCACCACCCCCGCCAAAGCCAGCATACCCATAATGCTGAGCAGGCTTAAATTCATATCTAAAATGATATGGCCCAGCACTGCACCAACCAGGCTGAAGGGGATCACCAACATCACCACAATAGGCTGAGAATAGGAGCGTAACGGTACAGCCAGCAGGCCGTAGATGCAGAATAGAACAAACCCCACCCCCATCAGCAGAGACCGAAAAGAGTCCTGCTGCTCCTTCAACTCCCCTTCAAAGCTATAGCGTACACCCGGATAACGGACCATCAACTCATCCAGAAAAACCCGCAACTCCGCTGCAATGGCATTGACATTAACCCGCCCCTTTTCGGCATCCGCCATGACATTGACCGCCCGGTTGCGATCAACCCGACGAATGGTGGCAAATCCCTGATCCAGGGCAACATGGGCGACGGTCTCCATGGGAACCAGGTGACCATCGGGGGTGCGAATACGAAGCCCTTCCAAGGTAGAGAGGCTTTTTCGGTCTGCCAATGGCAGGCGAATCATCACCCGAACATCATCCCGCCCCCGCTGAATACGTTGCGCCTCGGTACCAAAAAAGGCCTGGCGCACCTGCTGCCCCAGATCCCTGGCCGACAACCCCAACAGTTCCGCCTCAGGACGCAGAGAGAGGGTGATCTCCGGCTTGCCTTTTTCAAAACTGTCTTGAATGTCAAACACCCCATCATACTGGGTCAGCCACTCGCGTATCTGGACGGAAATGCTACTCAACTGATCAAAATTCTGCCCCATAAGCTGCACCTCGACAGGGTTCCCTCCCCGGCCGATTTCAGCCCGATAATTCAGCTCTTTGGCACCCGGAATCGCCCCGATGCCCATCCGCCACTCCCGGACCAGATCCGAGGTGTTGACTGTCATGGTTCTCTCTTCTGGTGGCACCAACTCCAGACTGATCTGGGCCAGTTGCGAATCCCCTCCTCGACTGGAGCGACCCGCCTGCCAGCCGACACTGGTCAATACATTTCGGATGACCGATTCACCACTCTGGGGGTCTCGATATTTGTTTTGCAACGCCACCGCCACCGCTTCCATACGTTGGGCATGGGCTTCGGTTCGCTCCACCGCCGTACCGGTCTGCATGGTCAGGGTCGCCCGAGCCGTCTCGCTCTGCACCCGAGGAAAAAAGGTAAAGCCAAAGCGACCACTGGCCACAAAGGTGATCACCAGAAAAGAGAAGCCGGCAAAGAGAACAAACGTGAGATAGCGGTGGTTTAAGCTCCACTCCAAAAAGGGCTGATAATAGCGGTCAACGCCCCGCTCCAGCCCATTGGCAAAAGCCTGCTGAAACCGCTGCAACCGACCGGGCTGATCCTCCTTGTGGATGTTGAGATGAGCAAGATGAGTCGGTAGAATCAGTTTGGACTCCACCCAGGAGAAGAGCAAAACCGGAATGACCACCAGGGGAATCTGGGCAAAAATGGGGCCTCGTTGACCCTCCATGAACATCAGGGGGAGAAAAGCGGCGACGGTGGTCAACAGACCAAAAGTGACAGGTACGGAGACCTCCTGGGTGCCCAAAATAGCCGACTCCAGCCCGACCCCGCCCTCTTTCATTCGGCGATAGATATTCTCTCCGGTAATAATGGCATCATCCACGACAATGCCCAAAACCAGAATAAAGGCAAAGAGGGTGATGATATTGATGGTCACCCCAAATTGCGGCATCAGGATCAACGCCCCCATAAAGCTGATGGGGATACCAACACAGACCCAGATAGCCACCGAAAGCCTCAAGAAGAGGGTCAGGCAGAGAAAGACCAGAAGCCCCCCCTGCCAGGCACTGGTCAACAAAGTCTCCAGTCGCAGGCGCACAATTTGTGATCTATCCCGCCAATAGTCTACCGAAACCCCCGGAGCAAAGTTCGCCTGGCTCTCCTCCACATAGCGCCGCACCGCCGCGCCAATATCCATGGCATTCTGTTGGCCGGTTCGATAGACCTCGATTAAAACCGCTGGGTTACCGTTAAAATGTGAAAAGAGCGGCTCCTCCTCAAAACCGTCACGAATAACCGCAATCTCTCCCAAGGTAAGGCGGGTACCATCATCACGGGTCAGAAGGGGAATACGACCAAAGTCGGCCCCCCGATAGGCCTGGGCCTTGGTCCGCAGGGTGATCTCTCCCTCCAGGGTGCGCAGAGAGCCTGCCGGCAGATCGACGGAGTGGCGACGGATGGCGGCTGCTACCTGATCGAACGTCAGACCAAACCGCTCCAGCGCGGCATCGCCGAGTTCGATGGAGATCTCGAAAGGTCGAACCCCGGTCAGCTCCACCTGGGTTACCTCCGGCAGATTGATCAGATCATCCCGAACCCGCTCGCCCAGCTTGCCCAAAGACTCTTCTGGCAAATCCGCCGCCACCACCACACTGATGACCTCCCGGCGAAACTCCTGAACACTGAAGATGGGCCGCTCCACCTCATCGGGAAAGGTGGTGATGGCATCCACCTTGTTTTTGACATCATCCAGAATCTCACGGGGATTACGGCCCTTCTGAACCTCGATTTGTACCAATCCCTGCCCTTCAAAGGCCGAGGAGATGATGGATTCAATTCCGTTCAGATCAGCCACCGCCTCTTCAATACGGATAACCGCCGCCTCCTCCACCTCCTCCGGGGAGGCGCCCCGATAGGTTACGGCAATATTGACAATATCTCGCTCAAACTCAGGAAAAACCTCCAGAGGAAGCCGCTGGGTCATGGACCACCCCCCCAGGACCAGAATCATGACCATCAGGAGATTGGCAGCGACAGGATTGCGGGCAAACCAATCGATCAGGCTCTGCATCTCAGGACTCCCGCTCTCTTTTGGGTTTTTGCTGTCCCTGTTTGGGGCTGACGGGCTTCTCGCCCTGCACCTGAACCGGCGCGCCATCCGGCGCATAGGGCAGCGGCGTCAGGGAGATCCGCTCCCCACTCTTGAGCCCCGACTCGACCGCCACCGACTGTCCGTCTCGCCAGATCACCTCCACCACCCGGCGAGCCAGTCGGTTTTCCGGCGTGACCATCAACACCCGATCTCCCGGTCCGACGGTGTGGCGTGGCAGGATAAAAACCCCGTCCAACCTCACCCCCTGAATATCCGCCTCCATAAACTGACCATCCAGCAGCCCCGTTCTCGAGGGAGCCGTCGTGGGTGGGGTGACAATTCGGGCAACCAACACCACCTGCCGGGTTTGCACATCGACATTGGCCTCCACCCGGATAATCTCCCCATCCCAGTTCTGCCTGGCAGCCCCTTGACCAGCGGTTAAGCGCACGGCGATGGTCTGGTTGGCGCCGCCCCCCTCGGCAGGGGGTAGCAGAGAGAGATCCAGCCGGGCTAGCTGTCTATCGCTTACCGGCAAGCGGATCTCCCAATCTTCCAGGGCGTGAATTTCACCCAAAACAGCCCCTTTGGCAACAAACTGACCCAGGTTGGCCTGCTTTTTAACCACTCGACCCGAAAAAGGGGCCACTACCCGTGTCCGCTCCAGGTCGAGAAGGGCTGCGTCCCTTTGGGCCTGTTTAAGCTTCTGTTCCGCCTCCAGGGTACGGCGTTGGGTGGGGATCAAGGCCAAGGCGTTTTGCAGGTTGCGCAGAGCCGCACGACGAAGGAGCAGTTCACTCTCGCCCTGCTCCAGCCTGCTTTCGGCTACATTGCCCTCCTTATGCAGCCGGGAAATGCGCTGAAACTGCCGCTGAGACAGCTTGAGAAGCTGAGACTCAATCACCAACATTTCGGAAAGGTTGGCGCGGGTAACGTCAAGCTCTGCCAGACGGGCCTCCACCATACCCAGCGACCCTTCCAGGTTGGCAACTTGAAGATGGTAAGGTTCCGGGTCGACATGCGCCAACAGTTCGCCTTTTTCAAAATAGGCCCCCTGGGCAAACTGCTCGGAGACCGCCACCAGACGTCCGGCGGTTTCAGAGGTAAGCAGTGTCCGAACACGTGGGGCAACCACCCCCTGAGACCGCACCCAGACCGGAAGAGAGCCGGGCTGAATCGTGAGGGTTTCGACGCTAAGAAGAGTAGGCTCTGGCGGTTTTCGCTTGGGCTCTGGCCCACTTTTTAAAAAATAGAGGCCCACCATGCCAGAGATAACCAGAGCAATCAGGGGAAGAAAAAAACGACCGAAAGTTTTCATGATGGCGCCGCAAAATCAAGGGGGGGTGAAAGAGAGAGGAGTACAGAGCAACCCCCCAACAACCAAGAGAAAAAAGGACAACCTGCTTATCCTATCCAAACTCTCCAGGATGTCAAGAATGGACGCCCCATCATCCTAGAAACAACCGCTGTCAGCCCATGCCTGGCCTAACCTCTTGGGTCAGCTGCTGTGATAGAAAAAAGTCTCATCCCCCATTAAATGGATGGAACCTTACCTTCCCAGGGTTAAAAATCTACCTGGCCTTGCGGCCTGTCAGAGCCCCCGAGGCTCAACAGCCAACAGACGGGCTATCGCTTGCAGATGCTGATGGGCCTGGTTAAAATCAAAACAGTCAACAGACTCTTCCAACCGCTCAATCTGCTCTTGAACCCCAGGCTCCGCACCAGAGAGCTGCTTTTTTAACGACTCAAATGTCTCCAATGCCATGGTATCCATCGAGTGCAAATAGCCGGACAAAAGCTCCACAGTCAACGAAACTTTGTTGAGGTCCATCTCCACTTGAGCAACCCCACCAGCCTCGATCTCCTCCTCCTGGCTCTGCTTGACAGAGGCTTGAAACGACTGAATCGACGCCACCACCTCCACCATTTTTTCTTCAAATTGATCCACCAAACCGGCAATACGGGGATCGGCCTCCGTCTGCTCAAGGCTAGATTCCAGAGCCTGAGCCCGCTCGAACAGAGCGAGTGCAGACAGGTTGCCCGCCATCCCTTTAACCGAATGGATCAAGGCCTGCGCCCTTTTTCGACCATCCGGCTGCCCCACCGCCAAAGCCTGCCGGATTTTCTGACCACTCTCGGCAAAGTCTCGTTCAAACTCCCGCAACAGGGATAGAAGCAGGCGACGATTTCCTCCCAGACGATTCATGGCAGCAACCAGATCAATGCCAGGAATCTGTTTAGGGAGGTAGATCTCCTCTGCATCCGGGGAAGGGGTGGCCAGCTCCGGTCGTTTAACCCGAGTGCGATCGAAGGGTTTCATCCACTGCATCAGGGTAGAAAAGAGCGCTTTTCTGTTGATCGGCTTGGTAACATGGTCATTCATTCCAGCCTCAAGACTCTTCTCCCGGTCTCCGACAATGGCATGGGCGGTCATGGCGATAATGGGCAGCTCCTCCAACCCGGAGCGACGCCGAATCTGCCGTGTCGCCTCCAATCCATCCATCTTCGGCATTTGAATATCCATCAACACCACATCATACGACTCCTCCGCCACCCTGCGCAGTGCCTCAACCCCATCTTCGGCCATGTGAACCTCCAGACCCACACCCGCCAATATCTCCCCCGCCACCTGTCGATTGATGGCATGGTCTTCCACCAGCAAAACCTTGCCTCCCCCAATCCGATCCACCACCGCCTCCAGATCAATCTGATCCCGATCCAAGCGGTAGGCCTTGGTGACCGCCTTACCGAAAAGCTCCATGATCCGGTCAAAAAGATCGGAGCAGTTGACCGGCTTTACAAGAGAGCCCTCCGCACCAACACGCTCCCGCTCTCGAAGAAGAGCCTCCTCCTCTTCAATGGTGGAGAGCAGGAGGGTTTTCGGTCTTTCTCCTGGGGGACAGGGGGCTAGTATCTCTTGCAGGGTCAAGGCTTCCGGCTGATCAGCCAGACAGTGATGGTTGATCAGCAGCAGTTGGAAAGGGGCGTGATCGGTCTCCCCTTGTTGAATCGCCTCCTGTGCTCCCGCCAACGACTCCACACTCCGGGCAGCAAACTCAAAAAGAGATAAAATCTCCAGGATGGATCCCCTTGCCGTCTGGTTGTCATCCACAACCAGGGTTCTCAGCCCCTTCATCTCCTCGGGTAGGATCAGATCCTGCTCTTCAAACGCCACATTACGTCTGAACTGGGCCGTAAACCGAAACTGACTCCCCACCCCAAACTGGCTCTCTACCTCTATTTCCCCCCCCATTAATCGGGTCAACTGTTTGCTGATGGCCAGACCCAAGCCGGTCCCGCCAAATTTTCGGGTTGTGGTGGCGTCTGCTTGGGAAAAAGCGTGAAAAAGACCCTGCAACTGCTCCGTGGTCATGCCGATACCGGTATCGTGCACCAAAAATTCAAGGGTGACCTCTTCTGCCGACTCCACAAGGGTTGTCACCCGAACCTCAACCTCGCCCTCCTCGGTAAATTTCAAGGCATTCCCCAGCAAGTTCATCAAAACCTGCTCCAGCCTCAATCGATCCCCCAGCAGCCCAAGTCGACACCCCTTGGCGAGGCTGAAGACCAGCTCCACCCTCTTTTCGATGGCCTGAGTACGGAAAATATCCGCCAGATGTTCAAACACCTCCCGCAGCAGAAACTCCTCCTCTTCCAGCTCCATTTTGCCCGCCTCGATCTTGGAAAAGTCGAGAATATCGTTGAGAATGCACAGCAGAGAGCGCGAGGCGTGGGAGATTTTGCTGAAATAGTCTCTCTCCCGTGGGCGAAGATCCGACTGGCAGGCCAGATCAGACAGGCCGATAATGGCATTCATCGGTGTGCGAATCTCATGGCTCATGTTGGCAAGAAACTCCCCCTTGGCCATACTGGCGTCATCGGCCCGTTTTTTTTCTTGACTCAACTGCTCCATGGACTGTTTTAAGTTGGTCAACATGGTGTTGAAAGCCAACGCCAACTGACCTATTTCACCCTTAGAGGGTATCCCCTCGACAGGAACAAAGTGGCCTTTGCCCATGGCAATCGCTGCCTGTTTGAGTCGGCCAAGGGGGCGGGAGATGGCAAGAGAGAGGATCACCCCGATGATAATGGCAGCAATGGAGACCAGAACAATAAGGAAAAAACTGGTAACCGTGGCCAGTTGGGTGTGGTAGCGGATCTGTTCGAGAAAGGCCTCCATCTCTTTGTTGGCCTCCCCCACCAGCTCTTGAATGATATCCTGCAGCAGCCGGGATAACGGCTCAATAAATAATTCAAAATTTTTGTTCAGCTTTTTATGGACAGCCCATATCTCGTCAGAGTCTGCATCGATGGTTAATCTGTCCAGATCAATCAAATCGAGAAACTGTTGCGAAAAAAAGGTGAGCCGAACCACTATTTTCTGAAACTTTTCTACCTGTTCAAGCTCCTCCAGCTCCCCAATCCCCCCCTCATTCTCAGAAAACTCTTCACTGTGCAGCCCCACCTTGATGGCCTTAACCCATCTCTGCGTGTTTGCCTTGAGAAGCGCCAAATTATTTTGCACCACGCGGATGGCATGGGCCAGCTCCCCTCGGAATTTTTTCTCATCGTCTCTAAGCTGGAGAAGCTCTGCCTCTGTGGCACCCTGAAACTGGGTTGAAAGCTCATGAATCTCCCAAACCTCCAGAAGTATTTCCCGAATGTTGGACTTGATCCGCTGCAGTTGATAGCTTGCCTGGGAGGAGGATTGAATTTCGATATAGTTGCTGGTGCTGATCTCATCGATTTTCTCTTTGACATCATGGTTTAGATAGATGATGACGCCACCAAAGAGGGCGACCAGGAGAAAAAGGGCAAAAAAAGCCACAAATATTTTTTTTCTTACCGTCATGACTGTTCCACTGATCCGTTTTTCACGCGACTTCCGAGTCGGCATACTCCTGGGCTACAGCCTGGAAATCATCGGCAATTTCAAGAAAACCCTCCACCATATCCGGGTCAAAATGGCTCCCCTTACCCTCTCGGATGATGGTCACGGCCTTCTGGTGGGAGAAGGGTGGTTTATAGACCCGACGGCTGATCAAGGCATCGTAAACATCGGCAACCGCCATCAACCGGGCCGAAATGGGGATTTCATCCCCTTTCAACCCCTCGGGATAGCCGGAACCGTCCCACTTTTCCTGGTGGGAGTAGGCGATCTCTTTGGCAAAAAAGAGAAAATCCTCGGTTTGGGTGATGCTCTTCTCCGCCGCTGCAATGGCATCTCGACCGTAGTTGGTGTGCTTTTTCATCTCTTCGAACTCCGCCGCCGTCAAAGGGCCGGGCTTAAGGAGAATATGGTCGGGCACCCCCACCTTGCCGATATCGTGGAGGGGAGCCGATTTAAAGAGAGAGGTGATATTTTCCGGGCTAAGAAAGTGGCAAAAACGGGGATGGCTCTTCAGGTGGAGAGCCAGCAGCTTCACATAGTGCTGGGTTCGGCGGATATGGTTGCCTGTCTCGGGATCTCGTGCCTCCGCCAGGGAGCCCATGGCCACCATGGTCACATCTTGCAACTCCTCCATCTGTCGGGTACGCTCAATCACCCGCTCTTCAAGCTGCTCATTTTGCCGACGCAGATGGTCCCGAGATAGCTTCAACTCCAGATGGGTTTTGATGCGCCCCTTTAAAATGGCTGGGCTGATGGGCTTGGTAATGTAATCTACCGCACCCAACTCCAATCCCCTGGCCTCATCCTCCGCCTCAGCCTTGGCGGTCAGGAAGATGATCGGTATGTCAGCTATGGTCGGATCGGCCTTGATCATTCGGCACACTTCATAGCCATCCATCTCCGGCATCATGATATCGAGCAAGATCAGATCGGGCCTTTTTTTTTCGATAATTTTTAAAGCCATGCGACCACTGACCGCCGCCTGGATAACATAGTCATGGGAGAGAACCCCCTTGACCACATCAATATTGGTCGGGGTGTCGTCCACAGCCAGAATAATCTGCATGGGGTTCTCCTGGTTCATCTTATCTCCTTGATTCTGCCTGAATTCAGCAGTGATTATCCACTCAAACCTACCCCAAACAGATGCAATGCATCGATCATAGCAGACTTTTCACCGGAGTTGTATTGCTCAGAAACGGTCGAGGATCTCAACCAAAATTTCTGAGGCTCCATCAAAGTCGTAATCGGCCAACCGTCTCTGCATCCTCTCCAGGTCCGACTGAAGCAACCCAGGCCCCAGATGTTCCAACAACTCAGCCACCGACTCAACCGCTGTTGCGTCATAATCTTCGATTTTTTCTGCCAATAGGGTAAGAGAGGGGACAATTGACCCATCCGGCTCCCCGCCATCCACCTGTTGCCGCCTGAGGGTGGGCTCCACCCTGGCAGACTCGATGACCTGTACGGTCTGCAAAAGGGTCTGGGCAACAGACTCCAGCAGACGACTCTGCCCCTCCTCCTCTCCCCTGACCAAAGCCTGCTCCAACAGGGCGGCCTCCGACTGGAGCGTCGTCGCACCAATCGTACCCGCCAACCCTTTCAGGGTATGGGCAGCCCGTATGGCCTCCTCCTGCTCCCCGTTTGCCAGGCTCTGGCGAATACGGTCCACAGCATCGGCTTCACTCTGCACCACCCGATCCAGCAACTTTCTGTAGGCCGGCAGGCTCCCCCCAACCCGTGCCACCGACCGCTCCAGGTCAAACCCCGGCAGGTTGGGTAGTTCATCCACCCCCCCCTCCTCTTCGGAGCGAAAGGTTGGGTTGAGATGACGTTTGGGCAGCGGCCTTAGAGCCGGCTTGATCCATTGTGCCAAGGCCCGGAACATCTCCTTGGGATCAATGGGCTTGACCACATGGTCGTTCATGCCGACCTTCAGACATTTTTCCCGGTCTCCCGCCATGGCGTTGGCGGTCATGGCGATAATCGGCAACCCCTTTAACCGATCCTGCGCTCGCATCGCCTTGGTTGCTTGGTAGCCATCCATCAGGGGCATCTGAATATCCATCAAAACGGCATCAAAATCCTCTCGATTAACCGCCTCCAACGCCTCCTGACCATTGTTGACCACAGTGACCACCAGTCGCCCCTGCTCCAGAAGCTCTGTTGCCACCTGCTGATTGATCTCATTATCCTCTACCAGCAAGATGCGCGAACCGGCAAGGGGTGCCACCGACTCCGCCCCCAGGTCAGGCGGAAGATGCCGTGGCACAGAAGCCAACAGGCTCTGGCGTTCAAAGGAGGCGGTAAAACAGAACGAGCTCCCCTGGCCCAAGTCACTCTCAACCCAGATCTTTCCACCCATCATCTCCACAAAACGTTTGCTGATGGTCAAACCCAACCCGGTTCCGCCAAACTTTCTGGTGGTGGAGTTATCCGCCTGGGAGAAAGCCTGGAACAGTCGCCCCATCTGCTCTGTTGACATGCCAATACCGGTGTCTTGCACACAAAAACGCAGCTCAATCCGGTTTCCCTCTTCTAAAACCGACTCGGTTTGAATGATCACCCGGCCGTGTTCGGTAAACTTGACGGCATTATTGGCCAGGTTGGTCAATATCTGACCCAGACGCAACGGGTCACCCATCAACCCATCCGGTACATCGGCTGCGGTGGAGATTAATAACTCCAGCCCCTTCTCCCGCGCCTTGACAGAGACCAGACTGGTGACATTTTCCAGCACCTCCCCCAATCGGAAAGGGAGACTCTCCAGCGTCATCTTACCCGCTTCTATCTTGGAAAAATCGAGTATATCGTTGAGGATGCCCAACAGGGCGTTGGCGGCAAAGTGGGTCTTGCTGACATAGTCCCGCTGTTTGGGGGTCAGGTTGGTCTGCAGGGCCAGATGGCTCATGCCGATGATGGCATTCATGGGGGTGCGGATCTCATGGCTCATATTAGCCAGAAAATCACTCTTGGCCCGTGTCGCCGCTTCGGCGGTCTCCTTGGCTTGAGAGAGCGCCTGCTCGGCCTCCTTGCGGATGGTGATATCCATCATGGTGCCTACAATACGCAAGGGGCGCTGCTTCTCATCACGAGAGACAGCGGTCCCCTTGGAGAGTACCCACTTGAGACGACCATCCGCCAGTTTCAGGCGATACTCCGCCTCATATTTAAGGCCGCTTCCATACCGATAGGCCTCCCCATAGGCCAAAAGCCACGGTCGATCGTCGGGATGGATGGTGTCCAACCAGATTTGATGAGGATCGGAGATATCATCAAGAGAGCAACCAATAATCTCTGCCCAACGGGAGTTGACCACCGTCTTGCCCAGGATAAGATCCGCATCCCAAGAGCCGAGATCCCCCCCCTCCAGAGCAAGTTCCAGCCGTTGCTGGCTCTCTTGTATGGCGGCCTGGGCCAGTTTTCGCTCATGGATGTTGCTAATGGTACCACTGGTGCGAGATGGAAACCCTCGATCATCCCGAACCGTCTTCGCACGGGCCTGAAACCAATGATACGCACCGCTTTTGGTCCGCAGTCGATACTCCACATCATAGGGAATATCCGCCCTTAGATGGTCAATAAATGCCGCAACAGCACGTTTCTGATCCTCAGGATGAACATGGCTCTTCCAGGTTTCCAGGTTACAGGGGAGAGCATCGGGCTCATAGCCTAAGAGTTCGAGAAATCGGGTCGAAAACCAACTCTCATCCCGGTGAGAATCATACTCCCACAACGCATCGCCACTCCCTCGCACCGCCAACTCAAACCGCTTTTGACTCTCATTCAGCGCCTGCGTCCGATCCGCCACCCGCTTCTCCAGCTCCTCCTGGGTTCGGCGCATCAGCCGGGTGGCCCGCTCCCCCAACATGATGGTTACCAGGGTGGCAATAATAGCCAGCAACAGGGTAACACCGGCAATAATAAGCAGATTTTGTCGCAAGCGATAATAGCCGCTCAGCGCCTCTTCCTGATCAATCTCGGTCACCACCCCCATACCCAGTTGCGACTCCCACTGCCCGACCCCAAACACCTCCACCCCCCGATAGTCCCGATAACCCCGGACATCAACCACAATCTCATCATGCCCCTGCCTGTCATGGCTGACGACAAAGCTATCTTCCCCTTTATCCTCAGCCTGTTTAAACAGGTTTTGTACCATTCGGGTAAAGGGCAGATTTTCGCGGGGAAGTGTAGGTTGGTGGCCGGTTACCATATTGCCACCGGGGTCCCGCACCTCGATGGTATCCCCCGATGGGGCCAGCCGGTCCAACAGTCCAATCTTGTCCAACTGATCTCGAAAACGGCTCTCGGTAACCTGTCGCCCTTCGGGATCAACCATGTAGCTCTCACCGCTTTGACCCACTCGACCACTCCACATGATCCGGCTCAACTCCTTGGATGGTTCCAGCCGCTGAGTCAACACCGCCAGAACCGTTCCATCCCGATCCCGAATCGGCACCGCAAAAAAGATGCTCAGAGGTCGAAACCCCGACCCTTCATCTGTCAGGGGTACATCGGATCGAATGGGGGGAATAAAGAGGGAGTGCCCATCAAACACCCTGCTCAACAGGCTGAGTTTCTGCTTGCTGATCAGGTTTTTGGTGCCCAGGTTGGAATCCCGTCGAGAGCCAATGCTGATGTGGTCTGGGTTGATGATGAAAAACCCCACCTTGCCAAGCTCTCTCTCCCGCCGGGTGACAAAGGCTCGCGCCTCGGCCAACGGCTTTGACGCTATCAGGTCAGCCGCATTGACCGGCACCTTCAACAGCCTCTTGGTAATAGCAACCAATTCAGGATCTCGACCCAACTGAGTCAGTAGGTTAAGCCGATCTTGGACCCATAAATCGTTGCGCTCCAGAACACTCTGCAACACCAGGGTCAACTCGGCCTCCAGAGAGGTCATCACCGCTTTTTTATTCTGAACCAGGGTGTACCACACCAACAGGGCCACCAAAAGGACCATCAAACTCATGCCGGTCAACGCCATAACCCGAAAACGGACCGACCCAAAATGGCGGGTCAGCAGCTGGTCGGAAAAAAGCCGGGGAAGCACCAGCAAACCGGCCAGCATCAGCAGGAAAATACCAATGGCTCCAATAATAAACCAATGGAATGTCTGCTTTTTCTCCACCGTATTGCGGGCGGCCTCTCGGTGTGCCTCCTGCAGCCATTTATTCTGAATCACCCGTTTTTCATCGTCACTAATGGCCTGCAGCCCCTTGGTAAGTATAGAGGCCAATAACGGTGACCGTTTGTGGGTCGCCATGTTCAGCAGGGTCAACTCTGGGTTACCCAGATCCAACTCTCCGGAGACCACCACACCATTGATCAGATGTTGGGCCATGAGGTGATTAAATACCGCAAGCTCTCCCAAGGCGGCATCGGCCTTGTTAAAGCTCACCGCCTTCATGGTATCGATGGTCTCCTTCAGGGGCAGGACATGAATCTGGGGATAGTTGTTCCTTATTATCTCTTCATAAAAAAACCCTTTGGGTACAGAGATCGTCTTGCCAAACAGCTGCTTTAGGCTGTGATAGGGTGCGTTGGCGTGGCTTAGAATGGTGTTGGGATTCTCGCTATAGGGGGGGGTAAAGAGCAGATACTTCTGACGTTCCGGGGTCTTGACAATGTTGAGCATGACATCCAGCTCTCCCTCCCGGATCATCTCCATGAACTGCGGCCAGGTAGGCCCGGTCAGATAGTCAACCGTTAGCCCGACCTTTTGGGCCAACAGGTTCATGATGTCGATGGAAAGCCCCTGAGGCTCCCCTGCCCGGCTAAAGTTGAAGGGGGGCCAGTTGCGCTCGTTATGGACCCGAATCCGAGGGTTTTTCTCAATCCAGGCTCGCTCTTGAGGGGTCAGAAGGGGGGGGGTGGGTTGGTTCTCCAGATTCTGATGGTGGGCGTAGAAAAAACCAGACTCCACCTTTGCCACGTCGGCAAACCCCTGGGAGGCATAGATCTCCGCCATTTTGGCATAACGGACCGGTTCATAACGGCC
Source organism: Magnetococcales bacterium (assembly GCA_002753565.1). Taxonomy (GTDB): domain Bacteria; phylum Pseudomonadota; class Magnetococcia; order Magnetococcales; family JADFYX01. The sequence goes on along the minus strand of PEAM01000002.1, from coordinate 221,585 downwards.
CAACTCAACCTGTTCTGATTGAATTATTTTTCTGGTCTCTTCTGCCTCAAAAAGCAGATGGCCCCGATCCAGTTGACGGGTATTATACTTCTCCAGAATCAGATCGACTATCTCCTCTGGGTTCTCCAGCGCATAACGCCAACCCCGCTTGACAGCCCGGATCATCTTCTCGACCCTCAGGGGGTGGTGTTCAACCTCCTCTTCGGTGGTAAAAAAATTATCCCCATAAAAATCGACCCCATAATCTCGAGGATCCAGTTGGGTCACCGACGCGCCACGCTGCTTAAACCAATAGGGCTGGTCGGTCAAATAGCCGTCCATGGCATCCACCTTCCCCTCCAGCAGATCCTCATTCCGGTAGCTGTTGGGCAAGACGACAATGGTATCGGTCCCCTCCAGTGTATTCATCAACATGGCATTGAGGGGGGCGTCGCTGTTGCCTTTCAGGTCGGCCATCACCTTTTTGCCAAACAGGTCATAGGGGGTGCGGATATTGGTGGTGGATAAAGAGAACAGAACCAGGGGAGAGTGTTGAAAAATCTGCGCCAACAACACCACCGGCTTGCCCTGCATGCGAGAGAGAACCAGCCCGGCATCGGCTACGCCATAGCGTGCCCTACCCTGTAGAACATCTCGAATGTAGCCGCTGTCGGGATTACGCTCCAGCAGAGTGACATCCAGCCCCTCCTGGGCAAAAAAACCCTTCTCTTTGGCAGCGTAGTAGCCGGCAAACTGAAATTGATGGAACCATTTCAGCTGAATGGCAACCTTCTCGGCCGCCATGGCCCGCCCGGAAAAGAGGGAACAGAGCCCACCCCCCCCCAGCAGCAGCAGCAAAAGGAGTGTTCGCAAACGAAACAGCTGACGCTTATTCATAGAATACCCATCTGCCGGTCAGGCAGGAAGTTGTCTTACGCTCTAAACTGAACCTCAACCAAGGTAAGATCGTCCTCATGGGTTGTGGAGCCGACATGGGTATTGAGCAGGGGAAGAAGATCATCCAGTTCACGCCCCTGTTTAACCGCCTGAACCAAAAAATGCTCCAGTCGACCCATACCAAACATCTCTCCTGCCCCCCCTTTAGCCTCAATAATCCCATCCGAAAAGGCGTACAATCGATCCCCCTTCTTCAAGGAGATACTCTGCCCTGCCTCGACAATATCAACCGAGTCAAAAATACCCAACGGTATGGACTTGGAGGCAAAACGCTTGCGCACCGCCCCATCCCGAAGCAAGATTCCGTCTGGCAGGGCGGCATTCCAGAGGGTGGCTTTTTTACGTTTGGTTGAGATCTCCAGAAAAAAGGCCGCAAAAAAAACACCCACCGGCAGTCGGGCACAAAGCTGGCTGTTGATCTCTTGAAGAATTTCCGCCCCACTGGCCCCGCGGCGGGCAAACTCGTTGAGGATATAGGTCACCAAAGGACCCCCGATGGCAGCCGGGAGGCCGTGACCGGTAAAATCCCCCAACAGCACCATCTGTCGCCCATCTGGAGTAAACACCGAAAGCAACATATCCCCCGCCGTCACCTCGACCGGAGAGATCAGATGACGCAAATTACGGCCATCAAACATCTCTGCTCCGCGCATCTTGACAAGGATTGTCTCGATCAACTCCCGCTCTCGGACCAGGGTTCGATTCTGTTTGTCCAGAATTTTTTTGCTCGCCTCCAAGGCCAGATGGGTACGAACACGAGCCTGAACGATAGGAATGCGAAACGGTTTGGTAATGTAGTCGACCGCACCCAGGTTCAACCCTTCCAGCTCGTCGGCAACCTCGGTTTTTGCCGTGACAAAAATAACCGGAATATGCCGTGTTGCCGGATTGGTCTTCAGTCGGCGGCACACTTCAAAGCCATCCATGCCGGGCATCATGATGTCCAACAGGATCAAATCCGGTCTGGGTTGCACCGCGGCGGCTTTCAGGGCGATCTCTCCATTGGGCGCCGGTCTGACCGTATAGTCGGCAACCAACGCCCCCTTCAAGACATCAATATTCTCAGGTGTATCATCCACAACCAGGATGATCTCCCTTTTTTTCTGGCTCACTGACACAGTTCCAATCCAAGATAAAGTTTGATGATAACACTCTGTCTGACAGGTTGAATCAAACCAACAGCCTGCCCATCCCCACCCCATGATCTCATCTTTTCGACCAAAAGCCCAACCCAGAAATCAGGAACCGACCAACTCTTGAGAATTCAACCGGAACCGAACCGTCACCGTGGTTCCGGAAACAGCGGAGCTCTTCATCCGAATCTCCCCCTGATGCAGATGGGTAATCAGTTGAGCCGAATAGGTCCCCAACCCGGTTCCTGAACGTTTACCGCTGGTTATAAACTTATCAAAAAAGCGATCCTTTATCTCCTCAGGCACCTCGCCACCATTTTGCACCTCAACCTTAAGCCAACCCTCCTCTCTTCTGAGGGTAATGACAATGGCTTGACCCACGGGGGAGGCCTCCAGACTATTTTTGATCAGGTTGGCAAACAGACTGTGGCAAAGCAGCCTCTCCCCCTGAATCATCACACTCTCTTCCTGTTGAGATATCAGGGTTATCGGGCAGTTTTTCGATCGGGAAAGGGTGAACATCTCCTCCTTGACCTGGTTGAGAATGGTTAGCAGATCCATCTCTTTGGGTTGCAGGTGATAGCGCCCCTCCTCCATCTGAAAAAGATCCAGAGAGTGGTTGATCATATTCAACAGGCGATAGGAGGCGGTCTCGATCAGCTTGATATAGCCCTGGGACTTATCCCCCAGAGCGGGTGTTTTTGCCAGCAGTTGGGTAAAACCGATAATGGATGCCAAGGGGCTTTTGAGATCATGACGGGTTATCTGGGCTACGTTATCCCGCAATCTGGCTGCCTCCAGCAGTTGCAGGTTCTGTTTTTCCAGAAGCTGCCGTTGCAAAAAGACCGTCAAATGGGTCTTGACCCGGGTTTGGACGATGGGAATGCTAAAGGGCTTGGTAATATAGTCCACCGCCCCCAGATTCAGCCCGGCAAGCTGATCCGCTTCGCCGGTCTTTGCCGTCACAAAAATAATCGGAATCGATGCGGTGACCGGGTCAGCCTTGAGTTGGCGACAAACCTCGTAGCCGTCCATATCCTGCATCATGATATCCAGCAACACCAGATCTGGAAGGGGGAGAATCTTGACCGCCTTCAAGGCCACCCGGCCCGACGGGGCGACTCGAACGGCATAGTCGGCCTGCAGGGCCGACCGCAACACATCGATGTTCTCCGGGGTGTCGTCCACCACCAGGATGATCGGTCGCCTGTTGTTTTCAGCGGTCAACATAGATGCCTGCCCAATCCATCCCCCCCCTCTACATGGTATCCGGCCTATCCTGATACTGCTCCATAATCTCGACAATTTCTGGTCGCAAGCCAATAAACAGCTTGGCCAGCCTCGGATCGAAATGGGCTCCGGCCTCTCGGGAGATCAAAGCCAAGGCATCCTCTACCGACCAGCCCTTTTTATAGGGCCGGACAGAGGTCAAGGCATCGAAAACATCACTCACCGCACAGAGACGACCCGCCAGGGGGATCTCCTCCCCCTTCAACCCCCGCGGATAGCCCGAACCGTTCCACTTTTCATGATGGGTATAGGCGATGAGAGCGCCCATGTTTAAAATGTCCGCACTCTGCTTGCCAATGATATCATACCCCATCTTGGCGTGGCCCTTGATCAGCTCGAACTCCTCCGCCGTCAGTTTACCAGGCTTGAGAAGAATATGGTCGGGGATGCCAATTTTGCCCACATCGTGCAGAGGAGCCGCATGCATCAGGGCGACGGCCTCCGGCTCGCTCAAACCCGACTTCAACGCCAAAAGATAGGCAAACCGGCTCATCCGCATCACATGCAGGCCGGTCTCGTTATCCCGAAATTCCGCCGCCCGCCCCAACTGATGAATCACCTCAATACGGGTCTCCTCCAGCTGGGTATTGCGCTGCTGAATTTGTGCCGTGCGTGAGGCTACCTCATCAGCCAGCAGGCGAATTCGGTCATTCATGGCCAAATGGGTCTTGACCCGTGCCAGTACAACGGGGGGGCTGATGGGTTTGATCAGATAGTCCGCCGCCCCCAACTCAAACCCCTTGGTCTCATCTTCAACCTCCGCCTTAGCGGTCACAAACAGAATGGGAATATGCCGGGTACGCTCATCCTCCTTCAGGTACCGACAAGCCTCATAGCCATCCATCACCGGCATCATCACATCCAATAAAATCAGATCGGGGGGAGAGGATGAGAGGGCGACTTTGATGGCCAGCCTGCCATTGGTGGCAATTTGAATGCGATAATAGGGGCTGAGAACCCCTTTCATCACATCCAGGTTTTCCGGTGTATCATCGACAATAAGAATCGTTTTTTGCGTCAATTCCTCATGCTCCTTCATGGTTTAGCCTCATGGTCACTCGACTCCAGTTCCATTCCCTCTTCACGACCCCATGCCAATAATATAGAGTGGCAGGACTCAAAATCATAGTCTGCAAGTGCCTCCTGGAGTAATTTCAATTTTTCATGGCGAGATTGGTTACCTACCTTCTGGGCAATCTTTTCAATCACGCTCTCTACCGCCGAGTCGAAAACCCGGAGCAGATTCAGCGCTTCGTTAAAAAGCGGTGTCAAGGCGACCAGATCCAACGGCTCTCCCTCCTCCTCACCCTGTTGGTTCGAGTCGGGGAGCGGTCGGGCCGCCGTCATGGTGCTGAATAACAGCTCAGGTCGCTTACTCGACAGGGTACCACCCTGAGAGCGCTTCTCCTCTTTGGAACACAAAAACGGAATCGTGCAGGTAAAACGACTCCCCACCCCCTCCTCACTCTCCACTCTGATCTCCCCGGCCATCATCTCCACCAACCGCTTGCTGATAACCAAACCCAATCCACTGCCGCCATATTGACGGGTAATGGTGGGGTCGGCCTGATGAAAGGATTGGAAAAGCTGAGAAACCTGCTCTTGACTCATGCCAATACCGGTATCGGCTATCTCAAACTCAAGCTTCACCGACTCTTCAGACCTCTCCAGCAGGACGGCGGAGAGGGTGACCGTTCCCTTTTGGGTAAACTTGACGGCGTTGGCAGTCAGGTTGGTCAACACCTGGCCCAGACGCAGGGCATCACCAATCAAATGATCGGGGACTTCGTCAGCAATATTCAGGGTGAAGGTCAATTTTTTCTCGACACACTTGGCATGAATCACCGCAACCAGATTTTCCAGCACCTCAGCCAGGACAAAGCGCTGCTGCTCCATCGCCAGCTTTCCCGCCTCCATTTTGGAAAAATCGAGAATATCGTTAATCAGTTTCAACAGGGTGTTGGCAGATAAATCAATTTTTTTCAGATAGTCCGCCTGCTTGGGGGGCAGGGGAAATTGCTGCGCAAGATGGCTCAAGCCGATGATGGCGTTCATGGGGGTGCGAATTTCATGGCTCATATTGGCCAAAAAATGGCTTTTGGCCCGGTTGGCCTTTTCGGCCTCCTGTCGGGCCTGGCTGATCTCCAACTCAAACATTTTCCGCTGGGTAATATCGTGGATGGTACCAAACATCAGCCGGGGAGAGCCGGCCTTATCCCGGTAGATCTCCCCCACCTCATGGACATATCGCTCCCGGCCATCGGGGCGGACAATCCGATGCTCCACCGTATAGTCATCCCTGTCAGACTCCAGAGCATCCTCCACCGCCTCTTTGACTCTCTCGACATCATCTGGATGGAGACAGTCGAGAAACAGGGCATAATCAGGCTGGCAGTTTTTTTGATCCAGACCAAAAATTTTATAGACCTCCGGCGACCAGGTGAACCGCCCCGAGCGGATCTCCCACTCCCAACTCCCCAGGTGGGCGATGGATTGGGCATGCTCCATCATCTGCTGGCTCTGCATCGCCTCCGCTTCTGCCTGGCGGCGTTCATCAATCTCTCTCTCCAGGCTCTCATTCAAGGCCGAAAGATCTCGGGTCCGCTCTGCCACCCGTTGTTCCAGATCTTCCTGAATTTTCCAGAGCTCCCGGGTACGTCCTTCAAAGATAAGAGCCAGCTCCTCCAGTTCATCCCCCGTCCCCACCGGGCTGATCTGCAGACCGCTCTCCCGGCTACAGTCACGCACCCGCTGACAGAGGGTTAAAATAGGATCGGCACTCCTTTGACCAATGCGAAAAGCCAGAAGAATGGCCCCGATCAGAATAGCCAAAATCAGCAGAACCTCATCAATGACAGCTTCATAGATAGGCTCCAGAAAAAGAGCACGATCCAGGGTGATGATCAGGCTCATGTTCAGCTTTCTAACCCAACCATCCTCCATGGAAGGGTAGACCGTCAGAGAGACCGTCTCCGTCAGCTGGCTCTCTCCCTGCCCATATATAAAGGCCTTTTTGATAAAAAAGGCCTGCCGACCCTGATCCGACCTCGAGGCGGTATCTTTCAGGATTTCAGGAAAGTCAAAATGGACAATCACCGCGCCCTGGGTGGTATTGTAGTAGCGGATGGGGTGGCTGATGATCAGGCTCTTTTTTTGCACATCCACCATGACTGAGCCACGATCCAAACCCAACGCCTCACGCAGAGGCAGGGAGTCGTTATAGTTGGGGGGAATCTCCCGATCCACAAAAAGAGGATGGCCGCTGTAATCCACCAACATAAAAGCCTTCACATCCCGTCCGGTCGCAAAATTGGCGGCGAGTTGGGGTAGAAAATTCCCCCGCTTCGATCGATCGATCAGAGCGTTGATGATCAGGGTATTTTTGGAGAGCTGCTGAACATTTTCCACCAAAGAGTCCAGATGTTCATTCAGTCTCAGCAAGCTGTTTTGACCATTTTTCTTCTGTTCGGAGAGCACACTCTTCTTGACAATCTGGACGGTCTGAAAGGTCATCAGACCAGCGACCAACAACAAGGAGGTGGCAACAAAGGTGGCAAATTGGAGAACCAGCCGACTTTTCAGGCTTTTTTTATTTAATGTGGTCATCAGCTTTGCCTAGCGAGCCTCCGTTCTCAAGAGAGCCTGGCCCTCTTTTTCTCTCTGTTTTACCCCTGCAACCAGATGGGCCATGACCCTTTCCCGATCCAGATCCCCACCCTTGAGAATGGCCTCTTTCAACAGATAGACCAGTTCATACCCATAAAAAAAGCCCGCTTTCCTGAGCAGCTTCCGGTTGGGTTTCAGGTGAAAATAGTGTTGATAGGCATCCAATAGCTGTTTTTCCCGCTGGAGAACCTCCTCCAACAGCCAGTTGATCGACGGGGAATGGACCACCCATTGTGACGGCTGATCCCCCTCTATATCCGGCCCCTGGCTCTTCTCCCAAGGCAACAGGAGAGGAATGCCAAGCTCCCCAGCCAGCTCCAGCTCCGCCGATAAAACCGGCCAGGCCTTACCCGTGATGATGGCGATCAGGCTGTCGAACAGATGAAAATTAACCACATTATCCCGACCACGCTCGGGAATGGCCTGGTTATCTTTGGCAATCAGGCTCAGGGGACGCCCCAACACCCCACCCTCCTGGTTGATCTCATGAATCGCCAACTCCACCCCCTGCTTGAGCGCCAAAGAGGCTTGCGGATTGATGAGAGAGAGGTCGAGATCAAGACCGATGAGCAGGGGAGTTGGAGTGTCACTCTCCAACCTGCTCAGGAGAATGCTCTCCTGGGCCAAAGAGATGATATCGGCGCCCAGTATGGGTTCGAATTTGCGGGAAAGATGGTTCAATACCCCCTGAAATACCTGGATCTCCTCCTGGCTCAACTGGCCAACCACCATCCCCGCCTGCCGAATCTTGTCAAGAAACCCCTGCTCACGGCGCAGGGTCTCCTCCCGTTCCCAGTGAGTCATCTCTTCTGCGGTCTGCACCAGAATGCGTTGATCATCCAGGGCCAGCTCATTCAACCGCTTTTTGCTGATGGAGAACAGATAGCCCAGATAGGCATGATTGCTCAGGGTCAGGTGGGATTGGACGGTAAGAAAATCCATGGAGACAATGGCAACCAGCGGATTCTCCTGACCATCCACCACCCCATCCACCAGGGCTTTGTAGGTAGAGTGAAAATCGATGGGAAGGGTGGTGGCACCCAACAGCTCGAACTGCTCTTGAATAATGGGACTTTTCATAATCCGCATGGTCAGACCGGAAAAGTCTGATGGGCTATGCAGAGGCCGATTGGCAATAAAATGTTTAAAACCGTTTCCCCAGAAAGCCACCCCTCTCAGCCCGATGGGGTCCAGCTTTGCCAACAACTGCTGGCCAAACTCTCCATCCAATGCGGTATAGAGCGCCTCTGGGGAGGAGAAGAAAAAAGGCAAATCCAACACCTGCATGGCCGGAACAGCCGTGCTAAGCTTGGCGGTAGGGGTTAGAACCAGGGCCAACTCCCCCCGGCGAGCCATCTCGACCATCTGGTTGTCATTGCCCAAACTCTGACCGGGGTGGACCGTAACCTTCAACCGACCACTGCTTTTCCTGGCTACCTCCTCAGAAAAACGTACAGCAGCCGCATAAAGAGCAGTCTCCTCCGGGATATTCACCCCCAGGCGCAGATGGATCAATTCTGGTTTTACACCGACACGCTTGACATTCATGACGGGGCTTTCATAGACCCGAACGACCAAGACCGCCACAATAATCAAGAGCGTGGCAAAGAGCAGTGAGATGACTTTTTTCTCTTCCATACCTGTTTTCCATCAACAAGGGTTTATACGGATCGCAACCAACCACACCTACTGCTCCAGCTGAATCCCCTCTTCATCGGCCCAACCACGGAAGAGAACAAGGGCTCCCTCAAAATCATAAATCTCCAGCGCCTCCTGGATGGCTTTCAACTTCATCTGTCGGAGCCGATCACCAACCAACAGCGGGGTGATCTCCTCGACAACGGTGTCCACCGACGAATCATAGGCTAACAGTCGGCCCATTGCCCGAATAAAGAGCGGTTGCAACAGCTCTCTCTTGATTTCCGCCCCCTGAGAGGGGCTCGCCTGCTCATCCCCCTGCTTCGGCTCCTCAACCAGGGTTGACTCAATGGCCAGGACAATCTGCAGCAGCTCTTCGGAAGCCTCTTGAAGTATCGGCTCGATCTCTCCGAGATTCTGCCGGTTTTTGGCCTGTTTCTCAATCTTTCCAGCCAAGGTGGCCAACGCCCTGGCACCAATGGTAGCCGACACCCCTTTCAAGGCGTGGGCGGCGTGTTCCAACCCCTTATGGTCGTTTGATGCCACCATTTGACGCATCAGTTGGCAGGATCCTCCTTGGTTTTGTACAAATTTGAGCAACACTTTTCTGAAAAGATGGCGATTACTGCCCATGTTGAGCAGCCCCTCCGCCCCATTGATACCCGGCAGGGGCGGAAGGGCAACCGGAGTAGAGTCCTGGGGTTTTTCCTCTGGTCGTCGGGCCTGGCGTGGTGGGGGCTGCTCGGAAGGCGCTCTCTCTATCCAGCCGCTGAGGGTAGCATAAAGCTCTTCTGGTACCACCGGCTTGGTGATATGGTCATTCATGCCCGCTTCCAGACACCTCTCCCGGTCGCCAGCCATAGCGTTGGCTGTCATGGCGATAATGGGCAGGTTTTGGTGTTTTGGGGCCTCCCGTATGGTTCGGGTGGCTTTAAAACCATCCATGACCGGCATCTGGATATCCATCAAGACCGCATCAAAAGAGTCCCTGGAGACCGCATCCACCGCTTCCAGGCCATTTCTGGCAATGGTTACAACCACACCAACCATCTCCAACAGCTCTCGAGCCACCTGCTGATTGATCTCATTATCCTCTACCAACAGCACCCGCACCTCCTGAAGGGAGTCAACTTCCAAAGGCTGGCTCTTCTCCTCCTGCTCTTCGGCCTGCTGGTGCAGACCAAACACACCGGTAAAGATAAAGGTGCTGCCAACCCCAGACTCACTCTCTACCCAGATATCCCCTCCCATCATTTCGGTCAGTCGATGGCAGATACTCAATCCCAGGCCGGTTCCACCATATTTTCGGGTGGTGGAGGCATCGCCCTGGCTGAAAGAGTGAAAGAGCTTCTCCTGCTCTTTATGACTCATACCGATACCGGTATCTTGCACAGAAAACTGCAGCACCGCCCGCTCGCTGGTTTGAGCCACCAGTTCGATGCGGATCAGCAGGCTGCCCTGATCGGTAAACTTGACGGCGTTATTGGCCAGATTGATTAAAATCTGCCCCAATCGCAGGGGATCACCCATCAGCCTGTTGGGGGTATCGGCCGTGGTGATAATCTGGATATCCAGCCCCTTCTCACGAATTTTAGGGGTGATCAGGTTGGTCAGGTTATCCAACACTTTGTCAAGCTGGAAGGGGATCGTCTCCATATCCAGCTTTCCGGCCTCGATTTTAGAAAAATCCAGAATATCGTTGATAATGCCCAACAGAGAACCGGCCGCATGGTGGATTTTATGGATGTAATCCTCCTGCTTGCGGGTTAATTGGGTCTGGAGGGCCAGGTAGCTCATGCCGATGATGGCATTCATGGGCGTGCGGATTTCGTGGCTCATATTGGCCAGAAAATGGCTTTTGGCCACTGTAGCCGCCTCGGCAACCTCCTTGGCCTGGGCCAGCTCCTCCTCACTGCGCTTTCGCAGGGTGATATCCTCTATGGTGCCCACCATCCGAACAGGTCGACCATCCCGGCCCCACAAAAAAACATCCCCTTTGGAGACCACCCAGTGAATCTGACCCTGTTTGATGATCCGATACTGGACATCATACTCCTCCAATAGATTGTCCCTGAACTGCCGTCCAACCGCCTGAACCCGCTGCAGATCCTCCGGGTGGATCTTCTCCAGCCAGTGGTCGCGATGGCTCACAGGAGAGGAGCGGGGGGAGAACCCCAGGATTTCGTGCCACCGAGCATCAACGATGGTCTTGCCGGTCTCCAGATCCACATCCCACAGGCCGAGGTTTCCTGCCTTGAGAGCCAGATCCAACCGGGTGCTGGTGGCCTTCAAGGCCATCTCATCCTCTTTGCGTTGAGAGATATCCTCTTTGGCGGCGATAAAATGGGTGATGACCCCCGCTTCATCTCGAATGGGCGCAATGGAGACCGACTCCCAAAACAGGGTTCCGTCCCGCTTGCGGTTGAGCAGCTCCCCAGACCACTCCCGCCCCTGACGAATGGTCTCCCAAAGCACCTGGTAAACCTCCCCACTCATCTCTCCAGATTTAAGCAAATTGGGCTTTTGACCCATCACCTCGTGGCTCTCATACCCCGATGTTCGGGTAAAGGCCGGGTTGATATACTCAATGATACCCTCGGTATTGGTGATGATAATCGCTGTGGGGCTCTGTTCAACCGCACTCAGCAGCTTTTTCATCTCATTTTCGGCTTTTTTTCGTTCTCTAATCTGACGACGCAAACTCCAGTTCCAACTGAAGAAAAAGAAAAACAGCAACCCGGCAGCCAACAGGGTCTGCAACAGCACCTGTAGATCGGCCCTGTTTTCCACCGTCACCACCGACCATTTACCCAAAATAGCCTGACGCCCCTTGCTATCGATGTGGCTGATGGCTTTTTCCAAAATCTGTGCGAGCAGGGGCCAATCTTTGCGTACCCCCATGGCCAGATTGAGCCGATAGGGGGTGTGACCGGAGACCTGAAGGTTGGAGAATCCCTCTTCCTGGATATAATGTCCGGCTGTCATCAGGGTATCGATATAGGCATCCACCTGACCCTGAGTCAGTTTGAACAGGGCATCTTGAACGGTGCGGGCCGGAACCTGAACCATTCCGGCATGCTCTTCCTGCAAAATCTCCTCCAGCCAAAACCCCTCGACCACCGCCACCTTTTTACCATTCAGGCTGGAAAGATTGTCAATATAGGAGGCCCCGTTTCGAGTGAAAATAACCGTCGGAAGAGAGAGGTAAGGGGAGGTAAAGAGGGTTGTTTGACGACGCTTTGGTGTCTCTACCGACGAGGCAAACATATCGATGCGACGCGCCCGGACATCCTCCACAAGCTGGCTCCATGTCCGTCCGACCGTTGGCTTGAACTCCACCCCCAACATATCGGAGAGGGTATTGAGATAGTCCCAGGATATACCGAGGAAATCGCCGTTGGAGCTTCTAAATTCGACCGGGGCAAAGTCGGATGCAGACGCCACCCGGATAACCGGATGGCGCTTGATCCACTGGCGCTCCTCGGTGGTTAGCTGCAGGGTGGCCTTTTCACGACCTCCCCCCGTCCAGGCCTGCAAAATCCCCGCTCTCTCCATGGGGGTGATATCCGCCAGCGCCTTTTGTAGAATATCCCGTAACAGGGGCAAATCCCTGCGCACCCCAATGGCATTGATGGAGGAGGTCTGGCTGATGGTCTCATACTCGGTCAGGTTGGTGATGAGCGCCTCGCCCATACTATGGAGGGCCACCGCCCGGTTACCAATATAGGCGTCCGCCTCCCCTTTGGAGACCGCATGCAGGGCTGCCAGGGTGTTTTCATACTCCTTAACCTGAATATCGGGATAAGAACTGCCCAACACCTGAACAATAAAAAATCCCTTCTCAACCGCCACCCGGCGACCCGCCAAAGAGGCCAGAGAGCCGGCTTCCGGGTCATTCTGTCGGGCAAAAATACTATGGGGAACCTGAATATAGGGGCTGGTAAAGTGAAATAAAGAGGCCCGATCCGGTCGGGGGGTAATATCCATCAGAGCGTCCAGCTTACCCGATTGAACATCGGCATAGATCTGTTCCCATGTGCCGGGAACAGGCTTTAAGCGGTTGCCCAGACGTCGATTTAACGCCCGGATAAAATCCACCCCGATTCCGACCGGATCCCCCTCTTTATCGAGAAAATCCATGGGAGGCCACCGGCTGTTGACCCCGATTCGAATCTGCTCCCGACTGTTGAGCCAGCTCTGCTCCGCCACCGTAAGCGTGGTCAGCTTAATGGCAGGCGCCCCATGCCCAGGTGAGGGCATCAGAGCCTGGCTCCACACCCACAGCAAGAGCAAAAGACAAGAGATTCTCTTTCCTCCAGGCCATGCCGATCCACACCACGCTGCTTTCTGACGCTTCAACACCCTGTCACGGCTGTTCATCCAAATTGACCCCTTCTACTTTGGCCCATCGTGTCAAGTGAGTCAGAGCTGCTTCAAACTGGTAGTCATCAAGAGCGGCCTGAATGGCCTCCAGATGGCCCAACCCCCTCCCATCTGGCACCAGGGCGGCAATCTTTTCGACAACCTGCTCAATGGAAGCATCAAAATTTTTCAACAAACCGGCCCCCTGTCGAAAAAGCGGGCCAAGTACCTCGGCAGAAACCTTGGCTTTCCCTCTACCCGACGGAGGCCTCTTGGCCTCTTTGCCCTTCACAACCCGATCAATCATCTCCAACAAACGGGTCAACTCTCCGGTTAACCTCTCCAACAACTCCTGAACCTGCTGCCTGTTCCCTGGCAGATCCGCCTGTTTGGCCAACCCCTCTATCCGGGCAGCATGTTGAGCCAGACTGTTGGCTCCGAGGGTGGCACAAACCCCTTTCAATTCATGGGCAGCCCCCTCCAGAGAGGCACCATCCTCCTCCGCCAGATAGTGCGCCATTCGCTGACAGGCTCCCCCCTGATTTTTGGCAAACTTGAGCAGAACATCCCGGTAAAGAGCCTGATTACCCCCCATATTGCCCAGCCCGGCCTTGCGATCAATACCGGGAAGGGGAGGCAGGGGAAGGGTGGGCATCTCCGTCGGCTTGATGGGCGGTGGAGTGGGTTGGGGTCTGGGGGTTGGGGTCGGCTTCTCCACAAGCCAGCGGATCAACGTTGCGTATAACCGTTCGGGTACCACCGGTTTGGCGATGTGGTCATTCATGCCGGAGGCCAGGCATCGATCTCGATCACCGGCCATGGCATTGGCTGTCATGGCAATAATCGGCAACTGCTCGGCACTCTTGGTCTGGCGGATCTTTTCGGTAGCCTGAAAACCATCCATGACCGGCATGTGCAGATCCATCAAGATACCGTCAAAACGCTCTTCAGCCAGCCGCTCGATGGCCTCCAGGCCGTTGTTGGCAGTTGTCACCTCAATGGAGACCATTGCCAACAGCTCCCGAGCCACCTGCTGGTTGATCTCATTATCCTCTACCAGTAAAATCCTATAGCCCGAAAGGTCGCTGGGCAGGGGGTCGGCCTCTGCCGCTGACAGGGTGCTTGAAGAGCTATAACCGTAGGTGAGAGAGAGAGCTTGATGGAGGGCGATCAAGCTGACCGGTTTCATCAAATAGCCATCCAAAAGCCCGTTTTCCTGCTCAGAGGTGATCACCTCATCCCGACCATAGGCGGTGACCATGATAATCCGAGGGGTGACCGTCAAATCCCGTTTACCCTTAATCTCCCGAGCCACCGCCATCCCATTCATGCCAGCCATTTTCCAAGCCAGCAGCACCAGATCGAAAGGGGCCCCCTGCCCATCCGATTGTGTCAACTGTTCCAAAGCCTGTTCGCCACTCTCCACACAGAGGGGTTGATTGCCGAAACTCTGCAGATAAGAGGCCATGATCTCCCTGGCCGAACTGTTATCATCCACCACCAGAATCCGTAAACGGCGGATCTCTTCCGGCAGAATCGGCTGGGTCGGCTCCTGGTCGCTATCGAGTAGGAAGCGGGCCGTAAAGTCACATTGGGTCCCCTCTCCCAGCACGCTCTCAAAGCAAATCTCCCCCTCCATCATCTCCACCAACCGTTTACTGATAACCAGCCCCAGCCCCGTTCCCCCATATTTGCGAGTGGTAGAAGCGTCCCCCTGTGAAAACTCCTGAAACAGCCGACTCCGCTGTTTTTCACTCATGCCGATACCGGTATCACGCACCCGAAACCCCAGCAAAACAGTTCCATCCCCCTGCTCCACCACCTCAACCCGGATGGCAACCTCTCCCTGCTCGGTAAACTTGAGGGCGTTACCCCCCAGATTGGTCAGAACCTGCCGCAGACGATGGGGGTCTCCCCGCAAAGAGGTGGGCACCTCTGCTCCCACCTCCAACAGCAGCTCCAGCCCCTTCTCCTGGCTCTTGACACTCAAAATAGCTGCCAGACTGCTCAACACCTCCTCCAAGGAAAAAGGGACCGTCTCCATGGAGAGCTTGCCTGCCTCAATTTTAGAGAAATCCAGAATATCGTTGAGCAGAGAGAGGAGATTCTTGGCGCTGAGGCTGATCTTCTGGAGGTAGTCCTCCTGCCGGGTGGTGAGATCGGTCTGCAGGCAGAGGTGGGAGAGACCGATGACGGCATTGAGAGGGGTGCGAATCTCATGGCTCATATTGGCCAGAAAATCCCCCTTGGCCTGATTGGCCTCCTCGGCCTTGCGCGCCATGGCTTCAGCCAGATGGCTCACCTCAACCAACTGAGCGGTAAACTCCCGCTGCTCTGTCACATCCACCAACACACCAATCACCATGGGTTCAGGGTGGTTCTCTTTTTGAAACTTGGTGAGGATAACCGTCAGGAAACAGGGCCTGTTCTCTTTGTCTAGCAACTGAATGTCACCCATATTGCGGTTGCTCTGTGTATCGTCGATCAGATCCACAAGCTGATCTTGCAGATCTTTTGCCCCCTCGCCGTCAAACAGAGCCGCCAGAGAGGGGATGGCCGTATTCTCCTCTGTCAAACCGGCAAACTGCTGAAAGGCATCGTTGGAAAAGAGCAGACTACCCTGGCCCTCCATGAAAAAGATGGGCAGGGGGACGGCAGAGATCAACTGCCGGAGCAGCTTTTTCTCCTCAACAAAGGCTTTCTGGATCTTCTGCCGGTCGGTAATATCCCGAATAACCCCAACCGTCCCCACATAGTGCCGGGAATGGTAGGAGCTATCCTGGCCCACCTCTCCGTACAGACCGGTACTGTTGACCTCCACACCGACGGTATGGTCGTCGATGTTGCGCACTTCGGCATACTCGGCCTCTTGGCCCGATTTGGTGCGCAGACGAATCTCCAACCCCACCGTCATCCGCAACCCGGATCGCCGCTCATCAAAAACCTTCTGTTCCGGGTTTTCAGTCCCCTTGCCAATGCGTTCCAATACCTTGTCCAGACTGGCATTGGAGACATCAGAGCTGTGGATGATCTCAGAAAAATGTTTGCCTATCAGGTCGGACTGGTGGTAGCCCAACCGTTCAATCGACTTGTTGAGAAAAATAAATTTCCCTTCACAATCAATCTTGAAGACAATATCGGGAATGGTCTGAACCAGAGAGCGAAAGCGCTCTTCCGAGGCGGAGAGCTGCTCCATGCTGGAGGAGAGCCGTTCATTGATTTCGTAAAGACGCTGACTCTTTGCCTCCATCTCCTGGTTGAAATGTCTCAGGGTGAGGTGGGTTTTGACCCGCGCCCTGACAATGGATGGGTTGACAGGTTTGATGATATAGTCTACCGCTCCAATCTGCAGGCCGAGAAGCTCATCCTCATCATCGCTTTTGGCGGTGACAAAAATAACCGGAATATCCGCCGTGGCGATATTCTGTTTAAGCCGTCGGCACACCTCATAACCATCCAACTCCGGCATCATGATATCGAGCAGAATCAGGTCCGGTTGCGGCTCTATGACCGCCAAACGCAGAGCCAACGCGCCGTTAATGGCAAGGCGAACCCGATAGTCGTCGATCAGAACCCCCTTTAACACATCCAGATTTCCCGGGGTATCGTCCACAATCAAGATGGTCGGTTTGGGGGGGTTATTCTCCATTTTGAACCTCCAGATCTACCTTGAGTGCCGTCATACACTGCTGCAGAGTCGTCACCGCACCCTCAAAATCATAGTGGGAGACTCTCTCCTCCAACGTCTCCAACCAATCCATCAGCTCTTGGGAGCCACCTCCACGGCGCAAGTCCCGTAGGGTCTTATCCACCCCCGCATCAAAAATATCCAACTGCTCCATCACCTTACGCAGCAGACGATCACGCTTTTGAATCTCCTCTAGGCTCTCCTCCCCAATGGCTCTGACCGGGGGCGTCATTTCAACCGCAGGCAGCCTCTCATCCAGGGTTTCACAAATCAGGCTCAGCTCTTCTACGGTATCCTGAAGCAGATTCTCCACCTTACCCTCTTTGGTCGAGCCTTTGATGGCAGACTCCAGCTCTTTGGCCCGCTCATGCAGGGCCATGGCTCCGATGGTGGCAGAGACCCCTTTGAGGGTGTGAACATGCCGTTCAGCAGCAAGCCGATCCTCTCTATCCAGGGCCTGGGCAATAGCCGACCCCATCTCTCCCTGGTTGCTGCGAAATTTAGCCAACACACGTCGATAGGTCTCCTCATTGCCTCCAACCCGCTGCAGACCAGATTGGGTGTCGATACCGGGTATGTCAAGCGTGGGGGAAGCCTCTGGTTTTACCTCCCTCTCGGCTGGGGGAGGAGTAACCTGGGGATTGGCAGGTTTGATCCAACGGCTGATGGTGGAAAACAGGGCGGCGGGATCGATGGGCTTGGCAATATGGTCCTGCATGCCGGCTGCAAGACAGAGATCCCGATCTCCTGACATGGCGTTGGCGGTCATGGCCAAGATGGGCAGATCGACAAAACGGCCATCCTTGCGAATCTTCTTACAGCAGGTCAATCCATCCATCACCGGCATCTGGATATCCATCAAGATACCATCGAATGCACCCTCCTCCAGCCGCTCCAGCGCCTCTTTGCCGTTTTCTGCCAGCACCACAGAAATGTTGGCCTGCTCCAGCAGCTCCCGGGCAACCTGCTGATTGATCTCATTATCTTCCACCAGCAGAAGGTGGGCGCCGGACAGGAGCGATTGGTAGTCTTCACACTTGGTAAAGTCCACTCCCCCTCCGTCACCCTCCTGACGATTTTTTCCAAACACCTCCATAATGGACTCAAACAGCAAACTTTGGTTGATGGGTTTAACCAAAAAACCATCAACCCGAGCCTCCGCTATGGCCCGCTTGACCATTTTCTCCTCGCCGTAGGCGGTGGCCATGATAATCATCGGTGCCTGTTTAAGCCCCAGCTCATCGCGGATTTTGGTGGTTGCGGTAATACCGTCCATCTCCGGCATCATGTAGTCCATCATCACCAGATCAAACGGCTCCTCCATCATTTCCGCCTCTTGGACGGCAACCATGGCCTCTCTGCCATCAACGGCCTTACTCACCTTGAAGGTGAAGGAGGCCAGATAGTCGGAGAGGACATTTCTGGCACTTTCGTTATCATCCACCACCAAGACACGCATGCCTCGCAGATCGGATGAGGGGAGCAGGCTTTTTTCCACCACCCGATTGGAGACCCCCAACTGTACCGTAAAGATAAACCGACTCCCCACCCCCTTTTCACTCTCCACACGGATCTCGCCATCCATCAGCTCAATCAACCGTTGCGAGATGGTCAACCCCAGGCCGGTGCCGCCATATTGACGGGTAATGGAGGCGTCCGCCTGGGCAAAGGGTTGAAAAAGTCCCGCCCTCTGCTCTGGGGTCATGCCGATACCGGTATCGCGGACGGTAAACTGCAACCGCACCCCCCTCTCATCCCGCGCCACCACCTCCGTCGAGATAGCCACCTCTCCCGCTTGGGTAAACTTGATGGCGTTATTGCCCAGGTTGATCAGAATCTGTCCCAACCGCAGAGGGTCCCCCACCAGACTCGGCGGAATATCCACCGCGGTCTCCATCAGAAACTCCAACTGCTTCTCCTGGGCTTTAAGGGAGATCATGGCAGCCATGCTCCCCAGCACCTCCTCCAGGGTAAAGTCGGTGGCCTCCATATCCAATTGACCGGCATCGATCTTGGAAAAATCCAGAATATCGTTGATAATCCGCAGCAGCGAGGTGGCTGAGCTGTGTACTTTGCGGGTGTAGTCCTTCTGCCGAGCAGTCAACCGGGTTTGAAGACAGAGATGGCTCAAACCGATAATGGCATTCATGGGGGTGCGGATTTCATGGCTCATGTTGGCCAGGAAATCGCTTTTGGCCCGGCCCGCCGCTTCCGCCTCCTCCTTGGCAACCAACAGCCGCGCCTCCAGCACTTTCATCTCGGTGACGTCGGTACGGATGGAGACATACTTAAACGGCCTGCCCCGCCTGTTCAAAAAGGGGACAATGGTGGCCCGAACCCAGTAGGACTCCCCCTCTTTGGTCAAATTTCGCACCTCACCATGCCAGGTTTTACCCTCGCTGATGGTGCGCCACATGTTCTGATAAAAAGATAATGAGTGCTCCCCAGACTTGACCATGCGGTGGGTATTGCCCAACAGCTCCTGACGGGTGTAGCCGCTGATGGCGACAAACTTGTCGTTGACGTAGTTGATCCGACCGGTCACATCCGTCGCAGAGACAATGGCATGTTCATCCAAAGCCCGTTTTTGAAACTCCAACTCTCGCAGAGCCTCAGTCTCTTTCTTCTCGTAGTTTTTACGGGAGATGAGCAACAGCGAGGCAAACAGGGAGATGAAAAAAGCCAGAAAAATACCACAGACAGTAATAACCACCGCAATGGGGTGGTCAGCCAGATCCCGCCAGGAGCGCTCGACCTCACCAACCCGAATAACCACCTTCCACTCTTTACCGCTCTTACCAAAGCTGGGGCGTAGATCCTCTCGCAACGAGACCGTTATGGCCTTGAAGATAAACTGACCATTCCTGGTCTCAAACTCCCCCTGGCTACGGCGGGACATCAACTGGGTGAAAAGGGGGAACCTATCCTTGAAAACCGGCTCCCTGTTAAACATAAAACCCCATTGATCCGCCGGATCGGGACTCATCAGCAGGTAGCCCTCCTTATCCAGCAGATAAACCTCGTTTTGGGACATCCTGAAGATATCTTGAATATGGCCCAATAACAGGGAGCCCAGATAGTTTAAGACCATCACCCCCTGCTTATTGCCCTCCTGGTCGAAAACCGGTGCGGCAAAACGGATCATGGGTTTATAAGGCTCCTCGACCTGGCCCTGCTCCTGGTTCAGGTTGAAGCGGGAGATATAAAACTGCCCACGAGGCAAGGCGATGGCATCCCGGAGATAGTCCCGGCCCAACTTGTTCTGCAGCTGGGACGGCTCAACAAGGGTCGATTGTCCATCCAGACCCGAGTTGACCCGCACCTCCTCAACCCCTTCCAGATTGATCAGCCGAATCTGATCATACATCCGCCGCTCTCGGGCCAGGGCTATGAATTGCCGGGCCAGTTTAGCCTTGGTCAGCGCCTCTTTTTGGATGAGATACTCTGCCAGATGGTCGCTGGACAACAGAAAGTTGAGGTCGGAAATAATCGACTCAAAATCATGGGCGGCAACCTGTAACACCCGTTTGATCTCAAACTGGGCCGCCTGCTTGCGGTCACTCTTCTCCTTGGCATCATGGATAAACAGCGCCACCCAGGTGATGAAAAAAAACAGCGCGAAGTTAAAAAGCAGAACGTTACGAAAAACCGACACATTCTCCTGGTCAAAAAGGGTGGACCAAAGAGAGTTCTGGGTATCAAACCCTGCGTAGCCGTGGCTGAGGTGGAGGGTGAGAAGGGAGGAGGCCGCAAGGATAAAAAAGATGATAACCAGCCCGATCCCCATCATCACCGGTTCTACCAGCAGATCCGAGGAGCTATGGCGGGGGTCTCCCGGAAGAACCCAGACGGCTAACAGAGAAAAGTAGTGGATGGAGAAGAGGGAGAGAGCGATAATCAGTGCATGCAGATGGCGGCCCAACCGAGAGTCCGCCGGCAGTTTTAACGTGTAAACCACCCTTCTGGCCCCCACCGCCCCCACCGCCAGAAAAAGGCCGACAATAATCGATAAGGTAAAAACAAGAGGATCAAAAAGCATCAGGGCATCAAGGCGCATGGAGAGCATGCCGCTGGTGTGCATGACCACCACCAGCAGGCCGGTAATCATCCCTCCCAGCCACGGTAAGGAGCCGCCCTTTTGGTCTTTTTCGGAAAAAGCGAGCAGAGACCACGCCGCCAGGATAGCTGGAAAGCCGGAAAGGATGGTCAGGACAAGATCATATTGGGTGGTCACCGGCAGCTTTTGGGCCAGCATGCCGATAAAGTGCATGCTGAAGATACCGTTCCCCAACACCAGACTACCAAAGGCCAACCAGAGGTTTCTCTTTGCCGGGCTATCCACCTGCTTGATATGTTGGACTATCGCCAGACCGGAGTAGGCGCCAAGGTAGATCGCCAAAAAGGAGCTGACAACAAAAACAGGATCGTAGCTTGCGGGAAAAGCCAGGCTTTTATCGAATCCAGAATCTACAAAAAAAGCCATCTGCTCGTCAAACCTCCAAAAAAGCCACCCCAATCCTATTATTAAGGATATTCTACACGGCGTAAGGCGGTTTTAGCAAAGGGCTGTTGAAGATTGGGCAAAAAGAGGGGGGCAGGCTTTTTTACCCCCTCAGGAGGGGCCACCCTCCTGAGGGGGAGAGCATTAGTGAACGCCTCTGGACTCAAAGAAAGATTTATAGCGCATATCCTCCCCCTTGATATGGGTAATCAGCCAATCTTTAAGGAAAGAGAGCACATCCAAAGAGGCGGTAGCCGAGCCGGAGAAGAAGGCCTCCCGCTGTTCGCCAAGCTTGGCAATCAGCTTGACATGCAGCGCTTTTTGCTGGGGTAGCCGCTCATAATCGTACTTGGCCAACAACGCCTCTTCATGGGAGAAGTGAGTACCGGTAAAGTCGGCCAGTCCATCCAGGATCTTCGCCATTTTCTCTTTATCCAAGCCGCTCTTCATACCGGCATGGAGGTCGTTGATCATATCCATCAGCACGATATGTTCATCATTGAGCTGCTTGACCCCCACATCCAGGGAGTCATCCCAATAGAACATCTTCTCGTCGCTGACACTCCCCTTCATGTAGAGAAAATCCAGTTTGACGAAGAGTTCGTGGCGGAGGTGGTTGAACTTCTCCATCAACTCGACAGCTCCCGCCTTATCCCCTTCATTCACCTTGAGAATGGCATCCCGGGCCAGGGTGTGGACATCCTGGTGAACGGTACCGATCTCCTGAAAGAGAGGATCATCCCCAAACAGCTTCTCGCCGGCGCCATAGTACCAGTTGCCAAAATGGCAGGCCCGACCATTTTCAGCCTCTTTGGGGTCCAGGGTGAGCACCCCTTGAATGGCACCATCCAACTTACGCAACCACGCCAGATGCCCCTCCTTGACCGCTGTCACCTCAAAGGATTGGATACCGGTGGTGTAGTTGATTTGACTGGCGCACAACGACTCCACACTGCCCTGAATGACATCGATCAACAGCTCAAAGTTACGCACCCCCCCCTGCATCTTCTGAGCGATGGCAAAAACCTCTTGAATGTTTTTATTGGCCTCAGCGGAGACCTGGGTGGTCTTGGCAATCTGCTCTTGAACGCCAACCATCAATTGATTGATCTCCTGGCTGTTCTTGGAGACCCCATCTGCCGCTTCCGCCACTTCGGCAGAGGCGTGAACAATGGCCTCGGAACCCGAGGCGGCTATACCGGCTGAGCGGGCCACCTCATCCGCGGCTACCTGAAGTTCAGAGGCATTACGGGTCACCTCTTGGGTGGCGTTGGTTACGGTGGTCAGGGAGTCGGAGATACCCCGAATGGCATGGGACTGCTCATCAACAGCCAGGGCGATGTTCTGATTGGACTGGTTGATGCCCTGGATAATGACCGTCACCTCCCGGTTGGCGTAGACCACCTCCTTGGTGTGGAGCTGGATATTGGTCACCTTTTCGGAGATGGCCGAGGTGGTATCGGAGGTTTGACGGGCCAACTCTTTGATCTCGTTGGCAACCACCGAAAACCCTTTACCCGCCTCACCCGCTCCAGCCGCCTCGATGGAGGCGTTGAGGGCCAGCATGTTGGTCTGTTCGGCAATATTGTTGATCATCTCGACAAAACTGCCGATCTCATCGGTATAACTGGCCAGCTGCTCCATCTTGACGCCACTGTCGGTGGCATATTGGTCAGCCTGGGAAGATTGCTTGCTGGCAGAGGAGCAGAGATCACGGATGCCGTCGATGGTGACCGAAAGGTTGCTGGTGGAGGTGGAGACCTGATTGACCGACTCGTTGACCTCGGCCAAACTTTGATTGACAGCAGCCAAATTGGCCGTCATCTCCTCAGCGGCGGCTGCCATGGTGGTGACATTTTGATTGGCACTCTCTGCCGACTCGGTAATCTTGGAGATATCCTCGGTTAACATGTCGGTGGCCGAGGTAATGTCGTTCACCAGAGCAGAGGTGCTGGTGACATTCTCCTCTACCCGGCTGATGGCCCCGCCCAAATCCTGGAGCTGATGGTCCATGGACTCAACCGATTTGAGAGTATCGACGGTGGAGTCGCCGAGGTTTTTCTTGATAATCAGCAGCTCATTAACCGAAGCCGCCACCGTATCCGACTGCAAAATAATCCGCCGCAAATTGCCCGCCAGCCGACTCAACATCTCCTGCCAACCCGATTTTACCTCTACTGAAAGGGGAGAGGCCTCTGGGATGGTGACCATCAAATCGCCCATGGCAGCCTGATCCATAGCCGTCTTTAGCGTCTGGCTCTGACCTGAATGGATCTTGCGAAGGACCAACACGGTCGCTAAAGAAGAGAGCCCCATTGCCACCACGACGACTACAGCTACCACCAAGATACTCATCTGTCTCGACCTTCTCTACCTGAATCTGGAATCCAAAGGGTACCGAATGAACCGCCCCCTGATCTTTTACATAAACAGATTGAATGTATACCTATCGCATTCAATTTTCAAAGAGTTTTATCCGAACAACCTTCCGGAGGGAGGGGGGGGGAGAGAAGGGGTGCAAGGGGGTGTTGGCAAGCCATCAAAAAAGAGCCCTCCTCCGGCAACGTCTGGTTGCCGGAGGAGGGTTGATGACGCTATTTTTCGTAACCGGAAAGATTGTTCAAAGCTTGAGCCCAGAGAACATATTTGTTGGTTGCCAACTCGGCAATGGTTTTAACCCCGAGGGCCTCTTTGAGGGCCTGGGCCTTTTTTTCCGAGATACCCTGCAGCACCTCAGGAGACTGTTTGACAATATCGCTCAAGGCTTTGTCTTCCCAGGCTTTGTCCAAAATTTCCGTCAGACTTTCGTTGACCTTCATGGTGTGGTTCCTTTTCTTTTGCTCACAATGGGAGAGGTCTGCCATGGGGGGTCTCTCTCCTCTTTCCGGGCAGACCGAAACGGTGAGGGATAAAACCACCTCCTCTTACTGGCTGTCAGAGGTGGTTTGCTCTTCCTTCTTCATCTTTTTTTTGGCCTTTTTCTTTTTGGCCTTTTTCCGCTGTTTCTTTCGCTCCTCTTTTATTCTCTTTATCTCTTCTTGGCTTTTCTTGCTCTTTTTACCCATTTTCTCTGATCGCTCTTTGATCCGCTGCTGTTTTTTTGTAATTTTCTCAATTTTTTCAGCATTTTTTGTGGGGTTTTCGGTATCGCTGGCCTGCTCGTTGGAGAGCCTCTCTTTGCGCTCTTCCAGTCGCTGGGAACGCTGACTCATATTCTCTTTTCTCTCACTCCTCTTGTCGATATCTTCACGACGATTTTGGCTTCTCTGGCTCTGAGCCGCCCCACGAGAGGTTGATATCGCGTTTTGGTTCTTTTCCATGATCTTCGAGCCGATCCCAGGGACCTTCTCCAGATCTTTTTCACTCTGGAAGGGGCCATGCTGGTTACGGTAGTCGATAATCGCCTGAGCCTTCACCGGCCCAACACCCTTCAGATTTTTCTGCAGGGTTGCCGCATCGGCTTGGTTGATATTGACCACCTCTGCCTGAACAGAGGTAGTAAACAGCATCAGGACCACGATACACCCAAAAAAAGCGGCGTAGCTTCCGGTCCGGCTAAAAGCTGGTTTCATCATTATTCATTATCCTTTACGCTTTGCAGTCACACCATCCCGCCCCCTGGCGGACAACCTTTTAGATTCTCGATGCAAGCCAACCTCCCTACTCACACCAACCCTCTCTATTCTATACAAATACCACCCTCAACCACAATACACGACAGTCTGGTTTCAAGACCCTTCCAGGCTCTGCCCACACCACCTCTGCCAGATCTGCCGAAACAGGGCCTCCAGATGGTGGGTAAAACGGACCTTGTCACACAGCGGTGAGCGTTCAACCCGTCCTCTGAGTTCCCGGCGTAACTGGCTCAACCCCGGCAAATTCTCGCACCACCCTGCGACCAGCTGTCGATAGCGAAGCGGAGAGTCGACCACCCAATCGGCCATACCCACCTGGGTCAGGTGGGTTGCAGCATGACGGCCCGCAAAGGTGGGGCCGGGCAGGGTAACCACCGGCACCCCCATCCAGAGGGATTCACAACTGGTCAACCCCCCGGAGTAGGGAAAAGGGTCCAGAGCGATATCAATCTGGTTATAACTGGCCAACAGTTGGGCGTGGGGCAGCCAGCCGCACAACTGAAGCTGCTGGGGCAACACCCCCGCCTGGCAAAAAGAGCGCTCAAACCGCTTGCGGGTTTGGGGGTCGGAGAGCTGTTTGGTGATCAGTATCAGTCGGCTATCGGGTATCTCTCGCAACAGTTGCGCCCACCATGCCACCACCTGTAGATTAATTTTAGCCAGATTGTTAAAACAGCCAAAGGTGACATAGCCGTTGGTCAGGGCCGGCAGGGCATTGACCGGTGGGCTATAGTGGGGCGGCTCATAACAGACATAGCCATCGGGCAGATAGAGAACCTGCTCCGCATACCACCGTCTCTGATCCGGTGGGGTGGCTACCGAGTCGGAGATAAAATAGTCCATACAGGTCAAGCCGGAGGTGTTAAACTGACCCCCCACCCATTTGACCTGTATCGGAGCCGGTTTTTCGACAAAAGCCAACAGACGGCTGTTGGCCCCATGACCGGAAAGGTCCACCAGGATATCGACAGCATCCTTTTCGATCATCGCCGACAGAGCCCGATGGCTCAACCCGGAAACCCCCCGCCATTGCGCAGTTCTGCTGCGTATTCGTTGGCTGAAATCATCCTCTCTGTCACTACTGCTGTAACAGTACAGCTCAAAAAGTTCTTGATTGAAGGTTTCGATAAAGCCCAGCGTGAGATAGCCGACCGGATGTCGAAAAAAAGCCCCCGAGACAAAACCGATCCGAATACGACGCTGGGGGTCTCGGTTGTTGGTGTGACAGACCCGCTGTTGAGCCCGCCCCAATTCGTGTTGCCGTCGCCATCGGCGATACTCCGCCTCGATCGCTTCGACCGTATAGTTGGGACTATAGTGGAGGAGCATGAGCAGGTTGCTGTGGGCCTTGGTATAGCCGGGGTCCAGAGTGAGGACCTTTTTCAAGCAGGAGATGGCCTGATCCAGCCGCCCCTGCTCTTTAAAGACATTGGCCAAATTATTCAGGGTTTGCAGGTTTTCGGGGTGGAGGTCATGGGCCTTTTGCAGCAGCTCCTCCGCCGCCGCCAGCCTCCCCTGCTCCATCCAGGCGACTGCCAAATTGTTGAGGACCAGAAGATAGTCCGGCTTCAGGGAGAGCGCTTTTTGCAGCAGAGCAACCCCCTCTTTGCTTTTTCCCGATGCCAGCAACAGCTTACCCAGATTGTTGTAGGCCTCTGCCAGATGGGGATTGCAGGTAATGGCCTGGCGATAGCTCTTTTGGGCGGCCATCGGCTCCCCCTGAGAGACCCAGACCACCCCCCGATTGCTGTGGGCCTCTCCGTAGTCGGGCTTGATGCGTAACGCCTTATCCAACCAAGAGGCCGCCTCCTCCAACCGTTCCTGATCATGCCGAATCAGGCCGAGATTGTTCGCGGCCTCCGGGGAGTCGGGACGGATGGCAAGGGATTGCTCCAGAGAGCTGGCCGCCGCCTCCAACTGACCCAATCCTGCCAAGATCAGACCGAGATGATAATGGGCCAGAAAATGGTCTGGCTGCAGATGAAGAGCCTGACGAAGAGCGGCAACAGCCTCTTTGGAGCGCCCTTGTGCCTGCTGAACGGTACCCAGATGATAGTGGCTCTCGGGATAGTCCGGCTTAAGGGTAATAGCCCGCTGCAGAGTACGGTGGGCTTGGTGAAGCGCCCCCACCCCCTTTTGGGCCAGAGCCAGATTGTTGAGAATACCCACATGGTTGGGCAGATGCCCCAACGCCTTGCCATACCACTCTATTGCTTGGTCCAGCGCTCCGGCCCGATGGCAGGCCAACCCCTGTTGAAAAGCTTTTTTAGCCAGTTGGGAGGGGTGTTGGGAGGGGGGGATCATCAACCGTACCTGCGCTTCTATTAATTTTAACCAAAAATGGGCACTCTAGCATCTTTTCCGCCCTTTTTCAGCAGAAACCTGCCCCCGTTTCCTACCCTTGGCTTAACAACAATGGAGGCTATATTACAATTTCTTAAACCACTTTATGCCGGTAGCCGGTTATGGTAGCTTTAAAAAAAGTGCCTCATTTTTTCTGCCCTTTGCAGGAGCCAAACCAGCTATGACCCTCTCCTCCTCCATCACCATTAACGACCCGGATATCCAAGATTTCAGAACACGGCTATTTGCCCGGCTCAGAACCATCCATGTCCCCCAACTTCAGCGGGAACATGAGGGGCTGATTGAGATTATTGTCACCCTGTATGTCTGTGTTAAAAAAATGCAGCGCAGCCGACCCACCCCAACGGAGGAGCAGGCGCTGGATGATACCCTGAACCATTTAAAAAGCTACGCAACCCAACATTTCAGCCGTGAAGAGGCCTTTATGGAAAAAATTGGCTTTGAAGGGTTGAATAAACATAAAGAGGCCCACCGCCAATTTGTGGCAGGACTCCTGGCTATCGAAGATAAAATGCGCAGCACCTCATCGGTCTATGTAATCGATCTACTCCACAAAACGGTCAGTTGGCTGTTTGACCACATCAACAGCCAAGATATGCAATATTCCCGTTTTTCCCAGGGGCTGCCACCCCGCAGTTTCGACAAAGCCCCGCTGCCCAAAAAAAACCCAAAAGAGATCCCCGCCCTGCGCCACGCCGGCATCAGTAAAAAGAGCTACCGGGAAAAACTGCTCCAACGGCTGCAAGATGTGGGGGTAGCCCGCTTTAACCTGGAACATCGAGAGCTGTTAAACCAAATCAGTGGGTTTCATGAACTGACCGAAGCGCTGAGCAATCGCAAACCCTCAGCCGACGACTGGCAACGTATTGATAAAACCCTGACCTTTCTCTCCAACTATACCAAAAGCCATTTTGGCGCCGAGGAGAGCCTCATGCGCCGCCACAGCTACCCAGGCCTGGAGGCACACGTTCAGGAGCATCAGAGCTTTATTGATAAATTTACCGAATTTAAAAGCAAGCTGCTGGAAGAGCGGGAGATTTTTTATGCCGTCGATCTGGTGTTCTATCTTCTGGAGTGGTTCTTCAGCCACACCTCCCGAACCGATACAAAATATAAGGCATTTTTCAGAGGAAAAGCCCTGGAGGATTAACCACTCAAAAGCGGATGGCGTACCACCCCTTGGCCCCCTTGACAGGGCGAATCTGATTTAGCGTGCCATAGGCGGTAACCGGCCCCTTACCCTGACGCAGCAGACCGTAGTCGCTCCCCAACAGATCAGCCTCGTTCAAGATAACCCAGAACGACCCATCATCCTGCAGATAGGCTGTTCGCAAATCCAGCTTTTCCTCTATCTTCTGTACCCGTCCAATCCCCTCCTCCACCTCGGGAAACTGCGCTTTGGCCTGAGCTAAAGAGATCCGTTTGGCGCCCACCAGATAGACACTCTCCTCCTCCCGGTGGATACCCTGAATGGGGCTGTGCTTACGAAGCTGTTCAAACTGGGCCTGTAGCCGGGACAGCTCTGAGCGGTGTTTCTGGAAAAACTGCGCCATATCCTCCTCACGCTGCCCAGCCGTACACCCTGACAATCCAACCACCAACAAAAGAAGCAGGCAGAGCCAGACACCGTGTGTTTTTTTGCAACCATCAAAACCCATAAAACCCATCCCTCTCTTGTCCAGGTAGTCCCTCCCTATGAATACTCTCTTTTAACCCTGCTGTCAGCCGAAGAATCCCAAAGGGCGACTCTTTCCGTACCCTTACCTTGAATCTATCCCTTCGGCTACTATAGAATGGTGGGCAGATTGTACCGACCGGTTAGGCTGGTAAAACTATGTGTGATCTTTGACCGCTCCCTTCCAACCAGAACCTGCGAGAAAATGCCACGCCCTTGAACACCACCCAAACATTCCCCGCCGCCCAACCCGATAACTTTCCGAAAAAGTATGTTGCCGGAGAGCGCCTGGGATCGGGACGGTACGAAATCGTAAAAAAAGTGGGAGAGGGTAATTTTGCCCTGATCTATCAAGTGCGTGAGCTGGCATCGGGTCGTCTTTTTGCCATGAAACAGGCGACGGTAGCCAGAAAGCCCTACCTCTATCGGTCGGAGGTAAAAATGCTGACCATCCTCCGAGATGGACCCCATATTCTGCCTCTCCATGAAAGCTGGCTGGATGAAGACGGCGCCATGATTATCATCACCGACTATCTGGATGGGGGGAACCTAAAACAGGCCATTGTCGACCGTGGCTGCCTGAAGGAGTCCGAAGCGCTCTCGGTGCTTGGCCAGATGGTCCAAGCGGTTGCCCATGCCCACCACAGCACTCCCCCCATCATCCACCGAGACATCAAGCCCTCAAACATTATCGGCAAGAGAACCGGAACAGACCGAATGAGCTGGTATCTGGCCGACTGGGGTCTGGCCTGTGAGTGGCACCGGGCACGAGAGCCTGCTGTTTCCGGCACCCATAGCTATACCGCCCCAGAGGTGTGGCGTAAAAGACGTTATCTGGTCTCTGATGTCTACTCCCTGGGGATGACCCTCTATTTCATGCTCTTTGGTCGTCCGGCCTATGAGGGCGGATCGGAGACCATTGGTAAACACCAAAAAAATGTCAACCCGGTCAACATTCCCGATAGCTGCCCCAAACCGTTAAAAACACTCCTGGCAGGCATGTTGGCTAAAAATCCCAAGAAAAGATGGACTCTGGATCAGGTGCAGGAGGTGGTGCTTCCCCAGGGGAAGAAGAGAAAGGCGACGCTTCTGCTCCGCAGTCGCCTGCCGGCCGGGAAGGGGTGGACCATTGCGGAGGCGGGTGTGGAGCTGACCTTCAACTGGGTCCCTGGCGGTACCTTCCTTATGGGCCAGAGTGCGGCAGAGCAGGAGACCATTATCCAAACCTTTGGTGAAGAGGACTATACCACCAGCTTTCAGCGCGAAACCCCTCGGCATCCGGTTAAGCTCAACGGTTTCTGGATCTGCCGTACCCCCATAACCCGTGCATCGTTCAGCCGGTTTCAGCAGAAGACAGGCTATCAGACCCTGGCACAGAGAGAGGGGTGGTTTCGGGTTTGGAACCCGGCAAAAGGGCGGTTGGAGAGAAGAGAGGGTGAGGGGTGGATGGCGCCGGGTTTCCACCAGGAGGAGGACCACCCTGTGGTCAATGTCACCTATGCCGATTGCTTGGCCATGGCCGAGTGGCTCTCCCAGCGCTGTCATCGTTTCATTCAACTCCCCAGCGAAGCCCAATGGGAGCGGGCTTGCCGGGGGGGTAGCGAGACACCGTTCTCTTTCGGAGAGCAGATCCTAAGTGATCAAGCCAACTTTAACGGATTGAAACCCTCCCCCTTCAGTCAACCCGGCCTCTTTAGAGCGGGAACCACCCCGGTAGAACATTTTTCCCATGCCGCCAACCCCTATGGTCTACTGGATATGCATGGCAATGTTTTCGAGTGGACCCGAGATTGGTATGAGCCCAATTTTTATCACACCTCGCCAACCGAAAACCCCCGCAGTGTCTGGTCTAAACAGGGTGAAAGGGTCCTGAGGGGCGGCTCCTGGCTCTCCCCTTCCCTTCGTACTCGCTCCGCCTACCGAGACAGCTTTGCACCTGATGAGCGGGATGCGGATGTGGGGTTTCGTCTGGTTGGACTGGCCTACCCTTGGGAGCAGTAGTGAGACTCCAGCCAGGTGATGATCTGGTGTAGATTCTCCTCGCAGCTCTCATCAATCGTTAAGGTCAAGCCGCTTTTCAGGGGTTGAAAGCTGTCCGACTGGCTCTGTAGGAGGGTAGCTGGCATAAAGTGGTTTTTCCGGCTGGCGAGATGTTACAGCAGAAGGGAGTGACTATGGTTAATTAAAACCAGCTTTGGACAACGGTAAAAGGCAAAGTCTTAGGACCTTGGGCTCTGCCCAAATCCGCTGGGAAGGCATACCTTCCCAGACCCATCCGCAATCGTTTTGTACAAATTTGGTTTGAAATCTCTATAGTCTGGCGCAAAACAGCCAGGGAGAGACCCTGGCTGCAGAGGTTGAGGGCTAGACCCCATCAGCCCCAAGCCGATAAGCCCAATACCCCCCCGACGGAGCGGGAGATGGCATCAGAAGGACTTGAGCTTTCGGAAGGCAAACAGAACCATTTTAAGCAGCAGAACCCCATGGCGAAAGCGGGAGATCTGGGTCTCGCCATAGGATCTGGCCCGGTAACGGATGGGAATCTCACGGATTTTTAAATTGGCTTTGGCTGCACCAAACAGCAGGTCAAAATCTCCGAAAGGGTCGAAGGTGCCAAAATAGCTGCGATTTTTGGCAATCTGTTCATAATCTTTTTTCAGCAACACCTTGGTACCACAGAGGGTGTCGGTCAGGGGCTGGTTGAGCAGCCAGCTAAAAAGATAGGAGAAGGTGCTGTTAGCCCAGAGGTTGAGGGTACGCATCGCCTCATCCTCCATGGGATAGACCAGACGGGAACCGTTGATAAACTCCCCTTTCCGTTGGGAAATTGCCCGGTAGAACTTGGGCAGATCTTCGGGTGGCATGGTTAAATCGGCATCGAGGATCATCAGCAGCTCCCCACGGGCCTTGTCAAAGCCCAATCGCACCGCATCCCCCTTCCCCTTGCCGGTCTGCTGAAACCCTTTGATATCCAGGTTGGGGTAGGCATCAATCACCCGTTGAATCTCTTCAAAGGTGCCATCCTGGCTGTTACCCTCCACATAGAGAATCTCCATATCCTGGCAAAAGGGGGGAATCCGTTTGATCGCCGCCTCAACATTACCCCGTTCGTTACGACAGGGAATAACCACGGTGGTGGATAGCTCTCGGGGGGTGGGGTCAGGCAGGGGGCGAGCAACAAAAAAATTCCGCAAGCAGAGGCGACGAATCACCGGAAAGGGGGCGATATACTGATTGACCAGGGCGCCAAGACCCATCAGGGAGACCGGGATCAGTTGGCGCCGTTCACGCTGAATAAGGTCAAAATCGCCTATTTTAAGAAAGGAGCAGATCTGCTGCCCCGTCAGCCAGTTTTGGATTCTGGAGGGCATCTTCATACCCAGTTGAGCACCCAGGTTGAGAATCGGCCCCCAAAGCTGGTTGTAGTGGGTGATGATGATGCGGGTCTCTGGAGTGCAGAGCCGATGCAGGGCCAGAAAGGTCTCCTCCACATCCTCCAGATAGCCGATTAAATCCGGCAGGATGATATAATCAAACGGCCCCTCCAGTTGATCAAGAGTCGCCCCCTCTTCAACATCCCCCACCAAAAAAGTCAGATGGTCATGTTTCTCTCTGGCCAGTTTGATCATCTCCTCACTGATATCCAGCCCAACACCGTAGGAAGGCTCCAGCTGCGAGAGAAGATCGCCCGTACCACACCCCAGCTCAGCAACCCGTTTACCCTTGGGAACAAGGTAGTGAAAATAGCGGAGATCGTCTTGATAGAAAAAGCGGTTTTTGTTGAGCCAGCGATCTCTCTCAGGGGCCAGTTGATTAAAAAATTGAGCAAGCTCACTCTTTTTGGAAGGGCGTTCCATTGTTTCGACCTCACATTTGATTGGTTCCAAATCCGAAAAAAGAGCCTATGGCCTAACGGACCGGAAAGAAGAATCTCATTTTGGATAGCAAAAACCATTCCCAACCCACAGGCAGGCTCTCTGGCTAGGATCAGCCACGCCGGAAAAAAAGGGAGCGGATGAAAAAGAGGGCGGCAAGCAGAAGAGGCGGCCAGTACCAGATGGGTGGTAGACCCGAGGTAACCATCACCGCACCGCCCAAAAACAGCCCGGCCCCCGTCACAGCCGAAGCCTGACGGCGAAAACCGACCGTTATCTGCTGCTCCAGCCGAACCAGAGAGTCGGAGTGGATGTTGACACGGAGCTGATCGTTAGCCAGTTTTTCCACACCACTAAACAGCAACTCCGGCATATTGAT
This sequence comes from Magnetococcales bacterium, assembly GCA_002753565.1. Classification (GTDB taxonomy): domain Bacteria; phylum Pseudomonadota; class Magnetococcia; order Magnetococcales; family JADFYX01. The sequence goes on along the minus strand of PEAM01000002.1, from coordinate 188,443 downwards.
GGAGGTGTGGGCAATACGCTTGACCTGCTCAGTCGCCAGCTTCACCTGACCTTTTGGCCCCAGGTTCTCCATCATCCAATCCCGAATAAGCGGCTCCGCCAAAAACCACATGTTCAAATCCGGGTTGATCTCCCGCCCGACCCCTTCCAGGGTCAGCATGGTTTTTTGCAGCAGCAGCAGATGGGGCTGTACCGACATATTGAACCGTTCGGTCACCTTGAAAAGCTGCGCGAGCAGTCGACCAATGGAGATATCTTTGACCGGCTGCCCAAAAATAGGCTCGGCAATTTGTCGGCAGGCCTCTTCAAACTCTTGCAGATCGGTGTGTCGGGGTACATAGCCGGCATCCAGGTGAACCTGGGCGACCTTGGCATAGTCTCGAGTGATAAAACCCTGCAGAAGCTCCGCAAGCCAGATCCGATCTTGAATCTTGATGCGACCGACGATACCAAAATCCAGCAGGGTGACAGAGCCGTTTTCGAGAATAAAAATATTACCGGGGTGCTGATCGGCATGAAAAAATCCATCGCGGAAAACCTGTTTAAAAAAACCGGTAATCAGATTGATGGAGATCTGCTTGGCATCCAGGTTGGGGTTGGGATTTTCGGTCAGCTCGTCGATGGGCACCCCGTTGATCCAGTCCATGGTCAAAATTTGTGGGGTGGTCAACTCCCACAAAATGGCAGGAATGAGAAGTTCGGGATCATTTTTAAAGTTTTGCTGAAACTGGTGGGCACGAGCGGCCTCCACCTGAAAATCCAACTCGTTACGAATGGAGGTGGCAAACTCCTCCACCACCCGTTTAACCCGCAGTCGTCGCCACTCCGGTACATTACTCTCGATAAGATCCGCCAGAGAGGAGAGCATGCCAATATCCATCTCGATGATGGTCTCCACATTGGGACGCCGCACCTTGACCGCCACATCACGGCCACCCTGAGTGGTCGCTCGGTGAACCTGGGCCATGGAGGCCGAAGCTACGGGAATGGGATCAAAAAAGGTGAAATGTTTCTCCAGGGGTGCGCCCAGACCTTTTTCGATGATCTCCCGAACCTTATCAAAGGGGAAGGGAGCCACCTCGTCCTGGAGCTTTTTCATCTCGATACCCACCTCTTCCGGCAGGGCATCTACTCGGGTAGAGAGGGCTTGACCAAACTTGACAAACGTAGGGCCGAGTCTCTCCAAAGCTTTGCGCAGCCGTACCGGTGCCGCATGGTCCCGACGAAATTTCCGGGTGGCAGGCCGCCAACCATAAAACCAGGCAATGAGACGATAAAGAAGAAATCGGCTGGCAAACGGCTCGATCTTAAAACGAACCAGAATGTTGGTGATCTCAACCAAACGTAAAAAAGTGCGGTAATGACCCAACATCAGGCTTTAGTCGGCTCTCTTCTTAGAGTGTTTCTGTGAGGGTTTCGGGCGGGCCAGAGCCTGCTTCTTTCCTATTCGGGAAAGGGATTTTTCCACCTGATCAACTTGGCGCTGCAACGCTTCAACCTGGGATTGAAAGGACTCAAACTTCTCCTTCAACGGCAGGTTCTGCTCTTCCATCCAGTTTTCGATCTCCGACTCAACCTTCTCTCTACCCTGCTCACCAACCCCCTTAACCTGTCGCGCCATACCCATCAACGTCCGGGCCGCACCACTGCCCATCAGGGTTGCCAACTCTTGCTCCCAGTTAATATCGACATTGTTGAGAATATTTTTAAAATGCAAGCCGGTATCCGTCTCCCCGCTTAAATCGAGGGCACGGGAAAAAAAGAGGGAGTCAGGGTCGGTGGTCTGAAACAGCAGGGAGAGGAAGGCGTTGGTGGAGCCTCTCATGGTGACATGGGGAATGTTATCGCAATAGGTGTGAATGGTCACACTACCCTGATCATCCACCATCATGTAGTAGGAGTCGTCCATATCGACGACATCAAATTCAAAGATTTTTCCCGAAAGCCCCGAAAGCTGTTCTTTAAGGTCTGGGTATCGTTTAAAAAAAAGATTGAGAACCACACTCAAGGTGACGGCAGTGGCCGGTTGTGGAATCAGCTTGATAGGAGAGAGCAGCAGCTTGGTCAACATAGCCATTAAACCTTTCGCCCAAAGTGGATGGCAGCAACGCCAAGGGAGAGATTATGATAGCGAACACCGTGGAGACCACCCTCTTCCAACAGGGTTTTCAGGCTCTCCTGGTTGGGAAAACGACGAATGGACTCCACCAGATATTGGTAGGAGTCCCGGTCCTTGGTTACATAGTGGCCAATCTCCGGCAAAATATTAAAAGAGTAGGTATCGTAAGCCGGTTGCAGATAGGGGAGAGCCAGCTTGGAGAACTCCAGACAGAGAAACTGTCCTCCCGGCCGTAAAACCCGCACCATCTCTTTGATGGCGTTCTCGATTTGAGTTACATTACGGATACCGAACGCAATGGTGACCGTATGGAAGGTGTTGTCGGGAAAAGGTAGCTCTTCGGCGTTGCCCTGAACCCACTCAATGCCGGAGACGATTCCCTGATTGGTCAATTTTTCCCGACCACGCCTCAACATGCTACCATTGATGTCGAAGATGGTCACCTCTCCCTGGCCAGCCAGCCGTTTGTGCATCAATCGAGCAATATCTCCGGTGCCCCCCGCCACATCCAGCAGGCGGTCACCGGGGTTGATGCGAAGCCGTCTGACCGCAAACTGTTTCCAAGCCCGATGGACCCCCAGGGACATCAGATCATTCATGAGGTCATATTTGTCCGCTACAGAATCAAACACTTCACGAACCCGCCCTACCTTCTCGGAAAAGGGGATGTCGGTAAAACCAAAATGGGTGGTTGTTGGCCCAGACATTAGTATAGCTCCAGTTGACTCTGAAGAATTTTTGAGCATTTATTGAGAGCCATCCTCTGAAGAGGGCATGGCAAGCAAAATAAATGTGGAATAATAAAAAAAGCTAACCTACTTTAATTAACCCCAGATGATGGATGAATTTTCCCTCAATTGCAACCGGGTGCGCTGATGAACCATCTAAATAACAGACCAACCGCCTTTTCTGATCTTCGTACCTTTATCGATTATCTCAAACAAAAGGGAGAACTGGTCCAGGTGGATGTTCCAGTGGACCCCCATCTGGAGATCACCGAGATCTGTACCCGCTTGCTGGCTGAAGGAGGGCCAGCGGTACTTTTTACCCAGGTTATCGGCTCCCGTTTTCCGGTGTTGACCAACCTGTTCGGCACCCAGGAGCGGGTCGGGTTGGCGGTGGGCAGAACCCCCAAAGAGCTGGAAGAGTTGGGGCAACTGCTCTCCGACCTTAAACAGCCGGAGCCTCCCAAGGGGTTGTCGGGCATGATGGATTTTGCCCGCCAACTAACCCGAGTACGCCATATGCCCACCAAAACAGCCCGTCGTGCCCCCTGTCGAGAGGTGGTCATGGAGGGGGAAGAGATCGATTTGGGGCTGCTGCCCATCCAGACCTGCTGGCCCAACGATGTCGGACCCCTGATCACCTGGCCTGTTGTCATTACTCAGGGGGCAGAGGGCGGACCGGTCAACCTGGGCATTTATCGTATGCAGGTGCTGGACAAAAACCGGCTGATCATGCGCTGGCTCAAACATCGAGGTGGCGCCCAGCACGCGAAAAAATTTCCCAAAAAAATGCCGGTTGCGGTAGCTATTGGCTGTGATCCCGGCACCATCCTGGCGGCGGTAACTCCCATCCCAGAGACCCTGTCCGAATATGGTTTTGCCGGTCTGCTTCGAGAAAAACGGGTCGAGACAACCCCCGGCCTCTACCCAGATCTACCAGTCCCGGCTCGGGCGGAAATCATTTTAGAAGGGGAGGTGGACCTGGAGGAGATGGCCCCGGAAGGGCCGTTTGGTGATCATACCGGCTACTACAACGAGGTGGAGATGTTTCCGGTCTTCACGGTCAAACGGGTAACCATGCGCCAAGACCCCATCTATCTCTCCACCTTTACCGGTCGCCCGCCAGACGAACCGGCCATTTTGGCTCTCGCTCTCAACCGGGTTTTTGTTCCACTGCTCAGAAAACAGTTTCCCGAAATCACCACTTTCCACCTCTCCATGGAGGCGGCCTCTTATCGGGTGGCCATCATCGGCCTGAAAAAAGGCTATCCCGGTCACGCCTTCCGGGTGATGGCTGGGGTTTGGGGATTTTTGCGTCAGTTTCTCTACACCAAATATATTATTGTTGTCGATGAAGAGGTGGACGTAGAAAACATGGAGCAGGTTTTAACTGCCATTGGACTGCACACTCATGGCGGGCGAGATCTCCAGGTATTGACCAACACCCCCATTGACTATCTGGATTTTGCCTCTCCGGTGGCGGGACTCGGGGGAAAAATGGGCATTGATGCCACCACCAAAATGGGGGCAGAACTGGATATTGTTCCGGCACGTGCAGCACCCACCCCAGATATCCGCTGGATTCGGGTGGTGTTGACCCGATACGATTTTATTGTCGATATTCGTCTGCAGGCCGGTGGGCTGGTGGCTGTGGCCAGGGTGGATGGTGTCACCAAAGAGCGAGGAAAATTGGCCATTGAGGCCATTCAATACAACGCCCCGCTGGGAACCGGTGCCGATCAACTCTGGGTAGTGGATGCAGACTGCAACCCCCGGTCGGCGGCTGACCTTTTCTGGTCCATGGCCACCCGATCCGACCCGAGCCGAGATGTGGTCATCGACAGAGAAAGCGGTCGATTTGCCGTCGATGCCACGGCACGAACCCTGGAAGAGACCGGACGAAACTGGGGGGAGACCCTGCGTATGGATGAGGAGACCATCCATAAGGTCAGCAAGCGATGGTCGGACTATGGATTGCCGGGTAGCGGGGAGCCAATCTGGGAGATCCTTGAGTAGAGCGGCAGCCTCATGGTGTCCGAAAAGCCCACCACCTGACTCATGCAAAAACCCGGCCTGCCGGCTGCCCAACTGGAGCCGGAAGTATAGGAAAAAAAGCTGGGTGAGAAGTGATGAATCCAAGTAGCCGCAAGAAAAAAATGGGGCGATCGACGGGGTTTGAACCCGCGACAACCGGAATCACAATCCGGGACTCTACCAACTGAGCTACGACCGCCATACGGTGGGGTTTTGAAGATAGGAAAAAAGGGCAAATAAAGTCAACTGAAAAAATGGTGCGCTCGACAGGAATCGAACCTGTAACCTACGGCTTAGAAGGCCGTTGCTCTATCCTGTTGAGCTACGAGCGCAAGCCGAAGTCATCAGCCATTCGGCGATGTTGGAAAGATGGTCGGGGTGAGAGGATTCGAACCTCCGGCCCTCGGTTCCCAAAACCGATGCGCTACCAGACTGCGCTACACCCCGACTCTTCCTTACGTCCACTCTGGTTTGAGTAGATGTCGAACGGCGCTCACACTACCCCAGTCAGTTCTGTTGGGCAAGATTTTTTCCGCTTTCAGGTGAAATAAATACTTTTTTCTCTTCTGAGGGTAAAACCATGATGGAAAAAGTCCCCAACTGTTGCCACATTGCCTGATCAACCCGATCATAAACCTTAAAAAACCAAATGCCGGGATCGATCTCACCTGAGAGGCTTCCCACGGCCGTATAGAGGGGAAAAGGGGACGCTTTGCTGGCTTTTACCTGAGGGTAGACCAGCTCGGTTTTTTTGACTCCGGCCTCATTGAGTATGTTCACCTTGAACTCATGTTGACCCGACCGGGTTAAAATCAGATCCAGAATAAAATAACCGATCACACCAGATTGCTGTGATTGCAGTGCCTTGACAATCGAAAGTGATTGTACCGAATCCCCTTCGGCCATCATCTTGTCGGAAAAGTATCCGTTGCTGATATAGGCTGGTTGGCGATAGCTGTTTGTTCCAGTCGAGCCACTGTGAGCCACCAGGGGAGAAAAAAGCAGGCTGACCAGAAAAAGCTGTCCGAAAAAAAGGCCTAAGCCGGGTCGAGATGGTAACATGGTCAAGATTTTCTTCATTTTTAAAGATGCTTTCCCTTTATCTACCATGAGATCCATCACAGGTGTAAATCTCATCTTTATTCTATTTCGGCAAATCTCTATCAATCTGAAGTGAAAGATGGCGCTTCGCAGTCTCTTCCCTGGACCCAGGCAACTGTTTTTTTAAGCTATAACAGCTCTGCCATCTCCTCGATGGAGGCGATAGGGTCGGTGCGGATGGGGAGGTTTTCCGGTAGGTTGTTAAAGACTTTTTTGGGTAGAAGACAGCGGTTGAAGCCAAGCTTGGCAGCCTCTTTGATTCGGGTGATGGCGTGAGAGACGGCTCGAACCTCTCCGGCCAAGCCCACCTCTCCTATCACCACCAAACCGGCATCCACGCTGATGTTACGGTGGGAGGCAAAAAGAGAGGCGGCTACCGCCAGATCGGCTGCAGTTTCGGTAATGCGAAAACCGCCGGCAATGTTCAAAAAAATATCATGGCTGAAGAGACCCAATCCCAACCGTTTTTCCAACACCGCTGTCAACATGGCCAACCGGTTGCTGTCCCACCCCAAGGTGGTACGGCGGGGCTGGGCCAAGGGGCTGGGCGCAACCAGAGACTGGATCTCCAGCAGCACCGGGCGGGTCCCCTCCATCCCGGCAAAAACCACCGACCCGGCCGCGCCCTGCACCCGCTCCGAGAGAAACAGTTGGGAGGGGTTTGTCACCTCCACCAGACCATTCTCACGCATTTCGAACACCCCAATCTCGTTGGCGGGACCAAAACGGTTTTTTACCGCCCGAAGAATGCGGTAGTCGTGGCCTCGCTCCCCCTCAAAATAGAGGACCGTATCCACCATATGCTCCAACACCCGAGGCCCGGCAATCTGCCCCTCTTTGGTGACATGACCAACCAAAAACATGGCCATATTTCGATGTTTGGCCTGGGCGATCAGGCGGGCTGCACACTCTCTAACCTGGGTGACGGCGCCAGCGGCAGCGGGAATATCATCACTGGCCAAAGTCTGGACCGAATCCACCACCAAGACGGCCGGTCCGGTCTCCTCCACGACCCGAACCACCTCCTCCAGGCGATTTTCCATTAAAACCGGAAAGTTATCCCCCTGAACCCCCAAGCGATCCGCCCGCTGTTTGAGCTGTTGAGGAGACTCCTCCCCGGAGACATAAAGCACCGGAAGGGCCTCTGCCAAGGATGCCAGGGCCTCCATGAGCAGGGTCGATTTTCCGATTCCGGGGTCTCCGGCAATCAGGGAGACCGAGCCGGGGGTCAGGCCGCCACCCAGCACACGATTGAACTCGCCGATTGCCACCTGGATTCGCGCCCCTCCTCCGTTGGCAATTTGGGAGAGAGGGATGGGTTCGGACCTTGGCATGGTGCTATTGGCACCACCCTTCCGGCCGCTGCCACGACCAGGATTGAAGGATTTCAGGGTATTCCACCCCCCGCAGGCGGCACACTTTCCCTCCCAGCGACCAAAATCGGCCCCACAATCACCACAGACAAAGTGCTGTTTCTCTTTTGCCACGTCTTTTGATCCCTTTTATAAAAACCGGCGTTAAACAACCCAAAAAGACCAGCCTATGGACTCCTCGGGATGGCGTTTGGCATACGCATATTTCCACTGCTGCAACCGCCGATAGAGCGCCGGAGAGAGTACCGCACTCAGGGCGATCACGCCATTCCAGGGAAAGCTGGGAATAATCGGGGTTAGATCGCTCTTTATCTGAAGGCCGGCTTGTTGAATCTCTGCCTGGATGGTCTCCTGGCTATATTCGATTTTATGGTCGCCATCATCCCGAGAGTCGACACCAGCACGACGAAGCTGTTTTTTCCAGCGGGTATCGGCATTGGGAATGCTGATAAGGATGGGAGCCGCCTTTTTTTTAATCCGGGCCAGCTCTGTCAGACACCCCTTTCGGTTGTTGAGATGCTCGAGCACATCCGAGAGGTTGATGAGATCAAAGCTCTTGTCGGCAAAGGGGTAGTCGGCCTTTTCCAGATCCAGGGGAAGGATGGTCAGCACCAATCCTAACTTTTTGGCACGGGCCTGGGAGAGCGCAATTTTTTCGGAATCATACTCTATGCCAACCACAACAGATGCCCCCTCCTGAAGGGCTTTGATGCAGTCGGATCCCGAACCGGAGCCGACATCCAGAAAGTGAATACCCGGCTTTAAAAAAGGGGCGAGATAGCTGTGGCCCGGACAGTTGAACAGATGTTTCGGGTGGATGGGCTCGGGGGAAAAACCTCGCCATTTCATCCCCTGGATTGCCAGACGAGCAAAATATCTATTTTGCTTTTTCAACAGGGTATAATAGCTTTTACGGGGATCTTCCATCCCGGCACACACAGACCAATACATCGACTTAATCCGGCTTACAACAGAGTTCATCGGCTTTCTACGCTCCGTTATGGGACCCACTTGCTGTTGATCGACGCCAAGGGTTGAGGGGAATATCGATTCAATGAGATGAGCCATAGATTAGATGGCTGCGAGCAGAAATGCGACCCCTTATTTCACAATGGAGGATTGAACGAGCCATCAATGTTTTTCAGATGGTACGGAGGCTCTGGAGATTATCGGCTTCTACACTTGAGTTTGTGATTCTGGTTTTGCTGGTCACCCCTTTTCCCGCCGGCAGAAGCGTTATCGATTATTTCATCTCCTCTTTTCATGGGCAGGTGCTGCACCCTTTGAAAAAGGAGTCCGGCACGCAATCCCGGTTGACTTGATTGACCCACTGGCACCATAGTAAACCTGATGAGAGCAACCAGGGTTTACTAAGGGTGCTCACTGGATAATAGCCCCCCCTGTATGGAATGGGGGATGGATTTGAATGGGAATAACTGGAACAATGCCCCTCTCCCCCTATCAAAATGAGTGCCAGCAACGAAAAAATACCGGCCTCTGGCGAACCTTGCGACCCGTCGGGGCCAATCAATCGGGCCGTATTCAACTGGATGGCCGATGGTTGCTGAATTTCTCTTCCAACGACTACATGGGTCTGGCCAACCATCCTGCCCTAACAGCCCAAGCCCAGGCGTGGACCCAAACATGGGGAACCGGCGCCACCGCTTCTCGGTTGGTGTGTGGGAATCTGGCCCTGTTTGAACAGGTTGAGAAACGGTTGGTGGCGGGGAAAAAGTGTGAAGCGGCCCTGGTATTCAACTCTGGTTTTCAGGCCAACAGCGGTATCTTGGCCGCTCTTCTGGACCGAACCATTTTAAAAGCCACCCCCCAGGTTTTTTCCGACCGACTCAACCACGCCTCCATGCACCACGGCTGCCGGGCTGCCGGCATCAAGCAGACCCGCTATCGGCACAACGATATGAACCACCTGGAGGATCTGCTCAAAAAAAGCCCCCCCGGCCCCCGGTTTATCCTCTCGGAGACGGTGTTCAGCATGGATGGCGACCGAGCGGACCTTGCCGCCCTCTTTACCCTTAAAGAGCGCTACAACGCTTTTCTCTATCTGGATGAGGCCCATGCAGCCGGTGTGTTGGGGCCGGAGGGTTTTGGCCTGTCCACGGCCTTCCCTCACAAGGCCGATCTGGTCATGGGTACCTTCAGTAAAGGGTTGGGGGGATTTGGGGCCTATGCGGCCTGTTCCCAGACTCTGCGGGATTTTTTAATCAACCACTGTAGCAGCTTTATCTTTGCCACCGCCCTACCTCCGGCGGTACTGGGAGCAATGGAGGGGGCGCTGGCACTAATCCCCTCTTTAGGCGAGGTTCGCCAACGGCTGTTGGCAGAGAGTGAGCGGGTTCGCAAAGCCTTAACAGAGGCCAACCTGGATGTGGGGGCCTCCAGTACCCAGATTATTCCGGTTATTCTGGGTGATAACGAACGATGTTTGGCGGTCAGTCGCTCTCTGGAGAAGAGCGGCATACTCGGCATTGCCATTCGCCCACCGGCGGTACCGGTGGGAAAAAGCCGTCTGCGGCTCTCCCTCACCGCCCATCACAGCCCAGAAGCGGTGGATCGACTGATTGCTTCGGTGATTCAGTCGGTGCAAAAGGTGGATGGATCATGAGCCAGCCTACCCTGTTATTGGTCCATGGTTGGGGATTGGGGGGTGGTGTCTGGCGAAAACTCCTGAAACGGTTGGACAATCCGCCTCACCTTGCGCTGGATTTTGGCTTTTATGGCAAGCCAAAGCTGGCTATCCCCACCGACCGCCCCCTGATTGCCGTGGGTCACTCCCTTGGTTTTCTCTGGATTCTCAGGCAGTTGAGCCAAAATGCCCCGTGGGGTGAGCAGGTTGCTGGCTTAATCAGTGTCAACGGTTTTTGCCGTTTTGCCCAAGGGGAGGATTTTAGCCAGGGGGTCCATCCGCATCTGTTGCGACGCATGAAGAGCGGCCTTCGCCGAGATCCCATCCGGGTGTTAGCCGATTTTCGGGCGTTGGGGGGTCTGTCATCTGACAACTTTCTCAGCGATGCCGCCAAACAGCGCCTCGATCCCAACGCTCTGGCCCAGGGGCTTGAGTGGCTGGGTGCGTGGGATGGGCGGCAGGTTATCCGTCACTGGAAAAAACCGATTCTGGTTTTGGCCAACCGGGATGATGAGATTGTCACCCCTCAGATAACCGAAGCCTCTTTTGCGCCTCTGTTTGGCAACCAAACGGACCAAATCCACTGGCTGACCGGGGGCGGACACCTGGGACTATTGAGCCACATGGACCCCATTGAGGCAGAGATCAAACACTTTTACACGAGGTGGGGCTGATGGTATCCCGATCCCGTGTGGCCGAGCAGTTTGGCCAGGCCAGCCACTACCATCAACAGGCTACTCTTCAACGCCGGGTGGCACAACGGTTGGCGACCCACATCGCCCCTTTCAAGCTACCGGCTCACCCCCGTATTCTGGAGATCGGCTGCGGCACCGGCTTTTTAAGTCAGCATCTGCTCACTCTGTGGCCCCATGGTCACCTTCTGTTGTCGGATATCTCTCCCGCTATGGTTGCCCGCTGCCAAGAGCAGTTGCAGGGGTGTGGATTGGAGCGGGTGGTGTTTAAGGTCTTGGATGGTGAAAATCTCTCAGAAGATGGCCCCTTCGATCTGATCGTATCCAGCTTGGCCTTTCAGTGGTTTAACGATCCCATCGGTAATTTGGCAACTCTCTGCCAAAAACTGGCGCCGGGGGGGCGGATTGCCTTTATGACCCTGGGAGAGCAGACCTTCCATGAGTGGCGCAGCCTCTGTGATCAACAGCAGATTCCCTGTGGCCTGCACAGCTATCCCACCCAACAAGTGTGGACCAACAACTGGCCTCGGGGGGGAGAAGGAGAGATGGTGGAGGCCTATCTGGAGGAGACCCACCCCTCTCCCCTGGCTTTTTTACGGGGGTTGAAACAGATTGGCACCGCTCTCCCTGCCAGCCATCATTTACCGGCTTCTGGCGGGGCACTGCGTCGTGCTCTGCGACATGTTAACGGCAACAACCGCTTTTTTTTGGCAACCTACCATCTACTTTACGGCTGCTTTACCAAGGAATAATTGGATACCTACCCATGAATGAAACCGCGACCCTTACAGAAGATTTTTATCAACACCTGACCCAAACAGCCCTGGCTGGGGAGAGTCTCACTCGGGAAGAGGGGTTGAGAATCTTGACCGACCCTGCGGTGGAACTGTTGCCTTTGCTGCAGGCGGCTTTTCAGGTGCGCAAACAGTACTTTGGCCTGGGGGTTCGGGTCCACATCCTCAACAATGTCCAGAACGGACTCTGCCCCGAAGACTGCAACTATTGCGCTCAGGCGGTGGATAGCGAAGCAGCCATCGAAAAATATAAGATCAAACCCGATGAGGAGATCATGGCGGGTGCCAAGGTGGCCCACGAGACCGGCGCCTATCGCTACTGTATCGTCCTCTCTGGTCGGCAGCCAGACCAAAAGCGGGTGGAGCAGATGGCCAGCCTGGTTCGACGTATTAAGGCTGAATATCCGGTTGAGGTCTGTCTCTCTGCCGGTTTTATTGATGAATCGGCCGCAGCCCAACTTAAAGAGGCGGGGCTGAACCGCTATAACCATAATCTCAACACCTCCGAATCCCACTACGGCGAGATCTGTACGACCCACTCCTACAGTCAGCGGTTGGCTACTCTGGAGGCCGCCAAGTCGGTTGGGCTGGAGGTGTGCAGTGGGCTGATCATCGGCATGGGTGAGAGCCCGGAAGAGATCTGGACCGTCTCGCAAAAACTTCGCGAGTTGAACGCCCGCTCCATTCCCGTCAACTTTTACGTTCATGTACCCGGCGCCAAATTGGGGGAAATAAATCAGTTGACACCAACCTACTGTTTGAGGACACTCGCCCTGTTTAGATTGAGTAATCCCGATGCCGAGATTCGGGCAGCGGGGGGACGAGAGATCAATTTACGCACGCTGGAGAGCCTGGCCCTCTATCCAGCCAACTCCCTTTTTAGCGAAGGGTACCTCAACGTCGGCGGTCAGGGGGCAGACCAGACGTTACAAATGATCAAAGATGCCGGCTTTTTTGTGGAACGAATCGAAGAGGTAACCGGCTAGGCACAGGGTGATGGAGGGATCATGGAACGGTGGGTTGGGTTCATATTGTTGTTAGTCACCCTGGCAGGATGCTCTAACGCATCCGACGATGGGGGGGACGGCTGGCAGGCTCGGGCAGAAAAACAGGACGGAAAAAAACCGACCCTCTTCGAAACCCTGCAAAATAAATTTTCATTGGGTACCGAAACCCTGAAATCCGCGCAAGAGCTGATTGAAAAGCAGCCAGGTGCCTTGGCTATTCTTCAAGGTCAAGGCTCCAAAGAGGATTGGCAGTCTCTGGACAAAGCCGACCTGAAAGAGCAACTGCAGAGCTTCCAAGAGAAGGCGGAGGCATCGGGTCTCTCCCTCAATCAACCGCTTTCTGCCAGCGACAGATCCCTTTTGGGTGCCCTGGCAACCAAATTGGGTATCAGCGAAGAGAGAGTCGCCGAACTGGAGAGCATGGCCCGCAGCCAAGCGGAAAAAAAAGGGCTGACCGCCCACAGCAACCCAACCGCCACCCGCCCCTCCTCTTCTACCAAACCAACCAGGGCAGAGCCTGCCCAGTTGGTTAACCAGTCCGATATGTCGGAAGAGCTGCGCTACATTCTCAAACGACGGCAGGAACGGATGAAAGAGCCGGTTGACGCCTCCCGATGAGCCGGTTACCCAGCCAACCCCTTTTTTTAACCGGTACCGATACCGATGTGGGTAAATCGGTGGTGGCCGCTTGGTTGATGGTAAAAATGGCTGCCGACTATTGGAAACCCATTCAAGCCGGCCTGCAGGGTGAGACCGACAGCGAAGCGGTCCGCCGTTTGAGTGGCCTCCCCGCCAGCCGTTTTCACCCGGCTACCTTTAATCTTGACGCCCCCCTCTCCCCCCATGAGTCAGCCCGCCGGGAGGGGGTGGAAATTCGCCTGGAAGATTTTCATCTCCCGCTCACACCCAACCCCCTGATTGTCGAAGGGGCCGGGGGGCTGTTGGTTCCCCTGAACCACCAAGACTATATGGTCGATCTGATCCAAACCCTGGCCTTGCCGGTGGTTTTGGTGGCTCGCTCTACCTTGGGCACCATCAACCACACTTTGTTGAGCCTGGCTCTGCTAAGAGAGCGAAACATCCCCTTGCTCGGCGTTATTCTCAACGGCCCCCCCCGACCCGAAAACCGACAGGCCATCGAGAGCTATGGCAAGGTAGAGATCCTGGCTGAGATTCCAACCCTGCCCACTCTCGACAGCCGTTCCTTATCAGCCATACCATAAAGTGCTATTCACCTGTTTTTTTTTGTCCATAATTGATTGAAATATGCTATAAATTTGTGGAGATTTAAATCAAGACGCAACCCTAATAGCTGATACCTCCCTCTCTCCCACCCAAAGGGTCAAGGCGATTCCAGCCATTGCCAGACCCAGTATAAGGGCCACTATCATGGTGAATGGTTTAAGTTCGTTTTTGAGTGTTCGGGGCCGGATTCATCTGATCATCCTGTTTGCACTGTTGGGTATGGTCATCAGCGGCATCATCACCATCAGCAGCCGGGAGGGGGAGCTACTCAGCGACCGCAAAATCAAAACCCGCAATGTGGTGGAGACCGCCCACAGCGTTCTAAGCCATTTCTACACTCTGGAGCAGAACGGCACCCTCTCCCGAGCCCAATCCCAAGAGCAGGCCAAAGCCATCATCCAATCTCTTCGCTACGAAGAGAACGACTATTTTTGGATCAACGACATGGATGCCGTGATGGTGATGCATCCCATCAAGCCCAAACTCAACGGTAAAGATCTCTCCCAATTTAAGGATAAAGGGGGGAAACGGCTCTTTTATGATTTTACCCAAATTGTCAAGCGGCAGGGCTCCGGCTTTGTGGACTACCTCTGGCCCAAGCCCGGCTTCGACAAACCGGTAGCCAAAATCTCTTTTGTTAAAGGGTTTGAGCCATGGGGTTGGGTTATCGGTTCGGGAATCTATCTGGATGATGTCAACCGACTGTTTTGGGAAGGAGCCAGAAGCCTGGGAGTGGAGACAGCCATTGTGACCCTTATTGTCGCTCTGGGGGCCTTCTTCATTCTGGGTCGAACCATTATCAGCCCCCTCAAAGAGATTTCTCTCATGATCAACAGCATGACCCAGGGCAATCTGACCCAGCGGATCGAGATTCCTGAAAAAAGAGACGAGATCAACGAAATCAGCGCCCTGGTCAACCGTATGGCCGACAGTCTGGCCAACAGTACCCGAGCCATTCAACTGCAAGCCCAGACCACCCAGGCGGTGGTCCGAGCCATGACCACCTCTGGTGCGGTGCTGGAGGCCGATGCGGCAGAAATTCGGGCCATGATCATTCAAATGGTCAAAGATAACGATCAAATCGACCAAGAGACAACCAACCTGAAAAACAGCGTCGATGATGCTGCCGATAATGTTCTGGTGGTCAACGGTCGGGTCGGACAGCTTGCTGCAGAGATTCAGACCATCGCCACTGAAGCCGAAAGTGTCAGCCAGAACGTCTTGACCATGGCCTCAGCCGCCGAGGAGATGACCGCCAACATTGGTGGGGTGGATGAGAGTCTGGGACTGGTCAGCAACTCGGTCAATACGGTCACCGCCTCTATTCAGGGGGTGACCAACTCGCTTAATTCGGTTCGAGATCTCTGTCAATCTGCCAGCCATACCACCAGCAAGGCCAGCAATCTGGTCGAGGAGAACCAATCCATTATGGCAACCCTGGCCCAGTCGGCCCAGGAGATTGGTCATGTGGTGGATATCATCAGCAACATTGCCGAACAGACCAACATGCTATCCTTGAACGCTGCCATTGAGGCTGCCGGGGCCGGGGAGGCTGGCAAAGGGTTTGCGGTGGTGGCTGATGAGGTCAAGGATCTGGCTCGACAGACGGTCAGCGCCACCCTGGAGATCTCTAAAATGGTGGAGATGATCCAAGACAACACCAAAGCAGCCAATGAGACAACCCAGCGGGTAACCAAAGCCTTCACCCAAATCGACCAGTCCAACCAGAATATCACCCTGGCTGTGACCGAACAGAGCGAATCGGTAGAGAGCATCGCCAACTCCATGAATGATGTCGAGCAGGCGGCCCAGGCCGTGACCCGAAATGTCCATGACATGGGCATGGCGGCTCAGGAGGTCTCTCGCAATGCTCAGCAGGCCGCCGCCAACACCGCTGCCATTGCCGAATCCTCTCAACGGGCCGCAGCCGAGTCGGACACCATTACCCTGGAGGTCAATGCGGTCAGCGACATGACACAGCAGATCAAGGGGTTGGGTGAGGGAATTTTCAGCTCTTCGGCCGATGTCCAGAAAAATGCGTTGAAAATTTACGATCTCAACACCTTGGTCGATGGTATGATCAGCCATACGGTACGCATGAACAACGTCGTAGACGGGGCCAGCAACGATCTTCAAGATGCGGTCAAGGAGCTGGATATTGGTCAGCTTCCTCTGGATATCTATACCGTCAAGCATCACCACCTTGTCTGGCTTGGCAACCTGGGTCAGATGGCCTTGGGACGTAGCAGCACCCTCTCCATCGACGAGATCCGTACCGGTCACGACTGCAAATTTGGTCAATGGTACGATAATGAAGGGACTCAACAGCTGGGCCATCTTCCACTCTTCCAAGAGATAGGCCGGGTTCACTCTCAGGTTCATGACCAGGGTGCCATGGTGTTGGATGCCAGCAAGGTTGGACAACGTGACGAAGCACAAAAACTCTACCTGGCTCTGGAATCTGTCCGTGTGGAGCTTTTCAAATTGCTGGATGAACTCTATATGACTCAATCCACCCGATAGAGCCACTTTAATGGATTGAGCTTTTAAAATAACACGATAGAAATTCATGAATAATCTGATTCTTCAAGACCGCCGCCATGTCTGGCACCCCTTTACTCAGGAGGCTACAGCCCCCGACCCCATTCCCATCCTCTCCGCCTCGGGGGCCACCCTGCATGGGGCGGACGGCAAGAGCTATCTGGACCTGATCTCCTCCTGGTGGTTGACCACCCATGGACACGCCCATCCGGTTATTGCCGAGGCCATCGCTCAGCAGGCCAAAAAGTTGGAGCAGGTGATTTTTGCCGGTTTTACCCATGAACCCGCTGTACATCTGGCCACAGCGTTGGCAGAAAAACTACCGGCTGGTTTGACACGGGTATTTTTCTCGGATAACGGCTCCACAGCGGTGGAGGTTTCCCTGAAGATGGCACGTCAATATTATCTCAACCGCGGGGAGCAGAGAGATCAGTTTCTGGCTTTTGACGGCGGCTATCATGGCGATACCGTTGGGGCCATGTCCATGGGGGCAACGACCGGTTTTTTTGAGCCATTCAAACCGCTGCTTTTTGCTGTGGATACCCTCCCCTACCCTCAAACCTGGATGGGAGACCAGACGGTTGAGGCTCGGGAGGCTGACTCTCTGGCGGCACTGGATAGCTACCTTGAAACCCAGGGGCACCGCTGTGCCGGCCTGCTTCTTGAACCCCTGGTTCAGGGTGCCTCGGGTATGCGGATGTGTCGTCCTGAGTTTATCCAAGCGGTTGCCAAACGGGTCAAGGCGGCGGGTGTACTGCTGATTTTTGATGAGGTAATGACCGGCTTTGGTCGGGTCGGCACCCTGTTTGCCAGTGAAAAGGCCGGTGTGACACCCGATATTATTTGCTTGTCCAAGGGGTTGACCGGCGGCTTTATGCCTCTATCGGTTACCGTCTGTCGAGAGTCGATCTATGAGGCTTTTTTGGGGGAATCCTTCGACCGGGCCTTTGCCCATGGTCACTCCTTTACCGCCAACTCGTTAAGCTGTGCGGCGGCTCTGGCCTCTCTCTCTCTATTTGAGCAGGAAAAAAGTCTGGAGAAGGTCGCCCAAATCGAAACCATCCATCAGCAACGGATGGCCGCTATTCTTCCACGCACCTCCCTGGAAAAACCTCGGATTACCGGGGTGATTGCTGCTCTGGATTTTGTCACGGCCGATGCGGGCTATGGCTCGAAAATGGCCCCTTTTCTCAAAGCTTTTTTTATCGAACGGGGGCTATTGATCCGCCCCCTGGGCAATGTTCTCTATCTTCTCCCCCCATACTGCATCAGCGAGGCGGACCTTCACCGAGCCTGGGACGGTATTGAGGCGGCGCTCCAAGCGGTAGAGTCATCGGCCTAGCCTGTTATAAAGATTCCAAACCAAATGGGTGCAAAACAATAGCGGATGGGTCTGGGAAGGCATGAATGCCTTCCCAGCGGGTTTGGGCAGCGCCCAAGGTGTCAGCCTTTGACTGTGCCTTTGTTTTTATCTTTAAAAGCGTGGGGGTTTGGGGGCCCGCAAGGCCTCCCAAGGTGTTGACTTTGCCTTTAACCGTTGTCCAAATTTGGTTTTAATTGGCTATACCCTTCCACCTTGATCCAGCCCTCTTTATCCCCTTCCGTCATTAAGGTGGCATTGGATAGATTCAAACGTCTCTTCAGGTTGTTCTTCGCCTCTGTGGCCTGAGTGATGGTGTAATATGGGCCGCTATAGACCCGCCAGTAAGTGGTGCCCTTGATTTGTGTCCCCTTTTGAAACCCGACACCTCCCAGCTCAGTAATTTTTTTCAGCAGGTTGCCAGAGGAGTCCACCCCCACATTTTGATAGGAGCCTAAATGGACCACATATTTTTGGGACTGTGGCGCATGCAGGCTCTTTCTGGGTGTTGATACCTGAGCAAACTGGATGGGAGATCCAATGGGTTTAACCTGAGAAAATTGGCTGGTACCTGGCTGCAGATAGGTAACAGAGCTTTTAATTTTTTGGGAGTCAAACAGCGCTTTTTTGGCTACAATCGCCTCCTCCCGGCTGGCAAAGGGGCCGATGTAGAGCCGAGTATACGACTCATCTTCAAACTGGATGGTCTGCTGAATCAGATTGACCGCCTCCTGTTTCAGATTTTCGCTGATAGCCTTCAGATAGCTGGATTTAGCCTGCCGATACGACCCCAAAAAAAGCACAAACCCTCTTAATTGCGAGTGATCTGACTGAACGCCGCTTTGGGACAATTTTTTGACTGGATCCAAGTTAGTCGCCATCTCTCCCCGCTTGCGTGGAGGAGCCTCCATGGCATGGGTCACACGCTTTTTAATGGGGGCCGGAGCCGCAACAGCTTGATGTTCACCTCCCTGCAGAGGAGCCTCTTTCTCAGCCAAACGGCCCAGCAAACGTGAAAGGGGTGCTGGAACAACCATCTCACCTCTTTTGCGCGGCAAAGGAATAACAATGGAAGCCACCTGCTGATCCGAGACCAGATAGGCCCCAATCTCCAGTTTTCTATGCGGAGCTGGAACCACCATGCTCTCTGCAAACTGTTCACTGTTACGACTCTTTTTTTCCATGGCCACTCGAGCCAATTCAGCCATCTCCTCGGCAATGAGTTTGGCCGGTTTCTTCTCGGGAAGAGCCGCAACAGGTGTAACAGGTACAACGGGTGCAACAGAAACAGCAGAGGTAACACTCTCTACAGGCAGCGTCGGAACCGTGACCCCTTGGGGTGAAGTCTCTTTGACCTCCAACAGGGTGGTTTGAGCAGAAGCCGTTGTTGCAATGGCTCTTTCCTGGCTGGGAACAGCGGGGGCCACCACCATTCTCGGTTGTACCGTCTCAATCTGGATGGTCGGCGCAGTCGGTGTGGAAAACAGCTCTTCCATGGAGGGTATCGAAAGAGATTTCAGGTGATAACCGGCCAAGACCGCCACAGGAATGGTGACAAACATCTCCCATATGGGTCGCCGTGTCTGAACAAGTCGACCCCATACAGAGCGCCGCTCATCGACCGATCCGCCCCTGTGATCACTCAACCTGTCTGCCGTGGGCTTGGTTGGAAGATAGAAAGTCTCCTCTTCAACCTCCGCCACCAACGTTTCCATTGGATCATCAGCCAATTTAGGATTTTGAGACGGTTCATCTTCAAAAGAGAAGGGATCTTGGTTCATTGTCGTTCCACCATTCATCATGTGCCGCAACACGATTGTTGCGGCATGGGTTGGTTGCCCAATAAAAAGGGTGAAGCAACAATCGAGCCGAAAAGGATGTCTGGGGTCTGAAGAAGAGGCTGGGAGAAGGGGGAAAAAGCAACCTCCCCCACTCTGGGTTTTTTATAAGAAAGCCTCCGGTTTTTGGACCACCTCGGCAATCCGTTGGGACAGCTCCCCCAACAGATGGCTCATCGCCTGAGCAATGGCAGAATAGTCCCCTCCCTTCACCTTTTGACCGGTTAGCAGCAGGTTTTCCCGAAAGAGAATCTCTTTGCCACTTTTATTCTGGAGTTTCCAACGAGCAGCCAAACGGATTTTGCCATCGTCACCCCGTTCAAACTCGATGATTCGAACCAAAATTCGATAGTCCGGCAACTCCCGTTTTAATCCTGGCATCAGGTAGATGCGGTCCGAGTCGAGCAGAAAAGAGAGGTTTTCAATCAATACGCGGGATAAATTCTCTCTCAGGTTCTCTCCCCACTGATTGAACTCCGAAATTTTCAGCTCATTCTGTCCGGTTCGAATCACAATTTGAGGTCGATTGAGATAAGAGGGGATCAGTAACGGCTCCAGAGCCAGGCTAAGCTCAGGCTCCCGAACCTGAACCCCAGGGGAAGAGGTTGGAATCGTCAAAGGAGAGATGATATAAAATCGGGTTGCCGGTGTCCCCTCCCCCATCATACGCGCACAGCCGCTTAACAGTAACAACGCCCCAATCAGACCTACCACCATCCCGTGCCATTTCATGATCTATCTCTCCTTCCCCTTGCCAAAGACCAGGGATTCGGGTTTGCGATTCATGCTGTCGATGAACGAGCGGATGGAACGGGCTGTCAAGGTCAACTCTTGCGAGAGCTCCGTAACTCGATAGTTGAGGGGGGCGTCCGGTCCCACCACATCCTCCATCTGCCGCATCAACTCTTCACTACGATTCAGTGCCAACGCAG
The DNA here is from genome assembly GCA_002753565.1 of Magnetococcales bacterium. GTDB lineage: Bacteria > Pseudomonadota > Magnetococcia > Magnetococcales > JADFYX01. The sequence goes on along the minus strand of PEAM01000002.1, from coordinate 168,039 downwards.
CCGCTTGAGCCGCCTCCTCAATCTCCTTGCCCATGGGGGTGATCACCCCATTCATGTTAAGCGTGGTTTTTTTCAGGGCAACCAACGCCTGATCCAAAGATCGAACCGTTTTGAGAATCTCCGGGGCATTGACGGTTCGGTTGGCCCCCTCCAGGGTTCCGACCAACTGGATGCCAATCTCCTCCAGAGGGATTTTTTGCAGCTTGGCCAGAAAGTTAGAGGCAAAAGTGCTGATCTCCTCCAGGTTGGTGGGTACCGTGGGTAGCTCCGGAAACCGTTTATCGCCACCGACCAACTTGACCGGTGTATCCGGTTTGAGGGTCAAATTGACAAAAAGCTGTCCGGTCAGATAGCTACCGGTCTCCAGCTGCGCCCGCAGCCCCCTCTCTACCAGGGTTTCCAACAACTCATAAGGGGAGCCCATGCCCGACGACTCCCCCTTGCTGTTGATCTCTGCCACCCGCTCCGGCTCAATTTGTACCAGAACCGCCACCCTGAAGCTGGTATTTTCCCGTTCAAACTCCATTTTAACATCGGTAACCGCACCAATCTTGATGCCTCGAAACTCAACCGGTGCCCCCACCTTCAAACCCCGAACCGAACCGGAAAAATAGAGAAGAAAGGGGATTTTTTGACTGTAATTGTTCTCGGTAATGGACTGCCGGTCTGGATAGAGGGAGAAGACCGACTCATCCACCGCATTGGGGCTCTCCTCCAAGGTCTCTGGGCTTTCAAAAGCGATGCCGCCCAGTAAAATAGAGGCCAGGGTCGAGGTTTGTACCCGAACACCATCGGCACCAAAGGAGACATCCACACCGCTCACCGACCAAAAATGGGTGTTCTCCCGAACCATCCAGTGGTAGGGCGCCCGAATGAATGCATGAATTTTGACACTGCGTTTCTGCTCCGACAGGTCATAACCCAACACCTCTCCCACCGGAATACCCCGATAATAGACCGGCGAACCAATGGCCAGGGAGCCCAGGCTGGGGGTGGTGAGAAGAATCCGAATCCCCTTGGAGTCGGCCCGGACCAGCGGTGGGGTCTCCAACCCCTGGAACACCTTCTTTGCCTTCCCTTTTCTGCCCGGCTCCAGTTCAATGTAGGCACCGGAAACCAACGTACCCAGACCGGAAACCCCCTGAAGGGAGAGGCGGGGGCGGACGACCCAGAATTTAGCTGATGGTGTTAAATATTTACCCACCCCCTTAACCAGACTGATCTGCAGGGAGACCGAAGAGAAATCGTCACTCAACGTGACCTCGTTCACCAGACCGATGGTGACATCTTTGTGTTTGATTTTGGTCTTGCCCGCCTCGATTCCGTCAGCCGACTTAAAGGTAACAACGATCTCTGGCCCTTTGTCGTTGTAGGTTTTAATCACCAACCACCCCCCAATCACCAGAGCGATGATGGGTACCAACCAGATAAAGGAGAACCCCCCACCGCTTTCGATCGGGGGGGTGCCGGGTAACACCGGCAAATGGTCCAGGTCCAAGGTATCCGGTTGCTGCTCGGTATCATCCAAGGTCGTCATCAATTACATCCCAAATAAGGCGCGGATCAAAAGCCCGCGATGCAAACAGGGTGGTAATCACCACCGCCCCAAAATATAAAACACCCACACCCGGTTCAATGGTGGCCAAAAAACCCAGATCCACCAAGGCCACCAGGATGGAGACCAGAAAAACATCGACCATGGACCAGTGGCCAAACAGCTCTAGAAGACGGAACAGCACGGTACGATCTTTGGGTTTGCGAAAAGATCGATAGTGAACCGACAGCAGCAGGTAGATCAGTATAGCAAGCTTTCCCACCGGAACAACAATACTGGCCACAAAGACAATCAGAGCCAACGGCCACATACCGGAGTGAATCAGGTGCATGACACCGCTGATAATTGTACTCGGATCACCACTCCCCAGCTTGCTGACTGTCATCACCGGATAGAGGTTGGCCGGTATGTAGAGGATGACGGCCGCCACAACCAAGGCCCAGGTCCGAGAGAGACTATCCACCTTGCGGGAGTGGATGGGGCTGTGGCAGCGCGGGCAGTGTGCCTTGTCGTGCCCCTGGGGTTTTTTTACCACCAGATGGCAGGTATGGCACGAGGCCAAGCCGGCCTGGCGAGCTGTCAGGGTGGGCCTGCTCACCGCTCTCTCCGCAGCCGGTCGGCCAGCTGCCAGATAGAGAGCGGATCGAGAGAGGCCGCTGCCGCCACCGAAGCCAATAACAGCCCAACCAGTGCATACAGCCCCAAACCGGGCACTACCGTTGCCAGATCGGCCAGCTTGACGATGGAGACCAACACGCCCAACATGTAGACGCCGACCATGCTCCAAGGGAGGGTAGAAAGAGCCACCTTGAACACCGGAATAAAATAGCGGGGAAGCCGTGCCCCTCTGAGGGGGAGCAGCGTATAGAGCAACCCCAGGATATGCAGAAGAGGAAAGAGAATACTGGTCAGGAAAACCGTTACAGAGACCTCCCACAGATTATACTGGACCAAAACCAACGCCCCGGAAAAAAGGGTGTAGTGCTGCTCCTGCCCCGCCGCCTTCAACCCCAAAATGGGATAGGTGTTGGCAATCATAAAAAGGACCAGGGCCGTCAGGGTGTAGGCCAGGGTTTTATCCAGGCTGTTCTTCATGCCCCTGGCCAAGATGGTACCACAGCGCTGGCAACGGGCCAGACTCCGATCTGCCAGGTTGGGGAGACGGTAGAGATGATCACACTCATGGCAGGCCATCAGGGGAAGCCTGTCGGCGTTGGCTGGTTCATGCATACTCATCCTGCCATTGTATGCCACTCTTCCCCCGGCAAAAACCCCTTACGATCAAAAGTTTGAAATGAACCGGCCATCTGCCTGCCGGTAAAGGCTCTTTCGAGACTTTGGAGAGGCGTGTTCATTTAATAAATTGATTCTGCCGATGTTGTCCTATACCGTTCCCTTTGGCATAAGAATAATCAATGGGTTATTTGGGTCTCTTCCAGCCATTTCAGCCGATGGGACAGTATGGATAGAATCATTGAAACGCTCCTGATCGGAACACGGCACCGTGTGGTCTCCCTGATTCTATTGACCATCATTACCGCTGTTTCCGCCTACGGACTCGTCTATATTCGTATAGAGACCAACCTGGCTAGTCTGGCTGGAGACAGCGCTCCGGACCGTTCCCTCTATGAGGAGGTGGTGGAAAAATTTGGCTCCGACAGTAAAATTATTCTCTATCTCCGGGATGCAGAACTTTGGCACCCGGACAAGCTGGCGGCTCTGACCCAGATTCACCAGACCCTGGAAAAACTCTCTTTTGTCACCAAGGTCGATAGCATCATCAACGCCCGTTCCATCCGTTTTTCTGAAGGGGCGCTCTCTTTTGGCTCTCTGCTCTCCGAAAACCCCACTGACCCTTTTGAGATTAGCAGAGCCAGGGAAAATGCCCTGCGCAACCCCCTGTTGGCCGGGCAGATTATCTCCGACGATGGTCTGGCCGCCGCTTTGATTGTCAGCTATGAAGAGCAGAAGTGGAATAAAATTTTTGACTTCAACGCCTATCAGGCCATAGAAGGGATCATCAAAGAGCATCAGTCCAGCTTCCAAGAGATTTTCCAGGTCGGCTCCCCCCGCCTGAGTGAAGAGTTAAAACAGAATATCATTGATGATCTCCTTCTGTTGGCCCCGATCAGCGCCTTGGTTCTGGCGCTCTCCATCACCTTTCTCATGGGCTCGCTGTTTGCCGCCCTTTTACCGGTTCTCACCTCACTGATCAGCCTGTTATGGACCTTTGGAACCATGGGCTGGTTTGGCATACCCATCAATGTTCTCACCGCCATGATCCCCTCTTTGGTGCTGGTTATCGGGGCGACAGAGGATACCCACATGCTCTCCTCTTACCTGGGAGAGGTCACCGAACAGAAGAAGAAAAACCGTCTGCAGGCTGTCCGCAGCATGCTCCGCCGCATCGGGCTACCACTTCTCCTGACCCTGACAACCACGGGGTTGGGTTTTTTCAGTAATATGCTCAGCGAAATTGAAATGATCCGTGATTTTGCCCTGGCGGCTGCCCTGGCCATCACCTTCAATGGGGTGGTTACTCTGTTGCTGACCCCCATGATACTGTCGGTTTTTGGACCGACCCGCTCCAAGATGATGGGAAAAAACGGTCAGATTTTTGGGGTGGCCGGGTTGGTCATCCGACTTTTCGACCGCATCATCCACCGTCATGGCCGGATCACCCTGATCATCACCGCCGGGCTGGTGCTGTTTTTTCTCCACCACGCCACCACTCTTCACGTCACCAACGACCCCCTCTCCTATTTTCATGAAGATCAGCCCCTGATCATCCACACCGAAAAAATTCATGAAGATTTTGCCGGGGTAAAGACCTTTTTCATCCACCTGAAAAGTGACTCTGCCGATACCTTCAAAAACCCGGAGAATCTGCTTCGCCTCTCCAAAATCCAGGCATGGCTCGACCAGCAGGATCAACACGACTCCAGCCTCTCTCTGGCCGACCTGCTCTCTTTGATGAATCAGGCGTTTCACAAGGGGCATGCCAGCCAGTTCAAGGTGCCGGATTCACAAAACCTGGTTGAGCAATACCTCCTGTTCCTCTCCCGCAAAGAGATCTCCTCCCTGGTAAGTGCCGACTTTTCTTCCGCTAATATTGTCGTCCGGCACAATATCAACGACTCCCACGAGCTCAATCTTCTGGTTGGTGCGTTGAAAAAAGCGGCTCAGCTCATGGCAGGTGCCGGTATCTCTGCCTCGGTGCTGGGAGAAAACCTGATGATCAATGCAGCGGCTGATGATCTGATCGCAGCCCAGATTCAGTCTCTGGGGCTGCTGTTGGTGGTGATTTTTATTCTCATGTCGCTGCTATTCACCTCTTTGAAGGGTGGATTCATCTCTCTGGTTCCCAATCTCATTCCCATTATCCTGGTTTTTGGTATCATGGGGCTGCTGGATCTGCCCATCAACCCAGGGACAGCCATGGTGGCGGTCATCGCCATCGGCATCGCTGTGGATGACACCATCCATCTGCTCTCCCGCTATATGGAAGAGTGCCGCAACACCTCCAATCGAGAGCAGGCCGTACGGCAAACCATTCGGGATGAGGCCATTCCGGTGATCTCCACCAGCCTCTCTCTGATGTTGGGGTTTTTGGTTCTCAGCTACTCCAATTTTACCATCATCGCCCAATTTGGCCAGCTCTCAGCCGCCACCCTCTTTTTTGCGGTGATTGCCGACCTGCTCATCACCCCCATCATCATGCGTCGGGTTCGTCTGATCGGTTTTGCTCAGATTCTGGCGTTGAAGGTCCGTGGAGATGTGGTGGAAAAGAGTCCTCTTTTTCATGGCATGTCTCTGTTCGAAGTGAAAAAAACCATTCTGATCTCCGAGCTGAAGCTATTTAATACCGGTGATATTCTCATGCGCCAGGGGGCGGTGGGCAAAAGTCTGGGCCTGATTCTATCCGGCTCGGTAGAGGTGCTGATCCAAAAAGAGGGAGAAGGGGGCATGCATCGGGTGGCCGTGCTGACGCCCGGTCAGATTTTCGGCGAAATCGGCTTTATCCGTGCCACCCGACGGGTCGCCAACATTCAAGCACTGGAACCGGTAGAAATTCTGGTCTTCGACTTTGACCAACTGCAACAGGGGATGAAATTTTTTCCCCAGATTGCGGCTAAACTCAACCTGAACATCAGCCGGGTGCTGGGTAATCGGCTCGCGGATGTCCTGGCGAGAAAAACCGTGGAGTCCAAGCCGGAGAAGCCCCACAAAAAGGGCCATTAGCCCCCCCTCTACTGAGGGTGTTTGACCTGCTTTTTTTCCATCAATACCCCTTTGACAATCTTATCTCGGGAAAAATAGTGCTCTGGCACCCACTCCTCAGAATAGAGACGTCGGGTGGTTTGAAGGGTGGTTTTTGTTTTGTCTTGCAGATTCTCCATGCGAATGGTCTCAGGTCGCCAACCAATACCCGCATCCTTTGTGCCTCCGCTGCGGTTGGTTCGCCTTTTCAACAACACCCCACTGCGATCATAATAGTCGATACGGGTGATTCGATAGTGCTCCCGATCAATAAAGATCCGCCGTGAACCATAATGGGAAGGCCACCGCCCCTTACTTTTGGCCGAGCGGGCCTCAATGACAAAATGAGGCCGCTTTTTGTGCATGGCATCGGCCAGACGTTGATAGACAAAGCGGGAATAATCCTCGTTGGCTAAATCTTCCACACTAAAATCGGTATCAAATATTCCCCCACCCCCATCACCAAAGACACGGTGCATCCGCTGCCCCAAAGCCGGCAGATAGACCCAATGGCCCTGGATACCACCGGGCAGATGCCGAATAAGAAAGGCAACCCCTTTAATGGCTTCCGGCTGGTCAAAGACCAGCAAATAGCGACTAACCCCCCCCTCCCCCTTCTCCAAGCGGGTGTAGCGACGCCCCTTTCGCACAACCTGGGTTCCGTCGCCACGGGTTCGGGTAATGGTCAACTGTTCAAACTCGAAGGGACGAAACTGCCGATCAGAGACACTCTGCATGATGGCCAGACCGGTCAGATCTGCCAGAGTTTCGCCCTGGGCAGGATGAAATACGCCACCTGCAAACAGGGCAAAAAACAGCCCCATGAAGAGAACAGCTCCTTGCCCGAGTCTGCTCATTTTAAGAGGGTGGAGGTAAATTTATGCAGGGAAACCGGATCAACCGGCTCTCTGTTGCAGACAATACGCACATCCAACGCCGCTGCCGCACTCCCCAAAAAGAGCGCCATCTCCCGGTCTCCCCCCTGGGCCAGGCAGAGACTGGTCAGGGCAAAATAGCTGTCCCCAGCCCCGATACGGTCTACCACCGTGGTTGAAAGAGCGGGAATGGAGAGGGAAAGCCCCTTCTCCACATCCATCATCATCGCCCCATCCGCCCCCAACGTGGCAGAAAAAGAGGAGGCATCAAGCTGTTTGCCAATCTCTATGACCAGATCTTCCAGAGGGGCGTGGCGGTTGTGGGCCGCCAGACGGATTTCTGGAATATTCAGGGAGATATAGTCAGCCCGAGCGTAGCGGGTAATGACATGATAGCCCCGGTTTCCGCTGTTGATCTGAGTATTGACCGCCAAAAATCCCGCATGGCGACAGAGCCGCTCCACCATGGGCTCCGAGATAAAACCGTTACCGTAGTCGGGAACGATCACCGCATCATAGTTGGCGGCATGGGTCTCAATCCACCGGCAGATCTCCTGTTCCAGATCGGCCGTCAGTGGGGCGGGATCATAGAAATAGATCTCGAAAAGCTTGCTGATGCTCTCATCGACAAACCGACGCTTGACCAGGGTCGGCGCATCTTCATAGTAGAAAAAGGTCGGCTGGATGTTGTCAGCCAGTTTGGCGCGGATAAAGGGTTCGTGCGGATCATTTTTCCCCAACCCGGTCACCAGGGCGACCTCCTCCACATAGCCGGCCAGATGGTTGGCTACCGCCAGTGAGCCACCGGCAAACCGCTCCAGGGAGTCATATTGTGACGACAGAACATCGATATTCTTTCCCGTTACCCCCATGGGCTTGACAGAACAATATTCATCGATAATCGCCTCACCCACCACCAGTACCCGCAAATCTTTGAGGTTCTGAATCTGCTCGGTTACCGCCTCCGGGGTGTGCACCAATTTGAATTTGCGCAGATACTCTTTGACGGTTGGGGAGAAAAGATCGAAATGTTGATTGAGCAGACTGCTGGAGCTAAAGGTTATCTCGTCGGTATAGGCGATCTTGCCACCAAAGGACTCGACGGCTTTTTTTTCCCGAAGAATATTGCCGGTCACATCCTGGCTGGCCTGTTTGTAGTCACTCCCCTTGACATAAACCGCCGGGCGGATGGCTTCGATTGCGGGAATGCCGGTGGTCTCTGCAATGATGCAGACATAATCGACACACGCCAAGGCAGCGATACTCTCCGCCCGAAGCTGTTCGGGAAAGGCGGGGCGTCCCGGTCCTTTGGAGACAAACCGGTCCGCCGTCAGGGTAACGATCAGACGATCGCCCTCCTCGCTGGCCCGCTTCAGGTGGCGGAGATGGCCGGGATGGAGCAGATCGAAGGTTCCATGACAGTGGGCGATCCGGTCCCCTGCGGCACGAAGCCGCGCGGCGGTCTCCCTGATCTCCTTCAATGTCTGGATTTTATTGTCACTCAAGATTTTCTCTCCCCCCTCGATCGATGAATATTTTCTACCCTGGTCTCCGACCATTGGTATAGCCTTTTTTGCGCTAATTTGTCCAGTATTCTACCCCTCTTCGCTCCCCATCCATCCACCTCCGGCTGCTGGTTGACCCAGCATGCCGCCGTCAATTTTATGATTGGGCATTTTGGTTTCTGGCAAAATATGTTACATAGTCCCCACTCTCAAACAAGAAGGAGAGAACCCGGCAAATCAAGAATCTACTGGCTACCAACTGGAAACCCCTATTATGACACAAGATCCCACCCCCAAACAGGCGCCAAATCCCGTTTTGGAAAAACAGGCCGTCACCACCTTGAGGATGTTGGCTATCGATGCCATCGAACAGGCCAATTCCGGCCATCCGGGTCTTCCCCTTGGGGCGGCCCCCATGGCCTATACCCTGTGGACCCGTATCATGCGCCATAACCCGGCAGATACCCGCTGGATGGATCGGGACCGTTTTATTCTCTCCGCCGGTCACGGCTCCGCCCTGCTCTATGGTCTGCTCCATCTGACCGGCTACGATCTCTCTCTTCAAGAGGTCAAACAGTTTCGCCAATGGGGGAGTCAAACCCCCGGCCACCCGGAGTATGGACACACCCCCGGCGTCGAGGCCACCACCGGCCCGTTGGGACAGGGGTTTGCCATGGGTGTCGGCATGGCCATGGCTGAGCGGCATCTGGCGCAAAATTTTAATCGCCAGGAGTATCTCCCTATCGTCGACCACTTTACCTACGCGCTGGTCTCCGATGGTGATCTGATGGAAGGGATCGCCTCTGAAGCGGCCTCTCTGGCAGGGCACCTCTGTCTGGGTAAACTGATCTATCTCTACGACGACAATCGGATCACCATTGAAGGAGAGACCGATCTGACCTTCAGTGAAGGGGTCGCAACCCGTTTCGAATCCTATCAATGGCAGGTCCTCCAGGTGGATGACGGTGAAGATCTGGACGCCATCGAACGCGCCATCCGTCTGGGTCAACAAGAAGAGGAGCGGCCCACCCTTATCATTGTTCGCACCCATATCGGCTATGGCAGCCCCAAAGCTGACACCTCTGGCGTTCACGGCTCCCCCCTCAAGGGTGAGGCCATGGAGGCGACCCGGACGTTCTATCAATGGCCGAAAGAGCGCTTTCATATTCCAAAAGAGGCTCTGAACCACTGCCGCCGGGTTGCGACTCGGGGGAAAGAGCAACAGGCCGAGTGGGAAGCCCGCCTGGAAGCTTTTTCTACCCAGTTCCCCGAAGAGGCTGCCCGTTTTAAGGCCCAGATGCTGGGAGAGCTTCCTGCCGATTGGAACCAGGATCTTAACGCACTGAGCTTTGATCCCAAGCCACTGGCTACCCGATCCGCCTCGGGCAAAGCGTTGAACGCTCTGGCTGTACGGGTTCCGGCCTTAATCGGTGGATCGGCAGATCTGGCCCCCTCCAACAACACCTGGATGGAGGGCCAAGGGGAGAGAAACATCCACTTTGGTATTCGGGAACATGCCATGGGCGCCATCTGTAACGGTATGGCCCTGCATGCTGGTGTCATTCCCTTTTGCGGCACCTTTTTGGTCTTCTCCGACTATATGCGTGGCGCCATGCGCCTCTCTGCCCTGATGGGCACCCATGTCACCTATGTCCTCACCCACGACAGCATCGCTGTGGGCGAAGATGGTCCCACCCATCAACCGGTGGAACACATGGCCGCCATGCGAACCATCCCTGATCTCATCACCCTGCGCCCGGCCGATGCTCAAGAGACCGCCGCCGCCTGGTCTCTGGCTCTCACCTTGAAAAAACCCACCGCCCTGGTACTATCCCGACAAAATCTCCCGGTTTTAGACCCCACCATCCGTGATCAGGTCGCCAAGGGGGCTTATGTACTCTCTGACTGTGCGGGTGAAGCGGAAATTCTTCTCCTGGCAACCGGCTCCGAAGTCTCTCTTGCCTTGGAGGCCCAGGCCCAACTCAGCCAAGAGGGGCGCAAGGTTCGGGTTGTCTCCATGCCCTCTTGGGAGCTGTTTGAGAGCCAATCCCAAACCTACCAGCAGTCGGTCCTCCCCCCTTCGGTTCGGGCACGATTGGCCATTGAAGCCGGATCATCCATGGGCTGGCATCGCTGGATCGGTGATCATGGAGATCTTATTACCCTGGACCGTTTTGGCGCATCGGCACCTGGTGATGTCGCCATGAAAGCCTTGGGATTCAACGTGGAAAATGTGGTTTCTAAAGCCAAGGCTTTGTTGAACAAATAGATGAATGGTCTCAAACAGGCTCTGAAAAAAGGGAGGTACCTTTTTTCAGAGCCTGTTCTCTTCTTCGCCCTCTCCTGATCCCCCCCTCCCCGCCCACTCTCTAAATCTGTAAACGGCCCTTTTTTTGTTTTTACAAACAAGAGCATTGCGATAGGATGGACCGGTGGTTTTCCGTAACAAAATGTAATTTATCTATACATTATAAAAAACTGCTGTAAATTGGATAGATGAATAAGGGATCAGTAATATTAAAATATGCTAACATTTCAAAAACATCTTATCCATTAATCGTTTAACCTAGAAATGGCTGTTTCTAGGTTTAAAGGGGGAAGGCTGATCATGAAACCCAGGTTATTGTTCGTAACCACTCTGCTATCGACTTTATGGGCTGTTGGGCTGTTTAGCACTAACCTCTCAGCAAGCAATATAGCGGTTAAAATTACCCGCTCCATTGATAAATTCGAGGTCAAGCATGGGGATAAAATGGTGACCGTCATGCGTAACCAGAACACCCGTGCCGTCATTACCCCCACTTTTGCCCTCACCTCGCGCAAATGCCCCCCTTTCTGCATTCAACCGCTTCATGTCGCCCCAGGTGTGAACAATATGGGTGAAGTGGAGTTGATTCACTTCATGATGACCGATTTAAAAGCCGGTACCGGTCTGCTCATCGATGCACGCACCCCAGACTGGCATGCCCGAGGGACCATCCCTGGTTCCATCAACATTCCCTATATTGAAGTCAGCCCCTCGTTGGGGGCGGATGAGATCAGCATTGAAGATGCTCTGGTACGGCTGGGGGCCAAGCGGGTCAACAATACATGGGATTTCAGTGATGCCAAAAAACTGGTCCTCTGGTGTAACGGCCCCTGGTGCGGTCAGTCACCGACGGCTATTCGGGGTCTTTTAGAGCTGAACTACCCGGCAGAAAAAATCTTTTATTATCGAGGGGGAATGCAATCTTGGCAAAGCTTCAGCCTGACAGTGGTTCCCCCCACAGAGTAAGCTTGATGGACCCATCCATTGCTTTGCGACCGATAGTAGATCAAAATAGGGTTACCGCTTGAGAGGGCCATCTTGTGCGGTGATTTTTTTCCCGATAAAACCGGTCAAGACGCTAGGAGATTTTTTTTCATGAAATTGGGCATTAACGGATTGGGTCGAATTGGAAAGCTCACCCTCTGGAACCACATCGCCCTGAGACACTTTTCTGAGATTGTTGTTAATGTCGGACGTGAAGTGGGCACAGGATTTGGAGATTTAATCCAACATATCGAGAAAGATAGCTCCTATGGACGCCTCTCCAGCTTTCTCCATGGTTTTAACGGAAAAGAGGTGATTGCCAATGTGGATGAGAAGGCAAAAACCCTCACCATTGATGGTATTCCCGTCCGTTTTTTGATGACGGCCCGCAACCCTCAAGATATTGGCTGGAAAGAGGCGGGTGTTCGGGTTGTGGTTGATTGTACCGGTGCCTTTCTAGACCCAACCAAACCGGCGGATGCTCCGGGAGGTTCTCTGCGAGGCCATCTGGAGGCTGGTGCGGAGAAGGTGATGATTTCCGCTCCGTTCAAGATTAAAAACAAAGGCCTTTCCACCCCAGATGACAGCCTGACAGCCGTGATGGGTATCAATGACGAAATGTATGATCCCAGCCGTCATTCGGTTATCTCAGCGGCCTCCTGTACCACCACCTGCCTCTCCTACATGATGAAACCCATGTTGGAGCATTTTGGGGCCGACCAGATCTTATCGGCCTCCATGGTGACCGTCCATGCGGCAACCGGCAGTCAAAAGGTGTTGGATAGCGTGCCCAAAACCGGTGCTGCGGACATTCGCAAAAGCCGTAGTATTCAAAACAATATCATCCTGACCACCACAGGAGCCGCCAAGGCTCTCAGGCTGGTCCTCCCAGAGATGGGAGAGATTGGCTTCATGGCGGAGTCGGTACGGATACCCACCTCGGCAGGGTCTCTCATCATTCTGACGGTCAATTTACAGTCAGAGGAGCGGGATAATCCGATCAATCGCAGTCATATCAACCAGATTTACCGGGATGCCGCTCAAGGCCCCTACCAAGATTTTCTGGTTTATACCGAAGGGCAAAATGTCTCTTCGGATATTATCGGCTTTCCCAAAGCGGCGGCTGTCATCGAGGCTAAAGAGACACACACCCGGACCGCCTATACTCGGGTTAATCTTGATAAAATTCCAGGACTTCCACCCGAGGTAACCAAAATACTCCATAGCCATACCTTGGAGGTTCCTGTTACCCAAACTGTGATCTATGGTTGGTATGACAATGAGTTAGCCAGCTATACCAACATGTTGAGTGAGTTGACGATACATGTATCCGATCAACTGCTTTAATTCTGAGGAGTAGTACACCATGTCAGACGATAGCCTGGTCGACGAAATGCTTGCCATCATCCTCCGCCGTGATGGTTCGGTACGCTATGATCGGATGCGAAAAGATAATCTGGAAGATCTCCTTCCCACGGAAATCTGGAATGATACCGGTATGGAGACCATGAAGACCCTCACTACCCAGGGGGTTTTTCATCCCTTGCGAGAACCACTGGGCAATATTGGTCTGGAACTGTTTGCCAACTCCAAGGACCGCCTCTCACAAGCCATGGAAGGTGTCGGTATATCCAACAGCCTGTATGCTAACCCTCTGGTACAAGCCATCGGATTGACCATTATCGACCTGGAAAAACGCGAACCAAAAGCCCAACAAGCCGAGATGTATGTTCAAGACCCGGAAGGCAGCGCGGCTCTGCTTCAAGAGATACTGACCCTTGAGTTGAGTTGTGATGTGGCTTTTAAAGAGCAAAATGAGCGGGATGCCTGTCGGAGCCATTATTGGGAACTTTGGGAATTTGCCTGGGCCAGACGCATTTTTGTGCCAGAAGATCATGTCATTGAAGCCTTGGAGAACCTCTATAGCCGCTATCCTTTTTTAGAAACACGCCTGGGAAAACGTCGTATTCCTGCTCCACCGGGCAATCTGGCGGATCCAAGAAACGAAGAAGAGGTTGAGCCGGAACTCTGGTAGCTCTTTGGTTAGTGTCAGTCAAAACCAAATTTGGACAACGGCTAAAGGCCAAGTCAACACCTTGGGAGGCCTTGCAGGCCCTAAATAAACCCCCACGCTTTTAAATTTAAAAACAAAGGCTTAAACCTTGGGCGCTGCCCAAACCCGCTGGGAAGGCATGAATGCCTTCCCAGCCCCATCCACAATAGTTTTCAATTGGGTTGGAATCTCCTCCCGCTTAGGAGGGGAGGCGGTAGACGGCAGGGGCCACCTGAACCAAGGGGACACTAAGCTGTCGAAGAGACTCTGTCTCTCCTAAAAAGATATAGCCACCCGGTGTAAGATACTGACACAGCTTACCAATCAAACGCTCTTTATTCTGACGATCAAAATAACAGATGACATGACGGCAAAAGATGATATCCATCTTCTCCCTTAGTCCAAAACGAGGGTCCAAAAAATCCAGCTGCCTGAAAACAACCTGTTTGCGTAGTTCGGAAATGACCCGTACCTGCAGTTTAAAACGGTCTTTGCTTTTAAGAAGAAATTTTTTCTTCATGGAGACCGGAATGGGTTTGACCTGATCCATATCATAGATAGCCCGACCAGCCTTCTCCAAAATACGAAAAGAGACATCGGTAGCCAAAATCTGGAACATGAAGTTGATGCCGGGATAGTGTTCAGAAAACTGTTTAAGCACCATGGCCAGAGAGTATGGCTCCTCTCCAGAGGTACAGCCGGCACTCCAGACAACCAGATTACGACTGACTCCCGCACCGTGCTGTTTAATCAGCTCCGGCAGGGCTGTCTGGGCGAGAAATTCGAAATGTTCTGGATGGCGGAAAAAGTTGGTTCGATTGCCGGTCAGGGTATCGAGAAGATAGACAAACTCCTCATTGGAAAAGGCCGGGTCAAAGAGGTGATCCAGATATTTTAGCTGAGAGCGCATGCCCAGTTGTCTGGCCCGGTTGGTGAGACAGTCGGTGAGTAACTGTTTTTCGTCAGGAGAGATCAAAAGGGCAAACCGTTTTTGAAACGCCCGGCTTAGTTTGTGAAAATCACGATCAGAGAGGGCAGGTCTGCCGCCACTCTCAACCTGCTCTTTTTGATAACCGTTCATCTATCTAACGGTTTCCTTAGCCACACACACCCCTCTCAGATCGGTTTCTGCCAACTTTATGGATAGGGGGTGGGGCAGAATGACCATAGGGTAGAGGCTCATCCGGCGCATTGTTTGAGAACTTCTTGAGCTATTTTGTTCAGTGGTAGAATACTATCGACACCGCCGTGTTTGATCGCCTCCTTGGGCATACCAAAAACAATGCAGCTTTTTTCGTCTTGGGCAATATTGGTGGCGCCGGCATCTTTCATCTCTTTCATACCCCTGGCACCATCATCACCCATTCCGGTCATGATCACGCCGACACAGTTTTTTCCCGCATAGCGAGCCGCCGAACGAAAAAGAACATCAACAGAGGGGCGATGACGACTGACCAGGGGGCCATCCTTAATCTCGACAAAATATCGAGCGCCACTACGCTTGAGCAGAGCATGTTTGCTTCCTGGGGCAATCAAGGCACGACCGGGAACGACCGAATCATTGTTTTCTGCCTCTTTAACGGTCATGCGACACAGAGTATTCAGACGGTCGGCAAAAGCCTTGGTAAAGGCTTCAGGCATATGTTGCACAATGACAATGCCCGGCGCATCAGCCGGCAGGGCCTCCAGAAAGACCCGCAGCGCCTCTGTTCCACCTGTTGAGGCACCAACCATCACCACTTTTTCTGTGGTTTGGGTCATGGCTCGGGTTGCTTTGGTTGGAGCAGCCAGAACAGCATCCGCTGTCAGCTTGGGGGCTACCCTGTTTGATCTGCCGATGGTTTGCACCCGCTTTCCAGAGAGCTTTTTTACATTGGAAAGAGCGGCTGCTTTTACCGCATCACAGATGCGGATACGAGACTCCTCCAAAAAAGCTTTTGTCCCCATTTTCGGCTTGGTAATAATCTCAACCGCTCCATACTCCAAGGCTTTAAGAGCGGTCTCCGACCCGGCTGTGGTTAGAGTGGAGCACATCACCACCGGTATGGGGTGCTGAGTCATAATTTTTTGCAGGAAGGTAATGCCGTCCATCCGAGGCATCTCGACATCGAGGGTGATGACGTCGGGAACAAGTTTTTTGATCTGGGAGGCTGCTACAAAAGGATCTTGTGCATGACCGATCACCTCGATGGAAGGGTCGGACTTTAGGATCTTATCCATGGTCTGTCGGACAACAGCAGAGTCATCGACAATGAGAACCCGTATTTTTTTTTGCTCAACCATAGCTCATTTCTACCAGCTAATACCACACCCTGAAACCCTCCCTACCCGGTTGGCAAGAGGGTAAAAACAGTCAGACCACACCAGTTGATCATAATCTCCACACTGCCATGGTCCTCCATTGTACAACACCATGCTGCTTGTTGGATTGAATGCATCAGGCGGCGTTCTGCACTTGAGAGAGTTCATCCGCAGAGAAAATTTTGTCAATATCCAGAATCATGATAAACCGGCCATCATGTTTACCCATGCCAATGAGAAAATCACTGCGCAGACGTGTGCCAATCTTGGGGGGAGGTTCAATTTGGCCCGGACCCAACTCCATCACCTCCTGTACCGAATCAGCCAGGGCGCCCATGACGGTCATGCCTTCTTCAGTAGCCACCTCTAGAATGATAATACAGGTGTTGACCGTTTTTTCTGTACTGGGCATCTGGAACTTGGCCCGCATGTCAACCACCGGAACCACACTGCCGCGAAGGTTGATGACACCACGCATAAACCGAGGGGTTCGCGGTACCTTGGTAACAGAGGTGTATTCGAGAACTTCCCGGATTTTTGAGATATCGACGGCAAAAACTTCATCGTCCAGCAGAAAAGTCAAATATTGGGTAGAAGGGGCTGAAAGCTGTTCGTCCATGGATTTTCTCCTGAAAAAAAGTGTTTAACAAATGGAAGCACTCTAACATTCCCATCAAGGCTGAATCACAGCTTAACCCCTATCAGCCCTAATGGTCGAATAAATTACCACCTGATCCACCCTCTTTATGGGTATCGGCAGCAGGCTCTTCGCCACGAGGGGGAATAAAGGAGGCCAGAGCTTCCATAAGCTCCTCTGATCGCTTGTTGAGCAAAGCAATTTTCTGGGAAATCCCACGATTGAGCGGAGCAACAGCCGGTTGTGTGGTGGTAGAAGCCGTTGGAGTAGAAGAGAGTTTTTTCACCTGCTCCAACAACGCCTTCAAGGCTTCTCGTTGGCTGGTCCTGTCGTTGGACTGTTCATGTATCAGCTCAACACTTTTTCGAATGCTCGGAGAGAGGGTACTCAAAGCCTGCCCGGCCTGCTTGGTCAATTGGGTGCTGGAGGTGGAGAGGCGGTGAATTTCGCTGGCCGCTACCCGATTCTGCTCCGCCAGAGTGCGCATCTCTTTGGCCATCTCGATAAAAGGCTCACCCGAGCTGCCAGAGCGGGCTGCCTCAACAGCAGCATTCATCGCCAGAAGACGAATTTGGCGAGAGGTCTCCTCCATGACAAAAATACGTTCCGATACATCCCGGCTTGCAGCCACCGCTTCGTTGACCGAGCGGTTGGTCTTGGCGACATCCAGAGAGGTCAGTTCGGCAGCCTGCTCGGTGGAGAGCGCCCGCTCTCCCTCATATTTTAGAATGGCATCCAGATCTTGAATAGCCCGAGTAATGGCGGTGTAGTCTCGGTTGTCGACACCACCCTCAAAAGCCCCACCAGCCCAGCTCTGTTGGTTTTCTGCGACCTCCGACAAAGAGAGTCCGCTTTGAATCAAACGGGTTGCCGCCTGACGAATTTGGGCCGCCATCTGTCCAAGACGGTCGGTCATTTCGACCATCTGATTGCCCAGGTTGCCCAGATCCCCCAGATTATCCTGCTTAAGCTGTACCGCAAAATTTCCTTGGGAGAGTTGCGCCATCAGTGCAGAAAAATGGGCCAGGGGGCCAACGGTGTTGTTGGCCCCCACCCAGGCCAGGAGTGCAACCAGGGGAATAAAGCCCAGGCAGATGAAGGTCAGGGTAGTAAGAAGTTGAGAGAGCGCACTCCCCCCACCGGTTGGTCCTGTCTCGAGGATGAGTGCCCAGCGGAGTTTATCGATAAAGACAGGAGCATAGGCGTAGAGCTTGGTATCGCTTGGGTTGGTCAAGGTTCCCGTCTCACCAGCCAGGGCCAGATCGACAGCCGGAAGCTCCCGTCCGTTGACGTCAACAGAGCCACTGAAAGAGGCCAAAAGAGAGTGGCTCTCCGGGAGAAGGCTGGAATCGGAACGCATTCGTCTGTCTGAGCCCACCAGATAGATATCCCCTTGAGGTCCCAGGCTGGTCCCAGGGCGAAGAATCTGCGTTAGCTCCTCCAGAGGAAGCTGCAGAGCCACCACCATCTCCACCTCTCCCTGGCGAAGCAGCGGGGCGGCAATAAAAGCGGACGGCTCACCGTTGCTGGGCTTGTAGGCTGCGACATCGGTCAGGCCAACGGTTTTGTTCTGCATCACCTGTTGAAAAAGGTGAGAGAGGTTGGAGTCGGCAAAGGGACCCTCTAGAAGGTTGGTGCCATAATCCCTCTGTTGGGCCGCTGTATGGAAAACCAAGCCGTTGGGTTTAATGAGAAAAAGATCGTAGTAGCCAGAGGTCTCCAGATATTTTTTCCCCAATCCTCCCTTGGCTGTACGACCAAAGGCTTCATTGGGATCGGTCTCGGTAATCACAGCCCACCGTTGACCGGCTACCTCCAGAGGTCGCCACGCGGCCAGGCGAAGGCTCTTGCCATTGGTTATGATACCGGAGTCACTTTCGCCTGCCAGAGCTCTGTCTACCGCTTCCAGGCTGATGGGGAGCTTGGCTACCGATGAAGAGAGAGGGAGAGATTGCCGATTCAGGGGGTCGGTACGCCACTGTTTGTCCGGCCCGACCAGATAGCTCCGTCCACTCTCCCCCAACTCGCCCAGAGTCAGAATGGGGCTGAGCAAGGTTTTGGGTGAGAGAGCGATAGCCACCATGCCAATATCGTTCCCCTTGTAGGTGACCGGGGTGCCGATAAAGAGCAGAGGCTCCCTTTTACCCTCTGCATCTTCAACAGAGTGATCTTGCAGGATAACCCGCTTCTGTTCCTGGACCTGCTCGAACAGCTGACCGAGAGGGGTATCCTTGGCTTTTTTCAGGTTGATCCCCAACTCATCTCCCCGCCCCGAGGAGAAGTAGAGATCTCCTCGGCGGGAGACCAGGTAGAGATCGTGCAGTTCACGGGCCGACCGGAACTCATCCAGCCAGGGGGTGTGGCTCTGGACAATCTGCTGCCATTTTTTTCCATCGGTCTTTTTCCCCGCTTCCCGAAAAACCCAGTCGATCGTGGCCATGGTCTGGCCCAGGTTTTTGTTGGTGGAGAGAATGGAGAGATCCTGGCTCCGTGCCTGGATCAATTCTGACACCCGCTGAAGATTGGTATCTCGAAGTTGCTCCAAAGCGTTGTTGGTCTGGTTGTTCAGGCTTTTGACGCTCTGAACCAGAAGGGCGATATCCTTCTTGCGTTGGCTGAAATAGTGCTCTACTGCGGCTCTTTTGGTGCTGCGGATGGACTCAAGTTGGCTCAGGGTCACTTCAACGATGGAATCTTTCGCCAGATAGTGGGCCACGCCAGCAATGACCAGCAAAGGGAGCACCCCGGCCAGTAAAATGAGTACCGTGATTTTATTCCGCATGGTCATAATTGGCTGTCTTTACTCTGGGCTCTCTTCTTCTTCAGACTCGACGAAGCGTACCATTTTGCCCAAATCGATGATCAGGGCAACCGTACCGTCACCCAAAATGGTGGCGCCGGAGAACTCTTCGGAGTGTTCAAAATTACTGCCCAGACTTTTAATGACCGTCTGATGCTGACCGATGACATCATCCACCACAAAACCGACCCGTTTTTCGTTGACCTCCGAGATAACGATCTGTTCAATCTCAGGCCGGGTACCCTCCACTTCAAAGCGGTCTCGCAGCCGAATGTAGGGCACAATCTCATCTCGAACATTAATGACATGGCGACCGTGGGCATTGGCCACATCTCCGGCCGAAAGCTCGACACACTCTTCCACCGCTGCCAGGGGCAAGACATACAGTTCGTCACCGACCTTGATCAGCAGACCTTCAATGATAGCCAGAGTCAGAGGCAGCTTCAGGGTGATGGAGGTTCCCTTACCCAGGGTACTGGAGACATCGATGGTGCCGCGTAGATTATCGATGGAACGACGGACCACATCCATGCCCACCCCACGACCGGAAACATTGGTAATGGCCTTGGCCATGGAGAATCCGGCACCGAAGATAAGCTGATAGGCCTCTTTGTCAGTCAACTCGACATCGGGTGGAACCGTGCCTTTTTCGACAGCCTTTTGACGCAGCATGTCGGCATTGAGGCCGGCCCCGTCATCGTCAACCCGAATCAAGACACTGGCGCCGGAGTGGATGGCAGCCAGATGGATTTTCCCTTGAGCCGGTTTACCGTTGGCAACCCGCTCTTCCGGCCCCTCTACCCCGTGGTCGATACTGTTACGGATGATATGAACAAGGGGATCGTTGAGCTGGTCGATGACATTTTTGTCCAGTTCCGTGTCGGCCCCTTCGGTGGTCATCTCGATCTCTTTACCCAAATCTTTGGAGAGGTCGCGAACCAGACGTTTGAACTTATTGAAGGTGGAGCCAATCGCCAACATGCGAATGCTCATGGTGTTGTCGCGCAACTCGCCGGTCAGACGCTCCACCTCTTCGGCAATAACCTGAAGATCGTGATTATCCCGTGTGCTGGATATCTGGTTGAGACGGGCCTGAACCGTCACCAGCTCTCCCACCAGATCGACCAGATTATCCAGCTTGTCCGATGGCACCCGAATACTGGTTGCCGACTCCTGTTTCTTTTTTTGGTCCCGTTTCTGTTTAACAGCTTTTTGCTCTTCCAAAGCCGCCTTGACTTTGCTTTGGGAGACGGCACCCGAGGCAATCAGTCGGTCACCAATGGGTTTTAAGGCATCCTCCAGGATGCCCGGCGCAATATCCCCCCGCTGGACAAGGATATCCCCCAGTTTTTGGGGTGAAGTGGTCAGCTCCTCCTCCTGATCCAAAGCCCGAATATTGACCTCACAATCTTCACCCACAAAGATGAAGATATCCTCAATGGCATTCTCCCCCTCTTCAGTGGTAAGAAAAATCTCCCAGGAGACATGGCACTGCTCCGGGTCCAGGGCTTCCAGCTCTGGTAGCGCCTCATGGTGTGTCACCACGCGGGTTTCGCCCAGATCCGTGACCTCTCCCAAAAGCAGAAGGGGGTTGGTGCCGTTGGCAAAAATTTCTGGGTGGGGTTTGAAGCGGATTCGAAAGAGTTGGGGGCCATCCTCATCTTTGGCTTTTGCCCCTTTTTTGGCTGCCGGAGCCGCTTTGGCTGCCGCAGGTTGGTCGCTGTTGCTGGGGTCCAGGGCGCGCAGGCCATCGATAATACGCTGGGCCTCCACCTTATCGGCCTCGTCACCGCCGGCGGCAGCATCCAGCAAGGCACGGATATGGTCTCGGGCCGCCAGGGTCAGGTCGATCAGTACCTTGGTGACCGGAATGGTCCCATTGCGAGCCAGATCGAAGATGGTCTCCACCTCGTGGGTAAACTCGGCCACCTCATCGAAGCCAAACATGGCTCCGGAACCTTTGATGGTATGCATGGCCCGGAAAACCCGACCGATAAGATCCTGATCGGTTGGGTTCTCCTCCAGTTCCAGGAGGGAGTCCTCCAACTCACTGAGGAGCTCATACGCCTCTTCGGTAAAGGCACTGGTATCAATTTCTATGGCCATGTCGGGAGATCCTCATCCATGCTGAAAGATTAACCCAGAACTTTTTTAATAACGCCCAGCAACTGAGGTGGCTTGAATGGTTTGACAATCCAACCCGTCGCACCAGCCTGCTTCCCCTCCAGTTTGCGGCTCCCCTGGGATTCGGTCGTCAACATGACGATGGGGGTAAATTTGTACTGAGGCAGTTTGCGTAACTCTTTGATCAGGGTGATGCCGTCCATATTGGGCATGTTGAGATCGGTCA
The DNA here is from genome assembly GCA_002753565.1 of Magnetococcales bacterium. Taxonomy (GTDB): domain Bacteria; phylum Pseudomonadota; class Magnetococcia; order Magnetococcales; family JADFYX01. The sequence goes on along the minus strand of PEAM01000002.1, from coordinate 146,411 downwards.
CCACCATATCCACCGGAGAGGCCTTGAGTTTGGTCAACGCATCTTGACCATCCACCCCTTCAACAACCTCATATCCCGCCCCTTTGAGGGTGAGCCCCACCATCTGTCTGACGCTAGAGGAATCGTCTACCGTCATTATCTTCTTGGCCATTTAATTTCTCTCCTCAGTCCATAATCCACTTGAGTCGCCGTCTCCCATGCAGCCGATAAACCCGGCCTCTGCGATGGTCTCTTTGACGGCTTTTGATATGCCTCCGGCTATCACCAGTTTTTTGTTGGCTTTTTTTAAAGCCCGGTGCGCTGCACAAAGAAGCTGTACGGTTGAAAGATCAATTCGATCAACCTGTTCCATGTTGATCACCATGCTATCGGCGTTACTGATTCCATCCAGCAGCGTCTCCTTGAGGGTAGCTGCAAATTGGATGCTCAAATCACCGGAAAGCGTCAGTGTCCCCGTGGAGCTGGATTCATCAATCGAAAAATCGATCATCCATCTTCCCCATTAAAAGTCGTGTACCATGAGTAAAGGGTACCACAAAAATGAAAAGTACCAATCGTAAAAAGACACACCATTCTATAGGAGGTCTCGTAGTAATCAACAGAAAAGTAACTTTTTGTAGCAATTTTACCAAAGAACCTACCGTAACAACCATTAATGGTTCATTAATTTTAACAGAGAATAAGACGCATTCTCAGGAGAGGGGGCGGAAAGAACGGCCCGAATCAGAGCAACCCCATGGGCCCCCGTCTGCAACGCCAAGGGGAGGTTTTTGGCATCGATTCCACCCAGGGCGAGAACCGGGCCGGGAATGGCTGCTCGGATCCGGGTAAACTTCTCCAGCCCCAGAGGGGTGGCTTTGGGGTGGGATTGGGTGGCAAACAGAGGCGAGAGCGTCAGATAATCGGCCCCCTGTTCCAGGGCGGTCAGTGCCCCGCTCAGGTTGTGGCAGGAGCGCCCCAGCAGCCGGTCCGGCCCCAGCTTTTGCCGGGCCAGCTCTGTGGCAATGCCAGACTCCGGCAGATGCAGGCCAACTCCGGGAAAATCCAAGGCAACCTCCAGGGATGCAGAGATTAACAAGTGGGCCTTGAACAGCTCTGTCAGTGGCAGGAGCTTTTTGGTCCACTGGTGCAGCCGCTGGTTATGCTCTTTGGGGGAGAGGCGGTTTTTCTCTCTTAACAGCAGATGTCTCACCCCCCCTCGCAAGGCCCCAGCTACCCCCTGTTCCAGGTTAGGGCAGACCGTGCGGTCGGTGATGAGCAGCAGTTTGGGCAGGGGGGGTTTCATGGGATGTTGAGGTATTTGTGCTGTTGAACCGACAACTGCAGTCGCCCTTCCGATGCCAGCACCCACTGGAGGGCGGTGGCGGTGGCGGCGGCATTGGGTTGATCGCCGTCGGCCCGAGGCTGTAACCAGACGTTGGGATGGCGAGCGGCCCACCGGTCGATCTCCTGCTGTTGGCTGGCTGAGGGGTTGGGGCCGACAATAAATTTCAGCTCGTCAGAAGCCTCCATGATCTCGGCCGGCAGCGCTTTTTTGGGGCTGATGGTCAACCAGTCCAGACCCTCGGGAATCTCTCCCCCTATACCGCTACTCTCCATGGCCAGCCATTTTCCCCTCTTTTTCAGGGCGTCAATCAACACTGGCAGGTGGTCTACCCCCAGAGGCTCGCCGCCGGTTAGCAGAACAGAGGGGAGGGAGGGGGCAATTTGATCCAGGGCAATCAGGAGTTCATCCAGACTCAAATCCTGTCGGGTTTGGGGATCTTTGTGCCGTGGTTCATCACACCAGGAACAGGCCAGAGGGCAGCCCCAAAAACGCAAAAAAATCATAGGTCGACCACTCCATCGACCCTCCCCTTGAATGGAGACAAACAGGTCGCAGAGGGGAAAAAGGGTGGCGGCTTTCGGAGTAGACGAGTCCATGGGATCGATCAGCCCTGATAGGGGGTGGAAAGGTGCCTTTAACATAGCATCGCGGCTGCTGTTTCGTCACTTGTGTTTGTTGGTTGCCCTCTTTTTTGGTGTTTCTCCTCTTGTCAAAGTATGAATCCTATCCTTTCTACCGGTTTTTATTGTATCTTTCATGGTGTACTCCAGAGGCTTGTCGGGTCATCTGGGTTGGGATTGTGGGGTTGGGAAATGCCTTATTTTTTTCTGCTATCTATTGCTAGTGAATAACCATGGGAAAAGACGCACCATTAACCAAGCAGGATTTATCGTTGGGGATCGAAGAGATCGATCAAGAGCATCAGGTTATGATCAAAGGGTTGGAGACCCTGCGCCAGGCTCTTTTGGACGGCTGTCTGGATGCAACGACCGCCGGACTTCTCTCCGAACTGCGCAGCCAGGCCAATAAAAATTTTCAAACCGAAGAACATCTGATGCGGGACAACCAGTTCCCGGATGTGGCCTCTCATCGAGAAGAACACAGACAGTTTATCAAAGAGAGTCATGCCCTGGAGGAGACCCTCACATCAGAAAAAGTGCCACAGCGCCGGGTGGCTCTGGTCGACCACTTTCTCTCCAACTGGCTGATTCAACATGTTGTCGGGCCGGATCGGGAGCTGAGTCGGTTTCTGCACAAAAAATGGGATGGTGACAGCCCCTCTTTTTGGCGGCAGTTGAAGCGGCGATTTTTGCACTTTGTCGAACGGGTCTTCAGTCAATCCGACACCACTCTCCACGATCTGCTGGTTCCCTGGCAGCACAGCAATCTGCTCAAATCCTACCGGGCGCAGCTTCTCATCTCGCGCATTCGGCTTCTGGCGGCTCTGTTTGCGGTGATGACGCCAGTCTGGATTATTTTTGACTTTCTCTTCCTGCCGACGGATCTGGCCATGAAACTGGCGGGGGGAAGAATGGTGGCCACGGTTGGTTTTCTTCTGTTGGCTCTTTTTTGGGAGAAGTCCGACCGAATGGCCCAGGCCTATGTTGCTTTGGGCCTGCTTTTTTTGATTCCCTCCCTCTTTTTTGCCATGACCAACCTTCTTTTCGCCAGCCACACCCTACCGGTCGATGGCTTTTCCGCCGGCCTGGTGACCGGCTATCTGTTTTTGCCTTTTGTCATGGCGGCCGGCATCAGCATTTTTCCTCTCACCGTCTTGGAGGGGGCGCTCCTGGCTCTGCCCGCTCTTCTGACCCAGATCTATGCCATGCAGAGCACAACCCCCTTGACCGGCAGCGACGGGAGTTTGGGTATTTTCTGGCTGCTTCTGCTGATTGTCGCCATTGCCATTTTGGCGGCGGTAAGTCAGCTACATTTTTGGTGCGAACTGGTCAACAAAACCTCTAGGGACCCCCTGACAGGTGCCTATAACCGGGCGGCTGGACAGGAGTTGATGGATAAATATTTTTTTCTGGCCCGGCGCAGCGACACCCCGCTGCTGATCCTTTTTTTCGATCTGGATAACTTCAAGTCCGTCAATGATCTGTATGGTCACGAAGCAGGAGATGAGACCCTGAAAACCATGACGGCGGCACTGGAGCGCTCCACCCGCAAGGTAGACCTGGTCGTCCGCTGGGGAGGGGAGGAGTTTTTGGCCCTGATGCCCCTTGCCGAGGTGGAGGATGTCTCCACCTTCATCCGCCGCGTCTGCAAACCCAATAATCTCGGCTTTCGACCCGATGGCAAACCCATCACCGCCAGTGTGGGGGTTGCCGAGTTTTTGACCGACAGACCCAGTCGACTCTCCCAATTTATCGCCCTGGCAGATCAACGCATGTATCAGGCCAAAAAAGCCGGCAAAAATCGGGCCTGCTACGGGGATGGCAAAGAGGGTATGACAGAGGTTGGTCTTTTCGGATGAGCCAGAGAGAGCCGCGGAGTGAAACAGACCACCTGATTGAGACCCTTTTTGGCCCGGAGAGTCTGCTCTCGCAAACCATCCCTTTTTATGAGTCACGAGCGGTTCAGGTGCACATGGCCCGGCAGGTGGCGGATATCGTCCTGTCCGAAGGGGCCTTGATGGTGGAGGCGGCAACCGGTACCGGCAAGACCCTGGCCTATCTGCTCCCTCTGCTGGCTCTGGGCCAGAAGGTGATTGTGGCTACCGCCACCAAGGCGCTCCAAGACCAGATTATCGGCAAAGATCTTCCCATGGTCCGGCGGGTGATGCGAACCCCCTTTACCTTTGCCTCCTTAAAAGGGCGGGGCAACTATCTCTGCCTGTTACGGTTTCGCTCTTTCAGCCTGGGTGGAGGGGTGCAGCCCAAAGAGAAAATCTGGCTGGAGCGGGTTAAAGGGTGGGTGGGGGAGACCTGTACAGGGGATCGGGATGAGCTGACCCAGATGCCGGAGCGGCTCTCTTTTTGGTATGAGATCAGTGCCGGGGGAGATCACTGTGTGGGTCGACAATGTGAAGAGTATGACGCTTGTTTTTTGAACCGGGCCAGAAATCAGGCCAAAAAGGTGGATCTGGTGGTGGTCAATCACCACCTTTTTTTTGCGGATCTAGCCGTTAAGGAGGGGGGATTTGGGGAGATTCTTCCCCGGCATGAGGTGGTGGTGTTTGATGAGGCCCACCGGATCCCCGATGTGGTCACCACCTTTTTTGGCTGGGAGATCAGCAACTATAAAATACGCGAATTGATTCAGGATAGCCGACGGGAGTATGAAGAGATCGGAGCAGACGATCCTCTGCTCTACGATACCCTGCCGGGGTTGGAGGAGGCGGCCCACCGGCTGCGGGCTGCCTTTCCGGTTGAAGATTGTCGGGATGGGTTGTTGGCTGCTGATGTGGAGGGGGAGCCGGGGCGGGCCATGGTGGCGGTGGAGGAGGCCCTCTATCACTATCGGCAGGTGCTGGAGCCGCACCGGATACGCAGCGTAACCCTGTCTGCTCTTTTTCGCCGGGCTGAGGAGCTGTTGGAGATCTCTGGTCGCATCCGCTCTCTGGGGGATGTAAGCCGGGTCCACTGGTTTGAAACACGGGGCCGGGGTGTTTTTCTCCACGCCTCTCCCCTGGAGACCGGACCAACTCTGCGGGCGTTGCTCTATCCTACGCTTAAATCCGTTATTTTTACGTCGGCTACCTTGGTAACCGGATCGGGTAAAAAGGGCTTTGCCTTTTTTGAAGAGCAGTTGGGGTTGGCGGGGGAGAAGGTGGTCAAGGAGCAGCTTCCTCCCCCCTTCAACTACAGCCGCCAAGCGCTGCTTTTTGTCCCCAATGATCTACCAGAACCCAACCATCCCGCCTATCCGGCGGCTGTGGCCCAGGAGATCAACAATCTACTACAGCTCAGTCGGGGTCGGGCTCTCTGCCTTTTTACCAGTCTGCGAATGATGGAGTCGGTTCGGGCCGCCCTGCAGCAACAGCTACCCTACACCCTTCTGGTTCAGGGTGATCAGACCAAAGGGGCCTTGCTTGAGCGGTTTAAAGCTGATATCTCATCGGTTCTGTTGGGGGTTGCCAGTTTTTGGGAGGGGGTGGACATTCCGGGTGAATCTCTCTCGATGGTGGTGGTCGACCGACTCCCCTTTGCCTCTCCGGGGGACCCACTGGTGGCGGCACGGGGGCAGTGGATCGCGTCACAAAAGCTCAACCCTTTCAATGTGATGTCGGTTCCTCGGGCCATCATTTCGCTAAAACAGGGTCTGGGGCGGCTGCTGCGCCGAGGTAGCGACCGAGGTGTGATGGTGGTTTTAGATGGGCGGATTGTCAGCAAGTGGTATGGCAAACGGTTTTTCTCTGGACTGCCCCCCATTCCGCTTACCCATGACCGACAGGCGGTTCGGCAGTTTTTTTCTGAAGATCCCCCTCCTGATGGCAGGGATCAGAAGCGGGTGGATGAGCCAACAGAAGAAAGTAAAAACGGATATTAGCTCATAAAAAAGGTTTGATGATAAAACAATGCGGATTTTAGCCATGGATACGGTAGGTCAACAGGGGTCGGTGGCTCTGTTGGACAAGGGAGTACCGGTTTTGAGTTCTCGACTGTTGGAGCCGGGCACTCATGTGGTCTCCCTGCCCCAGGAGATTACCCGCCTGCTCAGGGAGGCCAAATGGCGTATGGAAGAGGTGGGGTTGGTAGCGGTCACCTTGGGACCAGGCTCTTTTACCGGATTACGCATCGCCTTGGGGGTGGCCAAAGGGTTGGCTTTGGGACAGCAGGTTGCGGTTATCGGTCTCTCCACCTTGGAGGTTGTTGCCATGGGCAGCGGGGCCGGCGTCAAAGAGGGGGCTTGGATTGTCTCTCTTTTGGATGCACGAAGAAAAGAGCTGTTTTTTGAGCTGTTTCGTCTCTCTGCTCAAGGGTTCCCCGAATCGGTTCGCCCCTCTCACATTGCCGACCCGGCTACCCTGGCCAGATCCCTGGCAGAGGATGAGAGCCTGGGTTCGGCACCACTCTTTTTCAACGGGTCAGGGCTGGGTGTGTATGGCGATCTCTTTCAAAAGGCGCTGGGAGACCGTTTCCGCCCAGCTCCGGATTCGGCTTGGCATCCCGATCCGGTTTTGATCGGCCGGCTGGCTCAACACCGATTCAAACAGCGTGGGGCTGATCATGCTGAAGGGTTGCAACCTCTCTATTTGCGCCGACCCGATGCCGTAGCAAAAAAGAGAGGACTGTAGAAAATGCGCGTTTCGTTGCTGAATATGGAGGAAAAACATCTGGAGCGGGTCTCAGCGTTGGATTTCAAGCTTGCTCAGCGGCCTTGGTCTGTGTCAATGTTCAAAGAGGAGCTGCGACTTCGCTCTTTTTGCCGTCTACTGATGAATGAGTATGGTGTGGTTGTCGGCTATGGCATCTCTCGGCTTCAGGTGGATGAGTGGCATCTTCTCACGGTTGGGGTAGCCAGGGAGTTCCAGCGGCAGGGGTATGGGTTTCAGTTGGTGGCTGATGTGATCCGTAAAGCGGCTTTAGGTTATAATCGCTCTGTGTTGCTGGAGGTTCGAGCTTCCAATGTCTCTGCCTTGACTCTGTATAAAAAGATGGGATTTGAAACCCTCTATATTCGCGAGGGGTACTATAAGGCCCCTCCCCTGGCTGAGGATGCGGTGGTGATGAGCAGACGGGTTCAGGAGAACGATAGGAAAATATTTTTGTAATTCACTGGACTTTTGCTGACAAAATTGTTTTTATGGCCTAGTTCTCGATTAAATATTATGATGCAAAACATTATGTAAAACCTGAAAAATGGAGGGATACCGAATATGCTCGTTAAAGACGTTATGATCAAAAATGTCCGTGTAGCACGCAAGGAAGATTCCATCCGGACCATTGCTGCGGTCATTTGCACCAACAAAATCAGTGGCTTGCCAGTGGTAGAAGGGGAAGATACTTTGGTGGGTGTAGTTTCGGAGAAGGATATTCTTAACGCTTTACTACCCAGCTATTCCGATTTTTTGGGAGACCCGATCCGAGGCCGGGATTTTGAAGGGATGGAGAAAAGCTATAAGGATGTGCTGTCTAAAACAGTGGGAGAATTGATGACCCCACGGGTTTTTTCGGTCTCACCCGACGATCCCATCATGAAGGCTGGTTCGCAAATGGCCATCCAAAAATTTCGTCGTATTCCCGTTGTTGAAGCGGGTAACAAGCTGGTTGGCATTGTCAGTCTGGGGGATATCCACAAGGCGATTTTCAAACGGGAGTTGGGCTTGAAGGGTTGATGGATACACTGAACACCAACCGATAAAAAAGGCCGGAGCTGAATCAAAGCTCCGGCCTTTTTTTTATCCCGAGGCTCTCTTTGATTAATCGCATGATGGTAAATGAGAGGATCATCCTCTATACTGCCCGGTTCATACCAAACTGTTTTAATGGGGAGCGTTGGATTTGGCTACTGAGATTGAACGAAAATTTTTGGTCAAGAATGATGGATGGCGGGGATTGGGCGAGGGAACGGTCTTTATTCAGGGTTTCCTGTCGACGGTTAAGCAGCGGGTGGTTCGTGTGCGTATTGCGGGCAACATCGGTACCTTGACCATCAAGGGAGCCAACAATGGGATTACCCGTTGTGAATATGAGTATGAAATTCCTCTCAAAGATGCCGAACTGATGCTGAACGATCTGTGTGAAAAGCCGGTGATCGAAAAAACCCGCTATCGCATTCAGCATGGCAACCATATTTGGGAGGTGGATGAGTTTGAAGGGGTTAACAAGGGGTTGATTGTCGCAGAGATTGAGTTGATGGATGCCAACCAGCCCTTCGAAAAGCCGGATTGGGTTGGTCAGGATGTTTCCGATGATGATCGCTATTTCAACTCCAATCTGATTAAACACCCTTTTTCCAACTGGTAGAGAAGCAAAAAGCCTATGGCAACCTATGCAATCGGCGATCTGCACGGCTGTTTTCCCGAGTTGAAGAGACTGTTGGCAAAGATTGCCTTCAACCCACATCAAGATACACTCTGGTTTGTGGGTGATTTGCTCAGTCGGGGACCGGACTCCTTGGGTTGTTTGCGCTTTATTCGACATTTGGGTAATCGGGCTGTAGCGGTAATGGGCAACCACGAGGTTCGAGCCATCATGGGCTTGAGCGGCAACGGTACGCGGGCATTCCATGACTATATGGATTTTTTTGCCGAGGCCCCTGATCGGGCTGAACTGTATGGCTGGATACGTTCGCTCCCCCTGATTCATCGAGATCAGCGGCTGGGCTTTACCATGGTGCATGCTGGGCTTCATCCCCTTTGGTCTGTGGAGGATGGATTGGAGCGAGCAGCCTGTTTGGGAGAGATTTTTGCCGATGAGAACCAAACCCGAAGGTTTTTCTCCAAACCCTACAACAAGCCAGTTTTGGAGGAGCCAGATCGATCGGACCGGATGGCTTGGTTACATTTTGCCTTGGGTTTGATGACCAAGATTCGCTACTGCACCCGGGACGGTCGGCTGATCTCACCCAAAGAGGTCCGGGAAAGTAGATTGTTGGGGGATGATGGTCACCCTCCCAAGGACTCTCCTTATCAAGCCTGGCACCACCATCGACCCTGGCAACCGGGAGAGCGGATTATCTATGGCCATTGGGCAATGGCCGGCCTCACCCGCCACCGGCACTCTTTTGGTTTGGACTCTGGGGCGGTCTATGGGGGCAAACTAACCGCCATGCAACTGGACCATCCAGACCATCCCATCTTTCAGGTCAGCTCCAAACCCTACGTTGTCATCGACAATCTCACCCCTGCCCGGATGGGTCTGGGAAGGCATGAATGCCTTCCCAGCGGGTTTGGGCAGCGCTCAAAGTCCTAAACCTTTGACTTTGCTCTTTTTTTAGTTTGAAAGCGTGGGGATTTGGGGGCCTGCAAGGCCTCCCAAGGTGTTGACTTTGCCTTTAACCATTGTCATTTTCATTGTCATTGTCCAAATTTGGTTTTAACTAACTATCAAAGATACCGCTACGGCATCTGTGCTGCAAAAAATGGTCTGCCAATACCAATGCAGCCATAGCCTCCGCAACCGGAACTGCCCGAATACCCACACAAGGATCATGTCGCCCATGGGTGACAATTTCTTGTGGCTGACCGTGTATGTCTACTGTCTTTTTTGGAATATGAATAGAGGAGGTTGGCTTGACCGAAAGCCGAACAACCAGCTCACCGCCACTGGAGATACCACCAAGAATACCCCCCGAAAAATTACTGAGAAAACGAACCCCCTCCGGTTGGTCACCATCCGGGACCATCTCATCGGCCATGTGGGAGCCCCTACCCTGCGCAGCTGCCATTCCTGCTCCGATCTCTACCCCCTTCACCGCATTGATACTCATCATGGCTTTAGCCAGGTCCGCATCAAGACGATCGATAACCGGCTCTCCCCACCCGGCCGGAACCCCTTGAGCAACCACTTCGATCAAGGCACCGATGGAATCCCCCTGCTTGCGTATGGAGTCCAACAGGGCCTCAAACCGAGGAACCGCTAAAGCATCCGGGCAAAAAAAGGGATTGTTCTCCACCTGAGACCATGCCCACCTGCTACGATCAATCTCCTCGGTTCCCATGGCAATAAGAGCGCCACGAATGGTCACACCCAAATGGCTGAGCAGCTTTTTAGCTATGGCCCCGGCCGCAACCCGCATGGCTGTCTCTCGGGCCGAGGAGCGACCTCCACCACGGTAATCTCGGATGCCATACTTTTTCCAGTAGGTATAGTCAGCATGGCCGGGCCTGAAGGTCTCTTTTATTTTAGAGTAATCTTTCGAACGTTGGTCGCCATTTTTAATCAGAAGGCCAATCGGTGTGCCGGTGGTGACCCCTTCAAAAACACCCGAGAGAATCTGAACTCGATCCAGCTCTTTTCTCTGCGTGGTAAATCGACTGGTTCCAGGTCGCCTACGATCAAGGTCCACCTGAATATCGGCTTCACACAGCGCCATCCCCGCAGGACACCCATCGACTACCGCCCCAATGGCAGACCCATGGCTCTCACCAAAAGTTGTGTAGCTGAATAACCGTCCCATGCTATTTGCAGACATGACTACCAGACCTCGCTCTCTGTATCAAGACGCCTAGTGGTCCAGATCTACCGATTTCATGCCTACAACATGATAGCCCGCATCCACATGCAACACCTCCCCAGTGATGCCAGACCCCAGGTCAGAAAGCAGAAGAAGTGCTGAATTTCCCACCTCGTCCTGTGTCACATTACGTCGCAAAGGGGCGTTCTCCCGGTTCCAGTTAAGAATCTCTTTAAAGTCGCCGATACCCGCAGCCGCCAAGGTTTTGATCGGCCCGGCCGAAATAGCATTGACTCGAATACCCGACTGTCCAAAATCGACAGCCAAATAACGAACACTCGCCTCTAAGGCCGCTTTGGCAACCCCCATGACATTATAATGAGGGATAACCCGCTCAGCACCATAGTACGAAAGGGTCAGGATACTACCGCCAGCATTAAGTAATGGAGCAGCCTTGGCACAGATTGCCGTCAACGAAAAAGCCGATGCCTCCAAAGCGATCCGAAACCCCTCTCTGGATGTGTTATAATAATAGCCGGTCAACTCCTCTTTTTTGGCAAAAGCCACCGAGTGAACAATAAAATCCAGCTCCCCCCACTCCGATTTAACCTGCTCAAATACTGCCTCGATCTGCTCATCATTATTGACATCACACGGCATGACAATAGTAGAATTTACTCTCTCTGCCAAAGGTAAAACCCGCTTCTTCAAAGGTTCTCCCAAGTAGGTAAATGCCAATTCAGCCCCTTCACGATGACAAGCCTGGGTAATGCCCCATGCAATGCTTCGTTCATTGGCCAGTCCAAAAATCAACCCTTTTTTTCCCGCCAACAGCCCCATAACACTGCCCTCATTTTTGCTGGTATTTTAATGTGGTAAAGCCAAACAATAAGTATAACAAATTCTGTTTACCTAGTAAAACCCAGATTTAACCTGAAAAGAGCCGTTAAGAGAGGTAAGAGCCGTTTCCAGGTTAAAGTTTCTCGCTCTGTTCGCTCAATCGAAACCCGCTTAAGGGGGCCCCATCCATTCCTTTGCCCAAGGCCAATACCTTGAATGTCTCCCCCATCCCTTCTGGAAGAATCAAACGCATGACGGCCTCCTTGAGTGGAGCAAGGCTTTCATCCTCTTTGCTAGAGAGCCTCTCCAACCTTTCCAAAATGCCCAATCCCATCAAAAACCACCCCTGGGTCGTATAGCCAAGCAGATGCATTCCCGACCTGATACCCGCATCTCGCATCGCGGTAAAATTGACATGGGCTGTTAAATCCATCTCACCCGGATGGTCAAGGGGGTTATCCACTCGAACATGATTGAGATGCCCAGCCACAGTACCATGACGGCGCTCTGGTGTGTAATACCCCTTTTGAGGAAGACCATAATCGATCATCAACAGAACCCCCCGCTCCAGTAACGAGCCAGCCTCCTCAACCCACTTCTCCCCCTCCAGCCCAATCTCCGTTTGGGTGCCCTCTTCAAGGACAATGTGACGGCTTGTCATGTAGTCTGCCGAAATCTCCGCTGTCAACGGCGTCAAAGTAGTCTCTAAAAACGGCTCACCCTGACTTAGCTGAACAGATATTTCAGCTAAACCCTCTGCAGTCTGCTCCACTCGATGAATGGGCAAAGCGTCCAAAAATTCATTGCCCAATATCACCCCGACAATCTTTTCAGAACCAGCCGACTGCAACGTATCATACCAGCGTGCTTTAGCCTTTACGCCGGCCTTCTGAAGGCGTATGGCCTGCTGTTTTTGGAAATCTTGACTGATCTCTACCAAACTGTAAGAGAGTGCCTGATAAAAATCAGGAAACTTTTTGGCTGTTGTCAAAATATCTTCCGCCAATCGTCCAGTTCCCGGCCCCATTTCAATCAACTGAAAACGATTAGGAGAGCCTAAAATATGCCATATTTCGATCATCTGCAATGCAAGTAGCTCCCCAAACAGAGAGGTAATCTCCGGAGCCGTGACAAAATCTCCCTCAGAACCCAAACGCTCTTTTGATCGTGTGTAATACCCTCTGGTGGGATGATATAAAACCTCTGCCATATACTGCTTGAAAGTGATCTTTCCACCCGATTTTTCAATTAACTGTTTCACTATTTTTTTCATCATAATCTACCTGATGTATAACCTGTTAAAACCAGATTTGGACAACGGTTTAAGGCAATATCAACACCTTGGAAGGCCCTGCAGGCCCCGAAACCCCCACGCTTTTAAAATTAAAAAAAAGCAAAGTCAAAGACTTAGGGTATCAGGCGCTGCCCAAACCCGCTGAGGAGGCACTCATGCCTTCACAGACCTATCCGCAATCGTTTTGTACACATTTGGTTTGAAATCTCTCTATTAGTCAAAAAAAAACACGGATAAAAATCCGTGTTTTTTTTTGACTATTCGGGCACCTTAGCTATTGGAACATTCTAACTGCTGCCTCAGTCACGCCCAAAATTGAACCCGGGAATACACCCCACACCAGAACAATAACACCACTTAAAACCACAACTGCCTGACTGGATACACTGATCGGCATGGAAAATTCTGACTCAGCCTCATCAAAATACATGAATTTAACAAGACGCAAATAGTAGAAAGCCCCCAAAGCCGAGAAAAGCACGCCCACAATAGCAAGGCCAATCATTCCAGCCTTGATAGCTGCCATAAAGACATAAAGCTTACCAATAAATCCAGCCAGAGGTGGAATGCCTGCCATGGAGAACATAAATGCTGACATTAAAAGAGCCAGATAAGGACGCTTGCGGGATAGCCCCTTATAATCTTCTATGTTGTCTCCTACCCCTTCCCTGTTTAAAATCAGGATCAGACCAAAAGCACCCACACTCATAAAGATATAAATGGTTAAATAGATCAATACACCATGATATCCCTCAATGGTTCCAGTCGATAGACCAATCAGCAAAAAGCCGACATGACCGATAGAGGAGTAGGCCAACATTCGCTTGATATTAGTCTGAGCGATAGCGGCAAAAGAGCCCACAGCCATGGAGAGTACCGCCATAAACTGCAATACAGGACCCCACTGATCATGTAACGAAGGAAAAGCTACCAGCAGTATGCGATACAGAACAGCAAAAGCCGCTACCTTCGGCATGACCGCCATAAAGGCGGTAACAGAAGTAGGTGCACCCTCATAAACATCAGGTGCCCACATATGAAAAGGGGCTGCGGCAATCTTAAAACTAATGCCAACAATAACCATAACCATACCCAACCCAACAACCGGTCCCACATGAAAATGTGGATCGGCAAGCACCTGGGCAATTCCGGCATAAGAGAGGGTGCCAAAAGAGCCGTAAATGAGCGAAATACCGTAGAGCAAAATACCAGAGGCCAAGGAGCCAAGAATAAAGTATTTAAGACCTGCTTCGCTCGAGTGCAAATCCTGACGACGGAATGCAGCAAGAATATAGATGGAGAGGGACATTAACTCCAACCCCAGATAGAGCATGACAAATCCACCACTGGATATCATGAACATCCCGCCAAGGAGAGAAAAAAGCGTGATGACATAATACTCTCCGCCATCCATTCTCTGGTCTCGAACATAATTCAAGGACATGATCAAGGGCAGGGCTGTGGCGATACAGAGGAGCAATTTCATATAACGGGAAAAACCGTCATCCAAAAACTGACCACCAAAGGTGGTCTCGCCCGAGCCTCCCCCACTCAAAACGGCCAAGGCGGCCAGACCAATGCCAAAAATTGACATCCAACCGATTGTTCCACGCCCCTCTTTACCGTACCAGGCACTCATCAACAACAGCGCCATGGCGAGTAGAGTGACCAATATCTCTGGCAACATTAGGCCCAGGTTTATATCAGGCATTTGGACTGGCATTTGCGTCAGCACTCCACTGTGTTACTAGGGTAAAAAATCAACCCTGAATTTTTGAGTAAATCCCAAAAATTATACATTATTACCAACCGGACTCCTCGCCCGGTTTAATACATCGCCACCGAAGCAATTCCCGCTTTGATGGTGTTGGACTGAACCAATAACTGCTCAACTGAACTGTGCATGATCTCAAGGAATGGGCCAGGATAAAAACCGATCCAGAGTACCAGGATAATCAGGGGTGCAAAAATAGCAAGCTCCCGCCGATTCATATCTTTAAGAGCTTTAACCTCTTCACTCTCCATCAGGCCGAAGAACACCTTCTTGTAGAGCCACAACATATAGGCCGCACCCAGTACCAAACCGGTAGTAGCCACAATGGCTACCCCTTTATTGGCCAAAAATGCTCCGAGCAGAATAAGAAACTCGCCAACAAACCCGTTGGTACCCGGCAAACCTACTGCCGCCATGGTAAAGAGCATGAAGATAACAGCATAGACCGGCATGACATTCACCACACCACCAAAGCGAGCAATCTCCCGAGTATGCATCCGATCATAGATCACACCAACCAGCAAAAACAGTCCACCAGCCACAATACCGTGGTTGATCATCTGGAGAATCCCGCCCTCCAGACCCTGCTGGTTGAAAGAGAACAGACCAATGGTGACAAATCCCATGTGAGATACAGAGGAGTAGGCAATCAGCTTTTTAAGATCTTTCTGCATCAGAGCAACAAGCGCCGTATAGACAATGGCAACCAATGAGAGGCCAAAAATCATAGGGACAAAATAACGTGATGCATCTGGTAACATGGGGATGGAAAACCGTAGAAATCCATAAGCACCCATCTTCAACAGAACACCCGCCAGAATAACCGACCCTCCCGTAGGCGCCTCCACATGAGCATCCGGTAGCCACGTGTGAAAAGGCCACATGGGAACCTTGACGGCAAACGAAACAA
Source organism: Magnetococcales bacterium (assembly GCA_002753565.1). GTDB lineage: Bacteria > Pseudomonadota > Magnetococcia > Magnetococcales > JADFYX01. The sequence continues at coordinate 131,200 of PEAM01000002.1, read as the reverse complement.
AGAAACCAAGAAAAAGCCAAACCTGAAGATTAAATCCAAACGGAGCATTCATCAGGTCGGGTATGGAGAAGGTCCCACCGACATATTTCATGGCGATAATGGCAACCAACATCAACACCGAACCAGCCAAGGTGTAGAGAAAAAACTTCATCGCCGCATAAACACGGTTGGGACCACCCCACACACCAATCAACAAAAACATGGGAATCAACATCGCTTCCCAGAGTATGTAGAAGAGGATAAAGTCCAGGGCACAAAAAACACCGATAACAAAGCTTTCAAGGGCCAGGAAAGCGATCATGTACTCCTTGACCATTTTCTGGACCGATTCCCAGGAGGCTAAAATACACAAGGGTGTCAGGAAGGTAGTCAGCAAAACAAAGGGCAAGCTGATGCCATCCACACCCATACGGTAGGTAATGCCGTAAGCAGGCAGCCATTCGGACTCTTCCAGAAACTGGAAAGCAGCCGTGGTGCTATCAAACCCGGTGAGTAGACTCAGGCTCAGGAAAAAAGTAGCCAAAGAGACTATCAACGCAATCATTCGCGCCATATTTGCGTTATTCCTGGCCGCAATAATAATTGCCAAAACACCGGCCAAAGGAAGAAATGTTACCAGACTCAGCATCGCCTTACGTCCCGCCTATTTAAGAGTAAACGGTTACCAGAACCAAAAGACCAATGATCATAGCAAAGGCGTAATGGTACACATAACCGGTCTGCATCCCCTTGAACCACTGTGCCAGTCGACCACAGGTTGCAGCAATGCCATTTACGCCATATCCGTCAATAATCGTTACATCACCGGTCTGCCAAAACCCTCTGCCGATTGCCTTAGCCGGTTCTACAAACAGTTTGTCATAGAGTTTATCGAAGTACCAAGCGTTAAGCAGAAACTTGTAGATACCAAGATAGGTCTCCGCCAAAATCTTCGGTAGTGTCGTTAGTTTGATATAGAGCAACCAAGCCAGCGCGACACCAATGAGGAAGGCACCAAACGGAAGCCATTTGACCCAAAGGGCAACATGGTGTGCATCCGCCATGGCCGTATGTCCCGGTGCGAGCATAATGGCCGATTGGAACCAATCACCATGAACCATGGGAGAACCAAGCCAGCCTGCAAAAAGGGCACCGGCTGCCAAAACCAGTAGTGGACCTCGAATAGACCAAGGTGCTTCATGGGCATGGTCATAAGCGTGTTGGTCACGAGGTTTCCCATGGAAGGTCATGAAGACCAGGCGGAAAGAGTAAAAAGAGGTCAGCACGGCTGCCATCATACCCATGACCCAGGCGATGGTTCCCGTGGTAGACTGAGAAGCGTAGGCCGCCTCTAGAATAGCATCCTTAGAGAAAAATCCAGCCAGATAGGGGAATCCTGTCAGTGCCAGAGTACCGATCATCATGACCGCATAGGTGATGGGAATCTTTTTACGCAGTCCACCCATCTTGCGCATATCCTGCTCATGATGCATGGCGTGAATCACCGCGCCGGCACTCAAAAAGAGCAGGGCCTTGAAGAAGGCGTGGGTCATAAGATGGAAAATTGCCGCTGAATAGGCTGAAACCCCGGCGGCAAAAAACATGTAACCCAACTGAGAACAGGTAGAGTAGGCGATGACCTTTTTAATATCGTTTTGCACCAAACCCACCGTGGCGGCAAACAGGGCGGTAACGGCCCCAACCAGGGTTACTACCGTCAACGCTGTTTCGGATAGTTCGAAGAGAGGTGAGGTGCGGCAAACCATGAAAACACCGGCGGTGACCATGGTAGCAGCATGGATAAGAGCCGAAACAGGTGTCGGTCCCTCCATGGCATCCGGTAACCAGGTGTGCAGTAAAAACTGAGCTGACTTACCCATGGCACCAATAAACAGCAGCAGGCAGATGAGAGTAATGGTATCTACGGCGCCAAAAAAGATGAAATCAACGGTTTTGGGAAATTGATCGGTGCCCGCCATTTGGAACACTTCGGCATAGTCCAAGGTACCAAAAACCATGTAAATACCAAAAATACCCAGAGCAAAACCGAAATCTCCTACCCGGTTGACCAAAAAGGCCTTCATGGCGGCATTGCACGCAGACTCCTTTTGGTACCAGAACCCGATGAGCAGATACGAAGCCAAACCCACCCCTTCCCAACCAAAGAAAAGCTGAAGGAAGTTATCACCCGTCACCAGCATCAGCATGGCAAAGGTGAAGAAGGAGAGATAGCTGAAAAACCTGGGTTGATGGGGATCATCAGCCATGTAGCCGATGGAGTAGATGTGGATCAGGGTTGAAATGCCCGAAACCACAATCAGCATGGTAGCCGTCATTCGGTCGATCAAGATGCCAAAATGAACCTTGAAATCCCCAGCCACAATCCAAGAGAAAATCTCCTCTCGGATAACCGGTCCGTCACCTACCGCAATCTCAAAAAAGACAACAATGGCCAGCACGGCAGAAATCACCATGCCGCCAATGGTCACGGCTTGCGACATTGCACGACCAATATACCGACCAAAAAGTCCAGCAATGATCGAACCCATTAGCGGTGCAAGTATTATGAGAAGTTGTCTGCTCATGTTCCCCAAATACCGGTTTAACCGGCCCTTATCCCTTCAAAGTGTCGATTTTCTCAACGTCAATGGTCGCCCGATTTCTAAAAAAGGAGACCAGGATGGCTAGCCCAATGGCCGCTTCCGCTGCTGCGACAGTCAGCACAAAAAAGGTGATAATCTGCCCGTCAATATTGCCCATGAAGCGAGAAAAGGCGACAAAGTTGATATTGACCGAAAGAAGTATCAATTCAATACTCATCATAATAATGATGACATTGCGCCGATTCAGGAAAATACCAAAAATACCGATGGTAAACAGCAGGGCACTCAAAACAAGATAATGACTTAAACTCATCGTTAAGACGCCCCCTCTCCAGAAGCCACTTTTTTAAGTTCTACAGCCTGCTCACGGGTTCGAGCATGCTGCTTGGAAACGCTCTGTCTTTTGGCCAGTTTTCTATCACGAAAAGTCAAGACAACGGCCCCAATCAAAGCAACCAGCAAAATGACCGACGCAATTTCAAATGGCAGCAGATATTTGGTGTAGAGCACACGACCAATTTCCAACGTGTTGGGAACATCGGAGGCTACCGCTGCTGCACCGGGTTCTATATGAATCTGAGTGATGATAACCACCATCTCAAACAGAATCACCAACCCCACAGCTAGACCCAATGGCAGGTATCTGGCGGCCTCTTTCTTTAAGGAGGCAAACTCCACATCCAGCATCATCACCACAAACAGAAACAGTATCGCCACCGCCCCCATGTACACCATCACCAGAATGGCGGCGAGAAACTCTGCCCCCATCAGCACAAAAAGTGCTGCTGTGGTAAAGAAGGTCAGGACCAGAAACAGAACCGAATGTACCTGGTTTTTTACACTGACTACGCCGAGCGCCGCAACCACGGTGATCGTCGCAAAAAGGTAGAAAATGATATCCGCTACCATGATGACATAAACCCCTGACTACCGATATTTACCATCTGCTTCTATACGGGCATCCAACTCTGCCTTCCAACGATCACCATTTTCAAGTAACCGCTGTTTGGTAAAGTATAGATCTTCCCGCGACTCACCATGAAATTCAAAATTAGGGCCCATTACAATGGCCTCAACAGGGCAGGCCTCCTGACAAAATCCACAAAAAATACATTTGGTCTCATCAATATCATACACCCTGGTCAAACGCTTTTCTGCTGTACTGTTTTTATCAATTTCTATGTAGATGGCTTGCGCCGGACAGACCGATTCACATAATTTGCAGGCCACACAACGCTCTTCACCATTGGCTGTTTTTCTCAGCGCATGCTCACCCCGAAATCGTGGAGAGATGGGCGTTCTCTCTTCCGGGTATTGAATGGTGATATTGGGCTTGAAAAAATGCTTTAGCGTTACCGCCATCCCCTGAGCCAACTCCTTCAGGGTAAAGCTGTCAAGCAACTGTTTAAAATCGATACTCATCAACTACTCCCTGTTATGCCATACCGAAAAGATGGAGCGTCAAACCAGTCAGGAAAATCCAAAACAGAGATACTGGGAGAAAGACCTTCCAACCTAATCGCATGAGTTGATCGTAGCGATAGCGCGGGAAAGTGGCACGCAGCCATAAAAAAACAAACATTAAGAAGCCGGCCTTGATACCCAACCAGATCAGGCCTGGAATAAAGGAGAGGATCTCCAACGGTGGCAGCCATCCACCCAAGAACATCAAGGCACCCAAAAAGGAGACCATGACAATGTTGGCATATTCGCCCATGAAGAAGACACCAGAACTCATGGCAGAATATTCTGTAATGAAACCTGCAACCAGTTCTGCTTCCGCCTCCGGTAGATCAAACGGGGCCCGGTTGGTCTCAGCGACAACAGAGATAAAATAGATGACAAACATCGGCAGCAACGGCACGACATTCCATACATCTTTCTGAGCCTCCACCACGTCAATCAAGCTCAAGCTTCCGGTCAACATGATGACAGGAATCAGGGTGAACCCCATGGAGACTTCGTAGGAGATCATCTGAGATGCTGAACGCATTGCACCCAGGAAAGCGTAGCGAGAGTTGGAAGCCCAACCCGCCATCAATACTCCGTATGCCCCCAAAGAGGAGATGGCCATGATGTAGAGAATGGCCACGTTGATATCGGCAACGATAAGATCTGGAGAGAAAGGTACAACAGCCCATGTCATCAAGGCGGGTACCAACGTCAAAGCCGGTGCGAGAAAGAAAACTTTCAAATCGGCGTGCTTGGGAAGAATCGTCTCCTTACACATCAACTTGACCGCATCGGCCAATGGTAACAAGATACCAAAGAGACCCGCTCTGTTAGGTCCTGGACGGACCTGCATGGCACCAATAATCTTCCGCTCTGCCAAGGTGATGTATGTCACCATCAACAGAACAGGCGCCAATAAGAGCATGATCTTGACAACCGTCCAAACCAGTGGCCAGAGCATTGGTCCGAAAAGATCTCCACCGAACGAATGCACTATCGGTAGAATAGTTTGCAGGATTTCAGACATCGTATTCCCGATCCCAACCTTGCGGTCCCCTATTAACTGTCACACGGAGGTAAACCATTATAGCTTGACCATACTGATTTGGGGGAACTCCCCCTCCCAATCGTACAGATCCTGTACGGGGCTTTCTACATATCCAAACTGTCCGAAAACAACCCCTTCCGGAACTTTTTCATCAATCTTGGCGATCAACTCGATCTTCTTCTCACCGCTGATCAACCGGACCGTATTACCGGCTTCAATCTTCTGACTGGCTGCATCTTTGGGGTTGATTCTTATCGAACATCCCTCATCCAACAGAGCCAGTGTGGTGGAGTTTCGAACTTGTGGTTCATCGTGATAAAAGGAGGACTCGACAATCAGTGTCATCCCCTTCATCTCTTTGGATGAACCAGAGACTTTTAGTCCAGTGGTAACCGGTGCATGATCACAGGCGGGGCCCAACTCATCCCCATAGAGTTCGGACAGATCGTAGCGATGATCGGCCTTGGCTATGGCATCGTGGAGAGACTCAATGGTGTTATAAGAGAGTGGCTTGGCAAAACGGTCGCTCAACGCTCTGAGAATACGCCAATCTTCTTTGCTCTCTACCGGGCCATTGACCGCTTTTTCAGCTCGCTGTACCCGCCCTTCACAGTTGGTAAAGGTGCTCTGTTTCTCTCCGGGAGCCAGTCCAGCCAAAACCACATCAGCTTGCTTGCAAACCGGTGAATGGTGGGTACCGATGTAGATGATTTTCGCTTTTTCCATGGCCTGTTTGGCCAAATGGCTATCGGTACAGTCCAGTAAAGGGTCCACGCCGAGCAAAAAGAGAACTTTGATCGTTCCTTCCGCTGCACCTTTAAGGATTTTGCGTGCGTTTTTCCCTTTGGACTCCAACCCCTTATGGCCCGGTCCCCGATGGGGTACCACACCCAGATCTTGTGCGGCTGCCGCATTGCCCCGAGAGACAATTCGGTTGAAGCCATTCCAGTCACTGCTCAAGGCATCGGCCTTTTTGGCGATCTCTACCGCCAACCGCCGGATGGATTCCGCTGCTGGATGGTAATTGGCATAATCACCCAGAATGATCAGAGGACGTTTGGCCTTTTTAAGAGCCGAAGCAATGGTTGCCGCCTCTCCCTTACCCTTGCCAGACCCCTGTGCAGCAACAATAGACTGAAGATAGGCCAACTCGCTACCTGGGCGCAGCACAATCTGCTGCATCCCTTCCAAATTGGCATTGAGCAGACGGGGTGAAAGAGAGAACACCTTGGCACCCTGCAATGAGGCCTGTCTCAGCCTCAGATTGAGCAACGGTGTTTCAAACCGGGAATCACTGCCGATCAGCAAGATGGCATCGGCACTCGCCATATCGGCAAGGCTGGTGTTCATCAGCAGATCGGCCCGGGTCAGCTTGACCTCATCACCACTAAAATCTTTCAGGCGAATACGGTGATCGACATGAGGTGTTCCAACTGCATTACGCAGAAAATCTTGGAAAGCATACAGCTCTTCTGCCCCTCGTCCAGAGGGGTCTGCCAGACCGGCAACCTGATCGGGCTTGACGCTCTTGATCAATTCGGCGGCCTGATCCAAGGCCATCTGCCAGCTTATTTCACCTGTCTCACCTTTAATGGCAGGCTTTTCAAGTCGATTTTTCTCAAGTCCGTCGTAGGAAAAACGGCCCTTGTTACACAGCCAGGTTAGATTGATCTCATCACAACTGCGCGAGGATACCCGCTTGATGGAATCGTCAAGATATTCATTACTGGTCTGACAACCCACCGAACAGTGACCACACACACCGTCCGCCTGCTGCAACTCCCAACCACGGGCCTCAAAATGAAAAGGCTTGAGATTGAGGGCGCCAACCGGACAGGACTCTGCCACGTTGCCGGCCATTTCTGAACTTAAAGTCAGCTTTTCAACATAGGGACCAACCTTCATATAGTCCCCACGATAGACAGCACCCAGCTCCTCAACACCGGCAACTTCGGTGGAGAATCGGATACAGCGGGTACATTGAATGCAACGGTTCATCTCCGTTTCAATCAAGGGGCCCAGGTCATAGTTGGGAAACTGGCGTTTCTCCTCCCGGTAGCGACTCCGATCCGGGCCATATTTCATGGCCAGATCTTGTAGAGAGCACTCCCCTCCCTGATCGCAGACGGGGCAGTCCAAGGGGTGGTTGATGAGTAAAAACTCCATCACACCCTTGCGTGCTTCCGTCACCATTTCGGAGTTGGTTTTTACCACCATACCGTCGTTGACCGGCATGGCGCAGGAGATGACCGGTCGGGGCATCTTCTCCACCTCGACCAGACACATCCGACAGTTGCCGGATACGGACAGTTTGGGATGATAGCAAAAATGGGGAATGTAGACACCAAGCTGCTTAGCTGCCTCCATAATGGTGGCACCCGGCTTGACGCTAATCTCCTTCCCGTCGATGATAAGAGTTGGCATCTTCTCGGTTTGCTCCTCAGCCTACCATGCAGCGGCCGTGTTCTACGTGATAAAGATATTCTTCCCGGAACGCCTTGATTGAACCAGCAATCGGTCCAACTGCCGCATCTCCGAGGGCACAAATGGTCTTCCCGGATATATTGCCGCAGATACTACCCAGCAATTCGATGTCCCCTTCCACACCCCCACCAGCTTCGATTCGGGTCATGATCTGTGACATCCAGCCAGTACCTTCACGACAGGGCGTACACTGTCCACAAGATTCGTGTCGATAAAAACGGGAGAGTCTCTCCACCGCTTTGACGATACAGACCGACTTATCTATAACCACCACGGCACCAGACCCCAACATGCTGCCAGCTTTGGCAATGGCGTCATAATCCATGGTGACGGTTTCACATACCTCTTTGGGCAAAATTGCTGAAGAGGCCCCTCCCGGAATAATCCCTTTTAGATTATCCCATCCTCCACGAACACCCCCTGCATACTCTTCAATCAGGGTCTTCATCGGAATACCCAGTTCCACTTCGTAGTTACCCGGCTTATTGACATGCCCAGAGATGGAAAAAAGCTTGGTACCACTGGATTTTTCTACACCCAGCTTACCGTACCACTCTCCCCCTTTTTCGATGATGGCTGGCACAGCCGCCAGGGTCTCGACATTGTTGATCACCGTCGGACCACCCCACAAACCGATATTGGCTGGAAAGGGCGGTTTCACACGAGGCTGACCTTTTTTGCCCTCCAGTGACTCCAGCAAACCGGTCTCTTCACCACAAACATAGGCCCCGGCACCCCGGTGGATGGCCAGGTCGAACCGAATCCCCTTGTCAAGAATATTCTCGCCGAGATAGCCCTCTTTATAGGCTTCATCGATGGCTTTTTGTAAAATTTCCGCCTCTCGGACAAACTCACCACGGATATAGATGTAGCCCCGCTCAGCCCCAACCGCATAAGCGGCAATAATCATCCCCTCAATGAGTTGATGGGGTACATAGCGAATAATATCCCGATCTTTACAGGTTCCAGGCTCGCCCTCATCGGCGTTGCAGACCAGATATTTATCCCGTGAATTGTCCTTGGGGATGAACGACCATTTCAAACCAGCCGGAAAGCCCGCGCCACCCCGACCACGAATACCAGACCGTTTGACTTCGTCGATGATATCCTCGGTTGAGAGACCGAAAGCTTTCTCTACCTGTTTATAACCCCCACCCTCTTTATGAACCTTCAAGGTGTGGCTATTCTTCTTTGTAGAATTCTTAAAGAGGATTTGTACTTGGGCGCTCATCTCTTCATCCTGTTCAAGGGAGACGATCAATAATCTCGGCAACACGGTCTGCCGTCAGATTCTCGAAATAGTCGTCATTAACCTGCATCATGGGAGCATTGATACAGGCACCTAGACACTCAACCGCCGATAGGGTAAAGCGATTATCCGATGTGGTCGACCCGACCTTCGCCTGCAGTTTCTCTTCCAAAGAGCTGACGATGGTTTCGGAGTCACACAGCCAACAGGAAATATTGGTGCAAACCTGCACATGGTATTTTCCCACCGGCTTTAGATTGTACATGGTATAGAAGGTGGCCACCTCATAACAGCGTATGGGGGCAACGCCAACGACTTCCGCCACATAATCCAATGTTTGTCGGGAGAGCCAGCCGCCAAATTCACTCTGGGCCAGATGCAAAACAGGCATCAAGGCTGAGGCCCGCCTCTCCTTGGGATAGCGGCTGAATATCTCATCCACCTGCTTCAACGCATCTGCGGAGAATTGTGGACGTTCTGTATTGGTATCTTCTTGCATCTCACTCATCGATTAAATGCCGCGCGATTGCTCGATATTAATAGGTCTTGAACCGTTCCCAAACTGCTTCTACCGATCGATCTCTCCAAAAACGATATCGATGGTTCCGATTACCGTCGTCACATCTGTCAACATCAAACCGGGCAACATATGCTTGGTGGCTTGAAGATGATTGAACCCAGCCGCCCTGATCTTGACTCGGTAGGGTTTTGCTCCCCCTGTCGAGACAATATAGACGCCAAACTCACCTTTAGGGCTTTCGGTAGCAAGATAGATCTCGCCCGCCGGCACATCAAACCCAGAGGAGAAGTGCTTAAAGTGGTGGATCAGAGACTCCATACCCGTCTCTTGATCTTTTTGGTAGGGCACCGACAGTTTAAAGTCGTCGTACTTTACCGGCCCCTCTTCCATCTGATCCAACGATTGAAGAATAATCCGGCAGCTCTGCCGCAGCTCCTCTATCCGAACCAGATAACGGTCATAGCAGTCACCATTTTTGCCGACCGGAATGTCAAAATCCACCTTGTCATAGGCGTCGTAAGGTTCAGCTTTTCTGAGATCGTATGCCACCCCAGAGCCCCGTAACATGGGACCAACAAAACCCCAATCCAACGCCTCCTGCTCGGTGACAATTCCCACATCCACCAGCCGCTGTTTCCAGATGCGGTTGTTGGTCAACAGCACCTCGTACTCATCCAACTTGGAGGGAAAGTCTTCTGTAAATTCACGAATCTTCTCTTCCAAGCCCTCGGGAAGATCTCGAGCAACGCCACCGGGCCTGAAATAGGCCGCATGCATCCTGGCGCCACAGACAGCCTCGTACATATCGAAGATGACCTCCCGCTCCCGGAAGGTGTAGATAAACATGGTCATGGCACCTACATCCAGACCGTGCGCACCCAAAAACAGCAGATGGTTGAGCATTCGTGTCAACTCAGCAAAGATAACCCGAATATACTGAGCCCGAGGCGGTGCCTCAATACCCATCAATTTTTCTACCGCTAAAACCCAGGTGTGCTCTTCAGACATCATGGACATGTAGTCCAGTCGGTCAAAATAGGGGACGCCCTGCAGATAGGTTTTATGCTCTAGAAGCTTCTCGGTACCCCGATGCAATAAACCAATATGGGGATCGGCCCGCTCCACCACTTCGCCATCCAACTCCAGCAGAAGACGCAGCACGCCGTGAGCCGCCGGATGTTGTGGTCCGAAGTTTATGGTATAGTTCTGAAACTCTTTCCGCTCTTCCATCACTCGTTATCCACCGCCACAGTCGTTACCCATCGCCATCCGTTGTCCTTTGCCTACCCACACAAAAAACCAACCGCCCTTAGGGCTATCAGGGAGTCTGAGGATAAGGTTCCCGATCTTTACGCTTGAACGGTTCCCGTGGATTCCGACTCATATCAATCGGCTCACGAACAACACGCCCCAACTTTTCGTCATATCGCATCTCAATCTTGCCCGACAGAGGGAAATCCTTTCTTAAAGGGTGCCCTTCAAAGTCGTACTCACTCAGCAGACGTCGCAGGTCAGGATGGCCACTAAAACGGATGCCGAACATATCGTACGCCTCCCGCTCAAACCAATCCGCACAGCCCCAGACCGAAATAATGGAGGGAACCGGCGTCTCTTCATCCACAGAAACCTTGATGCGAATCCGATGGTTCTTTTTAACCGACAGAAGCTGATAGACCACCTCGAACGGCTCTTTGCGATCTGGATAGTGGACACCCGCCAGGTCGATCATCATGGTAAAGTCCAACCCTGGCCCATCACGAAGCTGGGTCATGGTTTCGATCAACTGGTCAGGAGAGACCCGAAGTACCAACGCTTCCAGCTCTTTTTCGATGGTGAGGCTGGGAAATTTTTCACCAACCAACTTCTCTAGATTGTCCAACTTTTCTGCTATCATGCCCGCTCTCCCCACCCGCTGTAGAGGGTGTGGGTGCGGTGAATCTTTTTATGTAACTGCAATATCCCGTAAAGAAAAGCCTCTGCCGTTGGCGGGCAACCGGGAATATAGACATCTACCGGGACAATACGGTCACATCCTCGCACCGTCGAATAGCCGTAATGGTAATAACCGCCACCGTTGGCACAGGAACCCATGGAGATGACCCAACGGGGTTCGGACATTTGGTCGTAGAGCAACCGCAAGGCCGGGGCCATTTTATTGGTCAGGGTTCCAGCGACAATCATCAGGTCGGACTGGCGAGGACTCCCCCGAAAGGCACCCATGCCAAACCGGTCCAGGTCGTATCGGCTGGCACCTGCATGCATCATCTCTACCGCGCAACAGGCCAGACCAAACGTCATGGGCCACATGGAACAGGTTCTTGCCCAGTTGACCAGTTTATCCGCCGAGGTGAGCATAAAGCCCCGATCTGAAACCTCGTTGTTGATCTGCTCGACTACTCCCATTCTAAAGCACCTTTCTTCCAGGCATAGGCATAACCAACCAACAAAACAAAGAGAAAAAGGACCATCTCGATAAAGCCGATGATGCCTATTTCAGTAAAAGCGACCGCCCAGGGGAACAAAAATGCCGCTTCGATGTCGAAGATGATGAAGAGGATCGCCAGGAGGTAGAAACGAATATCAAACTGCATACGGACGCGATTGAACGGTTCGAATCCACACTCATACTGGCTTCGCTTGTCATCGTAAGGATTTTTGGGGCCGAGAAGATAGGAAGCACCCATCATTCCAAAGGCCATGGCCAAGCCGACGCCAAGAAAGACGAGGACAGGGAAATAATTTTCAAGCATAGTCAGGCTCCAAAACGTCCCAAGCAGTCAGACCTGCAGTCAGTACCAGAATCAGCACTTAAAACAGTGTCCCAAACAGCTTTGAAACCTACACGCCAAACGGTTCTTCGTCAACTGACTATACCTATTTTGTCAGCGGGCTGGCTTGGTATAACAGGACCATTCCTTTAAATTAGCTGAAGTTACATCATCAATTTTTTATCAACTATTTTTCCCCCGATTCATTCCTGCTCATAACCATAAGAACCCTCTAATATTAGTGAGTTCTGATGCAATGGGTTAATTTTTGCAGAATCTGGATTTTTATCTTTGGATGAGGCCATAATCTTTTTCTATCCTTTTTTTTACTTCATGGAATGAGACCGCATGCCCATCCATAGCTTTGAGGGTCATCACCCTCATATTGACTCTTCCGCTTTTATCCATCCTGATGCCACCATTATTGGTCAGGTCCGTATTGGCCCGCACAGCTCCATCTGGCCTGGTGTGGTGATTCGTGGTGATGTCAACACCATCGTGATCGGTGCGGAATCCAATATTCAGGATGGCTCCATTCTCCATGTTACGCGTCCCACTGAACATAATCCTCAAGGGACGCCCCTGATTATTGGCGATCAGGTTTTGATTGGTCATCAGGTTACCCTTCACGCCTGCCACATCGAACAGGGTGCCATGATCGGTATTGGCGCTATTGTTTTGGATCGGGCCATGGTTGGCCAGAGAGCCATGCTCGGGGCCGGATCTCTCCTTACCCCTGGCAAGATTGTCCCTCCAGAAACCCTCTGGTTGGGTAGTCCGGCCCGGCAGATTCGTCCTCGCACGCCAGAGGAGTTGCAGGCAACCCTCAAAACCACTCTGAACTATGTTACACTATCCCATCGTCATCGTACCGGTTTGAGTGATTGATAACCAACCGCCCCCAGTGAGAAGCCATGGCCCTGATCAAACAGTTGGGACGTTATCCGATTCAGTCGCTGCTGGTGGAGAGCCCCCACAGCCTGCTTTTAAAGGGGTGGGACCCGGTTGAACAGCGCTTTGTCTCCATCAAAACCCTCCATCCCGACTATCTCTCTGACCCATTCTGCCAAGAACGTCAAGCTCGTCTGGCCTGGGAAGCCTGGGCAGCCAGCACCTTGCAACACCCGAACATTATCCGCATCTACGAATTCAACTCACAGAGCACCCCCCCCTTTATCGCCATGGAGTATGTCCACGGTAACAGCCTGAAGAGTTGGCTGAGCCAGAAACGCTTTAGCAGCCAGGAGTCGGTTGGAATGGTCACTCAGATTTTGGCCGCCCTGGCCCATATCCATCAGGCCGGTATGGTTCATCAGGATATCAAGCCGGGAAATATGGTTCTGTTGGCGAGCCAGCAGATTAAAATTGCTGATTTTGGTATCGCCCGGCTGGAAAAATCCATCCCCTGCCAATTTGAACATGTGACCGGTACCCCCGCCTACATGTCCCCGGAGCAGGTGATGGGCTCCCGAACCGATGCCCGGTCGGATCTCTTCTCCGTCGGGGTTATCCTCTACGAACTCCTCTGTGGCAGCAAACCGTTCCAAGGCCAGAGTATGGCAGAGATCATGAAGAATACTCTTACCTTTACCCCCCCCGACCCCTCCACCTGCAACCCTGCCCTCTCTCCTGGCTTCGACTCTCTTCTCCAACAGGCTCTGGCCAAACGGCCCGGTGACCGTTTTCAGAGTGCCGAGGCATTTAAAATGGCGCTGGCGAGGGTTGATCGGTAAAAAGGTAATTGATCCCGTCGGTTATTTGAAATAGTATACTACTTTACGTTAATATATTTTTTTAATGGCTTTTTTTCAGGCAGATGATCAGGGTGTATAAGGTACTGATGGCAAACCGACTGAATAGATTCTCTCTGACAACCCCCCACTCCCAGCCTTTTTTTGGGCGCTGGGTTTACGGGTTAGCCCTTCTTTTATGGGCGCTGGTTGCGACAACTGGCTTGGCTGAGGCCGGTATGGTGATCGACATTTCCAAAGGTGGTCAGGAGCCTCTACCCATTGCCCTGCCCCATTTCATCAACCTGAATGCTCAGGGCAATGTCAAGAAGATCAGCAACAGTTCCGACGATATGGGGCGGCGTGTGGCTTCTGTCGTCATGGCCGACCTGGAGCGCTCTGGCCTGTTCAAACCCCTGGATGAAAAGGCCTACCTCCAAAAACCCGATGATCTCTGGAAACAGGGTCCCCACTACCGCAACTGGCGTCTGATTGGTGCCGAGGCTCTGGTCTCGGGAGCGGTCCGGGAGAAGGGGGGGCAGCTGTTTGTCGACTTCTACCTGTACGATGTCTATGGTGGCGCTCTGGTTGGTAAGGGCAAACGGTTTACAGCACCTCTGCGGGATTGGCGGCATGTGGCCCATCGGGTAGCCGATGAAATCTATACCCGTTTAACAGGCGAATCCGGTTATTTTACCTCTCGCATCTCTTTTGTGGCGGAGAAGGGTGACCTTAAATGGTTGGCCTTGATGGATCAAGACGGGGAGAACCGGGTGGATCTTACCAAGGGGCAGAGCCTTGTCCTGACGCCCCGTTTCTCTCCCAATGGGGAGCATCTGTTTTTTGTCTCTTACGAAAAGGGTCCACCCCGAATCTACCGATGGGATCTCTACACCGGCAAGCGCGTTTTGCAGGGGGATTATCCTGGCCTCAACAGTGCTCCCTCCTGGTCACCGGATGGGAACAGAATGGCTTTGACCCTCACAAAGGATGGCAATGCAGAGATCTACATCAAAGATCTGCGTACGGGTGATCTAACCCGATTGACTCACAACAACGGTATCGACACCTCTCCCTCCTGGTCACCAGATGGCAGAAAGCTGGTATTCAACTCCAACCGTTCCGGCTCACCGCAACTGTATGTCATGGATGCCAATGGGCAGAACGTCAAGCGCATCACCTTTGATGGCCCCTATAATGCCGCCCCTGCCTGGTCTCCCCGAGGGGATTACATTGCCTATGTCCGGGGTGGAAGCCGACGGTTTCGTATTGCTGTTACCGACCCGGAAGGTCAAAAAAATCATATTTTAACCGACTCCTGGATGGATGAGTCCCCCTCCTGGGCACCCAACGGTCGGGTCATACTCTTTTCCCGCCAGGTTGGGAGTCAGACACAGCTTTACACCATTGATTTAACCGGTCATAATGAAAGATTATTGAAACTGGAGAAAAAAATAAGTGGATCAGACCCGTCGTGGTCTCCGCTCATTCAGTAGTGACCCGGTTGGACGGTTATAATAGATATACTTCAATCCCAGTATTTTGTAAGGAAATGGCATGAAACCCTTAAGCTCTCTGATTTTTTCGGCACTATTGATGGGGCTGATCGCTGGCTGTTCCTCTTCCCCGAACAAACCACCACCGGACCCTTCTCAATCTCTTCCACCAGAAGGGGGATATGAGCAGCAGTCCGGCACAGAAAGGGGGGAGGGTCAGGCGGAATCGGGTACCACACTCAATCGTCTGGGAGGCTACAGCAACGACCTGGACAACCCGAACCGGCCCACAGCCGGAACCTGGGCGGCTACCGGGGCGCAAAGACGTGTTTTCTTTGCCTTGAACTCCTCTCTTCTCAACGAAGAGGCCACCACCCTTCTACGGGACAATGCTGGCTGGCTGGCTCGTCAACAAGGGAGTGTGATCATCGAAGGCCATTGCGACGAACGGGGCACTCGGGAGTACAACCTGGCCCTGGGCCAACAGAGAGCTGAGGCGGTGGTTCGGTTTCTCATATCCCAAGGGGTTGACCCCAACAAAATTCAAGCCATATCCTACGGGAAAGAGCGGCCTCTGGTTCGAGGTCACAGCCAATCGGTCTGGTCGAAAAACCGTCGGGCGGAAATTGTCGTTCGATCTTACTGATGACGGATTGAGAACCATGAACCAAAAGTTTGCACACCAAGCCTATTGCACCAATGGGGGAGCAGTTTGATGTCCATGCCACAATCCACTCTTTCGAGGGGAACACTTTTTGCGGTTATTTTCTGGATGTTGGGGGGGTGTACCATCGGTGTTCAACCCCCTGCGTCGGATGGGTCGACCAACCAGCCAGCAGCCCAGGCCCCAACTCAGGCCAACACTCCTCCTGTAGCCAACTGGCAACAGGAGTTGACTGGGGTTCAAGGCCAGATTAAAAAAATGGGTGATATCCAGAATAAAGCCCTGGCCAGCGTCGAGAACCGCCTCGCCTTGCTGGAAAAAGAGGTGAACGAGCTTCGGGGCGAGCTGGATGTCGCTCGCCGGGATAATCTCAAGCTCAGTGACCGGCTGGTCCAGAGAGAGAAGCAGAGTGTGGCTCGCAATATTGCGGCGGCCCCACCGCCACCCCAGCCTTTTGACCCTCCAGCCGCTGTTGTTGCCCAACCGGCTAAACCGGCGGTGATTCAACCGGCCCAGCCTCCGGCCCCTGCTGAGCCTGAGATCACCCCCATACCTACCGTACCGGAAGATGCCCCCATGCCGGCCTCTGCCAGAGAGGCGTATGAAGCGGCCTTCCTGAAGCTGCGTAGTGGAAAATATCAAGCCTCTTTAGAGGATTTCAGCCAGTTTCTCAAATGGTTTCCCAACGATTCCCTGGCAGACAATGCCCAGTATTGGATCGGTGAACTTTACTATGTCCAGAAGCAGTACCCGGAGGCGTTGCAGGCCTTTAATACGGTCTTGGTCAAATGGCCCGACAGCACCAAAATACCTGCCTGCTTGCTTAAAATTGGTTTTGCCTTCTATGAGCTGGGGGATATGGTCAATGCCAAAGCCAGTCTGAGCCGTTTGCTGACTGACCATCCCGACTCCAATGCAGTTTCGTTAGCCAAGCAACGGCTGCAGATGATTAACAACCGGGCAGCCGGACAGTAATTGGGCGAGGCGTTACGTTAAGGTAGAAGGGTAGTAGAGTGCCCTTATTCTGGCTCTCCCCCCTTTTTTTCATCCTTAGCCTAACGATAGCGGTCAGAGATGCCCATCCGTGATAAGAGAGCCCTTTCCACCTTTTTACGTCAGTTTTCCAAAGAGTCTCGCTCTCTTTTTGAGCCGGACTCCCGGGTGGTGGTTGCAGTCTCTGGTGGAGCGGACTCAATCGCCTTGATGCATCTGATCGCCCGTAGCAACCTTTTGACACCCCCCATTTCCGAATCGGTTTTGGTGGCCCATTTTGACCACAACCTGCGCCGGGAGTCGGCAGAGGAAGGACGATTTGTTCAGCAGGCTGCCAAAGATCTGGGATTGAAGACGGTTCTTTCTCGTTGGCAGCAGCCCCCCGACAGGGGGAACCTGCCTGCACAGGCTCGGGAGGCCCGTTATCACTTTCTGACCCGTACCGCTTCGGAACATGGTGCCAATCTAGTGGCTACCGGTCATCATCAGGATGATCAGGTGGAGACTTTTTTAGAACGATTGCTCCGTGGAAGTGGCATAACCGGCCTGTGTGCCATGGCACCATCCCGGCGGTTGAGTGAGACAGTCACTCTGGTGCGTCCGCTTCTTTATTTGAGCCGGGCCGCTATTCGACTCTGGCTGAAGAGTCAACAGATCAACTGGCGGGAAGACCCCAGTAATGATAACACCAACTATCGCCGCGCCAATCTTCGCCACGGTCTCATTCCTCAACTGACCCGGCTGGAACCGCAAGCGATAGAGAGGGTGGCTGCCACCACCCAGCGCATGGCCCAGGCTACCAGCGCGCTGGAGTGGGCGCTGGATCAACAGTGGCCCAAACTGGCTTGTCACGAGGTAGCGGGCGGGGTATCTCTAGACCTGCTGGCTTTGAAGGGGCTGCCGGACGAGCTGCTGGTTCGGGCACTGCGCCGCTGTCATCAAACCGTGACCAAGGGGAACCACCCTCCTGGTCAAAAGGCGGTTGCCGGCTTTATTCGGCTGGCCAGATCAGCGCAAAGAGGCGGTGAAATGCGCATACGGGGGATAAAAATTACCAAGGAGAATAAGCGGCTTGTTTTTTGCGAAGCGACGGAAGCACCCCACTGATTCATGAAAATCTGCTGAACCAGGGTTGAACTTTTTCAATTGAATAAATATCTTATATGGGTTGGGGGTCTTCTGTACCCCGCCTAATATTTCATTATTACCGTGGATGCCTGACGCATCCGGGAGACAGTTTTTTGAACGGATTCTACAAAAATCTTTCCTTGTGGCTGGTGATCGGTCTGTTGTTAATCATGCTTTTCAACCTTTTTAATCAACCAGTTGAAAAGAGCCAACAGGTCCCTTTTTCCGAGTTTAACTACCAGCTTGATCAGGGTCGTGTGACTGATGTCACCATTCAGGGCCGTACCCTATCCGGCATTCTTTCTGACGGCGGAACCTTCTCGACCTACACCCCGGAAGATCCGGATCTGGTTCGGATGCTTCGGGAAAAGAAGGTCAATATCAACGCCCGACCACCCGAAGAGGGTTCGCTGCTGCTCACTTTGCTGATCAGTTGGTTCCCCATGTTGCTGCTGATTGGGGTCTGGATCTTCTTCATGCGGCAGATGCAGGGTGGCGGCGGTGGTCGTGGACCCATGTCATTTGGCAAGTCCAAGGCCCGCATGCTGACCGATGACAAGCAGAACAAGGTCACTTTTAAAGATGTCGCTGGCATCGAAGAGGCCAAAGAGGAGTTGGAGGAGGTGATTGCCTTCTTAAAAAATCCTCAAAAATTTCAGCGCCTCGGTGGTAAAATTCCCAAAGGTGTGTTGTTGGTCGGCCCCCCAGGAACCGGTAAAACCCTGTTGGCGAGAGCCATTGCCGGAGAGGCCAACGTGCCCTTTTTCAATTTATCGGGCTCGGACTTCGTCGAGATGTTTGTCGGCGTCGGTGCTGCTCGGGTTCGGGATATGTTTGAGCAGGGACGCAAAAACGCCCCCTGCATTATCTTTATCGACGAGATTGACGCTGTCGGTCGGCACCGTGGTGCAGGCTTGGGGGGAGGTCATGACGAACGCGAGCAGACCTTGAACCAGCTTTTGGTGGAGATGGATGGCTTTGAGTCGGCAGAAGGGGTGATCCTGGTTGCGGCAACCAATCGACCCGATGTACTGGACCCGGCTCTGCTTCGTCCTGGTCGCTTTGACCGACAGGTAGAGGTGCCCAACCCGGATATCAACGGTCGTACGCAAATTTTGTTGGTTCACATGGGTCGAGTACCGGTCGACGAGAATGTGGATGCCGAAGTGATTGCCCGAGGCACACCGGGTTTTTCTGGAGCCGATCTGGCCAATCTGGTCAATGAAGCCGCTCTGGGGGCTGCACGGGCCGATAAAAAGCTGGTGGAGATGGAAGATTTTGAGGCGGCCAAAGATAAGGTCATGATGGGCAAACCTCGTAATTCGGCCATCATTTCAGAAAAAGAGCGTAAAACCACCGCCTATCATGAGGCAGGCCACGCCATTGTTGCCGCCATGATTCCCGGTACCGACCCGGTCCATAAGGTCACCATCATTCCTCGGGGTCGGGCTCTGGGGTTGACCATGCAGCTTCCGACAGAAGACCGCTATACCTATTCCAAAGAGCAGCTGGAGAACAATATTTCCGTTTTGATGGGTGGTCGTATTGCTGAGGAGCTTCTGCTCAACCAGATGACCACCGGCGCAGGCAACGACATTAAACGGGCGACAGATCTGGCTCGGAAGATGGTTTGCGACTTTGGCATGACCGAGGCTTTGGGACCACTGGCCTATGGCGATAATGAAGAGGAGATCTTTTTAGGGCGAGAGATTACCCAGCATAAGAGTGTCTCGGAGGATACCGCTCGGGCGATCGATCAAGAGATCCGGGCTATTGTCGACCGTAACAACAACCGGGCCAGAGAGATTTTGACCAGTAAGTTGGATGCCCTGAAAAACATGGCGGAAGCGCTGCTGGATCGGGAGACCATCGATGGGGATGAGGTACGGAATCTGGTGGATGGGCTCTCTTTGGAAGAGGCCTTGAAACCCCGCACCGAACCCAAAAGAGTGCGTAAACTGCACCCCTCTGACCGACCCAAACCAGAGGAAGCAGCCCCTATTCAAGATACCCCAGCCCAGGATGAGGAAAAGCCCACTCAAGCCCAAAACGATGAAAGGGAAGAGAGCGGAAAACCAGACGAAAAATGACCGTACATGCGCTGCTAGAACCTCTTCTTGGCCTGACGAATGGCTGGGAAGAGGAGGGCACACCGGAGCTGTCTGATTCTCAGACAGTTTGGGCTGTGCGCTTGGTTGGTTGGAATATAGGGTGGGGCGTACCGACGGCCGGTATGGTGTTGCAGTCGGTAGACAACACCCTGCACTGTTTCGGTCGTCTAACCCGCCAAGCTTTGGAAGATTGGATTCAACAGCTCAACCACCATCAACACCCTCAACCTGCCGAAGCCTTACACCAAACCCTGTCAGCTCATCTGGCCCCGGAGCCTCTTTGGCAGTGGGGTAGGGATAACCGCTGGCAACTGGATTTTTCTACCCCCTTGGTGATGGGAATTGTCAACGTCACCCCCGACTCTTTTTCAAAAGATGGAACCCAGACGGTTGAGCGGGCTATTGCCCAAGGGTTGGAGATGGCCCGACAGGGGGCGGATCTACTCGATATTGGTGGGGAGTCCACCCGACCGGGAGCCGATGAGGTTGGGGTGGAGGAGGAGTTGGCTCGGGTGGTGCCGGTGGTGGAGGCGTTATCAAAACAGTTGACCATTCCCCTGAGTATCGATAGCTCCAAACCGGCAGTCATGGTGGCAGCTTTGGCTGCGGGAGCGGCTCTCATTAACGATGTGACGGCTTTACGGGGTATGGAGAAGGCAGAGAAGAAGGGTGACGGGTATTTGGCTCAGCTTGTCCGCTCTGATGTGCCGATTATCCTTATGCACATGCAGGGTAGCCCGGCAACCATGCAGCAGGCGCCACACTATGGGGATGTGATCAGTCAGGTCTACCGCTTTTTAGCGCAGCGAATCGCTTTTTGTGTCGCAAACGGCATCGACAAACAACGTATTATAGTCGACCCCGGTATTGGATTTGGTAAAACCGCCAACCATAACCTGGCGTTGTTGCGCCGACAGCGTATACTGCGAGGTTTGGGAGCTCCTCTACTGTTGGGTCTTTCCCGCAAGCAGATTGTTGGTACGCTGAGCCAAGAGTCCGAGCCGCAACAACGGGATGCCAGCAGTCATCTGTTGGCTGCCTTGGGTTATCTGGCGGGAGCGCAAATTTTCAGGGTTCATGATGTTCGGGGGGCCAAGCAGGCCCTGAGGGTTGCAAGAGGGTGGTGGATGGGTCTGGAGGGTGCCCCATAAGATGGCAAAATCTGAAGAGAAAAAACCAGTTCGCAAATTTTTTGGTACTGACGGTATTCGCAGTCGGGCCAACGTCAGCCCCATGACGGCTGAACAGGTGCTGAAGCTTGGACGGGCTGCGGGCTATGTCTTTCGGCAGGATGATCGTCGCCACTCGGTGGTGATCGGTAAGGATACCCGGCTTTCGGGATATATGTTTGAGTCGGCCTTGCGGGCGGGATTTACCTCCATGGGCATTCACTGTCTGCAGGTGGGTACCCTTCCCACGCCGGCGGTGGCCTATATGACCCGTGCCCTGCGTGCTGACGCTGGGGTCATGATCTCGGCCTCGCACAACTCTTTTCACGACAACGGCATTAAATTTTTCGATCCCAACGGGATGAAGCTTCCTGACGAGATGGAGGCGGAGATTGAGCGGGTGATGTTTTCAGGCGAGATGGATCTCCACCCCCCCAAGGATGCCCACATCGGTCGAGCCACCAACATCGAAGATGCCCGAGGCCGTTATGTGGAGTTTTGCAAAAACAGTTTTCCCAAAAACTTAAAACTCAACGGCTTGCGGGTGGTGGTTGATTGTGCCAACGGGGCCTCTTACAAGGTGGCTCCGGCTATTTTTTGGGAGTTGGGTGCCGAGGTAGTCGCTATTGGCAATGCACCTAATGGGTTGAATATCAACGAAGAATATGGTTCCCTTCACCCGGAACAGATGCGCAAAAAAGTGTTGGAAGTTCGGGCTGATATCGGCATTGCCCTGGATGGGGATGCCGATCGTCTGCTGATCTGCGATGAAAAAGGCAACCTGCTGGACGGCGACCATTTGCTGGCTATGAGCGCCCTCTCCATGAAACGCAAAAAGAGCCTGACAGGGGGTGGGGTGGTTGCCACGGTGATGTCCAATCTTGGCCTGGAGAGATTTCTGGCAAAGCAGAAACTCAAACTCGTTCGCACCCAGGTAGGAGACCGTTATGTGTTGGAACATATGCTTGCCAACGGCTACAATCTGGGTGGAGAGCAGTCGGGCCATCTGCTCTTTCTAGACCACAACAGCACCGGAGACGGTCTGGTATCGGCCTTAAAAATTTTGGAGTTGATGGCCGATAGTGGCAAACCGTTGTCGGAGCTGCATTCGGGCATGGAGACGGTACCGCAGTTACTGAAAAATGTTATGATCGAACCTGGAACAGACCCTCTTGATAACAAGACGGTACAGAAAGCCATGGCGGCGGCCAAGTCCAAGTTAAAAGAGAGTGGACGGATTCTGGTTAGAAAATCGGGTACCGAACCCATGGTTCGTGTCATGGTTGAGGGGGACTCGATGCCGGAAATTACAGAAATTGCTGAAATATTATGTCAGGAAATCAAGAAAGCCTCAGGGGAATAACCACATGATCTGCATCACATTGCCTGATGGAACAGGCAAAGAGTTTGATTCACCCGTTAGCCTGGCTCAGGTTGCGGCCTCCATTGGTCCGGGGCTGGCGAAAGCGGCCTTGGCTGGCACCATTGATGGTCAATTGGCTGACATGAGCCAGACCATTGAAAAGGATGCCCACATCTCTCTGATTACCGCCAAATCAGAAGAGGCTCTGGATATTATTCGCCACTCCACCAGCCATCTGATGGCGCAAGCGGTCAAAAGCCTTTTTCCCACAGCCCAGGTTACCATTGGCCCCTCGGTGGAGAACGGCTTTTATTACGATTTTGACTATGAGCGCCCTTTCACCCTGGACGATCTGGCTGCCATTGAAAAAAAGATGGACGCACTTATCAAAGAGAACCATCCCATTGAGCGCAAGGTGATGGAGCGGGATGCGGCGGTGGCTTTTTTCCGGGAGATGGGCGAGGCGTATAAAGCGGAAATTATTGCGGAAATTCCAGCCGGAGAGACTCTCTCTCTTTATGCCCAGGGAGATTTTATCGATCTGTGCCGAGGACCTCATCTGCCGGCCACCGGTCATATCAAGGCGTTCAAGTTGCTTCGGGTAGCGGGGGCCTACTGGCGTGGGGACTCCAGCAACAAACAGTTGCAACGAATCTACGGCACGGCTTTTCCCGACAAAAAAGCGCTGAAGGCCTATCTCCACATGATGGAAGAGGCCGAAAAGCGCGATCACCGTAAAATTGGTAAGGATCTGGATCTTTTCTCCATCCAGGAAGAGGCGGGAGGGGGGTTGGTGTTCTGGCACCCCATGGGTTCACGGATTCGAACCACCATCGAAAACTACTGGAAGGAGTCTCATACCCAGGCCGGTTATGAGTTTCTTTATACACCCCATCTGGCCAATATCGACCTTTGGAAAACCTCCGGTCACCTGGATTTTTATGGGGAGTCGATGTTTCAACCCCTGAAGGTGGATGAGCAAGAGTATCAGATTCGGCCAATGAACTGCCCGTTTCATATTCTCATCTACAAATCTCAACTCCACTCCCATCGGGATTTTCCTCTGCGTTGGGCGGAGCTTGGAACAGTCTATCGCTATGAGATGTCCGGTGCCTTGCACGGTCTTTTCCGGGTACGGGGATTTACCCAGGACGATGCCCATATTTTTTGTCGGGAAGATCAGATTGAGGCAGAGATCAGTGAAATTTTAGAGCTGACTCTCAATACGTTGGAGACCTTTGGCTTTGAAGATTTTGAAATCTACCTCTCCACCAAGCCGGAAAAATCGGTAGGATCCGAGGCCATATGGGATAAGGCAACCCAGGCGTTAGCCGGGGCAATCAACCATCGTGGACTCACCTATATTGAGGATGTGGGCGGTGGTGCCTTTTATGGTCCGAAGATTGATGTCAAGATTACCGACACCATTGGACGCAAGTGGCAGTGCTCTACCATACAATTGGACTTCAATCTTCCCGAGCGATTTGATATAACCTATGTAGGCGAAGATGGAGAGCGGCATCGTCCCATCATGATTCACCGTGCATTGCTTGGTTCGTTGGAGCGTTTTTTTGGGATACTTGTCGAACATTATGCCGGACGGTTTCCCCTGTGGCTTGCGCCGGTTCAGGCGGTTGTGCTGACGATTACCGAAGCTCATTCCGACTGGGCCATCGAGGTGAGGGACCAGCTCCGTGCAGCGGGAATTCGCGCTGATGCCGATATTCGCAATGAAAAAATTGGCTACAAAATACGCGCCCATTCCATGAAGAAAATCCCATGGCTACTGATTGTCGGGGAGAAGGAACAGGCAGAAAAGTCGGTAAGTCCAAGAGATAAATCTGGGAAAAACCTTGGCATTACCCCCCTGAACGATGTAATAACAAGCTTGGTTCAAGAAAATAAAAGCAGGAAATAACCTTCTGACACCTTATTTAGGAGTATGACTCATCGCCAAACCACCAATTAAAGAGAGGGCTCCGCAGACCCAGGATACCACTCGCATTAATGAGATGATCCGAGTGCCGGAGGTACGACTCATTGACGAAAACGGGCAGCAGGTGGGTGTCGTAGAGCGGTATATCGCGCTCAGCCGCTCCATGACTGCCGGGTTGGATCTGGTCGAAGTCTCCCCTGGAGCCAGGCCTCCTGTCTGTAAAATCATGGATTATACCAAGTTCAAGTATCAACAATCGATACGGGAACGACAGGCCAGAAAAAAACAGACACGGGTTGAGCTGAAAGAGATCAAGTTCCGACCGGGTACCGATACCCATGATTACGAAGTCAAACTTCGTAGCATGCGTAAGTTTCTGACGGCCGGAAACAAGGTCAAGTGTACCTTGCGGTTTCGTGGACGTGAGATGGCGCACCAAAGTATCGGTCTGCAACTGCTCAAACGAGTGGAGAAGGATCTGGTGGATATGGCCAGAGTCGAGCAGTACCCCAAAATGATGGGGCGGCAGATGACCATGGTCGTGGCGCCTAGCCAGACTGCCAAAGAGAAAAAATCAGCCGTTTAACATAACAGGCTGGTTTTTATGTCGTTTTGTGATAGTTTGTCTGGTTTTCCAGACAAACTATTTGTGTCAACATTCAACAAAAGTGGAAGCAAGATGCCCAAGATCAAAACCCACCGTGGAGCCGCCAAACGGTTCAAGGTAACGGGAAAGGGAAAGTTCAAACGTACCAACGCGTTCAAACAACACATTCTGACCAAGAAAACCACCAAGCGTAAACGTAACATGCGTGGGGCCAGTATGGTTTGTGATGCCGATTTGGCAGCCGTTCGCAAGATGTTACCCGGCGCGTAGGATTGGAACCGACCCAAAAGCGTGGATGACCTGACACCGAGGATAGTCCCGCTTACCAGAGTGACTTGGTTTGATTACCGAGTTTGAATAGTCAAGTTTTTTAGGAGTTACGGCAATGCCGAGAGTCAAACGGGGTGTAACAACACACGCACGTCACAAAAAAATATTAAAACGGGCCAAAGGATACCAAGGGCGCAATTCCAGCTGTTTTCGGATTGCCACAGAGAAGGTGGAGAAGGGTCTGCAGTATGCTTATCGGGACCGGAAAAATCGCAAGCGTGAATTCCGTCGTCTCTGGATCACCCGGATCAACGCTGCGGCCCGCTTGAGTGGGCTTACTTACAGTCGCTTCATGAATGGCCTGATGAAGGCCGGCATTGAGTTGGACCGTAAGATTTTAGCTGAACTCGCGGTGTCACGACCAGCCGACTTTGCCAAATTGGCCGAGAGTGCCAAAGCGGCCTTATAGAGGAGAGGTTGGTTATTGGGTCAAGGGGGCCTGGGGGGTAGTATACTCCCTGGGCCTTTTGCCTTTGACCCCATTGTTTTTTTCGGGTTTATCTCATCTATCTCTTAAACGGGAGGGATAGACCGAGCCTTCCGTGGGGTTACCCCTCTCTAAAACCGCATTACCAAGGGCTTACCAAGCCTTTTACTCCCTATTAAGTAGACCAAATGCCATGCGTGAACAACTAGAAGAACTCAAAAAACAGGCTCTGATTGATCTGGAAGCCACTCAATCTATCGATGCGTTGGAAGAGGTTCGGGTCCGCACCCTGGGAAAAAAAGGTGCTTTAACCAAAATTCTGCGTGGACTGGGCAAGGTTTCGGCTCAAGAGCGTCCCCAGCTGGGGGTGCTGGCCAATCAGATCAAGGAGGCCTTTAACCAAGCTCTGGAGGCTCAACGGTCTCGCCTTAAACAGAGCGCTCTGGCTAGTCGTTTGCAAGCGGAGCAGCTGGACATTACCCTCCCCGGTCGGGAGCGGGCTGTGGGCTCCATCCATCCGGTTACCCGTGCGTTGGATGAGATTACCACCCTGTTTACCCATATGGGGTTTCCACCGGCTACCGGGCCGGAGGTGGAGAGTGATTGGTACAATTTTGAGGCGCTGAACATTCCTGCCGACCACCCTGCACGAGAGATGCACGACACCTTCTATCTTCCCCCTGCTTTTGATGGCAGCAAGCGGGTGCTGAGGACCCACACCTCGTCGGTCCAGGTTCACTTTATGGAGAATCGTAAACCCCCGATCCGCATGATTGCGCCCGGAAAAGTATTTCGTTGCGATTCCGACGTGACCCACACCCCGATGTTTCATCAGGTGGAGGGCATTTTGGTGGATGAAGGGGTCCATTTTGGTCAGCTTAAAGGGCTGCTGGAGGTCTTTTTGGTGCGCTTTTTTGAGCGGGAACTTCCGGTCCGTTTTCGCCCCTCTTTTTTTCCCTTCACGGAGCCTTCTGCCGAGGCGGACATGGGCTGCTTGTTTTGTAACGGCAAAGGGTGTCGGATTTGTAAGAATACCGGCTGGCTGGAGATTTTGGGCTGTGGGATGATTCATCCCAATGTGCTTGACAATGTTCAGATAGATACCGAGCTCTATTCGGGATTTGCCTTTGGCATGGGAGTGGAACGACTGGCGATGCTCAAATATGGAATCAACGATTTAAGAACCTTTTTTGAGAACGATATCCGTTTTTTGCGTCAACATGCCACGGTGGGAGGGGAATAAGATGAAATTTACCCAACAGTGGCTTGCCGACCATATCGAGATCGATCTTGCCCCCCAAACGATAGGGGAAAAGTTAACCATGGCCGGTCTGGAGCTGGATGGACTCACCGACCTGGGCGCGGGGCTGGAGAAGGTGGAGGTAGGAACCCTGCTGGAGGTTACCCCCCACCCCGACGCCGACCGCCTGACCTGCTGTCAGGTTCAGGTGGGTGCAGAGACCCTCTCTATTGTCTGTGGGGCAACCAATCATAAACAGCACGACAAGGTAGCGGTAGCCCGCATAGGGGCTAAACTACCCAATGGACTGAAAATCAAAAAAGGCAAAATTCGTGGTCAACTCTCCGAGGGGATGCTCTGCTCGGTGGCTGAACTGGGTCTGGCTGCTGAGGCGGATGGTATTCTTATTCTGCCGCCAGAGAGCCCATCCGGTACAGCCGTAGCCGATCTCGTTGGGCGTAAGGGTGTGGTGTTTGAGCTGGATCTTACCCCCAACCGCGGAGACTGTCTGGGTGTTCGGGGTATTGCCCGAGAGTTGGGTGCCTTGACCCATACCGAGCTCAAACCGCTGACCCCCTCTGTGGCTCAGACCGACGACACCCTTGCCCAGATTGTGGTAGAGGATGGCCAGGGATGCCCACGCTACAGTGGTCGCATCATCCGGGGGGTGACCATCGGCCCCAGTCCGGCCTGGTTGCGACAACGGCTGGAGTCGGTTGGTCTGCGGAGTATCAACAACGTCGTCGACATTACCAACTTTATTCTGCTGGATCTCAACCACCCCCTGCACGCCTTCGACCTGGATCAGTTGAGTCTACCCATTGTGGTGCGCCGTGCCAAAGAGGGGGAGCGGTTGACCACCCTGGATGAGGTTGAGAGAACCTTAACCACCGAGATGACCCTGATCGCCGACCAGAGCCGTCCGCTGGCTTTAGCAGGTATTATGGGGGGGGTAGAGAGTGGGGTAACAGAACGGACCACCGATATCTTTTTGGAGGCTGCCTATTTTAACCCCATCCGCACAGCTCGGACCGGTCGTCAGTTAGCCATTCAAAGTGACTCTCGCCATCGCTATGAGCGAGGGGTCGACCCCATGGGGCTGGCGTTGGCCATGGACTATGCCACCCAACTGATTCTTCAGACGGCTGGCGGCAAGGCTGGGCCGGTCAACATGGTGGATTCGGGAACCTGGCAGCCAGCGGCTGCCATCTCCTTTCGGCACGAACGGGTCAATCAACTGGGTGGCATTCAGCTCTCCCAGGCGCAGATGGAGGAGATGTTGAGTCGTCTCGGCTGCCAGAAAACAGCGCAAGGGACCTTTCAGCCTCCCAGCCATCGCCACGATCTTATCCGAGAAGAGGATCTGTTGGAGGAGGTTGTCCGTCTTTATGGCTACGACCGGGTCCCCTCCTCCCTGCCTCGCATCGCGGTTGATCTTCCTCCCCTCAATCCAGAGGCCTCGCTAGCCAGGAAAGCCACCCGGTTGATGACCGGTCTGGGCTATTTTGAAACCATCAACTACGCTTTTGTCAGTCAAGGGGTGCAAGATCAATTTGACCCTGGGGTCCAGACCACCGCACTGCTCAATCCCATATCAGAAGATCAGGCCATCATGCGCTCTACCCTGATTGGGGGATTGATGGAGAGTGCTCGGCGGAATCTGAGTCGAGGCAACCGTATTCTCAAGCTTTTTGAGGTAGGCCGGGTCTTTCGTCCGGGAGAGAATCACTCGCTTCTGGAAGAGGAGCGCATTGCGGCTCTGCTCTCTGGGGAGTTGGTGAGCAAAAACTGGCATGAGCCGGAACGGCTGGTTGATTTTTTCGACCTGAAAGGGGTGTTGGTGGCCCTGGTGGCCGGGTTAGCTGATGAACCTCTACGCTTTGAAGAGGGTGGGCCGTCGTTTCTGCACCCTGGTCGCAAAGCCCTGGTTTTTCTTGGTCGCAATCAAACGGCTATCGGCTGGATCGGTGCGTTGCACCCGACTATCCAAGAGAGCCTGGATTCAGCGCAACCTCTTTTTCTGTTTGAGTTGGAGAGTCGTTATTTACAAGAGGCCATGGGTAGAAAATCGGCGAAAAAAGGTCAACAGACTCTCAGTCGTTTTCCTTCCGTTGATCGGGATTTTGCCTTTTTGGTAGCCGATAGCGTTGCGGCTCAGCCCTTTTTGGATTGCATTTTTTCGGTGGACAGACAGTTGATCAGGCAGGTGACTCTTTTTGATGTCTACACCGGCGAACATGTTAAGGATAGTGAGAAAAGCTTGGCCTTGAAGGTGACCTTGCAGGCGGATGACCGAACCTTGACAGAGGCCGAGACTCAACAGTTGACAGAGCAGATCATCCTGCGGGTTAAAGAGCAGTTTGGCGCTGTTCAGCGCTAAGGCAGGTTGCCCTTGGGACGGATAGAGGGGCGAGGTCTTGAGATCCACTCGCCCTACTATCAAGAAAAAAATCAATCATCTTGACACGTTAATCAAAGAACCCTATCCTCAATTGGTCCAGGGATTGGTCGCGCCAATCCTTTGTCCTTGGCCCTATCCTGCTGGTCGTTGAGGAACCTCTTGTCCCTTTGAGTGTAGATGGGGTTGTTTGAAGCAATACCAAGACCACTATTAATCCAGATAAATTGATTGAAAATGGAGCCATCCATGACAAAAGCAGAAATTGTGGAAGCTGTTTATCAACAGATTAATTTATCGAAAAAAGAGTCGGCAGAATTGGTTGATTCCGTTTTCGAGATGATCCGTTCTCAGTTGGAAAAGGGAGAGTCGGTTAAAATTCCCCGCTTTGGCAACTTTACCATCCGCAGTAAAGTCCCTCGCCGGGGTCGCAATCCTAAAACCGGAGAAGAGATCGAAATTACCGCGCGAAAAGTGCTGACGTTCAAGCCCAGTCAAATTTTGCGTGACCGGGTTAACAACAGATAGCTCCTTTTTTTTTCATTCCAGCTTTCATGGGTATGGAATACAAGATCAACCAGACACCATCACTTACTTTTCTGCACCTCTCTTTTGAACCTACCCCCTTGTTGTTGACTAAGGGGCCTGGAGTGGAATTGAACCGCTTCCCGACAGGCGTTAGATGAGGTCAGGCTTTCCTTTTGGGGTATGAATCTGAACAATCAGAATAACCGGGTTAGTCGATGAGCAACCTTGAGCATGGACTGGTATCGACACGAGCCAGAGAACGGATGGTTCGTGAGCAGTTGGTCAAACGAGGCATCCATGATCCTCGTGTTTTGGCCGTCATGCGTCGGGTGTTACGCCATCTTTTTGTCGACGAGGCACTGGCTGGTCGGGCCTACAGTGATGCCACCCTCCCCATCGGTGAAGGACAAACCCTCTCTCAGCCCTTTATTGTCGCCCGCATGACGGAAGCCTTGATGCTCTCCGGACCAGAAGAGGTATTGGAAATTGGTACCGGCTCCGGTTATCAAACATCGGTTCTCTCCGGTCTTTGCCAGAAGGTCTACACCATAGAACGGCATGCTGTTTTAGCGGAAAATGCGCGCAAACGGCTGCGCCGTCTCAATATTCACAATGTTATCTACCGCACCGGAGACGGAACCCTGGGCTGGCCGGAACCACGGCAGTTTGACCGTATTCTGGTAACTGCTGGGGCACCGGTGATACCGGAAACCCTTATCGAGCAGTTGGCAATCGGGGGATTCATGTTGATTCCAGAGGGAGGTAAAAAATCTCAAGAGCTGGTCCGCCTGGTTAAACAGAGCGAAAGGGAGGTGAAACGGGAGGTGCTGGAACCGTGTCGATTTGTCCCACTGGTGGGCGCCAGGGGCTGGTCGGGAAAGCATTAGATGATTCGCCGTCTGTATCACTGGACCATGAGCCAGGCCGCCTCCCCTCATGCCCCTTGGGTGCTGTTTTGGGTGGCGCTGGCTGAATCTTCCTTTTTTCCCATTCCACCCGATGTCCTCCTTATCCCCATGATTTTGGCTCAACCGGGCCGAGCCTTTAAGCTGGCGGCTATCTGTACCATCGGCTCGGCTCTGGGTGGTGCTTTGGGCTATCTGATTGGCCAGGAGTTCATGCCCATTCTGGGAGAGCCGATCATCCAGTTTTACGGTGCTCAGGGGCGGTATGAGCAGTTGGGCGAGCTCTTCCGACAGTATGATGTCTGGATCATTGCCGTGGCAGGCTTTTCACCCATACCCTACAAACTGTTTACCCTTTCGGCTGGTGCCTTTGGCTCTCCTTTCCTGCTATTCTTTGGGGTTTCTGTTCTGGCACGAGGCGCCCGTTTTTTTCTGGTGGCAACTCTGTTAAAGTGGGGAGGAGATCGGTTGAGGAGCTTGGTGGAAAAACATTTGGAGCTCCTGACTGTTGCTCTTTTAGTGCTGGTTATTGTCGCCTTTACCTTGGTTAAACTATTTTAAGCGATGACTTTATCTACTGTCCGATTTCACCACCTGATTCTCCTGCTCCTCCTGGCGATCACCTTCAGCCTGGCCGGTTGCTCTTCGGCGCCCTCCACACCACCCAGGGTACGGATTGCCAGCGGCCCCCCCTTGGCCTGGAGTGACGAAGGGGGAGAGCCGGCAGAGAAGATCAGCAAATCCTCCAACGACATTTATCTGGTTCAACCAGGGGATACCTTGTGGGCCATTGCCGCTGTTCACGGCATTGAAGTGGAGAGTCTGGCCGATTGGAATACGATTCAAAATACCGACCTGCTGCGGGTTAATCAGGCACTGCGTTTAAGCTCTCCTGGCGGTCAGTCGACTCCAACTCAAGAGCAAGGGGTTGCCCTTTCCAAGCCCGATGTGAGTCAATCTGCCCTTGCTGATCCTCCTGAGACCACCCTGCAACCATCTCCACAGATTGTTGCCAAAGTGGTGGAGCCAGTTCAACCTCTCCCTATGCCGGAGAAGGGACCCTTCGCCATCGAAGTGGTGCCAGAGGATCAACCCGAAAAGCCGATTAAGATCACCTCTCCACAGATTAAACCCAAGCCCAGACCCGTTGCAGCTCCGGTGGCTGTAGCTGCTCTCAAAAAAAAGCCCAGCCGTTGGTCTCTGCCCTCTGGTCCACCTAAACAGTGGGTGTGGCCCCATAAGGGTCGGTTGATCAGCAAGTTTGGTCGTCGGGGTCAGCTTCGAAACAACGGCATCGATATAGCCGTCCAGGTAGGGGATCCGGTTCGTGCCACGGCGGATGGTATTGTCGCCTATGCCGATAGCGGCCTGCCGGGCTATGGCAACATGATTTTGCTCCGTCATGGCGGCTCCTACATGACAGCCTACGGCTATGTCAATCAGATTTTGGTCAGACGCGGACAGCAGATTAAAGCCGGTGAACGCATTGCTCTGGCGGGTCAGTCAGGTCATGCCACCTCGCCACGACTGCACTTTGAAATACGCAACCGAATCAAACCCCTGAACCCTTTACGCTATCTTCCCTCCAAATAAGCGGTTTTAAGTATCATGAAATTTTCTGGACTACATTGCGAAGATGCCACTTTCATCAACGCTACCCCCCTGCCCAGCCAAAAAAAAATCAAGCAGGTACAAAAACGGATTGCGCTTTGGCAGGCGGGTAATCTCCCCCCTTTCCTGACCCTTCCCAAGGATAAAACAGTCCTCAAGCGGGTGAAAAAATTACGAAAAATGATTACCAAGCGGGCAAAGCATCTGGTTGTCTTTGGCATTGGTGGTAGCTCACTGGGGGGTGAGATGCTGGTTAATGGCCTCAAAAAAAAGAGAGGGCTTCCGGTAGACTTCTACGATAATGTTGACCCGGATACTCTGGCTGATCTGGAGCAGATGTCGTGGAAAAAAACGTTTCTGCTGGTGGTGAGCAAATCCGGTGGCACAGCAGAAACATTAAGCCAACTGTTAACCACCCTGCCCGCTTTGCAAAAACAGTTGGGAAAAAAATGGGCCCGACAGGTGGCTGTTATTACGGAAGACCGAGACGGTGACCTGGGTAAAATAGCTCAAGAGCTGCAGATGACCATTATTGATCACCCGCCGGTGGGGGGGCGTTTTTCTGCGCTATCGGTGGTCGGGCTCCTTCCAGCTGCGGTAGCTGGGGCCGATATTGATCAACTGATGGTCGGAGCCAACACCATGATGGCCCACTGTCTGGAAAAAGAGATCGCTAAAAATCCGGCCTTTCAAGGGGCGATCGCCCAATATGCCATGGCAGCAAATGGAAAAAATATTAGTGTTTATATGAGTTATGGACAGAGATTGGATCGTGTAGCCGCCTGGCAAAGCCAACTTTGGGGAGAGAGCCTGGGTAAAACCGACTCGGCGGGTAAAGCCTTCGGTTTAACTCCGGTAGCTGCACGGGGAGTGACCGATCAACACTCTCAACTACAACTCTATCTGGATGGACCGGCCGACAAACAGTTTACCTTTTTTTACGACCCTCTTTCAGCCTCTAGAGGCAAGAAGATAGGCAAACAGTTCAGCTCTTTAGCCTCTGTTTCTCCTCTATCGGGAAGAACCACCGGCTCTCTGTTTGCCGCAGAATTTTTAGGCACACGGGATGCATTGATCCATAAAAAAGCACCGGTGAGGACATTAAATATTGCCACGGGGGATTCAGGCGCTTTCGGGGAGATGATCATCCTGTTAGAATCAGAGACGGTCATTTTGGCCGAATTGTTTGGAATCGATGCCTACGATCAACCAGCGGTGGAAGATGGAAAGATTCGCGCTCGTGACTATCTGGCTCAATTTTAATTTTTTTTGCCCAACCTTTTACAGTTAGGATAATCAGATGAACCCTAAAGATCTTGAAAAATATGGTATTCTTGGTGCAACCGAGGTTGTGCATAATCCTTCCTATTCGCAGTTATTTGAGGAAGAGACCAAAACAGGGTTGGAAGGGTTCGAAAAAGGGGTTGTCACCGAAAATGGTGCGGTCAATGTCATGACCGGTATCTTTACCGGCCGTTCACCCAAGGATAAATATATTGTCGAGGATGCCATCAGCAAAGATACCGTCTGGTGGTGGAAGTCCAATAACAAGTCCGATAATAAGCCCATGACCCAGGCTCAGTGGAGCCACTGTAAAAAACTTGTGGTGGACCAACTCTCCGGGCAACGGCTTTTTGTCGTCGACGCTTATTGTGGTGCCAATGAGGGCAGCCGTCTGAAAGTTCGTTTTATTGTCGAGGTGGCCTGGCAGGCCCATTTTGTCACCAACATGTTCATCCGCCCCACCCCAGAGGAGCTGGCCAACTTTGGTGAGCCGGACTTCATCGTCATGAACGGCTCGAAAACCAGCAACCCCGACTATCAACAAATGGGACTGCACTCAGAGAACTTTTCGGCTTTCAACCTTACGGAAAAAATTCAGATTATTGGCGGAACCTGGTATGGCGGTGAGATGAAAAAGGGGATGTTCTCCCTGATGAACTACTATCTGCCTCTCAAGGGAATGGCCGCCATGCACTGCTCTGCCAATGTGGGCGCCAAGGGTGATACGGCTATTTTCTTCGGTCTTTCCGGTACCGGAAAGACCACCCTCTCCACCGATCCTAAACGGCAGTTGATCGGTGATGACGAGCATGGTTGGGATGATGACGGCATTTTCAACTTTGAAGGGGGCTGTTACGCCAAAACCATCAACCTGGACCCGGTCGCGGAACCGGACATTTTTAAAGCCATTCGACGGGATGCCCTGCTGGAGAATGTCACGGTTGACAGCAACGGCAAAATTGACTATTCCGACGCCTCGGTTACCCAAAATACTCGGGTCTCCTATCCCATCCACCACATCGATAACAGCGTCCCCTCCCCATCCAAGGCCGGACATGCCACCAAGGTTATCTTTTTAACGGCGGATGCTTATGGGGTTATTCCACCGGTCTCCAAACTGACTCCAGAACAGACCAAATACCATTTTCTCTCAGGATTTACCGCCAAGCTGGCCGGGACCGAGCGGGGTGTGACTCAGCCGACCCCTACCTTTTCTGCCTGCTTTGGGGCGGCCTTTCTGACGCTGCACCCCACCCAGTACGGAGTAGAGTTGGTTAAACGTATGGAGGCGGCTGGTGCCAGCGCCTATCTGGTCAACACCGGCTGGAACGGAACAGGAAAGCGGATCTCCATTCAAGACACCCGCGCTATCATCGATGCCATTCTCAATGGCTCTATTGATGGGGCCGAGACCAAGAACATTCCTATTTTCAACCTTTCGGTTCCCACTGCTCTTCCGGGTGTCGACAGCGGTATTCTCGATCCCCGTGATACCTACGATGAGCCTGAAGAGTGGACGAATAAAGCCACCAAGCTGGCAGCAATGTTTGTGAAGAATTTTGTACAATATACCGATACACAAGAGGGCAAGGCTCTGGTCAAGGCTGGACCACAGCTCTAGAATTCCTTTATATTCTTTCCGGTTTGGGTCCGGGCTTTTGCCACCGGACCCAAACCGGAAGTGGATGGGAGTTGAATGCTGCTTAACCGTTTTTCAAAACGCCGCCATGATCTCAGTGATATCCTAGAGCGATTTCAATCGCCCATCATCGCCCTGATTTTGGTCAATACCATCGGCACTTTAGGGTTTATGATCATTGATGATTACCCTTTTCTGGATGCCGTTTATCAAACCGTATTTACCCTGACCACGGTCGGATATCAAGAGACACACCCCATCTCCCAAGAGGGTCGTCTCTTTGTGGTTATCCTTATTTTGGGTGGTGTGGGTGTCTGGTCCTACGCCATCGCGGTCTCCATCAATGTGGTGGTGAGTCACGATTTACTGGGGAAAATCCGAGATACCTTTATGGAGAATAAAGCCAGGAATTTTAAAGACCATTTTATTATTGCGGGTTACACCGAAATTACTCGCCAGGTGGTACGCAGCCTGCTTCGTCAAGGTATCCCCTATGTGGTGATTGATAATGATCAGGCACGGGTAGAGCAGGCCAATGAAGATGGTATTGTGGAGATTCTCCCTTTAAACCCTTTTTTGAACGATAGTTTCAGGCGGGCCAACATTTTTTACGCCCGGGGTATTGTCGCCGCTTTTCAGGAAGATTCCGATAACATTACCGTGGTGGTTACCGGGAAAATTCTCGAGGAGGAGATCAAGCGGTCCATCCTGCTGATTACGGTAGCCGGCCATCAGGAGTCCAGGGAAAAACTGCACAAGGTGGGAGCCACGACGGTTATTCTTCCCAACGAACTGATCGGACAGCGGATCTCCGCCATGGCGATCCACCCATCCGACGAAGGCCAGAGCAGCTTTTTGGATCGGGTGGCTTTTGGGGAGTTTCTTAATTTGGACATCCGCGAGGTGACGGTCGAGAAGGGGTCAACCTTGGAGGGCCTCTCCATCCGGGAGACCAACATTCGTCGAGACCTGGGGGCGCACATTCTGGGTATTCAACGAAAAAGACATCGACGCCTGATTTTAATGCCCAACCCGGATATGCATATTCATGCTGGCGACCAGGTGTTGATTATGGGCACATTGGCTCAACTCCACCAGTTACCGGAGTATCTCCATCCCAAACAGAGTGATGAGTCGGAGGAATCCGACCTGTTGGCATAGACTGTCTAACCGTTTTTTTTCGTGAGGTGCCCTATGGAATGGCGCATGGTTTGGACCACTTTTTTTCTGATGATGGCGTTAACAACCACTGTCAGCTATCTCTCCCACTCCAACGGTTATGAGCTGATTATTGCTGTCAGCATGAATTTGATCGCTACCACCTTAAAGTTGGGAGCCAGGCGAACGACCGGTGCCATGACCATGGCAGCCAGTCTGGTAGCCGATTTTCACCTGGTACCGGCCTTGTGGTCTTTCTACTATTTCAACAACCCGGAGTTGGCCAACGGCTTGGCCTGGGGTGCGGTGGTGGCCAACATTGTTTCCATCATTCTTCTGATGATTGACGCCATTCTCAGGCAGATGGAGATTGATGCCCTCTCTTAGCACCCAGCGTCAAATACCCCTTTCAACTTGCGGTGGAGCGGGGCTTCGTGGCATAAAAAGGGATTAACCTTGATTGGACTTTGCACCGGAAGAGCCATGGCGGCTCTTTTTGGTTTTCTATTTACTTGAGTGGTGACGAAAAAAGCGGACCATCCATTGTGCTTTTTTTGAGTGTGACAAATGACACTCTGGATTTTCCTTTTTTTCATGGCCCTTATTGCGACCTCTCCTAATCCGTATCGATGAAAATCATCATCGTTGGCTTAAGCCACAAGACCGCACCGGTCGCCTTACGTGAGAAGGTGGCGGCTGCTGGGAACTCGTTGGAAAATCAACTACTGGATCTGGTTGCCTTGGAACCACTTTCAGAAGGGTTGATACTCTCCACCTGTAACCGGTTTGAGCTCTATTGCGTCTCTTCCGACCCGGAAAAGGGTGCCGAGGCTATTCGCCATTGGCTCTCACAGAGCCATCAGATTGAGCCCGATGCGTTGTACCCCCACCTCTATACCCACCAAGATGAGGCAGCCATTGAACATGGATTTCGGGTTGCCGCCAGTCTGGACTCTCTGGTGGTGGGAGAGGCTCAAATTCTTGGTCAGATGAAGCAGGCCTTCAAAGAGGCTTTTGATTTGGGCACCACGGGGACCCTTCTCAACAAATTGTTCCACCGATTTTTTCAGGTTGCCAAAAAAATTCGCACCGAGACCGGTATTGCCAAAAATCCGGTCTCTATTGCCTCGGTTGCGGTCAATCTGGCTAGGCGTATTTTTGGACGACTGGAGGGACACACCTGTCTGTTGATTGGGGCGGGGGAGATGTGTGAGTTGGCAGCCCAACATCTGGTCTCCCAGGGGGTGAAAATTTTAGTCGTCAATCGCACCTTGGACAATGCCCAGAAGTTGGCAGCCCAGTTTCACGGTGAAGGGTTTGACCTCAGCCAACTTGATAACCAGCTTCAGCGGGCCGATATCATTCTCTCTTCCACCGGAGCCTCCCATTTAATGGTAGAGGCAGCTAGCGTTCAAAAAGCTCTTAAAGCACGCCGTCAGCGGCCTCAGTTTTATATCGATATTGCGGTACCCCGAGATTTGGACCCCGAAATCGTTCAGGTTGAGAATGCCTTCCTTTATGATATTGATGATTTAATGCAGATTGTCGCGGATAACAGAGGCGATCGGGGGCGGGAGATTGGCTCAGCGGAGCAGATTATCGCCCTGGAAATCACCCCTTTTGTACAGTGGCTGCAAAGTTTAGCGGTTGTACCCACAGTGGTGGCTCTGAAGGAAAAAGTTGAATCGTTGCGGGATCAGGAGCTTGAAAAACTACAAAAAAGCTGGCCGGATCTTTCTGACTCCGAAAGAAAAAAACTGGAGAAGTTTGCCCGTCTGTTGGTCAATAAAATCTTACACCAGCCTCTCAAACAACTGAGAACCATGGCGGGTGAAGAGAATAGCGAGTTGTATGTGGACGCGGCTCGGAAACTGTTTGAACTGGATCGGAAATAAGAGACCATGGCTTTTCTTGATAAATTAAAAACCCTTTCACGACGGCATGCCGAGTTGAGCGCACTGCTGGGACAATCGGAGACCATGGCGGACTCCAATCTGTTTACCCGTTTAAGCAAGGAGTATTCGGATCTGGACCCGGTTGTTGAGGCATTCAAGGAGTTTCAGGCTGGTGAAAAAGCCTTGGAGGAGACGGAGTTGATGCTCTCGGACGGGGATTCTGACCCGGAAATGCGCCAGATGGCTCGGGAGGAGTTGGAGGAGCTCAAGCAGCAGAATACCGAAAAGTGGCGCCATCTCCAGATTATGTTATTACCCAAAGATCCCAACGAAAACAAGAATGTCATTTTAGAGATTCGGGCCGGTACCGGAGGGGATGAGGCGGGTCTGTTTGCCGGGGATCTGTTTCGCATGTACAACCGATATGCCGAAACCAACGGTTGGCGAATTGAGATTCTCTCCAGCAGCCCAACTGCTTTAGGGGGTTTTAAAGAGGTGGTTGCCATGGTCAATGGCAAGGGGGCTTTTTCTGCTTTAAAGTTTGAGTCTGGGGTACATCGGGTGCAGAGGGTACCAACAACAGAAGCGGGGGGACGTATTCACACCTCGGCTTGTACGGTCGCCATTTTACCCGAAGCCGATGAGGTAGATATTAAAATCAATGAAAAAGAGGACCTGCGCATCGATGTTTTCCGGGCTTCTGGTCCGGGTGGGCAGAGTGTCAATACCACCGACTCGGCCATTCGCATTACCCACATTCCCTCTGGTTTGGTGGTTATTTGTCAGGATGAGAAGTCTCAACTCAAAAACAAAAATCAGGCTTTAAAGGTTTTGAAGGCCCGACTTTTCGATTTGGAGCAGCAGGCTGCCAATGATGAACGGTCTGAGGAGCGGCGCGGGCAGGTAGGTTCTGGGGACCGTTCGGAGCGTATTCGAACCTATAATTTTCCTCAAAACCGACTGACCGACCACCGTATCAATCTGACTCTTCACAAGCTGGATGCGGTGATGCAGGGGGATCTTTCTGAGGTGATATCCGCTTTGACCACGCAAAATCAGGCTGACTTGCTGGCGCAACTGGGTGAGGCATAACCTGCCCTGTAGAACTTTGGGCACTTCCCAGACCCATCCGCAATCGTTTGGTACCCATTTGGATTGGAATCTCTATAGTGTGGCACCTTGAGCAGACCAGATCAGTTTCGATTTTGCTTCAAACTGAACACATAAGCCAAAACCTCTGCAACCGCCTTGAATAGATCCGGCGGAATGACCTGGTCCAGCTCCACATCCCGAAATACCGTCCGCGCCAAAGGGGGGTTTTGAACGACAATGATGTCGTTCTCCCGAGCAATCTCCCGAATACGCTGGGCAATCCTGCCCTTCCCCTTGGCCAATAATTTTGGGGCCTGCATCTCTCCCTGCTTATAATGGAGAGCGACCGCATAATGGGTCGGGTTGGTGATAACCACATCCGCTTTGGGAACCTCCTCCATCATACGACGCTGAGCCATTTCCCGCTGAATCTGTCGGATACGCCCCTTGATCAGTGGATCACCCTCCATCTGCTTCTGCTCATCCTTAACCTCCTGCTTGGTCATCTTCAACCCTTTGATATGCTCGTATTTTTGGTATAAAAAATCCAAAAATGCCATCGCAATGAAAGTGAGGGTAACCAAAGACATCACCTCCATGATGTCCACTGCCATGGACTCCACCACATACGTCATATTGGTGGCCGTCAAACCAACAATACGGTCCGAGCTATCTTTAAGCGCCCAGTAAACCACCAATGAGATAACCGTCATTTTTAAAATCGATTTGAGCAGCTCAACCAAAGATCGGACCGAAAAAAGTCGCTTGAACCCCGAAATGGGGTTTAACTTGGAAAATTTGGGCTTGATGGACTCCAATGAGATGAGAAAACCATGTTGCAAAATACCGGAAAAGATGGCAAAAACGATGAACAGCCCAAAAAATGGCGCTAAATCAAGCAGGTACTCCATGATCAGGCCGTTGAGCAACCGACTCAACCCCATGGGAGTCATATCCCCGGAGATGGCTCCGGAAAAGAAAAAACGCATTTTGGTCTGAAGAGAGAGCCAGAGCGCTTCGCCCTGAAAATAGAAAAGAAGGGTGGCCGCCACAAAAAGAAGCGCGGTGCCAACCTCCTTGGAGGTCACTACCTGGCCTTTGTTCCGAGCATCCGTGAGCCTTTTGCCCGTAGGCTCTTCGGTTTTGGAGTCTTTATCATTATCTTCTGCCATGGTCCACAGTATCCTTTAGGATGGCCGGGCTAAAGACCCAACACTTTATAGGCCAGAGAGAAAAAGCCGTCAATCTCCCGCGCCATCACCTGAGCAAAGAGTGCCATGGTCAACCCCAAGAGGACAAAACCAATCATCTGCGCAATAGGCATGGCCAGGAAAAATACCTGGATCTGGGGAGAAGCCCGATTGATCAAACCCATGCCCAGATAGAGAAGCTTGGTGGCGGCAATAATGGGGGCAGCAATCAAAATACCCAGTTTAAACAGCTGGAGAACACCCGCAACACCAGCCTGTATCAGGACATCTCCTGAGGGGAGACCGCTCCCCAACGGCAACGATTGAAAAGAGCGGGCAACCCCTTCAATAAGTAAATGGTGACCGTTCATATTGAGAAAAAGGATCAGGGTGACCAGATAGAGAAGGTTGCTCAGCACACCCTCTTGCAGTCCAGAGGTGGGGTCCATGACCATGGCCATGGAGAGTCCCATCTGAAACCCGATCAGACCACCCGCCACCTGAACCGACACCAACACCCAGTGGACCAACATACCGAACACAGCACCAATAGCCACTTCAGTCGTCGCCGCCGCCACCATAAAGGCAACCGAAGCCGACCCCTCATGAGGCCAGGGAGAGACCAGAGGAAAAATCACGATGGTGATGCCCAGAAGCAGGGCGGTTTTAATGCGTCTTGGACCAACCGCACGGGAGAAAAAAGGCGCCGATAAAAACATGCCGGTAAGGCGGGAGAGGACCAGGACATAGCGTTCCACCTCCCCGATGGAAAGCCCGAGAAAATCCATCAATGCAAAAGGGTCCACCGCTTAAATATCCTGTCTTTACAAGCTAGTTGAGTAAATTTGGGATAGATTCAAAAAGATTGGCAAAATAGTCCATCAAGGTTTGAAGCATCCAGGGTAAGGAGATCATCAGAGCAAGAAAGGTGGCCAAAATCTTGGGTATGAAGGTCAGGGTCATCTCTTGGATTTGGGTAACCGACTGGAAGAGAGAGATGACAATACCCACCACCAGTGCCGTCAAAAGCATGGGGGCCGAAATCATCATGGCGATCTTTAG
This sequence comes from Magnetococcales bacterium, assembly GCA_002753565.1. Lineage (GTDB taxonomy): Bacteria > Pseudomonadota > Magnetococcia > Magnetococcales > JADFYX01. The sequence continues at coordinate 89,141 of PEAM01000002.1, read as the reverse complement.
CGCATCTACTACCAGTTGAATTACGGTCTCTGCGGGCATGATCTGAGTCTCTTAAACGCATTTAACGATAAACAGTTACCCCATTTTAGCGGATTTCATTCCGTTATTCACGGTAAAAGTTGTGGGTCACCTCAGGATCGATCCAAAAGATGGCCGTGGCGCAGTTCGTAGAGATCAAAAATGGTGATGGCCATCGCCGCTATCATGGGACCAAAAAGCAGGCCGGGAATGCCAAAACTGATCAACCCCCCCACCGTCGCCAGGGTGACCAGCAGAGTATGATCCAGGATCTGCAAGTTGTCACCACTCTTATCGGCAGAAAAATTTCTAGCCAGCCAGCGGATCAGCATGGGCCGACAGATGTTGTCGACCACAAAGCCGATGATGACTGCCCCCCAAACAACCAAAAACAGGGCTTTCCCCGGTTGACCGTTCCAATAGAGGATATAGGCCAGGGGTCCCCAGACGATCAGGCCGCCCACCACCGGAATAAAGGAGGCCGCAGCAATGGCTACGCCCAGATAGAACCAGGGCAGCCCCATGAACAGAGCCACCAGCGAGAAGGAGGCCCCCTGCAACACGGCGATACCCAGGGTGCTCAAGGTAAGAATGGTCGCCAGAGCCTGAAAGCGATTGAAAAACAGGGTGTCGTAGTGGTTGGGCAAGGGGGAGAGATGTTTAAGCCGCACCAGAAGCCTGGGTCCGTCCCGATAGAAAAAAAACAGGGCGAAGACCACCAGGATCAGGGAGGAGAAAAAGGCCAGGGAGTTATTGGTAATACCCCGAAAAAGAAAGAGCAGAACCTCCGCCGCCTTCTGACCGATCTGCTCTTTATGTGAGGTGGCCCAGTCAAGAATGAAGACGTGCAGGGCTTCCGGCATGGGAATACGGTCCAGATTGGCTGCCAGCGCCCCTTTGAGTGCCATCAGATCGGGAAATCCCGCTGCCCAGAGTTGAATCTGCCGCACCCCCTCCCCAATGCGAAAACCGGTTGCCATCAGCAGGTAGATAAGGGGGGAGATGACAAGAAAAAAAATTAAAACGGTCATGATCAGCGCCGCTCTGTCCGATCCAATAGTCAGGCGGCGTTGGATATCCTCATAAAGGGAGTAGGTGGACGAGGCCAGGAGGATAGCGAGAAACAGCCCTGGCAGCAGAGGAAAAAAGAGCCAGAGCAACCCGCCGCAAGCCAAAGCCAGAAGGGTGAGCAGAAAACCCTCTTCAAAGGGAGGGGAACACTCGGGTTGGATAGGAGAGTTATTCATCACTCTGCATTCAAACCAAATTGGCTCGGCTTGTCAACAAAAGGGAGATGTTCTGGGATTAAATGACTCTGACAGTTATCTGGTTTCTAGAACGCACACAAGGATATGTGAGCAGAATAATTGGTTTTTTCACACTATCTTCATATAAATTGGTAATGGAGAATGAAGAGATGAAACAGGCTAACCCCCCCACCAACAGTTGGATGATACGGGCAGGTGTCCTCCTTTTTTGTGGTTTGATGCTGACGACCGTCTTTTCGGACGCCTCGGCGGTCGGAACCTGGTCCTATCCCAAGTCGGAGGCGGAACGGGTGACTCGGGAGTCTATTTTAGAGCGGCAACTGGCCACTCAAGAGGAGTCGTATGAGTCCCAATTCAAGCTGTTGTCCAGCAAAGAGAAGGCCCTGGCCGACCTGGAAGGACGCATCAAGGCAGCCAAAGAGGCGTTGAACTTTAAAAAACAGCCGCTGAATGCTGCCATTGAAAAATATCGCCAAGCTCAGATTCTCTCTCTGCTCGATCCCATGATCTCTACCGAACCTCAACGAATGGAGCTGATTGAAGTCAAGCAGGAGACCCAGGCGATGGTTCGTGAGTATGAGGAAAAATGGCAGGTGTTGGTCAACCAACTGCCGGAAGCCAAGGCCCATGTGGCGTCGGCTCGTGAACAGTTAAAAACTACCCTGCGGGAAATTGATGGCCTGATGCGACATCGGGATGCGGTGCGAGAGTTGGTTTTTTTGCGTAACGTCGCCGATTAAACCTGAAAAAGGTTGTCAGCAAGCCGGACTGGTCGCTATAATCCGGCCCATACTCTAAGGGGAGTAGTCGCCCTCTCTATCCCACACCAAGAGCGCTCGGTTTCTTTTGGGATGGAAGGGGCCTGTATCAACATCATTGGTCGTCGGTTCAAACAGCCGTTTGAGTCCGAGCCATGGTACAGGCTGGCTCAACTTTTTTTGTCGGTTTCAGGCCGCATTTAAAGTGGGTTTGACGAGACTTTAGGTACAACATCTTCAGCGACGGGGGTCGACTGGGATGGTGTGCCTTTGGTTTTCGATCGACCCCCCCTTATTGCGTGGTAATTGATTCATGACTAACACCCTTCTCGATACCGAAACTCTTTTCGCTGTTCCCACTCTTGCAGAGTGGTTTTCTGTCTCTGGCACCACACTGGTGGTTATTTTTCTGGCTGAATTGGGGGATAAATCCCAACTGGTCTGTATGACCCTGGCCGCGCGACACCGGCCACAACCGGTGTTTTTCGGCACCCTTCTGGCCTTTATCATTCTCAATATCCTGGCCGTGGTTTTTGGTGCCACCCTCTCCAGCTGGATTCCTCACAACATCATGATCTATCTGGTGGCGGCTCTGTTTGCCCTGTTTGGGGTGCAAACCCTGTTGGCTGGGGAAGAGGAGGAAGAGGAGGAAGAGGTGGCGGTCAAGAGTGGTCGCAGCATTCTGATCAGCGCTTTTTTGCTCATTTTTATAGCGGAATTTGGCGATAAAACCCAAATTGCCGTTGCCGGCATGGCCAGCGCGGCTCCCCCTCTGGCTATCTGGCTTGGGGCCACCTTGGCTCTGGCGCTCTCTTCGGCTATCGGTGTGGTAGTTGGGCAGCGGTTTTTAAAGCGTATTCCTTTGAATATACTGCATAAACTTGCTGGAATCTTTTTTTTGGTGTTGGCGGCTCTGGCTTTGACCCAGCTTGATTAAGAGCGCAAGAAACCTGTTTCAAAAGGATGAAAAGAGAGGGCTTTTTCAGGGAAAAAGTCAATTCGAGCTTGCTATTGTCCTGCTGAAGCTGGTAGAAAGAAAGTTTTCCATCTGTATCTATTTTATCTCCCCAAGTGAGAAAGTTATGAACGATAGTCACTCTGTCATGCCCACTTATGGTCGTTTTCCCGTTGCCTTTGAACGGGGAGAGGGGACGCTTATCTGGGATGAGAATGGCAAAAAGTATCTGGATTTTCTATCGGGTATCGGGGTGAACAATCTGGGCCACTGTCATCCTAAAGTGGTCGAGGCGGTCCAAAATCAGGTTGCCAAGCTGATTCACACCTCCAACTTGTACGCCATTCGAGCGCAAGAACAGCTGGCCGATCGCCTTACCTCCACCTGTTTTGCCGATCAGGTTTTTTTCTGCAACAGCGGAGCAGAGGCTAATGAAGCGGCCATTAAGCTGGCGCGTAAAAGTATGCGTGATCGGGGCAAGCCGGGCCGGTTTGAGATCATCACTGCCATCAATAGTTTTCATGGTCGAACCATGGCCACTCTAACGGCCACCGGTCAGGAGAAGGTGCATCGGGGTTTTGATCCTCTGTTGCCGGGTTTCCGTTATGTAGCCTTCAACGATATTCAGGCGGTCAAGGAGGCGATATCCTCCTATACAGCCGCCATCATGATCGAGCCCATTCAAGGCGAGGCCGGCATACAGATTCCTGATGAGGGCTATCTGAAAGCTCTGCGTAAGCTTGCCGATAAAGAGGGGCTGTTGCTGATTCTGGATGAGGTCCAGACCGGTATGGGACGGACCGGAAAGATGTGGTGCCACCAATGGACCGATGTTGTTCCGGATATCATGACCAGTGCCAAGGCCTTGGCTTCCGGTCTGCCCATGGGGGCTTGCCTTGCGACCAGAAAGGTGGCGAAAGCTTTCTCTCCGGGTACCCACGGCTCCACCTTTGGGGGTAGTCCATTGGTCTCTACGGCGGCCCTTGCAACCTTGGATGTTCTACTCGATCAAGGTGTTCTGGCGGGTGTCGAGGCCAAGGGTGCCCACCTTTTGAGCCGTTTGAAGCTTCTTCAATCTCATCACAAACTGGTGAAGTCGGTGCGGGGTCGGGGGTTGATGGCGGCCTTCGAGTTAAACTCTCCGGCGGAGGAGTTGGTCAGCGTTGCCCTCTCTCGCGGTCTTCTGGTTAGTTGTCAGATGGGTACAACCATCCGTATCCTACCTCCGCTGACGGTAAGTTTGGATGAAATTGATCGGGCCATTACCATACTCAACGATGCCTTATCGGATATTTTTTAGTCAATCAGGTCGGCTGAAACCAGCCGACCCCTGACCCCACTATCATAAAGAACTTAAAACCATGCCCACCAACCAAGAGAACAAACGTGATCTTCTCTCTCTCTCCGATGTAACACCCTCTGAGATCCAGAGGCTGTTTAGTCGGGCTGCCACCTTGAAAAAGGCGGTTAAAACGGGAACGGTGACCCATACTCTGAAGGGCCGCACCCTGGGAATGATCTTCGAGAAACCCTCTTCAAGAACACGAGTCTCCTTTGAGGTGGGTATGTTTCAACTGGGGGGTCATGCCCTTTTTCTCTCTTCCAAAGAGATTCAGCTGGGTCGGGGAGAGAAAATTTCTGACAGTGCCCAGGTGTTCTCCCGCTATCTGGATGGTTTGATGGTGCGGACCTTTGCCCATGATAACATTGTCACCATGGCAAAATATGCTTCTATTCCGGTTATTAATGGCCTTTCTGACGATTTTCACCCCTGTCAGGTACTGACCGATCTGTTTACCTATCAGGAAAAGCGTGGCTCCCTGGAAGGGCGAAAAGTGGCCTGGATCGGGGATGGCAACAACATGGCCCACTCCTGGATCATGGCAACCTCCAAGGTAGGGTGTCATCTCACCCTGGCCTGTCCCACCAATTATGAGCCAAACCCCAAGGTGATGGCTCAAGCCCAAAAAGAGATCGAAGCCGAAGGACAGGGGTCGGTACAGTTGACCGGTGACCCCCGTGAAGCGGCTCGGGGGGCCGATCTGGTTATCACCGACACTTGGACCTCCATGGGTCAGGAGGCGGAGAGAGAGCGACGATTACGGGCTTTTGAGGGGTTCTGTGTCAACAGTGCCATGATGAAAGAGGCCAAACCCGATGCTCTGTTCATGCACTGTTTGCCTGCCCACCGGGGTGAAGAGGTCTCTAGTGATGTGATGGATGGCCCGCAATCGGTCATCTGGGACGAGGCCGAAAACCGACTGCACGTTCAAAAGGCTATTTTGGAGTGGCTGTTGGGGTATGGGTTGGAAAAAAAGATCTAACAGGGGAACAGGCTCTGTTCACCTTATCCATATAGAATTAAGCTCAAGGAGTTTTTGCACCATGTCCCAGCAGATCAACAAAGTGGTTTTGGCCTATTCCGGCGGTTTGGATACCTCTATCATTCTCAAATGGCTTCAAGATGAATATCAGTGCGAAGTGGTGGCCTTTGCGGCTGACCTGGGTCAGGGAAAAGAGCTGGAAGAGGCTCGGGTCAAGGCAGAAAATTTTGGCATCAGAGAGATCTATGTAGAGGATCTGAAAGAGGAGTTTGTTCGGGATTATGTCTTCCCCATGTATCGGGCCAACGCTCTCTATGAGGGGGTCTACCACCTGGGTACCTCCATTGCACGCCCCTTGATTGCCAAACGTCAAATTGAAATTGCCAACGAAACCCATGCCGAGGCGGTCTCTCATGGCTCCACGGGCAAGGGGAACGATCAGGTCCGCTTTGAGTTGGGCTATTATGCCCATCGGCCGGATATCAAGGTAATTGCCCCATGGCGGGAGTGGGACTTAACCTCCCGAGACAAGCTGTTGGCCTATGCGGACAAGCATAACATTCCGGTTCCACGAGACAAGCGGGGTGAGTCCCCCTACTCCATGGATCGCAATCTGCTGCACATCTCCTTTGAGGGAAAAGTGCTGGAGGATCCGTTTGCCGAGCCGGATGAGGATATGTTTGTCTTGTCGGTCTCCCCAGAGCGGGCGCCAGACAAGGCCACCTATATTGAACTCTCCTTCGAAAAGGGAGATCCGGTAGCCATTGACGGTCAACCCCTCTCTCCGGCCAACCTGCTGGCTCGCCTCAATCAACTGGGGGGAGAGAACGGCATCGGGCGCTTGGATCTGGTAGAAAACCGTTATGTGGGCATGAAATCCCGAGGTGTCTACGAGACACCGGGCGGTACCATCCTGGGTGTTGCCCATCGGGCGCTGGAGTCTCTCACTTTGGACCGGGAGGTTGCCCATCTGAAAGATGAGTTGGTGCCACGGTATGCCACCTTGGTCTATAATGGCTACTGGTTCAGCCCAGAGCGGGAGATGATCCAAACCATGATTGATGCTTCTCAAGTTCATGTGAGTGGTGTGGTTCGAATGAAGCTCTATAAGGGCAACGTCATTGTTGTTGGGCGCAAATCAGAAAAAAGCCTGTTTGACCCGGCCATCGCCACCTTTGAAGATGATCAAGGGGCTTATAACCAGGCGGATGCCACCGGCTTTATCAAGCTGAACGCCTTGCGGATTCGCATTGCTGCCATGCTGCGGAAAGGCACATGAGTTCTCCCCCAGCCAAATTATGGGGGGGGCGGTTTTCTCAATCTACCGATGCGTTTGTCGAGGCTTTCTCCTCTTCCATCGCCTACGATTCCCGCCTGTTTCGTCATGATATTCGGGCTTCCAAGGTTCATTGCCGCATGTTGGGCCGTCAGGGGATCATTACTCCGGAGGAGGCAGAGCAGATTGCGGCGGGTTTGGATCGGGTGCAGGAGGAGCTGGAGCAGGGCACGTTGGCTTTTTCGGATGCCTTGGAAGATATCCACATGCATGTGGAGAGCAGACTACGGGAGCTGATTGGACCGGTAGCTGGCAAGTTGCATACGGCTCGCTCTCGCAACGATCAGGTCGCCACCGATATCCGCCTCTATCTTCGGGATGAGGTAGATGCCATGGGGGTGGGAATTCGGGGTGTACAGACCAACCTGCTGGCTCTTGCTCAACAGCACATCGAGACCATTCTACCCGGCTTTACCCACCTGCAAAACGCACAACCCATCAGTTTTGCCCACCATCTTCTTGCCTATTTCGAAATGTTGGATCGAGATTATGCTCGCTTGATCGATCTACGCAAGCGACTCAACCAGCTCCCTCTGGGGTCTGCGGCTCTGGCGGGCACCCCTTTTCCGGTGGATCGGGTTTGGGTAGCGGACCAGTTGGATTTTGAGGGTATTTGTCAAAACTCTTTGGATGCTGTATCGGATCGGGATTTTGCAGTCGAGTTGGCCAGTGCAGCGGCGTTGATCATGACCCATTTTTCCCGCTTTTCAGAAGAGTTGATTTTATGGTCATCTCCTGCTTTTGGTTTTGTTGAGTTATCGGACGCTTTTTGTACCGGTTCCAGCATCATGCCACAGAAGAAAAACCCAGACGTACCAGAGTTGGTTCGAGGCAAGACCGGGCGTGTCACAGGCAATCTTCTGGCTCTTCTTACCCTGATGAAGGGTCTGCCTCTGGCGTATAATCGAGACATGCAAGAAGACAAAGAGCCGATTTTTGATACGGTTGACACGGTTCAGGGTGTTTTGCGGGTTTTTACCGACTTGGTTCCGGGTATTCAAGTGCGACGAGAGGCCATGTTGGCTGCGGCTGGCGAAGGGTTTACCACGGCTACGGATTTGGCTGATTATCTGGTGAGAAAAAACATCCCTTTTCGAGAGGCCCACGCTATTTCAGGACGAATTGTCCGTGTCTGTGTGGAGCAAAACCTGACACTGGATCAGCTTACCCTGGCTCAAATGCAAGAGGTAGATCCACGTATTCAATCGGATGTCGCTGCTATTTTAACCATTCAATCATCGGTTAATGCTCGGGTTTCCCTTGGGGGCACAGCGTTTGAAACAGTCAAAAAGGCTTTGGTAGAGGCGACCAAACGTATTGCTTGAGGTTAACTTTCAGAAAAAAACCTCTAGGGGGGCGCCCGTCCCTGGTCGGTAAGGGCAACGCCCATGGTTTTGTTTTTTGTTTCTACAGAGATTTCAAACCAAATTTGTACAAAACGATTGCGGATGGGTCTGGGAAGGCATCCATATCTTTCCAGAGGGTTTAGGCAGCGCCCAAGGTTCTAAGGAGTCTTGCAAAAACAACTGGTGCCTGGCCACTGCAAGCCCGCTTTTTAGATGAAGGGAGCGCTGCCCCAAACTCCGCCGGAGACCCTCCCGGACCCCCTGCAATGGTTTTTTTGTGTGCCGTTATAGAAAGTGTCAGAAATTGTACCTTCAGGCAGCATAACCCCGTTTTTTTTATAGGCCATGGATTTTGGTTGACTTTTGTTACGGAATTTATCGAATGGAAGATCACGCTTTTGATAAAAAAAACGGGCTGGAAAAATAATCAAGCAACCATTCAAAATCCTTAGAAATTAAACACCAACTCCCTCCCCAATCCCCTTTTCATCCCTTAAAACAGCCCAATTCCGGCAGGGTTATTGCTCTTGAAATAGTCAAGGGCAATAGAGCAAGAACCACTGAAAGATGAAGCCCATTTACCTGTCTCTCTACCCTGTTTGTGATGGTAGGTTATGAAGTTAACACCACCTTAATAAAGCAAAGCAAAGACTCGCTACATAGGGCGAGCTTTATAATATTAAACAGACCAAATAAAGGAAATAACCATGGAAACCCTATTGATCCTCTTCTCTTTTTCCGTTCTTACCTTTGCCATCGGTGAATTCGGTGTCCGCCCACAGCGGGATATCTGGCGCAGCCTGTAGTTGATTGTTGTCATTCTCATTGAAAAATGGTCCGTAACTCCTGGGAGGGGGCTTGCAGCCCCCCAGACCAACGTGCTGTTTAAAATTTGGGACAAAAAACAGAACCGATGCAGGCTATAACAGTTTAAGGCAAAGTCAACACCTTGGGAGGCCTTGCAGGCCCAAAAACCCCCACGCTTTTAAAAATAAAAAAGCAAAGTCAAAGGCTTAGGACCTTTTGCGCTGCCCAAACCCGCTGGGAAGAGGTTCATGCCTTCCCAGACCCATCCGCAATCGTTTTGTACAAATTTGGTTTGAAATCTCTATACCTACAGATTAAATTGGGCAAAAAAATCGTTGCCTTTGTCATCAACAATGATAAAGGCAGGGAAATTTTCCACTTGTATACGATGCACCGCCTCCATACCCAACTCCGGGTAGTCGATCACCTCAATTTTGCGAATACTGTCCTTGGCCAGACGGGCCGCAGCACCCCCAATGGAGCCTAAATAGAATCCCCCATATTTTTGACAGGCATCCGTTACCTGCTGGCTGCGATTGCCCTTGGCCAACATGACATACGACCCACCATTTTTTTGAAACTCTTCCACATAACTGTCCATACGACCCGCCGTTGTCGGCCCAAAAGAGCCAGAAGAGAGACCTTCCGGTGTTTTGGCCGGTCCGGCATAGTACACCACATGGTTTTGAAAATAGTCCGGCATCCCCTCTCCCTGCTCCAGTCGCTCCTGAATTTTGGCATGGGCAATATCCCGAGCCACAATAATGGGGCCGGTCAACATGACACGGGTGGTCACCGGAAGATCGGAAAGAACAGCCCGGATCTTTTTCATGGGTTGGTTCAGGTCGATATGGACAACTGTACTGCTCAGCGCTTCGGGTTCGGCATCTGGAAGAAAGCGGGCCGGATCGGTCTCTAGCGCTTCAAGCCAGATCCCTTCCCGATCGACCCGACCAAGAATATTCCGATCCGCCGAACAAGAGACCCCAATCCCTACCGGACAGGAGGCACCATGACGGGGCAGGCGGATAACCCGAACATCGTGAGCAAAATATTTTCCACCAAATTGTGCCCCCATGCCGATATTTCGAGTCATGGTTAAAATCTGCTCTTCTAAAACACGATCCCGCAGGGCAGAACCCAACCCATCCCCTTGGGATGGGAGGCGATCCAGATAGCGGGCCGAGGCCAACTTGACCGTCTTCAGGTTCATTTCCGGAGAGAGACCGCCAATCACCACCGCCAGATGGTAGGGAGGACAGGCAGAGGTGCCCAATGTTTTGATTTTATCCAATAAAAAGGCTGCCAGCTTCTCCGGTGTCAACAGGGCTTTTGTCTGTTGATACAAGAAGGTTTTATTGGCTGATCCGCCCCCTTTTGCCATAAAAAGAAATTTATAGGTCTCACCGTCCGTGGCCTCGATATCGATCTGAGCGGGGAGGTTGTTGCCGGTATTTTTCTCGTTATAGGTGGTGAGGGGAGCCACTTGAGAATAGCGCAGATTGGTTTTGGTATAGGTATTGAAAATCCCTTTGGAAAGGGCCATCTTATCCCCTCCTCCGGTCCAGACCCGGTGACCTTTTTTACCAATAACCATGGCGGTACCAGTATCTTGACAACTGGGCAGGACCCTGCCCGCAGCAATATTGGCATTTTTGAGCAGTTCCAAGGCGACATAACGATCATTTTCAGAAGATTCGGCATCATCGAGAATGGTACGTAACTGCTGAAGATGGCTGGCGCGCAAAAGGTGGGACGCCTCATGGAATGCCTTTTCGGATAGGAGTGTCAACCCCTCCGGCCTGACATGGATGATATCCTCGGTTTTGAATCGTTCCAAGGAGACATGATCGCGGGTCAAGGAGAGATACTCGGCCCCGTCAGGTCCTGGGTTGAGAACCTCAGTATATTTAAATTCGGGCATAGCGTCACACTCCCTTAAATGGTTATCATGAAATTGAGTTGTTGCAGGAGAAGGATAGGATTTGCTCCTTGCATTGTGGGTTAAGACCTCAACTGTCACATCTGGACGTTCCAGTCAATGGCAAAGATCCTATTGGACCTCTTGAGATGATGCAATCAGATAGTGTCGATATTACTGTCTATGGCCTGTTTTGGCTCCTTTTCGGCCTTCTCCACTCTGTCATGGCATCGGAAGCATTTAAAGGGGCATGGCGGCGAATTCTTGGCCCTTTTGCGTCGTTTGAGCGGCTTATTTTTAACGGTGTCTCTGTTTTCGCCATCATGGAAGTCTTCTCCTTTGCTCGACATAATCTAGCATTTGTGCCATTTTTTCAACCGATTGGTATGATGAAGTGGTCCTTTCTCTCTATCCAGGGGGTTGGTCTCATGGTCTTGATCTGGAGTTTTACCGCTTATGACATCTGGCGCTTCCTCGGGTTAAAGCAGATTTGGGCCGGTTTATCCAAACATAGAATTGGAGAAGAGCCCATGGTTTTCTCTCTACCCCATCAGTTTGTTCGTCATCCCCTCTATAGTGGCACCTTGCTGATTATCTGGTTTCGGCCCATGACCGAAGCCATGGTGATCACCAACCTGTTTGCCACCCTCTACCTTCTGATCGGTTTAAACTGGGAAGAGAAAAGATTGTTGGCTCTCTACGGAGCGTCATACCGCCGCTATCAGCAGGCTGTTCCGGCTCTGATACCTCGATGGAATCGACGATGGCAACCCACGGCTTCCTCCGAGCAAGGGTCGTCTGATACCAAGTGATGGTAATCAGCCGCTTTGCTCCCAGCCCCACCGGCTTTCTCCATCTTGGTCACGCCTATTCTGCCCTCACCGCCTATGCGACTACTCAGGAGGGTGGTCGGTTCCTTCTTCGGCTGGAGGATATTGATGGTGGACGGTGTCGGGAGTCCTTTGTGCAGGCTATTTTTGAGGATCTGCACTGGTTGGGACTCCGCTGGCCCAAACCGGTGCGCCGTCAGTCGGAGCAGATGACTGACTATGCCCACGCTCTCGACATATTAACAGACAAGGGGGTTCTCTACCCCTGTTTTTGCACACGATCCGAAATGGCTGCAGAGCGGGCACGATTGGGCCAGGTTCAGCGAGGGCCGGATGGCCCCCTCTATCCCGGTAGCTGTCGCCAGCTTACCCCGCGACAAAAGGAGGCGTTTCTACACCAACAAAAACCGTTTGCCCTGCGTCTGGATATGGAACAAGCGGTGGCTCGTGTGGGCCGTTTAAGCTGGTTTGACCGGTTGCAAGGGGAGGTTGTTGCCACCCCGGAACGCTTTGGTGATGTGGTGTTAGCCCGAAAAGAGACACCGACCAGTTACCATCTATCGGTGACGGTGGATGACCATCTGCAGGAAATCAACCAGGTTGTTCGAGGTCAAGATCTTTTCCAAGCGACCCACATCCACCGTCTGCTGCAGGCTCTATTGGGGCTAAACACCCCCCAATACCACCATCATCGGCTGTTGTTGGATACGTCGGGACAAAAATTGGCCAAAAGCAATCGTTCTCTCAGCATCCGCTCCCTACGCCAGCAAGGGGTTACCCCGGAAGAGGTTCGCCAGCAGATCAATCTATCTCGTTGAGGGGCTTGGGTAACACCTTGGGCGCTGCCCATACCCGCTGGGAAAGCATCCATACCTTCCCATACCCATCCGCACTCGTTTGGTACCCATTGGGTTTGAAATCTCTATCAGGAAATTGCGCTGCTGGCCTTGGCACTCTCTACCGTATTTTTAACCAACATGGCGATAGTCATGGGACCTACCCCCCCCGGAGAGGGTGAAATGGCGGCAGCATGCTTGCTGGCGGCATCAAAATCGACATCACCACACAATGAACCATCGTCAAGACGGTTGGTCCCAACATCGATAACAATGGCCCCCTCCTTAATCCAATCCCCCTTCACCATCCGAGGACGACCTACCGCCGCAATCACAATATCCGCCCCTCTCACCACCTTGGGTAGATCAGGGGTTCTTGAATGGCAGATGGTTACCGTAGCATGAGCCGCCAATAACATCAGGGCAACCGGTTTGCCGACAATATTGGATCGGCCGATAACCACCGCCGTTTTGCCAGACGGGTCTACCCCCTCCACACGCAAAAGCTCCATCACACCCCACGGAGTACAAGGCCAAAAACCCGGCCCCCCCGTCATCAACTGCCCAGAACTATAAGGGTGAAAACCATCAACATCCTTGGCAGGAGAGATGGCCTCTATCACCTTCTGTTCACTAATTTGCTTGGGTAGTGGCAGTTGAACCAATATTCCATGCACCTTGGAATCCTGGTTTAACTGCTCAACCAGAGCCAGTAAGGTCAACTCGGTTGTATCCACCGGTAGTTCATGGGAAAAAGAGGCGATACCAACCTCTTCACACGCCTTTTTCTTCATCCGGACATAAACCTGAGAGGCCGGATTGGCTCCAACCAGCACCACAGCCAGCCCCGGTACCACTCCTCGCTCCTGAGTCAGTTGCTCCACCTCTGTTTTCAACCCCTGACGAATACCCAAGGCAATTTTTTTTCCATCAATAATACGGGCCATGACGCTTTAGCTCCATTAAAAGGCTTGATCCTGTCCCCGGGCCTGTACCGTTTTACAGGATAACAATTCTATATTTTAACGTTTTGCCACAAGAGGTCCAGGATGATTCTTGCACCATCCAGACAATCCGGGTTGTGGGTTGACCATCAAAAAAGGGTCGGGTCCCTTTGTCGGGCCCAACCCTTTTAAAATCCAACAACCTCAGACTGTTACAATCAAAAAAATCAGCCCAAGGAAAAACAGCAATCAACTTACCTACATGGGACACATACCACCCGCACAACCTCCGCCCATGCTCGCACACGGTCCTGAAGGGGGGCTGGCATCCTGGCCCCCTTTGGAAGAGTTGAGGACACCCCCGGTAGAAAGCACTTTACGCACCCGTTTTTTACCACACTCCGGACACACCTTGATGGCAGGAGCCGCCATGGCATGACTTACTTCAAAACAGTGCTGACAGCCATCGCACTTATAATCATATAGTGGCACGGTTATCTCCTGAAAAAAAACAGCCCATCCTACCTCTTCAAATGGTAAAGAGGTTTTGGGTAAAAAAAATGAGGATGTCTTCCCTTAAAAAGACAGACCATTTTAAGGGAACCTGAGGGTTGCAGCCAACCAACCAACTAACGGCTAACGGTACGCTCAACCAAGACTGTGATCTCTGGAATAACATCCGGATGCAGACGAATGCGAACCGGATGCTCACCCAAGGTACGAATGGGTTGAGGAATATCAATGATACTCCGAATCACATCCACCCCTTTCTCTTTAAAGAAGGCAGCGATATCGGCATTGGTTACCGAGCCGAATAACTTTTCAGTAGCACCAGCCGGACGGTCCAGCACCACTTGGATCTCAGCAATTTTTTCGGCCAGATCCTTGGCTGTTTTTAAAATTTCACTCTGGCGTTTTTCATATTCAGCCCGGCGAGCATCAAAAATGGCCCGGTTCTCTTTGGTAGCCGGTAGAGCTTTGCCCTGAGGAACCAAAAAGTTGCGACCATAGCCACCACGAACCCGGACCATATCGCCCAAGTCACCCATTTTACCAATTTTCTCCAGAAGGATTACTTCCATGGTATCACCTTTTTATCTAGGAGAGATCACTCTCCCCTGCTGATTAGACCTGAACCCAACACGTTGGATCCTAGGTTAAACGTTTTCGAAAATCCATCCAGGTATCTAGAAGTCCCATGAGGGTTACGGCCAAAATAGCCGCTGACCAGGTCATGAGGATCATGTAGAATATAACCCGAATAAAAACAGACACTTTAAAATGTTGGAACCCTCTATAGACAACAGAATACCCCTGAAAAAAGTAGGGGATCGCTAAAAAGAGAACCAGATTCAATCCCAACTGCTGCAAGGAGCCGCTGGCCATCAAAGCCAACATGGCACAGCCAATCAGCGGCCAGACCAGAAAGAACGGCACCCGTAAAGAAGAGAGGTCCTGTTCCGGCATGAGCGGCATCTGCCAGCGTATGATCAGATACCGAGCCAACAGCAGATTAGCTACCTGAATGGTGTACCAACTAGACAGAAACAGAGCCGGAAAAAGCAGGGCAAAAAGCCGAAAGGCTTCATCCAGACTATTGCCCATCTCTACCAACAACTGAGCATCCGCCCCTTCCGCACCCGCCAAGGTGGTCATGATGGCCTGTTTGCTTACCATCATCTGGCTGTGTACGGCCTCCAACATGGCATTACCCGTCAACATCGAGCCAAGCAAGAAGAGGACCAGAAGCGCCAGAGCCAGAAGGTAGCCTCCACCCAAAATCTGTACCGGTCGCCACCCCCCCTGAACCAACCAAGCCGCCAGAAGAGGAAACCAGATCATGACCAGATAGGTGATGATCAGGGGAGTAGAGAGCTGCCCCAGAATACCCAGACAAAACAGCAGAGGCACAACCGCCGCCAACGCACCGGCTTTGATCCCCAAGCGCAGAGCAACCAGGAAAACAGGCAGTGGCGCAATCAACTGCAGTGGAAAAAGCAGATAGATCTGTGCCAACGGAACAATGAGCAAAAGAGCGGACAAGGTTCCAGCCAGAAGTGGGTTTCCAGTCAGCTTTTTAAGGAGCATGGATCTGAAAACCTCCTCTGTGGGTCCCGCGGCTATTTTGGCTTTGGTTTTTCACCCAAACACCCAATACGTTTCTGGTCTATTTAACCAGATAAGGCAGAAGAGCAATAACACGAGCCTGTTTAATGGCTTTGCTCAAATGCCGTTGATGGGGGGCACAAACACCGGTAATCCGGCTGGGGATCATTTTTCCTCGCTCCGTGATAAAACGGCCCAGGGTTTTGGGATCTTTATAGTCGATTTTAGCACTCTTATCCGCACAGAACAGACACACTTTGCGACGACGGAAAAAAGGCCGCTTAAACCCAGCCGGACGAGCCGCTCTGGGTCTAACGGAGCCACCTTGATCGGAACCTTCATAATTTTCTGACATCGTTCTATTTCCTAACAATTACACTATGATATTGGATTATCATCGTGGGTTATTCACTGGGCTGTCCAGAGGGTACAAGGGGCTGAATGGTCTGGGCAAGTAGTTCCAACTTACCCCAGCGGACCTTTCCATCTCGAATCCACCGTTTTTGATTCAGTCTTCCTGTCACCCGAATAAGCTGGCCCGGCCTAACATCACGACACTGATCGGCTAATGCCCCAAGGGCCACTATCGGCATGCGTAACTCCAATCGTTTGATCGGTGCCGACTGGTTGCCCTCGCTGATGTGTTCTATCATGAGAGAGGCAACCGCCCTTCCGGCTGGAGTCAATCGAAATTCAGGTGATTCTAACAGCACACCATCCAGGGCGGTCTCATTGACCGATCCCACACTCGATTGTTCCAGTTGAGCCATTTAGTCTTCCTCGTCATCATCCTCGTCATCATCCTTTTCGGCCTTGATTTCTGCCGCAGCCTCCTCCTCTTCAGGGGTCAATCCTGAGGAGGATGCAGGGGATGTTTCTGTTGCTGGCGGTAGTTCAGCAGAGGGTGCCAACGGTGTGGGGTCCAGGCTCGGCTTGGCAACGCGGATATTCATAAACTTAAGAATATCCTCATCAATCATCAAAAGCCCCTCCAAGGTGGCAATCAGAGGTCCGCCCCCTTCGATAATATTGAAGACGTAGTAACCTTTGCTGGTTTTCTTTACCATGTAGGCCAACTGACGACGGCCCCAAAGTTCGGTTTGCAGGATTTTTCCGCCGTTGTTGCTGATGATCCCTGACACACGATTGGTTACAGTTTCAATCTGTTCGGTGGTAAGATCTGGACGGATGACAATAATGGACTCGTAATAGGCCATGGCGCTCCCTTATGGGTTCAGGTGTTACTGACGGCAGATACTCAAGCCTCCTTGTCAAGGAGAGGCAAAATCCGTCAGCAGCCCCTCTCGACTCAAGGGTCTAGAGGAGCAAAGGATTATGTAGGGTTATCTAAAAACGGCTAATTATCGTGGAACGCCAATGAAAGATCAAGAGAAAATACAATTTGTCCCCTTAAATAAAATTCCTGCCCTATCTGGAGTCGGGTTTTTTTTCACGACACGCCAGGGGGGGGAGAGCCAGGGAGGGTATGGCGGTTTAAATCTGGGTCTGCATGTGGCGGATGACCCCAAGCGGGTGCATCGCAATCGCCAGGCACTGCAACAGGCTCTCTCTCTTTCAGTTGACAGCCTTGTTTTTGTCAACCAGGTTCATGGGGTGACAACCCTGCATGCACCGCTTGACACCGAACAACAGCCCGACGCTGATGGGTTGGTCACTACCCATAACAGGGTGGCACTGGCTATCATGACAGCCGATTGCGCCCCGTTGCTGCTGGCTGACCCGGTGGCGAGGGTGGTGGGGGCGGCTCATGCAGGGTGGCGAGGAGCTGAAGCGGGGATCGTCGCCTCTTGTCTGGAACAGATGGTGGCCCTGGGGAGCAGGCCGGAAAACGTAGTGGCCATAATCGGTCCCTGCATCCGTTCGCCCAGTTATGAGGTAGGTGACCAATTTAGAAAGCATTTTCTAGAAAAGGCCAAAAATAAAAATCACTTTGGATGCCAAAAATTCTTTTCATATAGCTCGGATCAGGGTACAGTTCACTTCGATCTGCCTGGTTATCTTCATGAACAGTTGACCTGGAATCATGTTTCGCCCGATAAAATATACGATGTAGGACTCTGTACCTACCTAAACGATGACCTATTCTTCAGCCATCGTCGCACAACCATTCGTGGGGAGGCCCAGTGTGGGCGGCAGGTGGGTGGGATCTATTTGTGTTAGTGGAATGTATCGATTTTTTTTGGTTTTAGCTCTTTTGCTTGGCAGCAGTATGATGGAGACCTCCTCCGCAGAGGCCAAGCCGAAGGTTGGCAAGGCGATGGAGCGGCTGATCTGGAGGATAGCTCGTCAGGAGGGGATTGACCCTTATCTTCTCAAAGCGATCATCTCTGTCGAATCGGCCTTCAATCCCAGCTCCATCTCCAGCAAGGGGGCGGTCGGACTGATGCAACTGATGCCCGCTACGGCGCGTGAGTTGGGTGTAACCAACCGTTTCAATCCTGAGCAGAACCTCCGTGGCGGGGCTCGCTATCTCAAAAAAATGCTCGAGCGGTTTTCCGATATCACCCTGGCTTTGGCTGCCTATAATGCCGGACCGGCCAATGTGGCCCGGTTCAAGGGTGTGCCTCCGTTTCCCGAGACCCGCAAATATGTGGGCAGCGTGATGCGCAACTATGCCAAGATCAATCCCGGCTCCAACATGACACCCCGGCGTATCTACCGACTGCGTCGAGCCAATGGGACCGTGGTCCTGACCGACTCCCGACGGATTCTCATGAAGGCCAATTGGGAGCGCAATCAAAAAGAGTATCAGCTTAAGCGGACCCCCCATCTTTCCATTAAACGTCGTTTTGCCAGCAGCCGGGATAGATCCCGTGTGGCCCCATTGGCCAAACCTCGACTCAGGACGGCTTTTCCGGGGACGGACGATGTTGTCAGTCTGCCCATCTCAAGGAAGTCCCCCATCATTCGAACCAAAATGCGTTCCAAGTCAACCGGTCAGACCTTCTCGGTCATCACCAACCGGCCTATCGTACAGTTGGCCTCCTCTCTGGTTCCCATCCAAGGGGGTTACGCACGCGATCATAAAGCTTCCGGGAAAACTTCCTCCCACAATCAGGTGGTAAAGTTGGAGCCACCCACCTCCAGCAAAGCACGGCTTAGACCGATTATTCAGGCCAATATTACCATGGATGAGGTGCCTACCATCCGCCTTTCTCGTCAATAGTCTTCCTTCCAACAGCCATTTGATATAGGATTGTCCAGGGGCTGTTTGGGTTGAAGGGCGGCATCACTTTTTGAGTTTTTCATACCCGTGGCTACCATCACAAATGGGCGCTGTTTCCGTACGACCACAGGCGCAGATGGGGACTGTTTTGGCAGACTCCACTGTGACGGTTGGTGCCTTGCGGCAGAGAGGGCCTTCCGATTCGTCGCAAAGGGGGGCTGTCATGCTTTCGCCACAGGTACAGATGCGATGGGTACCTGGGGTCAGTCTGACAATAATGGGATGCATGGCGGACACGTTAATAACCTCTTGGTAAAGTTGGCACTGTTTTGAACGTAGATAGTCACACTCTTGAAAAACCGCTCGATTTAACCGGTCTATCCCGGCAAGAGATTGCCGATCGGCTCTACTCTGTTGAGCCATTAAGCAAATCCGGTTCCAACCTTTCTGTTGTACCTCCTCTGGAACAGAATAGGGACAGTCCGCTGCAATCTTCTGCTGTATTATTACCTCTGATGTGGCGCTCGGATGGCTGGCATATGCTGTTAATTCGCCGATCAGAATCGGTCTCCAGCCATAAGGGTCAGATTGCTTTTCCGGGTGGGCGATGGGAGAAAACCGATGGCTCCTATCTGGAGACCGCCTTACGAGAGACTCAAGAGGAGCTTGGAGAGAAAGTTTGCCCTCATGTTCTGGGGGCTTTACCCAGTGTAACCACCCACTCTACGGGCTATCTGATCTACCCTTTTGTTGGCCTTTTGGAAGAGCCGCTGATGTTGAAGCCGGATCGTTGGGAGGTGGCAGAGGTGTTGGTTTTTCCTTTGGCTCTCTTTTCCTATCCTACGCGTCACTCCCCCCTTGAATTTGTCTCTGGCAACGATCTGGTATGGGGGGCAACAGCCCGAATAATCAACCATTTTATTAACATTTTACGTAAGGAAAAGTTACCTTGAGAATTTTTTTGTATCTTCTCCTTGGTGTGATGCTGCTTCTCGCCATTGTTTATGGTGTTCGTTCTTTATGGCGAGAGCATCACCCCTCGGCATCAAATTCTGGAGACGGGGCTGCCAACGATTCGGAGTATGGCGTGGATTCGGATCGTACGTTCAGTGACGAGTTGGCAGAGTGGGTGAAAAGTCCTCAGGGTCGCATGGCCATCATTGCCCTGTCTGGTCTTTTTCTATTGATTGCTCTTGATCGGGCCATCTCGGTTGGGGATCAGATTCCCTCCGACTACATACCGGCCCCTTCCCAAGATATCAATCGCCCTGTGCAGACTGGCCAATAAACAGATTCCAAACCAAATGTGTACAAAACGAGAACGGATGGGTCTGGGAAGGCATTCATGCCTTCTCAGCGGGTTTGGGCAGAGCCCAAGGTCACAACCCTTTGACTTTGCTTTTATTTTTTACCCTTAAAAGCGTGGGGGTTTGGGGGCCTGCAAGGCCTCCCAAGGTTTTGACTCTGCCTTTAACCGTTGTCCCAATCTGTTTTGACTGACTATGGTCTGCTTAACAGGAGGGCTCTGGCAACCTTGTGAAATTGAATTGTTACGATGATTAAAACAGAGAAGGATAAAAAGCGGTTTTTGGAGGCCTGGCGACAGTTGGGCAAGGCGGAGAAAGAGACACTGATCCACTTTGCTGAATTTTTACTGAGTCGGCAGAGCGGTAAGGAGGCACCGGTCAGCTCGACGCCGCTGGGCCTGCCACGTCCCTCCAGCGAATCGGCTGTTAAAGGGTTGAAGCGTTTGAAGAAGAACTACCCCATGATCGATGCCGACATGGGGCTGCTGGATGAGGCTTCCCGGCTTTTGATGGAGAAGGTTTATGGTACACCGGACTCGGAGGTGATTGATAAACTGGAGGCTCTTTTTTCTGCGCGTTATCAGAACTGGCAACGGGATCGCATCCCTTAACTCCCAACCATCAGGTGGCCACAAAACGCAAGGCGACACCATTATTACACCACCGCTCGTTTCGGGGCGGAGGACCATCTTTAAACAGATGGCCCTGATGACCACCACAGCGGGCGCAGTGGTATTCGGTACGGGGAATAATCAGTTTAAAATCCAGTTTGGTTTCCAGGTGGCCGGGCAGGGTGTCGGTAAAACTGGGCCATCCGGTGCCACTGTCATATTTCATCTTGGAGGTAAAAAGTGCCAGGTCACAGCCGGCACAGTGGTAGATACCAGGGCGTTTTTCCTCATTCAAGGCACTGGAAAAAGCCGGCTCGGTCCCCTCCTGGCGTAGGACGTGAAACTGTTTAGGCGTCAAAAGAGATTGCCACTCCTCACTGTTTTTGACTATTTTCTCCACGACAGATCTACTCTCAGGGGTCTCGGCCCAGAGAGATCGACCGGTTAGGAGGGGTACCGATAGTGTCAGTGTTGAGATTAAAAAGCGTCTTCTATTCATCAATCAATCTCCTGCATCTTGTTGGGTAGAGTCAGTTAAAACCAAATTTGGACACCAGTTAAAGGCAAAGTCAACACCTTGGGAGGCCTTGCAGCTCCCCAAACCCCGACGATTTTAAAATTAAAAAAAAGCAAAGTCAAACACTTAGGACCTTTGGCGCTGCCCAGACCCATCCGCAATCGTTTTGTACACATTATGGTTTGAAATCTCTGTAGAGGCTAAAACACTGCTTTTTGCCTACACTGTTAGACAAGGAGAACGGCAAGAGTGCTCACCTGTCATTTTTTTTATCTGCTGTATTTACTTCATTTCTGACTTTCAGTATATTAATCGGTATTGATTTTGCATTATAATCGATCACTATTTCACTTTTTTTTCTTCAGAATCTGTCTTGAGAGGTCATTATGAATAGAAGAGCCCCCTTTATCTTTGTTATCACCCTTCTTTGTCTATCCTGGGTTCTTCCTGTTCAGGCAGAGGAGAACTTTACCCGTGATTCTTACGTCAATTCTGTCATCACCGTTCTAAGAATTCATAAAGATGCCATCCTCAACCTAACCGCTCACGATATGAAGTATTCTGACAATCTGGTTCGCCATGCAATCGCCATCCAAAAAACCTTTGGCCTGCTTGGTCCCATGGATTGGCATGCTGCTGAGTCTGCCAAACTACTGAAGAGAAAATCAACACACCCTGACATGACGGTGATCCAGTTCGAAAAATTGGCAAAACAGAGCAACAATGCCATGAAGGGGGTTATTCGCTCCGCCCATGAAAATATGGAAGAGGATGATCGGGAGGGTCTGCGGGAGGCTTTGGATACGATGATGGAGTCGTGCAACGCCTGTCACTCTTATCTGCCTAAGTCGGTCGCCCCGGATGTTTGGGGAACCTTGAAGAGAAAATAGAACCTTATTTCACAGTCACAACGGCCTCTTATATCCCCTAAAGAGGCCGTTGTGACTTTACGCCCCCCCTGCCCTCTCTATAGGTTTGGCCGTTAACCTTTTTTATCATCCAGCAATGAGATCGTCGCTCGAACCCGGTTGCCACGACCAAGATACTGTAGTTGACTAAAACAGGAGTGGCGAGCCATGACAATGCCTCGACCGTGTTGATGCAGAACTCTGTCTGGTGACATCTCCATATAAGGAGCGCTATCAAATCCCTCACCCTGATCTTCAATGGTAAAAAAAATATCCGTTGCCGTCTGCTCCCACCGAATCGTCGCCATCCGACCAGCATATTCCGGACTAGTCAACCGCCTCTCAATCTCTTCATCCAAACGATTTTCTCGGGAAAGAAGGCTCTTCTCCTCATAATTGATACCCAAATTGCCATGTTCAATGGCGTTGTACATCAATTCGATCAAGCCAGTGACAGCGCTTTGATAATCAGGACAGTGAACAGCCAACTGCTGTGCCAGATCACAGGCCTCTTTCAACGTTCTGAAACGGGCCTCCCCCTCCAAAATATTCAAAGGCTCCGGGATCTTTCCAACTCTGGATGACTCTCCTTTATCTTTCATGCCCATCATCCTATTGGGGTTGATTAAAGTTAAGCATTGGATTGACGACAAACTGAAGCGTTTTAGCCTGGAGACGGTAGTTGAGAGTGTATGAATGGCGCAAAATATTGGTTTAGCGGTTATCATGGAAAAAATCGAAGCCACCCAATGGGTGATGCGGCATTTTTTCTATGGAGTTAGCCATTCATATCCTCCCAGTCGTATCGGTTTAATCTTACCATACA
Source organism: Magnetococcales bacterium (assembly GCA_002753565.1). Taxonomy (GTDB): domain Bacteria; phylum Pseudomonadota; class Magnetococcia; order Magnetococcales; family JADFYX01. The sequence continues at coordinate 66,336 of PEAM01000002.1, read as the reverse complement.
CTCAAAAGGAAAAAGTACAAGCCTGTCTTGAAAATCCAACCTGTCAGTCGGTCAAAAGCAAAGCCAAAGGCTTAGAAGCTTGGGCGCTGCCCAGACCCATCCGCAACAATTTGCCACCTAATTTGGTTTGGAATCGCTATTTTTTCATCCCCATCACCACCCGATCTCGATGACCATAGTCGGTTGACACCGACACACTTTCAAAACCCGCTGCGGTAAAGAGGGATGGAACCGCTTTGCCCTGATCATAGCCTATCTCGACAACAAGCCAGCCAGAAGGCTCTAGAAAACGATACGATTGGGGAATCAGACGACGATAGATGGAAAGTCCATCCTCCCCGCCATCCAAAGCCAGATGAGGCTCTTGATCTCGAACTTCTGGCTGAAGAGTTGCCATCGCCTTGCTGACAATATATGGGGGGTTGGAGACAATTAAATCATATCGGCAGTCGGAATAGAGGGGTGCTGTCAAATCTCCTGCCAACAGAGTGACACGACCCGACAACCCCAACCGATCTCCATTGAGCTTTGCCACCTGAAGCGCCTCATCAGAGAGATCAATACCTACTCCCCTAGCCTGAGTAAACTCACCCAACAGAGAATAAAGAATGGTCCCAGAGCCAACACCCAGGTCCAACATCTCAAAAGTAGACGCTCGGTCCGGGTAGAGGGATAAAACGGCTTCGATCAGGGTTTCAGTCTCAGGGCGGGGAATGAGAACAGAGGGGTTGACCACAAACTCCTGCTTCCAAAATCCTCGTTTGCCTAAAATGTAGGCAACCGGTTCTCGTTGGGAACGGCGTTTGATACGACTTTTAAAAGCAGCCAACTCCGCCTGATCCAAAGGTCGGTCCATATCCATGAACAGATCCATACGGCTCAGATCCAGCGCATCAGCCAGTAACAACTCCACATCCAACCGAGGCTGCTCAATCTCCCGGCCAGCCAGCCAATCACTCCCCCACTGGACCAATCGACGAATGGTCCAGGGTTGCTGGTGGGATGAGGCCATCTTTACTTGGAAGTCGAGAGCGAGGCTACCTTCACGGTTTCGCTATTTAACTGAGCCAGTAGAGAGGCTGTTTTAAGGCGAAAATCTGCCATATACTTACGGGGTACCGGCTCCGCTGACGGCAGTTGGATGGTCAGAGGATTGACCTGCTTGCCGTTGACGCGAATCTCATAGTGCAAATGGGGTCCGGTTGCTGTGCCCGTCATGCCCACCTGACCAATCACCTGACCCTGAGACACCCGGCTGTTGCTCTTCACCCCTTTGGCAATCTGCTTCAAATGGGCATAGGCTGTGGTATATTTGTTGTTATGACGCACCAACACCAGGTTACCAAAACCGCCCCGACGTCCAGAGAAGATAACTTTTCCGCTGCCAGATGCTCTAACCGGGGTACCGGTAGAAGCGGCAAAGTCAGTACCTTTATGGGCTCGTGTAAAGCCGAGTACCGGATGTTTGCGCCGTTTGGCAAACCGGGAGGAGATCCGGCTGAAGTCAACCGGGGCACGAATAAACATCTTGCGCATGCTCCGACCCTTGGTATCAAAATAGCCGACGTTTCCTTCCGGGTTGGTATAGCGAACAGCACGGTATTTCCGTCCCTGATTCACAAACTCTGCCGCAATGATATCCCCCTCACGAACCCGTTCGTTTTCGAAATATTTGGCTTCCCGAATAACCGTAAAACGGTCCCCTACCCGAATATCGCGAGCAAAGTCCACATCCCACTCAAAGAGAGCCGCCAACTTGACCGCCATCATTTTGGTCAGACCTGCATGTTTGCCTGCCAAAAAGAGGGAGCCATCGCCACGAACCAAGCCAGAGACGGTCTCCAGACGGGTCTCATACTGTTTTTTCTCGATCTGGGCAACAAACTGATCTTGTTGGTCACGGGTAACCCATAGCACACGTTCATTATCCAGCGGATAGGAGAGACCACTCAACCCTCCCTCTTTGGAGAGGGCCAGCTTCAACTCGTTACCCGGCTTGAGGAAACGGGCAAGGTCGAAAACCGGTTTGGTGGCTTTGGCCAGACGAACCGCTGTCGAGCGGGAAATATTGCGCCGAGCCAGTACACCCGTCAGATAGTCCCCTCTGCGCACCTTGACCCGGACCAATTTATCCGCTTGTTCAAAAATGGATTTTGCCGATATGGCGGGGGAAGATGTGCTGGACACGGTACTCGCCAGCTTTGGCAAATTGTCCAGGTTGTTATCTATCTGTGCGCTGAACTCGCCATCGTTCTTCTTGATGACGGTCATGGTCCGATCGTTATCCACCGGGTAGGCGAAAGCGATCAGTTTTCTTTCACTATTAAAGACCAACTTCACCAGCTTGCCACGCTGAAAACCGGTAGCCAGATTAAAAACCGGCTTGGCGCCACGGGCCAGAGCGTAAACAGTGGACAGGGGAACTTTTTGACGCTGTAGTAAGGAGGTCAGGGTATCCCGCTTGCCAACCCGCTCAATAACAACGCGATTGTTCAGTCTGTTGCTTCGACGCCGTAAAGGGGCGACGGCCTCTCTATCGGGTTTTCTCCAGGTGCTGGAATCACTGACAGAGAGTGAAGCCAACTGTATGGGTCTGTCGGGGTTTCGTTTAATCGGTGTGGGCACCACTCGTGTGGCGGTGGAAGAGGTCGTTTGGCTATCACGGGGTTGACGGACCGGCTTGGGAATGGGGGCCTGTTTTGGTTGGCCCTCATTACGCAAGATCCAACTCAGAAAGCTCGGAGACTCCTCCACACTGCTAAAACCAGTGCTGGCATTCAGAGCGCCATGAATGGCAATAAACCCGACAACCGTCATGACACCAAACAGAAGAAACGGAAACTGCCGCCGATTCGTCTCTTGGGCGTTGCGGGCAATTCTAGGATCTCTGCCTGGATAGGACGGCATGCCTAAAATTGGTTTCTTATATTTTTTTATTGATCCAGCAAGCATACTTCTCTCGTCATAATCTCAAGGTGTAATAGCAGACAAAACGGTTCAGCTCCTCTAGGATATTTTGGAAAGAGTGAAATGCAATTGTTGGTCCGTTTTGTTAATTTCGGTCTAAAAAATTAACAAAACTAAAAAAACCAACCCAAAGTACAGCGCCCACCCCCAACCAATAAAAAGTTAGCAATTCTATACTAAAAGCTGGTTATGTTGCAACATTATTTACAATAATTGAAGCCAGTGAGATAAATCCCGGATGGCTCTTTTGCTAAGCGCTGGTTTTCTTGATTTTTTTACCACCTTTTCCTCCAGGGGAGGAAACAGACCAAAGTTGATGTTCATTGGCTGAAAGGCCCGTTTTTCCACCCATTCTGTTACATGGTTCAAAAGGGCACCATGGGCTGTTGTTTTGGGTGGAGGAGGAGGAAGAGCAAAGTCGGCAGCCGCCCGAGCCATGAAAATTCCAGCCAGCAAACCACTCGCCGCAGACTCTACATACCCCTCAACGCCAGTAATTTGACCAGCAAAATAGAGATGAGAGTCAGTTTTTAGACGCAGATAGCCATCCAACAACTGTGGGCTGTCAACAAAGGTGTTCCGATGTATGGCCCCCAACCGTTCAAACTCTGCCGCCTCCAAGCCGGGAATGGTTCGAAAGATCCGCCTCTGCTCCGGCCAGGTCAATTTGGTTTGAAAGCCGACAATATTCCACAAGGTTCCCTGCTTGTTATCCTGTCTAAGCTGGACCACGGCGTGCAACGGCTCATCCGGTTTATGGGGGTTGGTCAACCCAACCGGCTTAAGGGGACCAAAACGGAGGGTCTCCCTCCCCCGCTCCGCCATCACCTCGATGGGAAGGCACCCTTCAAAGTAGCCGGTTTTCTCAAAAGACTTGAAGGCCACCTTTTCGGCTGCCAATAAATTGTCAATAAACGTTTCGTACTGCTGCTTGTTCATGGGACAGTTGATATAGTCGGCACTGCCCTTGTCGTAGCGGGATTGTCGCCAGACGATGTCATGATTGATGGAGTCGGCCGAAACAATGGGTGCCAGGGCATCAAAAAAAGCCAGCCGATCCGGACCCAGCTTGCTCTCCAGCCATTTTGACAGTGCCGGGGAGGTCAGCGGGCCTGTCGCAATCAGTGTCAGCTCTCCTTCAGGAGGGGCGAGCACTTCACCATCCACACGGGTTATCCGGTGGGCCGAATCCAATAGCCTGGTGACGGTTTGGGAAAACCCCTCCCGGTCCACAGCCAACGCTCCCCCGGCCGGAATTCGATTGGCATCTGCCGCCTGCATGATCAAACTGCCCATCTGTCGCATCTCTTCATGGAGCAGGCCAACGGCATTTTTTTCGGCATCGTCGGAACGAAGAGAGTTTGAACAGACCAACTCCGCACAATCACCGGTTCGGTGAGCTGGTGTGCTTTTCTGAGGACGCATTTCGTAGAGCCGTACCGGAATCTCTTGCCTCGCCAACTGCCAGGCTGCCTCTGATCCAGCTAATCCTGCACCGATGACATGTACTGTTTTAAAGGGAATACTCATGGGTTAATTCAATCTGCGCTCCATTTTCGGGTTGATCTTCACGCTCAATTTGTCAGTATATACCATTGTTCGGCGCTGTTGGTTCTCTTTTCTTCGAGGTTATGCCACTTTTCTTGACCTTAACAGACAAGCAATGGCTCTTTGGATGCCTTGTGGCAATTATTCTCCTGACTAGGTGGACGTTATGGACCTGAACCCGGAAAAGCATCAAAGCTTGGTTTTTACCCAGTGTGGAACCTGTAATCAGTGCTGTGATGGCTCTCTTTTTACAGCGGGGTTTGTTCCTCTGTCCGATTTTGTCGAGACAGCTGACTGTTTTCCCATCGTCTTTCACAAAATTTATGGAGAGTATTGGCCCGGCATGATCTACGCCCTAAAACCTGGCCTCCCCTGCCCTTATCTGGACCTTGAGAAAAAACGTTGCTCTATCTACCACACCTACCGACCGGTGGCTTGCATCCACTTTCCTTTCCGGTTCAAGGCCAAGCCCGTTGCTGAAATAGGACCGTTCCCTGGATACCCTTTCAACCTGGAGATAGATGAACGCTGTCCGGCGCTGGTTAACAATGTACCGGGAACCCGTTTGATTGAGGATGATGGTACTCTTTCTCAACCCTTTTTACAGGGGTTGAGTGAACCCAAACAGGTGGATTTTGTCGAAGAGACCCAACAGTTTTGTCGGCAGTTGGGGCGGTTTGGACTCTTTAAAAAGAAAAAATTCAAACATAAAGACAGTTCTGGAAAAAAGAGCAAAATATCCTATCAAATTGTCGATAAAAAAAAGATAGAACAGGAATATCCCGATCTTTTCAAACGCTACGCACCTTATCTGATGGCCCACTGGAGAAGTCTGGATAAACCCAAAAAGCTGATTGAATCGATGTAGAGTACCGTTATCCTCTTATTAATTGTTTCCAGGTTAAAGGCAACGTTAAACGCCTTGGGAGGCCTTGCAGGCCCCCACGCTTTTAATGATAAAGGCAAAGGCAAAGGCAAAGGCAAAGGCAACGGCAACGGCAAAGGCAAAGGCAAAGGCAAAGGCAAAGGCAAAGGCAAAGGCAAAGGCAAAGGCAACGGCAACGGCAACGGCAACGGCAAAGGCAAAGGCAACGGCAAAGGCAACGGCAAAGGCAAAGGCAAAGGCAAAGGCAAAGGCAAAGGCAAAGGCAAAGGCAAAGGCAAAGGCAAAGGCAAAGGCAACGGCAACGGCAACGGCAACGGCAAAGGCAAAGGCAAAGGCAAAGGCAAAGGCAACACCTTGGGAGGCCTTGCAGGCCCCCAAACCCCCACGCTTTTAAAGATAAAAAATAAAAGCAAAGTCAACGGCTTGGAACCTTGGGCGCTGCCCAAACCCGCTGGGAAGGCATGCATGCCTTCCCAGACCCATCCGCCACTGTTCTGTACGAAGTTGATTAGGACTCTCTATACCCCCCAATCGTTTTGCCATCTGGTTAAAAATTGACCGATTTACTGCAACCACCAATACTTCCATCGCGGTTGCCTCTTCCTCCACACTGGAGATAGGAGCAGCCCTGAATAAAAATCAGGCCAATCAAAAGAAAAAGACGGAGAAAATGAGTCGGCTTCGATTTCATGAATCTTCCCTTTGTAAAAAAAAGTTAGTTGCACATGGTTTGATAAGGTGCAGGTTAGAGCCATCTCCCCCCTAATTCACACCCGGCATCCAACCCAACCAATCCCGCGCAGCCAGATGCTGACCCCGAACCTCTTTCGCATAGGCCGAAGCAAGATAGAGAAAAAGTGGGGTTATCTCATGGGGCTGGGGAATGGATTGGGGATCTTCCCCCGGAAAAGCACTGGCCCGCATGGCGGTTGCTGTTCCACCGGGGTTGACCGTATTCATTCTAACCGGACTCTTCTCCAGTTCCGCAGACCAGGTCTCGGTTAAGTTGACCAATCCAGCCTTGGCCGCCGCATAGGCTCCCCAAAAATGGCGACCTTTAAAGGCAACACTGGAGACTACGTTGATTACCGAGGCATCATCACTTAATTTAAGTAGAGGTAATAACTCCCGTATCAAGAAAAAGGGGGCGGTCAAATTAACCCGCATAACCTTCTCCCACTGTAGATTATCGTACAGCGCCAACGGCGTGAGTGAGCCAAGATCTCCCGCATTGTTTACCAAAATATCCAACCGGCCATAGCGCTCATAAAGACCTTTGACCAGATCCGGGACGATACCCAGCTCATTTTCCAGATCTAACGGCACAATGGTAGCCGTACCGCCAACCTCCTGGATCAAATCGTAGGTTTTCTCCAGCTTTTTATGTTTACTTTTGCGCCCCAGCAAAATGACGGTTGCCCCCTGTTGGGCATACGTCAGGGCAACAGCCTGCCCAATTCCAGCTCCGGCTCCGGTGACCAGAGCAATGCGATCTTTAAGTATCATCTGTTCTTTCCAACACAATTAGAGGGTCCAGCAATATCCATCTCATTACTGACATTGATTCTTTATCAGGCAGGTGTTTTTGTCCACGTTTTTTCCTCTACCCTTGAGAAACCTTTTCCTCATTGGGTATGTTGCTCGCTATGATACAGAAAAAACCACTGCTTTTTTTGATGGGTCCGACAGCCTCCGGAAAAACCGGACTCTCTCTTGATATTGCCCAGCGATTCAACCTGGAAATTATCAATACCGATTCGGTACAGGTCTATAAAGAGTTTACCATCGGCGCCGCCAAGCCCAGCCCTGCTGAGCAAGCTCGTGTGGTGCATCATCTACTGGATCTGGTCTCTGCCAAAGAGGTTTTCTCTGCCGATCGTTTCCGCCAGATGGCCTGGGATCTGGTGGAGAGATTGAATGATCGTCAGGTGGTTCCTCTCTTGGTTGGCGGTAGCGGGCTTTACTTTAGAGCCGTAGAGAAGGGGCTGGCCTGTATGCCGCCATTGGATGGGGAAATCCGGGAGCAGATTCGTCTAGAGGGTGAACGCCTTGGTTGGCCCATTATCCATGAACGGTTAAAGCAGGTCGATCCCACCCTGGCCGCCAGATTGCCACCCAAAGATAGTCAGCGTATTTGCCATGGATTGACGGTTTTTCTGACAACGGGAAAAACCTTATCCCAATGGCATCAGGAGCAGCCCCCTCCTCCCCCTTTTACTCTGTTGAAAATGGCGTTGGATTGGCCCAGGGATCTCCTCAATGAACGCATCAATGCTCGCTTCGACCAGATGATTGATGAGGGGTTTCTTGAAGAGGCAGAGACCATTTTGCAGCAGTTTGATCGCGACCATCCAGCCATGAAAGCCGTCGGTTATCGCCAGCTTTTTGCCTATCTGGATGGCACTGTTTCACGGGAAGAGGCCATTGAATGGGGTAAACGAGAAAGCCGGCGATACGCCAAAAGACAGATGACCTGGCTGAGGCGGGAGGAGAACTTAAACTGGATTCCATGGGATCAAACCGCACACGCCCACATGCTGGTCGAACAGTTTTTAGCCCAGCAATCCCAGAATCCCACCCTTTAATCCAGCAGCATCTCTGTCAACGATTCCAACATTTCCGGATTGTCAAATGCCAAAATGATCTTTCCACGCCCTTTAACATAGGTAATGGTCACGGGGGCTTTCAACGCTGTTTTCAACCGGTTTTCCATCTCAATAATCATCGGATCACGGCGGCGCCCCCCCTTCCCTACCGATTTTTCTTCTGTACTATCGACGCTATCCTCTAGGAGATTCTCCCCCCCCTCCGCAACCATCTGGCTGGCCAGATTTCGAACCAAAGCCTCCGTTTCGCGTACTGACAACCCCTCCTCCACCACCTGTTTAGCCAGTAAAACTAACGGTTCAGCCATTAAATCGGCACCCAAAAGTGCCCGCGCATGGCCCATACTCAAAGCCCCAACCGAGAGTTTCTCCAACACCTCTTGAGGAAGCTTGAGCAGACGCAGAGCATTGCTAACCGCAACCCGGCTTTTGCCCACCCGACGCCCGACTTTCTTATGGCTATAACCAAACAGAGAAATAAGATTGGCATACCCTTTTGCTGTCTCGACAGGATTCAACGCCTCCCGCTGAACATTCTCTAATATAGCCACTTCCAATGATCGGTCATCACTCCAGTCCCGTACCAATACCGGAATTTTACTTAAGCCCGCCAGTTTAGATGCCCGCCAACGCCGCTCACCTGCGACCAATTCGTAGCGTACTGAACCTTTTTTTTGGCTGCACGCTCTAACCAATATGGGTTGCAATACCCCTTGAGCGCGGATGGAATCGGCTAGCTCGTTCAAGGACTGCTCATCCATTATCCCCCTTGGCTGGTTGATATTGGGCCTTATCTCATCCAGAGGGACCTCTCGAACTTTCTCTTTTTCGACCTCCAAAATGGCCTCTTCACCCAACAGAGAGCCTAATCCTCGCCCCAATGTAGACGCCATTACACCCCCTCCTCTCTCGTTTTCATTCGATTGATCAACTCCTGGGCCAGGTTGAAATATCCCCAGGAGGCCGATGACCATGGGTCGTACCAGACCACAGGTTTACCAAAGCTTGGCGACTCACTTACCTCAAAATGTCGGGGAATCATGGTGGTAAAAACCGACTCACCCATGTGTTGCCGCACCTCGGCTACCACCTGATCGTTCAGCCCCTCTCCTTGGGTGTACATCGTAAGAACCACCCCTTCGACCTCCAAATCAGGGTTAAGTTTTTTTCTGACTAACTCCACCGTATTCAGAAGTTGGCTTAACCCTTCCACAGCCAAGAATTCACACTGTAAGGGGACCAACACACCTTGGCAGGCCACCAGACAATTTAGGGTCAGAAGCCCCAGAGAGGGGGGGCAGTCCAGGATGATCAGATCAAAATCGTCAGCGGCTGTTTGCAGGGCATTTTTTAAAAAAAACTCCCTATTTTCCTCGTCCACCAACTCCACTTCTGCACCAGCCAGATCGGAGCTGGCGGAAATCACGCTCAACCAAGGAGAGGAGACCGTATGCAGGCACTCGTTTAACGTGGCTTTTCCTGCCAGAAAATCATAAATAGTTGCCTCCACCTTTTTTTTATCGATACCAAACCCTGTTGAGGCATTGCCCTGTGGATCAAAATCAACCAACAACACCCGCTTTTCCATCGCAGCCAGAGATGCAGCCAGATTGACGGCGGTGGTTGTTTTTCCTACCCCACCTTTTTGATTGACGACCGCAATGATTCGGCCCATTTGGTTCTCCTGTTATTAATAGAATAGGTTCCACGTGAAACCCCAGGCCGTTTTATGTCTGCTCAGAGAGTGTTCCACGTGAAACCTTGCGAAGTCGGATAATAGTAGCTCCCGGTATGCTCTCAACGGGAAGAAGTTTAGGTGTTTCGAAAGAGCCACTAAAAGGTGTAGATAGAAAAGCCTCTATCTCCTCCTCCGACCTCTCCCCTTTCAAAGCTAAAACAGACCCTCCTGGTATCAGCAACGGTTGCGCGAGTTGAGCCAATAGAGACAATGTACCAACTGCACGGGAAACGACAAAGTGGTATTCGTCTTTATGGTGCATTTGATGCTGTTCGGCACGCTGATTAAAAACGGAGCAGTTATCTGCCAAAGAGAGATTGTTGACCACATACTGAAGAAATCGAGCCTTTTTACCAGCAGACTCTATCAAGTCAAACCGCATACCAGGTGGAGATAATAGAGCAAGCACCAAACCAGGAAAACCGGCCCCAGAACCAATGTCGGCGATGTTAAGGAGAGCATGGGGGGAGGAGGGGAGGGCATGAGAGAGAAGGGGGAGGAGGGGAGCTGAATCCTCAATATGACGATCCAGAATAGAAGATACCGTGGAGGGTCCTATCAGATTGTAGGTTTTATTCCATTTAAGCAAAAGCCCAACATAGCTCTGAAGCTGAAGCTGTTGTGCCGCATTAATGGGTTGATCGATGATTTTTTCCAGTTGGGCAAAACAGCCTCTCCACTCTTGATTGCTTGGCATCTTTTTTTCACCCTTTACCTAACGTTTTAAGATAAACAATTAATACCGAAATGGCGGTTGGTGTGACGCCCGGTACTCGATAGGCTTGCCCCAGGGTTGTCGGGGCAATCTTGCGTAGCTTATGTCGAATTTCAGTAGAGAGTCCCGGCACCTTATCCCAATCCAAGTGAGGAGGCACCGCGATTGTTTCGGCGTTTCTAAACCGAGCCACCTCCTCTTCCTGCTTCTTAATATAACCAGAATAGTGCGCTTCCACCTCAATAGCTGTTGTTACCTCAGCATCAAGTTGGCTTAAACCAGCCGCCTCCAAGAGGGATTCCATCGGCAGATCATGACGGCTTAATAGCTCTAATGCCGATCGCTTTCCGCCGCTGCTGCCCTCTTTAATAGAATTTGGATTGATGCGTGTGGCGCTTAAAATATCTTTTGCCTTATCAATCCTGGCGCTTTTCTCCAAAAATTTTTCCCATCTCTGCTCGGAAACCAGACCCACCTCTCTACCCAATGGGGTAAGACGAGTGTCGGCATTATCGGTTCTGAGTAGAATTCTAAACTCGGCCCGAGAGGTAAACATGCGATACGGCTCATCCACCCCTTTGGTGATGAGGTCATCGACCATGACGCCAATGTAACTTTGGCTCCGATCAAATAAGATCGGCTCTTGCTGGGTCACCCACCGTGCGGCATTGATCCCAGCCACCAACCCTTGGGCAGCGGCCTCCTCATAGCCGGTGGTGCCATTAATCTGCCCGGCTAAAAAGAGGCCATCGGTCTGTTTAACACCCAGCCTGAAATCCAGTTGTCTCGGGTCGACCATATCATACTCGATGGCATAGCCGGGTCGGATGATCTGAGCCTTTTCCAGACCGGTAATGGAGTGGACCACATCCAGTTGTACATCAATAGGCAGGCTGGTAGAAATGCCGTTGGGGTAGATTTCGCTGGTATTTCTGCCCTCTGGCTCCAAAAATATCTGATGAGAATCCCGTTGAGAAAACCGCACCACCTTATCCTCAATAGAGGGGCAATAACGGGGGCCAACCCCTTTGATCTGCCCAGAAAAAAGCGGTGCCCGATCCAGATTGTCACGAATCAATTGGTGGGTTATTTCGTTGGTATGGGTAATGTAGCAGGGGAGCTGATTTTCTGGCAGTTTTTGGGTCAAAAAAGAGAAGGGGAGGGGGTCACTATCTCCCAGTTGTTGGTTGGTTTTTGACCAGTCAATGCTGTTTCCATCCAACCGGGGCGGGGTGCCGGTTTTAAGGCGCAACAGGCTAAGCCCCAGATCTTTTAAGGCGAGGCTCAGGGGGGTACTCGGGGCATCTCCCAGTCGACCGGAGGGAAAGGAGCGATCGCCAATGTGGGCTAAACCACGCAGAAAAGTACCAGTCGTAAGGATGACCGCAGAGGCGGTAATCGCCACGCCCCAGTCGGTCATGATGCCGGTGATTCGATTATTTTGAATAATAAGCTGGGTAGCCTCCCCCTGTCGCAAGGTCAGGTTGGCGGTTTGATCCAGGGTATGGCGACTTTTTACTCGATATTCTGCCTTATCAATCTGCGCCCGAGGCCCGCGAACAGCGGGACCTTTTCTTCTGTTGAGTAGTCTGAATTGAATGCCGGTCTGATCAGCCAGCAGGCCCATCCCACCACCCAAGGCATCTATCTCCCGAACCAGGTGACCTTTACCCAGCCCCCCAATAGCCGGGTTACAGGACATTTGACCGATGGTATCGAGATTTTGGGTTAACAGCAGGGTTTTAACCCCTATGTTTGCCGCCGCATGGGCCGCTTCAAAACCGGCATGACCAGCGCCGACGACAATGACATCAAAGGAATGAATGGACATAGCGTTTCTTTATAGTGAAAAAATTGAAAAATCGGTTGACAGTATGGGATCAGAAAGCAGGTATAATCTTGTTTTTCAGATCCTTTTCAACTCCATTCTCTCATCAATTTAACGTGACCCATAAAGGGAGGCCGGTTACCGGCTCCACTTCTCGCCGTAGTGCCGGCCCCTCATACACCTGGATGATGGCTTCACAGGCAAAAATGGGGGTACCGGCAATAAGATGTCCACCATAGGAGCGACCCTCATCATCCCCCAAGGTGACATGAGCGTGAACAAAGGGCTCGCCCTCCTTCAGGGAGATGTTACCCACCAGATTGAGAATCTCCAGCTGTCGGTCGATCTCAAAAGAGCGATAGAGTTTTTTCTCCTGGTCATAATAGCCCAAAGCGGCCTTTTTAACGGCCCCCAGCGCCTCGATTCTACCCAGTTGAATCCTCTCCTCCCGACAAATATGGGTCAGAGCCTCCAGCAGGTCAGCATCATGGTCCAGACGACCCATAAGAGTCCGTACCGGTTTAACAGGATACATCATGGCATCGTTCCTTTTTTGAAGTTATAATCAATTAAAACCGTGATTTGGACAACAGTTTAAGGCAAACTCAACACTTTGGGAGGCCTTGCAGGCCCCCAAACTCCCACGCTTTTATAATTAAAAAAAAGCAAAGTCAAAGGCTTAGGACCTTGGGCGCTGCCCAAACCCGCTGGGAAGGCATCCATGCCTTCCCAGACCCATCCGCACCTGTTTTTTACCCTTTTGGTTTGGAATCTTACGAGCAGACCCTAACGGCCAATCAAGCTGGTTTCGATGGTGTGCCACCCTTTAAACATGACCCCTCGGTTGCCATCAATACTGATAGCGTCACCACAGCGAATGGTCATGCCGTTAACCTCACACAGTCCCACCGCCTCTTGAATAATCAAGTCTTCACACCCCACCACACAGGTTTTATCCAATCTTGCCGCCACGATGGCCGCATGGGAGGTTTGACCACCTCGAGCAGTAAGCAGACCATCCGCAAGGGAAATTTCGCGGATATCATCGGGTACCGTATCATAACGGATTAAGATTAATGGGATAGAATGATCCTCCTGGCGTAGCTGTTCTACCTGTTCCAGATTAAAAACAGCCCGACCACACAAGGCCCCTCCACTCACGCCAATTCCCTGAACCAAACGAGAGGCACGCAGCTCTGGGGTGTCGATAAAGCTATGAAAAATGGATTGTCGATTTTTGGTAGTGACCATATCCCGACTTTGCAGGAAAAAAAGGTTATCTTCCCCCGGTCCGTCAAAGGTAAATTCGATCTCCTGGGGGTTCCAGTTGCAGACATTGACCAGATGGAGGGATTCGGCAAACAGCTTGTTATAGATTCTGGGAAAACAGTACTCCAAACTGGTTTGGGGGTCCCGGCCATCATATTCACACTGCTCCAGAGAGATGGGGTTGGTAGAGACCAGACCACCAACAATGTCCTCCCCCTGGTTTCCCGAAGTATAGTCTCCCCATAACAGAACCCGATCCAACTTGCGGTGGGGGTGGGCGGTAAAGAGAACCCCAGAACCGGCCTGGTTGTGCAGGTTGCCATAGACCATCCGCTGCAGCACCACCGCCGTACCCCAATCATCGGAAATATCCATGATACCCCGATACTCCTTGGCCTTTTTAGACTCCCACGACTCGACAACCTGGTTAATAGCCGCAATAAGCTGTTGCCAGGGGTTGTCTGGAATGGGAATGTTGTTCTCTTCGGCAATCTGCCGATACTCTCTGGCTAGCTCCTCCATCTGCTCGGCATTGAGATCCCGTTTTTTCTTGATACCATAGCGCCGTTTGGCACTGTGCATCAGTTTGGTAAAAACACCCCGGTCCATCTCGAACGTCATGCACCAGGATTGGATAAAACGCCGGTAGTTATCCCAAGCAAAAAAAGCGTTGCCCGACTCCTGCACCAAACCCTGGACAATCTCCTCATTCAAGCCGACATTATGGATGGTCTGCATCATCCCCGGCATGGAGATCAACGCCCCACTGCGTACCGAGAGGAGGAGGGGACGATCAGCAGAACCAAAGGTCATCCCGGTGCGGGTTTCAATTTGGGTAAGCTGGTCCCGCAGTCGGGTCATAAAATCCCGTGTGGCCGGAGTATACTCTCGAACCACATCCCGACAGCGGAAAAATTCGGTGGTCAAAACCACCCCCGCCGGAACCGGCAGCCCCTGGTTGACCAACTCGACCAGATTAAACCCCTTGTTGCCCAGATGAATCAGATTGCGAACTCTGCTGTCCGGCTCATAAAGAGAGCAGAACAGCTTGGCAGGGTCATAGGTCATGAGCTGATCCAGCCGAGCCGGGGAGAGCAGCTCCTCCTGACGGGCCAGAATTTGTAAAACCCGGCCAATAAACCGATCAAACGCCTGCAAGCCAAACGTTTCGGCAATCAGATCCCGCAAAAAGGATTCGCCAATCCGCTCGACGGTGATCACATCGTCCTCATCCTTCAAGGCCGCATATTTGGGAAACAGAGCCTCTCGGGGTATCATGGGAACGATAATGGCCAGGTTATCCCGATGGTGGGTGGTGTAATAGGTGAGGATGATATCCTTCACCCCTTCGGAAAAGCTGCGGAAGATATCCAGATATTGGTGGTAGGAGAAGTGGTTAAGCTCTAAAAATCGCTCCAGAACATCCTGCATGTGGCTCAGCTTGCGAGAGGTTACCCCATCGACATTCAGGGCACGCAGAAAGATTTTCAAATATTTGAACACCCGGAAAAAGGCGGCACGGGTGATAAAATCCTCAGGAATCCTGCCCACCAACCCCTCCAGATCGACATTGGCCAGGTTTTCCAGACGAAAACTTAACGACAGGGCATCAAATTTTCGCTCCTGATAGCAGCCATAGACCGAAGGGATATCCACGGCAATATGCCGTTTTTGATAGATCTCCTCCCGAGCCACAAAAACCTCATCACTGAGAATGGTCTCTTTGAGGCTCTCCAAGGCATCCAGAAGCCCCACCAGCCGATCATAACCAACGGCACCACTCTCAAGAATTTTCAACAGGGCATCCATACCGGGAATACCATCCTCCACCGCCTGTCGCAGGGGGAGTCGGATGCCTCGGAAACCCAGATTGTATTTCAACTCCAACAGATGGCAGAGCCGGATCAACAGCAAGACCCGTCTGCCCTCTGACTCTGGCTGATCGGTAAACCCCTTAATTTTCTCCTCCACCCGATCCAGAGGCTGTCCCACCGGGTCAAATTCCAGTTCGATATCCTGATAGAGACCCTCAACAATCTGATGAACATGGTCATAATAAGGGCCACCAGGGGTAATCTCTGCCAGGACAACATCCGAAACCAGTCCGGTCAGCACGGTTTTATCCCCCGTCTGCCAAAATTTCAGGATATTAAAAGAGAGATCCACAATACGGTTGGTGCTCTCTACATGGCACTGTTTACGTAAAAAATGGATCAGTCGATCCTCCCGACGGCTGATCTCGTCCAGCTCTGTGGAGACATTGCGCAGCTCCCCC
This sequence comes from Magnetococcales bacterium, assembly GCA_002753565.1. Lineage (GTDB taxonomy): Bacteria > Pseudomonadota > Magnetococcia > Magnetococcales > JADFYX01. The sequence goes on along the minus strand of PEAM01000002.1, from coordinate 50,504 downwards.
TCTGCGCCGATCTCGTTATAATAGACCGGAAGCTGACGGCAAAACTGCTTGGTGAGGTTATAGACCGGCTTGATGCCACTGTTGAGCAGGTGGGAGATCTCCTTTTGAAAAAGATCGGTATCCCGAATCAGCGCTCCGGTCAGCTTGAGGTTGATAATGAGAGCCGAAAAGAGAAAGGGGCTCCAGGGCGGATTTTTGGTGATAAGACTCAGCCAGACCCGAATGTTGTAGAGATGGGCCGGGTTGCAGATGGGTTGCCAATCGTTACCCACCCCGGTTACCGAACTAAACTGAAAACCAAACCGCACCGCCTGCTCCAAAAAAGACTCTACCAGCCGGCTGTTATCGTGACGGAAAACCTCCACACCCAACACCTCGATACACTGAAGGGCGGTATGGGGATAGGTGACCACGTTGGCCTTCAAAAAGCTAAAGGCGGTATCGAAGGCTTCATGGATCTCGTTAAATTTCTGCTTGAGACGGATCAGCCGGACCAGACTGCGGTTAATCTCACGAAGGGTCTCTTCATGGATCAAGGAGAGACCGTCGATCTCCATGATATGAAACAAAAACCTTAATCGACGCCCCTCGGTAAGTCGCTCGGAACTAATCGGCCCCTTCTCCTGCATCTGGCCCAGTTGGTCGGCGGCCTGCCGATAGTCTCGAATAATATCCAAAAAAGAGGGCATGGTGGTGAGATTTTGGATGGTTTCCACACTGGCCGGTTGACGGCTCACCTCTTCAAGTTCGGCCAGAGCCTGTTGCAGCGCTCGATGACCGATCTGATCACACGGTGCCGTACCCAATACCGTATACCACTCCGGGTCGGACTGGTTTAACCAGTAGTGATAGGTGGCCTGAAGAGAGCGGATGGCCAACGTTTGAACGATTTGAGCCGATAGGGGAAAAGGGGTGTTTGTCTTCTGGGTTTTGGTGAGAATGTGCGCCACCGTTCGCTTGAGAGGGTGATGGGTCTGGGAGAGGAGCAGAAGTTTGGGTTCATCCAGTCTGCACAGTATCTCAAAAATAGCATCAAATGCCGAACCATACAGGGGAAACTCACCCCCTTTGAGTAGCAGAGCCTGCTTTTCCATATAAGCGGTCAACCCCTCCAATACCACCCTGACATCTGCCTCGGTTCGCACCTCTTGCAGGGCTTTGAGAAAAAACCCGCTAAAAAGCAGAAAACAGTCCGCCCCACTCTTACTGCGGGCAAAACGGGAACAGTTTTTCAAAACAAACCCACGCAGCTCTGGCAAAATCAGTTTCCAGTTGCGAAAGGGGTGGTTCAACTCCCGAAGAAGACGATCGAGATTTTTTAAAATTCCGGCATAGTTGGCCACCACCTCCCGCAGCGGTTCATGGAGGGGGTCGATGGATACCGACGCCACAGCCGTCTCGCGCAGATTGGCCAACAGGGCGCCAGATTTGGGGGGACTCTTTTTTTTCTGTCGGTTTACAATAGTCATGATTCCATTATTATTCGTCGGGTTAACCAAAAACAGCAGGCACGCGCGCCAGATCAACTTTTAGGGTGAGACGCCCAAGCCGGTTGAACATAATCAAGAATCATAGACCATTTGCTCTCATTGCCATATGGTTATATAAGGTTAGACAGAGAATCTTGATTGGAACTTAACCTCCTATGGGCCGGAAATACTAAATCTTCTCATGCCAAAAATTCGAGTTTCTGAAATTCTGCCGTTCTCAACAGATAAGATCTACGACTTGGTGGTGGATGTGGAGAGCTATCCGAAATTTTTGCCCTGGTGCAGCCGCACACGGGTGTGGGATCAGGAAGAGACCCAGTTTATGGCGGAGTTGACCATCTCCTTCAAGGGGATACGGGAAAAATTTCAAACCTTGGATGTGGTCGAAAAAAATAAAAAAGTTGAAATCAACCTCAAATCAGGCCCCTTTCAATATCTGGTCAGTACCTGGCATTTCCACCCCCTTGGTGAGGATCGTACCAAGGTGGAGTTTTATATCGATTTTCGTTTTTCAAACAGAGTGAAGGAGATGATCATGGGGCCGGTCTTTACCCAGGTTTCCAAACAGATGATCAGCGCCTTCAGAAAACGGGCTGTCGCCCTGTATCATGGCTGATAACGGCCCCAAGGAGCTACCGTCAAAATGGGAAAACGTACCTCTTCAACCAAGGTTCCCTATACCGCACAGCAGATGTATGATCTGGTCGTCGATATGGATCGCTATCCGGAGTTTATCCCCTGGTTGGCCAAAGCCCGCAAATATGAGGAGACCGAGAGTCAGTTCATGTCCGAGATGACCTTTTCCTTTAAAGGGATGCGAGAGACCTTCAAAACCTTGGATACCATCATCCCCGGCAAAAAAATTACCATTGCCAATATCTCCGGTCCCTTTAAGCATCTGCAGAGTGAATGGTGCTTCACCGACAATCCGGATGGAGGATGCACCATCGATTTTTTTATCGATTTTCGTTTTAAAAGCCGTCTGGTCGAAATGGCCTTGGGAGCCGTTTTCGGTGAGGCATCCAAACGGATGGTCGATGCCTTTCGGGCACGCGCTGATGATATCTATCCAAACGGATCATCCGATTCACCCTTAAACACTATGAATGGACAAAAATAATGATTCGACCACTTGTCGCACTGCTCTCCCTGTTGGCACTCACAGCACCCCCTCTAACCACCATGGCCCAGGCAGAACCGGTGGCACGGGTGGGTAAATGGGTGTTGGACCTCTCGGAGGTGGATAAGGACCTGGCCCAAAAACTCTATGAGTTGCGGGAAGAGAAAATGCAGGAGCTGGTGATTGAACATCTTCTGGAGCTGGAAGCCAAAGCCAATGGGGTGGCGGTTGATCAGGTGCTGGAGAAGATGGTCGATGGAAAACTCCCAGCCCTTTCCGATCGGGATGTTCAGGAGTTCATCGAAGCCAATCGGGCCAGACTGCCCAAAGGGGAGGGGCTGGAAGAGAAGGTGCGAGAGTATCTCCAAGATAAGATCAAACAGAATCTTCAGGCCGCCTACCTGCAGAGTTTGACCGAGAAATATGAGGTGGATTTTATGATGACCCCACCCCGTTATACCGTTCCCGGCCCCCTGACACCATCCAAGGGCAAGGCAGATGCACCGATCACCATCATAGAATTTTCCGACTTTGAGTGTCCCTACTGCCGTCGGGCCCAAGAGGCCATCAACAAAGTGGAGAAAAACTATGGCGACAAGGTGCGCTTTGTCTTCCGCCACTACCCCTTGCCTTTCCATAAAAAAGCCCCAAAAGCCTCGGAGGCGGCTCAGTGTGCCGATGATCAAAATGCCTTCTGGCCCTTCCACCACGCTCTGTTTGCCGACGACGCCAAGCTGGAGATTGCCGCCTTCAAAAAGCTGGCTAAAGAGCTTAAACTCAACATGAGCCAGTTTAACAGCTGTCTGGACAGTGGCAAATATGCCCAACGCATTGCCGACGATCTGGCCGATGGAAAAGGGCTGGGCATTACCGGTACGCCGACCTTTTTTATCAACGGTATCAAATTGGTCGGCGCGGTCCCTTTTGCCGATTTTGCCGAGGTGATCGAAAGCGAGCTGGCCCAATAGCGACTGTTTTTGGGTTTAGCTTAACCCTCTGAACTCAACCTGGCGCAGCGCCTCATATAGTACGATGCTGACGCTGACCGCCAGGTTGAGACTTCGGGCTTTGGGGGACATGGGAATACGAATGATCCGATCCGCCTGTTTTTCCAACACCGATTCAGGCAATCCGCTCCCCTCCGATCCAAACAAAAAACGGTCACCCGGAATAAAATCCGGCTGCCAATGGGCCTGTTTTCCCTTGGTGGAGAGGGCAAAAGTCCGAGCTTCCCTGTCGTTGGCTTTACGATAGGCTGACCAATCCGACCACCGTTTGACATCCGCCAACTCCCGGTAGTCCATCCCAGCCCGCTTGACCGCTGGAGCATCGAGTCGAAACCCCAAGGGGCCGATCAAATGCAGTTGTGTGCCGGTGGCGGCACAGAGCCGAATAATGGTGCCGGTGTTGGGGGGAATTTCCGGTTGGTATAGTATGACATCAAACACGCTTACTCTCCTAATCTCGGTCGCTCACCGAATCAATGCACCTGGGTACAGCAGTGGTGGGTCTGAAATTTTTCAGGGTACTCGGTTATCCGCCTGGGTGAAAAGGTGCCTTACCATCTCGCTTCTACTGCTGACGGTTTTTTTGGTCCAAACGTCCCTCTTCCAGCTTTCGTTACCGCCCATATGTCGAGATCAGGTCTCTTTTTCTTCATTTCTGGTTAAAATGGGTTGACGTAGCCCCGGAAAGTTTGAAATATTAGCGTGTTCTGATAAGGATTTTACGGGTTGGTTCAAAAAACCGGCCTTCATTGAACGATTTTTGGACGGTCCAGACCCTCTATTTTGGGGTGCGGTTCGTTCGGTTTGAATGTTTTCATTTGTAGCTTTCCCCGCTACCTCACTGGAGGTTAAGAGACTTTATGGTTATTGAGGCAGAAGAGAACCGCCGGGACTTTCTCATCCTGGCAACTGGAGCGGTTGGCGCCGCTGGTACGGCAGCAGCCTGCTGGCCGTTTGTACGATCTTGGAGTCCGACGGCGGATGTCCTGGCCCAGGCCACCACAGAAGTGGATGTCAGCGCCATTGCCGAGGGGCAGATGATCACCGTTCCCTGGCAGGGGAAGCCGGTTTTTATTTTACACCGTAACAAAGAGCAGATTGAGATGGCTCGGCAAGCCGATTCAGCCAGCCTGCCCGACCCGGCTGTTGACAAGGATCGGGTGAAAAATCCTGAATATCTGGTTCTTTTGGCTCTGTGTACCCATTTGGGCTGTGTTCCCCAACCGATTGGAACGGGAGATTTTGGTGGTTTCCTCTGCCCCTGTCACGGCTCCCACTATGACACCTCTGGTCGTATTCGCCAGGGACCGGCACCGAGAAATTTGGAAGTGCCCTTTTATGTCTTCAAAGATGACAGCACTGTAATCATCGGCAAGCCGGTATAATCGACCAACAACCGCTCAAACTTTTTATGTGTTTAATGAGCAGGAGGAGAGAACGTGTCTAAATTAATGGAATGGGTCGATGCCCGAATCCCGGTCTCTGACATGATCAAAAGTCAGGCTACGGAGTATCCGACCCCGAAAAACTTGAACTACTGGTGGAACTTCGGTTCCCTGGCACTGTTTATTCTGATTGTCATGATTGTCACCGGCCTCTTTTTGGCCATGCACTACAAGCCGGATGCCGATACGGCCTTCGATATTGTCGAGCATATCATGCGTGACGTTAACTATGGTTGGTTGCTGCGTTATCTACACGCCAACGGAGCCACTTTCTTTTTCATTGTCATTTATGTCCATATCCTTCGGGGCATGTATTACGGCTCCTACCGAGCGCCGCGGGAGATTCTCTGGTGGATTGGCATCATCATCTTCCTGATGATGATGGGCACCGGCTTTTTGGGTTATGTACTTCCTTGGGGTCAAATGTCCTACTGGGGTGCTGCGGTTATCACCAACCTGATGACGGCCATTCCTCTCATTGGTGAAGATTTGGTCATCTGGATCTGGGGTGGCTTTTCGGTTGGTGATGCTACCTTAAACCGCTTCTTTGTCCTCCACTTCTTGCTGCCATTGGTCATTTTTGCTTTGGTTATCGTGCATATGTGGGCTTTGCATGCTGTTCACTCTAACAACCCGGATGGTATTGATATTGTTGATGAGGCCAAAGATACCCTCCCGTTCCACCCCTATTTTACCATTAAGGATCTCTACGGAATTGGTGTCCTACTGATTATCTACTGCTGGTTTGTCTTTTTTGCACCCAACGCTTTTCTGGAGCCAGACAACTACATTCCGGCCAACCCCATGCAGACACCGGCACATATTGTGCCTGAATGGTATTTCCTGCCTTTCTATGCCATTTTGCGTTCCATCGACTTTTTGGGGGCGTTCAGTAAGCTGGCGGGTGTGATCGCCATGATCGGTGCCATCTGTATTCTCTTCATCCTACCGTTCCTGGATCGTTCTCCGGTTCGTTCGTTCCGTTATCGTCCCATGAGCAAATCTCTCTTCTGGATTTTTGTCGTCAACAGCATCATGTTGGGTTGGGTTGGTTACAATCCGGCAGATGCGACGACTTTTGGCGGGGCGTTACCTCTCATTATTCTGGGTCGTACGGGAACAGCAATCTACTTCGGCTATTTTGTGATGTTATGGGTAATTACGGCTTTAAAAATTGAAAAGCCCCTTCCTGTACCCAAAAGCCTGTAAGGGGAGTTTTAAAGATGAAATTATTAAAAATAGTCCAAGTTGTGGTCTTGGCGGCTGCGTTTCTTCCTCAAACCCTGTTGGCATCCAGTGGTGCTGTCCATCCACCGGCTCAAGAGTGGGGATTTAAGGGAGCGTTTGGAAAGTTTGACAATGCTGCTATCAAGCGGGGGGCGCAGATTGCCGTTGAGGTCTGCATGGCGTGTCACTCTTTCAAATACATTAAATTTGACTCTCTGCGTCAGTTTGGCTTCACGGAGGCTAAAATCATTGAGATGGCGGATTCTCAGGGTCGAACCAAAAATGACAAGATGATCAGCTCCATGGATGGACCGACAGCCAAGGAGTCTTTTGGCACGGTTCCACCGGATCTCTCGTTGATGACCAAAGCTCGTAAGGGTTATGAGGATTACACTTACGGTATTCTGGCTGGTTACCTCAACGATGCGGAGTTAAGTTTGGTTGAAAAGGTGATGGAAGATGATGAGGTTTCCAAAACCGAAGCGTTGGAGTTAGCGGCCTCTTTGCATGTTGACCCGCAAAATCCAGAGCATATCAAGCAGATTTTGAATCGCATTAATAATGGCGATAACTTCAATAAATATTTTCCGGGCTATTTTTTAGCCATGCCGGCTCCTCTATCGGATGGAGCGGTTGAGTATGCCGATGGAACGGAGAGTTCATTGAAGCAGATGGCCCATGATGTCACGTCGTTCATGGCGTGGACTGCGGAGCCTACCTTGATGGAGCGTAAGGCGCTTGGATTCAAGGTTATTCTCTTCCTGGTTGTTTTCACCATCATGCTTTATGCGGTTAAACGACGTATCTGGGCAAAAGCCCACTAAAAAAAGAGCCCCGCTAACTGCGGGGCTTTTTTTTGCCTGATGTGGCTGGAAAAACTTTTTTTTTGGTAGAGATTCCAATCCAAATGGGTACCAGACTATTACGGATGGGTCTGGGAAGGGATGTATCCCTTCCCAGCGGGTTTGGGCAGCGCCCAAGGTTCTAAGCCTTTGACTTTGCCTTATTTTTGCATTTAAAAGCGTGGGGGTTTGGGGGCCTGCAAGGCCTCCCAAGCTGTTGGCGTGAAAGTTTGCAGGCCTGCAAGGCCTCCCAGCTGTTGGCGTGAAAGTTTGCAGGCCTGCAAGGCCTCCCAGCTGTTGGCGTAAGGGTTTGCAGGCCTGCAAGGCCTCCCAAGCTGTTGGCACGATTGGGGGGCTTAGCCGACTTGGCCTGCGTTCTTAATAACATCTTGGGGCTTTGCCCCAAACCCCACTGGGAAGGGATACATCCCAGACCCATCCCATTGACTGGATGGAAATAGAGCTTTTTATTGTGAAGAAGAGGATTTCTGGTTAGCGATTTGATTGGCCTCCTCCAGCAAAAAAATCTCATCCAGATATTTAAACAGCTTGGCCCGCAGAGTCTGGAACTCATCCATATGCTCAACAGCCTCCTCCACCTTGCCCTCAGAAACCATGGCAACAATGGCACGGGCCGTTTCATGGACCGCCATATGGACCTTACCCATATCATGAAAAATCGGCAGGCTGTCAAATTTGGTCAACCCATCCGTATCATACCACTTCCCAAACGCACACTCATGACCACTGGCTACCTGGTCCGGCCGCAAAGCCTCACGACCACGGATTACCAACTCCAACTTACCCAGCCATTTCAGGTGGGCATTTTTAACCATCTGGACGTCAAAGGGTAGACAACCAATGTTAAAAGCACTCTCTGTCTCTTTAAGAGAGTGACCAACCTCGGCAATCACATCGGTCAGCAAAGAGGCGTGATGGATGGAGCCAGAGAGATAGTTAAGAAGATCCAACGATTTCAACATACGCTTTTGCACATGGACCGATGCGATAAAAATCTGTTCAGAGCCCATCTGTAAGGCCTCTGCTCGCTCTTTGGCCTGGCTGCTCTCAGCAGCCATGTTCTCGGCACCAGAGGCCACACTGGAGGCCGCTGTGGCAATCTCACTGGTACCAGCCGCCGCTTCTGCTGCCGCTCGAGCCACCTCCTGGGCTGCCGAAGAGAGTTCGCCGGCATTTCGTGTCACCTCCTGGGCTGCATGAGAGACCTCCTGCATGGAGCTGGAAATGTTGTTGACCGACTGAGCCTGATTATCAACCGCTTCAGAGATACCTTGGTTGGTTTCAACAATCTGCTGGATTAAACCGGTCACCCCAAGGGTAGCCTCCGATGCTTCTTGGGTTTTTCTTTGGATCTCCTGGGTTTTTTCCCCGATCATTTTGGTGGCTTCGGCGGTCTGGCGAGCCAGATCTTTCACCTCGTTGGCCACCACAGCAAATCCCTTACCCGCCTCTCCAGCCCCGGCCGCCTCGATGGAGGCGTTGAGAGCCAGCATGTTGGTCTGGTCGGCAATAGTGCGGATCATACCCACCACTTTACCAATCTCTCCGGCAGATAGAGAGAGCTTATCCATCACCTGGAGGGTTTCGGAGGCATTTTTATTAGCCCGATCAGAACGATCATTGGCCTCGGTGCAGCGGGTACGGATGGCGCCCAGGGATTGGTTCATCTCAGCCACAGCCCCGGTGACATTATTGACCGAACCGTTGACCTGGCCCAAACTGGAATTTACCTCATCAATGTTGGAAGACATCTCTTCGGCCGCAGAGGCCATGGTGGTCACATTGACGCTGGCCTGCTCAGAGGCGGCAGCAATGGCTGTCACATCACTGGAGAGATGTTGAGCGGTTTCGAAAACCGTATCTATGTTGCCCTTGACATCATCGATATGAACTTTCAACTGCTGGGTTTCGTAGTCGAGAACATCGTTTTCCTTAAGCACTTCATGGCCCAGTTGAATGGTGGTCTTGGCATCCTCATCCAAGACATTTTTCAGCGGAATCAACTCGTTGATAATAGCGGTGACCGACTCCGCCTGTAGAGTTCCCAACCGAGTGGAATTGATCAACTGCTTGGCCATCTGGTTGACTTTAACAGCAAAAAAACCGATCTCTTCAACATAATCCTCAACCTGGAATTGATGGGTAAATTTTCCCTGAGCCAGGGCTTCGAGTCCCTGGCTGAAGTGGGCAATCTGTCGGTTGAGACTTAACTGCCTCCAGACCAAAAAAGCCAAACCAATCAGAGTGATGATCAGGGTGATGGTGACCAGAAGGGTAAGGGTTGAGATGGTCTTTTCAATCTTGTTTCGGGATTCGGAGGCAATCATTCCGACCCCTTTGTTCATCTGTTTGAGCAGGGTCATGTTTTGGCTGATCAGACTTTTTTTAATCTGTTCCAGATCACCCATGCCACTCAAGCCGTTATCGATCTCCCGACGAAAGGTTTCGAAGATGGTAGAGACAATTTTCAGCTGTTGGAGAGTGCTGGCAGAGGGGGTGTTGAGTTGAATATAGTCAGCACTTTTTTTATTGAATGTGGTGGGGGCTTCTCCGCCAATCATCAACGCTTTCAGGGTGGTGTCGAAAGTCCAGAGCGTATTTTCAAGCTGGTCTCTTGTTTGCTGATCCTGGGTGGATAAAAAGACAAAAAACTCTTTTGTTGCCTTTTGAGATAACATCCGTTGCCGCCCAGCCATATTGATGGTTGCCGCCGCTTCATCTTCCAGACTGTTGGTCATGACCAGATTGGTGACCGTTATCAGGGCTTGAATCAGTAGAACCAACCCAGCCAAAAAAAGAGTTACCTTGATGCTGAAGTTGTTACCCAGAGTAGACCGGCTAATCGCCATGTTAACATGATCCTTTTTGATCTTGAAATCAGGATGGAAAAAGGGAATAAAAGGGTGTTTTTAGCCTCATTAGTACGTTAATCAAGACGATTAATTCTTTTAGTTTATACCTGTAAACAGGGAGTTGGGAGCATACTAGCAAGAGAATTTCTAAAATGAAATAATTAACCGAGAAAAGGATGAAAAATCAACGATTGGGCAGCAAACCCTCGGCAGCCATACTCAAGCAACGTTTACCAGCCACAATCACATGATCCAATACCCGAATACCGATGGGAACCAGAGCAGAAACCATGATTTGGGTAATTTGAATGTCCGCCCGGGAAGGGTTCAGTTGCCCGGATGGGTGGTTATGGGCAAAAATGACCGAAGCGGCTTTATGGCGCAGAGCCGCCTCCACCACATGACGAATATGGATGTTGGCCTCATTGACGGTACCCTTGCTGATCAGAGCCGGAAAGAGCAGGCGGCAGTTGTTGTCTAAGCAGAGCATGTAAAACACCTCCTCGGTCCGACCAGCCATCAGTGGGGTCAGGTAGGTGTTGGTCTTTTTGGAGTCGTTGAGGGTCGGTTTTTCTCGGCTGACGCTATCGGTCAGATAGCGACGGGTCAGAGGGGGAATGAGAGCCAGAAAGGCAACCGCCGACTCCCCCATACCCGGAATGGATGCCAGATCCTTGGGATCGGCCTCCAATACCGCAGAAAGGGCACCAAATCTTTTGAGCAGAAGATGGGCCATCTCATTGGTATCACGACGGGGAACGGCATGAAAAAGCAACAGTTCCAGAACCTGATGATCCTCAAATTGCTCCAACCCTTCCCGGAAAAAACGCTGGCGCAACCGCTTGCGATGTCCACTATGGACTGGAGCGCTCCCTGCCGATTTATTGCTTGCTGTCATAGTGCCTGTTCCCTTGGGGAAAACCGTGTTGTAATAGACTCTGTTTGAGTTGCCACCTGTCTCATGGATAAAAAGAGCCAGGCTCGCTCATAGGGAAAAAATATTAGGGTATGAAAAACACCATGAACGACACCCCATCCCATGATCAGGAACCACCCAACCCAGAGGATTTTCCCGAGCCGGAGGACTATCCCAACCCGGATGAAGAGGACTATTTTGATCCGGATGAGATGACCGTCTCACCCGGTAGTGACAAAGTAGCACCACTCTCTTTCCAGTCAGATACCAATCGTCAAGCAACCACCCGACGCTCCTCTTGGTCGAACGAAGCCGAACAGTCGGTACTGGGTGCCATCCTATTAGACAATGATGTGATGGATCAAGTGGCGGATATCCTCACCCCGGATGATTTCTATCGAGGGGCCCATCGGGTTATCTATCAGGCCATGAAATCTGTACTGGAACGGGGTGATCCGGCAGACCCGGTTCTGCTCAACCAGCATCTGGAAAAAAAGAATGAGCTGGACTCCGTCGGTGGGGGGAGCTATCTGGCTCAACTTTTAGAGACGGTACCCACCACCGCCAATGCCAAATCCTATGCCCGATTGGTTCGGGATAAGGCGGTGCTTCGCGAGTTGGCTCGTCAGGCAACCGCTATTTCGGAAGCGGTTTTTGAGGGAGAAAAACCGGTTGATGAAATTTTGGAGGATGCCGAAAAACAGATTTTTGATGTCGGAGAAAACCGCACACAGCGCCGCTCCAACTATTTTGACATGAAAACGGTCATCATGCCGGTGATCGCCAAAATTGAGGAGTTGATGCAGCGCAAGGAGTCCATTACCGGCGTACCGACCGGTTTTACCGATCTGGATCGCATGATGGCCGGGCTGCAACCTTCGGACCTGATTATTCTGGCCGGGCGACCAGCCATGGGTAAAACCTCGTTTGCCATGAATGTGGTTGCCAATGCGGCCATTAAATATCAGGCGCCGGTGGGGGTATTTTCTCTGGAGATGTCTAAAGAGCAGTTGGTGGTTCGTCTGCTCTCCTCTTTGGGCAGCATCGATGCCCAGGGTTTACGCAACGGTCATCTGCAAAATGAGGAGTATGGACAGCTGGTCCAGGCTTCCGACACCCTTTCAAAGGCTCCCATCTATGTTGATGATACCCCAGCAGTCTCCATCATGGCCTTGCGGGCCAAAGCTCGGCGTCTGAAGCGGGAGAAGGATATCCAGTTGGTTGTTATCGACTATCTGCAGTTGATGCGAGGGGAGGATGGCACGGAAAACCGGGTGCAGGAGATCTCCGAGATCAGCCGGGGTTTAAAGGCCTTGGCTAAAGAGTTGAATATTCCAGTTATCGCCCTTTCTCAGCTCTCTCGAAAAGTGGAAGAGCGGCCCAATAAAACCCCGGTTCTCTCCGATCTTCGTGAGTCGGGCGCCATCGAGCAAGATGCGGATATTGTCATGTTTGTGTTTCGGGAGGAGGTCTACAAAGAGAACGATCCCGCCTTGAAAGGGCTGGCGGAGATTATCATCGCCAAACAGCGTAACGGTCCCATTGGTCGCATACCTCTGACCTTCATGAAACAGTACACCCGATTTGATAACCATGCTGCCAACACCTATGAATAATCCGCCTCCGACAGTCGGTCGACCCACCTGGCTTGAAATTGATCCCCAGGGGGTCGTCGCCAATTATCGTCTCGCCAAGCAGCGGGTCGGAGCTTCTGTTGCCGTCTATCCGGTGGTTAAGGCCGATGGCTATGGACTGGGGGCGCTGCCTCTGAGCCAGGCACTGGTTAAAGCGGGCGCCAAAGGGCTTTGTGTGGGATTGGTGGAGGAGGGGGCCCAGCTTCGTCAAGGAGGGATTTCGGTTCCACTGGTGCTCTTTGCCGGGTTAACGCCAGGGGTGGAGAGGCTGATTATCGATCTGGATCTCACACCCTTTCTCTACGACCTGCAAACGGCACACTCTTTAAGCCGAGAGGCGGTTGCCTGCAAGCGGCAGGTGCCCTGTTATGTGAAGGTCAACACCGGTATGGGACGGATTGGCTTCCCACCAGAGCAGCTTGCTACCCTGCTGCCAACACTACAGGCTCTGCCCGGTCTCCAACTTCTGGGCATTGTCTCTCATCTGGCCTGCTCGGATGAAGGGGAGGAGGGGAGGGTAACATCGACACAAATTCGCCAATTCAATCAGGCATTGACCCTATTAAAAGGGGAAAATAGTCGAAAATACCACCACTCGTTAGCCAACAGCGGTGGTACTCTCTACCATCCCGACAGCCATTTCGATTGGGTACGTCCGGGTATTATGCTCTATGGCGCCTCGCCGGCTTTTCCTCACCGCAACGACCAGGAAGAGGGGTTGGTTTCGGTGGTGCGGTGGTTGAGCCGGGTGATTCAAATACGCTCTTTCCCTGCCGGAACACCCTTAGGTTATGGGCACACCTTTACCACTCAAAAAAAGTCCCTTATTGCCCAAATTCCGGTGGGTTATGGGGATGGATATGCTCGACGGCTGGGTAATCTGGCCCATGTGTTGATCGCTGGAAGAGAGGCGCCGGTTGTTGGGCGGGTCTGTATGGATCTGATCAGTGTGGATGTAACCGATATTCCGACTGTTGAGGTTGGCTCTCTTGTGACACTGTTGGGGGAGGATGGTACGAAACGTATCACCATTGAAGATATGGCTCGCTGGCTGGAGACGATTCCTTACGAGGTTATTTGTGCTTTGGGAAAGAGGGTGCCAAGATACCACAGTCGGTCTTAATACGAGGCCTCTGTTGGATGGTAGGAAAAGACTTTGGGCTGGTTGGGTTTCTTTAAGCTTTGGCATTTAAATTGCTTGTTTTTTTAATTATGCTTTGTTTAAATTTTATTCAATCAATAGCCAGGATGGGTTCAAAGCAACCTTATCCTTCTCTTGGTTGAGGGAAGTTAGTCGGTATAAAAGTTGAACCTGTTCTCTCTTTCTGACTGACTTAAATTTTCCATAGGCCAATACTATCATAGTGAATTATGTCTACTTCATTTCAGCCACTGGATAAAATAGATTCAACAGATTTTAACCGATTGGATTCGACCAATCTGGATTGGTCATCCATCCAATATGGGTCGGAAAAGTCCGCTTTTTGGTGGCGGGTATTTATCTGGGCACTTACCCTTGTCGCCATCATAGGTATGGCAGCGGCACTTTTTTGGTGGCAGATAGATCGGGGGGTTGGTCCCAGTTCTACCCTTTCTACGGTCAAGGTAGTTCGAGCGGCCCCGGTTGAAACGTTAGCGGTTGCGACCTATCCCACCATCAAATCCGATAGTGGCTCCAGCTCTTTTCCTCAATCTCAGCGTGATGGCCGCTATATTGTCTTAGCCGGCTCTTTTATCAACGAGAAGAATGCCACCCGGATTTTCAATCAGCTGATTCGAGCCGGTGTACCAGCCTGGTCCAAACAGGCGATGGTTAATGGTCAGCTTCACACCCATCTGCTCATTGGTCCTTATAAGCAGCAAGATTCGGCAGAACGGGCCGTTACCCTGATACGCAAACAGACCGGCCTTCCGGTAGATTACACCACGTTGGAGCCAGAAGGGCAGATGAGGGAAGGGGGGGTTAACACGCTTTCAGGCGTTGGAAAATCGGCTCATAAGGAGGTTCTACATCCGGATCAATTTGTGGTTCTGGCCGGCTCTTTTACCACGCGTCGAGCAGCACGACGGGTTCAAAATCGATTGAAGCTCAAGGAGATTACGGCGTCAATCAAAGAGTTTCATGAGCAGGATAGAACTTTTTTCCATGTTGTTATTGGCCCTTATCGCATTGCCAACCAGGCCAATCAAATGGTAGAGACCATTCGTCAAAAAACCGGTATTCTTGCCGAAACTTCTCAAATTCTTTAAAGCAATCAATGGGATGGGTCTGGGAAGGGATCGTATCCCCTTCCCAGTGGGGTTTGGGGCAACAGCCCCAAGGGTTTTGCTTTGGATTTCATGATTTTTTGTAAAGTCAAAGGCTTAAAACCTTGGGCGCTGCCCAAACCCGCTGGGAAGCTATGAATACCTTCCCAGACCCATCCACAATCGTTTTGTACCAATTTGGTTTGGAATCTCTATAAAAACAACAAAACCCCAATTAAATGGGGTTTTGTTGTTTACTACTGTGCGCAGAGAAAAAAAGAGGCTATCAGCCGCGCTCTTTCAACCAACTACCAATGGCTGGTGGAACCTCTTTGAGCGCACGACCACTGACAAAAATGCCAATGTGACCCCCTTTGAACTCCACTTCTGAATAATCTTCACTACCAATCAAATTTTTAAGCGCTTTAGAGGCCGACGGCGGCACCAAATGGTCCTTCAATGCATAAACATTAAGAACAGGTACCGTAATCTTTTTCAGATCAACATGGTGATCACCAATTTTCAAACCACCGTTGATAAAACGATTTCCCTGGAAGAAATTTTTGATAAACTGCCTGAAAGCCTCACCAGCCTGATCGGGAGAATCAAAAATCCACTTTTCCATTCTCAGGAAATTCCGCAGCTTGGTCTTATCATCCAACAGTTGAACCATATCCAGATATTTTTGGCTGGTCAAACGGTAGGGATTCATGGACAAAAAGGTAAAATTAAGTAGATCGCCCGGTACATTGCCCATGGTGTCCACCAGAATATCCACATCCATATCCTGTGCCCAACGGCTCAGGGTGTTATCCGGAGTCTTGAAGTCAATCGGCGTAACCGTCAAAACCAGATTGCGAACCTTCTCTGGATGCATGGCCGTGTAACAAGTGCTAAACGTACCACCCTGGCAAATGCCCAATAGATTGATGCGATAAAGATCGTGCTTTTCACAAATAAAATCAACACACCGATCAATGTAGCCGTTGATATAATCATCGAGATCCAGATAGCGATCCGATGCATCCGGATAGCCCCAATCAATTAGATAGACATCCACACCCTCTTGCAACAGACCACGAACCAAGGAACGATCTTCCTGGATGTCTGCCATGTAAGGACGGTTGACCAGCGCATAAACAATCAATACCGGAACCCGATGAGGATCTTTCTTCAATGGGGTGTAGTGATAAAGCGTCAGCTTGTCATCTGTATAGACCGCTTCGCGAGCGCTAACACCTTCGGAAATCTCTCCGACCTCACTCATGGTCTTCATACCGGCCACAAGCTTTTTATTGAATTGTGAAAGTTCTTCAACCATCGCTTCCGGTTGTACGTTGAGAGGAAACATGGATTACTCTCCTTTTTTAGCTGGAGTTTTTGCCGCAGCCTTAACAGGCTCTTTGGCCTTTTCTGTGCTGGCTTTCGCGCGACGAACCGGCGCTTTACGGGTGGCTGCTGGGGCTTTTGCCGCCGTTGTACTGATATTCAACTGCTTTTTAAGGGCTTCAACATCCTTACGGAGTGCCTCAACATCCAACTGTTCCAGATCATCCCGAAGACGATTCAACTTGGTGGAATCACTCTCCTGACCCTGGCTCTTGACCTGAGACTCCAACTTACGGACCTTTTTTTTCAGATCGTGGATCTGCAAATAGGCCGAATTCAGCTCTTTGCGAGTAGGCATGTTCAGGGAGGACATGGTGTCGTCCGTCATGGATTGTACATGACCCTTAAGCGTAAACAGTGCTGTCGCCAAACGGGGATTGATCTCTTGATACTCTTTGCTGCCAACCGTCTCTGCATTGGTCTCCTCGTTACAATCTACCCACAATACATGCAGATCACGCAGACTTTGCAAAGGCTTGCCCTCTTGAGCCATGCTGATCAGCCGCTGCTTGAAAAGATCAGCCGCTTTCAGACTCGATTTGTTCATCAACGTCTGAAACTCACCCATGATTTTTTGATAGGCCAAACCAAGCTGTATGGCTTTTTGGATTTTCTCCTGCTTTTCCCGATTCAAACCCAAACCCGGCATGTTCAAAGAGTTGGCCATCAATTTATCCATAGAGAGCTCTCCCTGTCCGCCCTCCATATACTGCTTCATCATCTCGCTCGAAAGAGAGGGGATGTTCTCAAGCATGCTGTTCCAGCCACTCAGAGGATTGAGTGAGCCAAAACCACCCTGAAAAGGGGCGGAAAAATATTCACGGAACTTCTGCAGATTCTTATCCAACTCCGTGGTCCACTCTTCAGAGGATGCGCTGCCTTTTTCACTCATCTTCTGAAACGTATCAAAGACACCCTTGCTCATGTTCATGAAGTTGTTCATCGAATCCATCATACTTCGACGTGTCAACTCTTCGGGAGTGGTTACCTGAAAGGGAGAGAAGGCGGACCACATGGGGTCCATGGAATCTTCCATGGATTTTTGAAAAAAGTTGAAGGGGTTTGCGGTGGGGTTTGAACTGAAGGCCGATTTTTGCGCCATAGCGGACCAATCGCTCCACATTTTCTTTTGGATGTCATTCCAATTATTGGTCCAGTTCATGGAAAACGGATTATTATCCATGGTCTTCTCTCCTGGTTTTGTCTTGATTGGGGATTATCATGAAATAGCTGGTAGATTTCGTAGAATGCTCAAATACCTGCTCACCCGTGCAGTATATAACACAAAAAGCGGTTTTTAAAGGCAAACGGACCGGTTAAAACGATTAAAAAGCAACCGTTATTTCATCACAATTCCTTGAGGGAATGGGCTTTAATTCGATTGAATTAAATGGGTGGGCGCATCCATGCGCCCGTTTCTATGGAGCGTTAAAACCTCGCCTGACAAGAGGGGAGGTCGCTCCATACTTTAGCCGAGAACCAACTCCTTATGACCCAGCTTTTTCCATATTCTCTTTGACCGCTTTGTTGATCAACGACTCCAGCTCTTTTTGACCATTGGTCAAAACCTGCATGGTGGCTTGAGCATTGTCCAGAACCAACTTGCCCATGCTGGAGGTGATCCTGGCCTGCTCGGAGACAGCCTGTTCAACTGTTTTGGCTTTACTCATCTGTTCCATCTGCTCACTGCTGGAGCTGATAAAATCCTGAGCTGTCTTGAACTGCTGATTGGTCAAGTCCTGCAAGGTCTTCTCATTGATGGCCTGCAACTCTTTCATTGAGTCCATCATGTTTTTGGCGAAATTTGTAAACTGATCGGCAATTTTATTATCCATAACCACGACTCCTATTTTAGAGATAGTTTTTACTTAATGTTGCGGTGCAGCATATGTTGCACTGCAACAAAAGTCAAACATATTTTTTACCTCACCTCAATTTTTTTTGAAGCAACATAATAATCAATTGTGTTTTCAATTGTTTAAACAGAAAATAAAAAAATTAATCCGACTTATTCTTGACCCCGACAGAAAACATATCGTTCCAGAATTTGAGGTTTTGATCGGTAATAGTCTTCATGACATTGATGGGATCAGCCGACTTTTGCAGTCGGGTCTGTTGATCGACAAACATATCCAGACTCTGCTTGATATACTCGCCCAACACCCCTTGGGACTGGAGAGAGTTTCCGTAGAAACGGATGATACGGTTGAGTACGTCGGTGGTAAAGATGGGCGAACCCATTTCCTCCTGCTCGCTGATAATCTGCAGGAGGATATTGCGGGTGATATCTTCGTTGGTCCGTTTATCAACCACCTTGAAGGGTACCTCTTTAAGCACAAGCTTACGGATACCCTCCAAGGTTACGTAGGTCGACTTTTCGGTGTCATAGAGACGCCGATTGGAATATTTTCTAATGATTCGCACTGTATCGTTCATAGATTACAGGTTGATCCCAAAAGGGCGATAAATCAATGGATAAATTGACCGCCGTTCATATCTACATTGGCACCCGTCATGAAGGCAGCTGAATCGGAAGCGATAAACGCAACCAACTGAGCAATCTCTTTAGGCTCACCTAAACGACCGACTGGAATTTGAGCAATGATGCTTTTGAGAATATCCTCAGGAATGGCCTGCATCATACTGGTGTTGATATAACCGGGGGAGACCGTATTGACAGTCACACCTTTACGGGCACCTTCTTGAGCAAGAGCCATGGTCATGCCGTGCATACCGGCTTTGGCAGCGGAATAGTTGGCTTGACCAAACTGACCTTTACGACCATTGAGGGAAGAGATGTTGATGATACGACCGAATTTTTGGTCATTCATCTTGGCAAAAACCTGCTTGGTCATGTTGAAAGCACCGGTCAGGTTGACGTTGACAACCGCATCCCACATATCTTTGGTCATCTTCTTCATGGTGCCGTCTTTGGTGATGCCGGCATTGTTGACCAGACAGCTAATGGGTCCCATTTTCTCTTCGATTTCTGCCGTTACCTTAACGCAATCGTCAAAATCGGTAATCTCCAGTTGAAAAACCTGAACATCCAACCCTTCCGTTTTCCACTGGGCTTTCCATCCGTCCAGTTTATCCACTTCGGAAGCGATACAGGTTGCAGCGACTTTGTATCCTCCCTTGGCCAGATAACGACAGATCTCTGTTCCAATACCACCAACACCACCTGTAACAACAGCTACTCTAGACATACGTTATAATCTCCTTGATTTGAAACACAACAGGCCAACCGGACCTCCAACCGAGGTCCGGCTCTTGATTTGAATTAATACCGCTCAATGGCAACGGCAATACCCTGACCACCACCGATGCAAAGGGTAGCAATCCCTTTTTTGGCATTCCGGCGCCCCATTTCATAGAGGAGAGAGACCAGAATACGAGCCCCCGAAGCTCCAACCGGATGGCCCAGGGCGATAGCGCCACCGTTGACGTTTACCTTGCTCTCATCCCAACCCAGCTCTTTGTTAACCGACATGGCCTGAGCCGCAAAAGCTTCGTTGGCTTCGATCAGGTCCAGATCATCAACGGTCCATCCAGCCTTTTCCAAACATTTCCTGACAGCAGGAATAGGACCGGTACCCATGATTTTTGGGTCCACACCCGCACTGGCATAGGCCACTACACGAGCCAGTGGTTTCAGACCCAACTCGTCGGCTCTCTTTTTGGAAGCCATGACCACTGCCGCGGCTCCATCGTTGATACCGGAAGCGTTGCCGGCTGTCACAGAACCATCTTTACTAAAGGCGGGACGCAGCTTGCCAAGAGCCTCGGCGGTCACACCGGCTCTGGGGAACTCATCTCCATCGAAAACCACGGGGGGGGCTTTGCGCTGGGGTATTTCGATGGGAACGATCTCATCTTTAAAATGGCCGGCTTTAATGGCGGCTTCCGCTTTGTTTTGTGAGTGGGCGGCAAACGCATCTTGCTCTTCGCGGGTAAAGCCCCATTTATCGGCAATGTTCTGGGCGGTGGTACCCATGTGATAGTTGTTGAAGGCGTCGGTCAAGCCATCATCAATCATGGTGTCGATCAGTTGCCAGTTACCCATTTTTTGGCCATTACGGGCATTTTTTAGAATGTGTGGTGAGAGTGTCATGTTCTCCTGACCACCGGCGACAATAATGTCGGCATCGCCACACTTGATAGCCTGAGCCGCCATACTGACCGCTTTCAGGCCACTACCGCAGAGTTTGTTGACGGTAACAGAGGGTACCTCTTGGGGAATACCAACCTGCATGGCAGCCTGACGGGCGGGGTTTTGACCACAACCGGCCGTTAAAATCTGACCCATGATGACTTCGTCAACCTGGTCGAGTTTAACACCGGCTCTCTCCAGGGCACCATTAATGGCGGTTGCACCTAGTTCGTGGGCAGGAACTTTGGAAAGGGTCCCCAAAAAGCTTCCAACAGCGGTTCGTCCAGCACCTACAATGACAATGTCGTCCATAAAAGTACGCTCCTTACTTAAACCAGATAATCAAAAGTTTGATTGAAAAAATTCAAACGGGGTCAAAAGGTTTACGGCAACCTTCCATGTTAGTTGATTTACAGGTTCTATAACCATTTTGGAAGGGTTTGTTTTTTCAAATTCCCTTCAAGATGGTGTTGTTTTACCCTTTTTGGTTGGAAATTGGGGGTAGCCTCTAAAAGACCAAGATGATTTTTATGTTTGAAACTGGATTGTTAACCAAACATTAGAATCTCTTAATATTATAATACTTTACATAACAAAAAAAAGTCTCTTTTCCCAACAGTATTTTTTATGGATCATAGAAATAATTTTTCGATGGAGATTGATTAAATCCTGTGGATAAAATGTGGTCAACATCCTCAAAGCTGAGGAGAAAGGGGGAATCGCCTTGGGTTATTCTGGACTCTCCACAGAGTATTGGTGAGCCGATTGATTAATAAAAGTTAAAAGATTCACCCTTGTATAAAGGTTATCACCAATTCAACACCCCTTCTTACTCTTTTAACTCTTTAATGGATTATATAGGATAAAGACTAAGAGAGACCATAAAGGGATCAAAGAGAGACCAAAGAGAGATTGATCAGAAAATCCTCAGATAAAGATCAACCAACCAACCGGACCACGGAAAAGCTTAAAGCTTGAACATATCCAAATTGGAGAAATCGGGATGTTTTCCAATATGTTGTAATATTTCAACAGCCACCTCCTTACGTTTTTTGCCTTCCACATCCACAATTACATCAGCTGCCGCCTCGTAGAAGGGCAACCTGTTCTCCATTAGCTCCTCATCGGATTTGTTTTGACTTAACGGCGGTCTTCTCACATCTCCCCTGGTTTTTCTGATCAGCGTCTCAATGCCCCCTTTCAACCAGAAGATCAGGCCATTATTTTTGAGCAGAGAGATCTTCCGCTCGCTGTAGATCTCCCCCCCTTCGTCATCCAGATCCACGACCACCCCGCCTCCGGTATCGATAATGAGGTCACTCTGGGTAACAATTTTTTTAATGACCAGATACTCCAACTCTCTGAACACCCGCCAATCTCCCTGACTTTTTTCGATGATGTCCGAAATTTCCTCCCCTTGGTTTTCGTAGGAGATCAGAGCATCTGATGAGAAAAGATTGCGTTTGGTGCAGAGCGCCAAGCGTCTACTGACGGAGGATTTACCGCAGCCTCTCATACCGATCAGGACAATATTCATGATTGACCCCGCAATAGATGATGCACCCCTTTGAAGAGAATAAGGGTAATGGGTAGGCCGTGCATAAACAGATCAAAAATATCCAACGGTTTGGTTAGAGTACCGGAGAAGAGAAAGTCGATTTTTTCTATCAGGTGGGGTTGAGGCGAAAAGGGTAGGAAAGCAAGAAGTACTGCGATGGGAGCGATACGCCAGGGTATCTTGTCCAACCAATGAGAGTCTCTTTTTTGTGCTGGATTATCCGGGTTCATTTGTCATCCTATTTTGAAAATATTCCTGGAAAAAACTGATTACATCAAACATATTTTACCCTTTTATCCCATAGAGATCCAGCCTATGCATGGGATATGGATTGGTGCAGGGGTTGAGTTGATCGATTTGACTATTTTTCGGCAATGGACTTTTTCTCTCCCTACAAGATCGTTTATTATCCTGTTACTCTAGGAAAAATCAGACCGGTCCACCCGCTTATTGTCGGATAAATATAGCAGGGTACATGTTAAAAACCATCAAATAATAGTGAGAATTTTCATGACCCTTTCCGAAAAATTCTTTAAAAAAGCCCAGCAAGTCATTCCAGGTGGTGTCAACAGTCCCGTCAGGGCGTTCAAGTCGGTGGGGGGAACCCCCCCTTTCATTCGGGAGGCACAAGGGGCCACTCTCATTGATGTTGATGGCAAACGGTATATCGATTACGTCGGTTCTTGGGGTCCGATGATCGCCGGACATAGCCACCCCCATGTGGTAAGTGCCATTAAAAATACCGCCGAAAAGGGGGCCTCCTTTGGTGCTCCAACCTATGCTGAGGTCTATCTGGCTCAAAAAATCGTAGAGATTGTCCCCTCCATGGAGATGGTACGGCTGGTTAACTCAGGAACCGAAGCCACCATGAGCGCCTTGCGGTTGGCTCGGGCGGCCACCAAACGGGATGCCATCCTAAAATTTGATGGCTGCTATCACGGTCACGCCGATAGCCTGTTGGTTTCAGCCGGATCGGGTGCGGCCACTTTTGGTGTTCCTTCCTCTCCTGGGGTGACGTCTAAAACGGCCGAGGATACCCTCACCTTGCCTTTCAATGATCTGCAGGCGGTGGATGCCCTGTTTCTTAAAAAAGGGATGCAGATTGCCGCCATTATTGTCGAACCGGTTGCCGGAAACATGGGTTGTGTCTTGCCTAAACCCGGTTTTTTGGAGGGGTTGAGGCGGATTTGCGATACCTATGGTGCCCTGTTGATCTTTGATGAGGTGATGACCGGTTTTCGGGTCGACAGAGGGGGAGCCCAGCACTATTACAACATCAAGCCGGATCTGACCACCTTGGGAAAAATTATCGGTGGTGGTCTTCCGGTTGGCGCTTATGGAGGTCGTCGGGATCTGATGGAGCAGATCTCCCCCTCCGGGCCGGTCTATCAGGCTGGGACACTCTCTGGCAATCCTCTGGCGACGGCGGCGGGTATGGCCATGATCAAAATTATCTCGGCGCCCGGTTTTTATGAAACCCTCGATTGGCGTACCCAGCGATTGACCGATGGAATAAGCGATGTGTTAACCCAAGCGGGTGTTCCCCATCTGGGGACACGGGTTGGCTCTATGTTTGGGCTGTTTTTTACCGATGAGCCGGTGGTGGAAAATTTTGAGCAGGCGGCAAGATCCAACATGAACCGCTTTAATCGTTGGTTTCATGGCATGTTGGGGGAGGGGGTCTATTTGGCTCCCAGTCAATATGAGGCCGGCTTTCTCTCTTTTGCCCATACCGATTCGGTGATAGATGAAACGCTTGCGGCGGCAAAAAAAGTCGCAGCAACTTTGATGGACTGAGTTGTATTTTCTAGTATTATTGACATTCAAAACTTCCATTCATCCCTAGATGATTGCCTTTTTCAGACCGTTGAGGGAATCATCTAGGGATACGTATATCCCTTTTTTTATCCTCTTTGGCTCTCTCCTTGCACCAGACTCTCTACCTACTGTTTTACAGCTTGTCCTGCCTATAAAAAATGAAAATATCCTCAAAATTTCGGTAAGATAAAACAATTTAAATAAATAGGCATGGTTTATGCAAGTTAGATCTGTGCGGAATGGTTTTAACACCCTTTCGTCAACTAATTGACTTAGGGAGAGAGAGGATGAGTAACTTTGGATTGTTGGGTAGCGCTGGGGCTTTTAAAGCCAATTTGCTGGACTTACGGCAGCGTCGTCAAGATGTTATCGCAGCCAATGTCGCCAATGCGGACACTCCAGGATACAAGGCCAAACGGGTCAACTTTGAAGAAGAGATGTTAAGAGCTTATCCGCCACCGGATCAGCTTCCCATGGCCCGTACCAGTGGCAAACATATTCCGATTCCTTTTGGTGAACCGGTTGCAGGGGAGGTTCAAGCGGTGGAGACTCCCATTCCCAAAGGGGATAAAAACAGCGTCGATCTGGAGCAGGAGATGGCGCGTCAAACCGCCAACCAACTGCTGTATAACTATGCCACCCAGTCATTGAATGGTCAGATCAGTAAAATGCGCATGATGATTGATGGTCAAAGCCGTTAATGGAACAGATTTTTCATCCGGTTCTATCAGGACCGGAAACAGTTAGTTAAGGATAGAGTGGAATGGCTGATTTTCTCACCTCGTTTCGAGTAACCGCCTCCGGTTTGGCGGCCCAACGTCTTCGGCTCAACCTGATTGCCGAGAATGTCGCCAATGCCCAAACCACCCGTACGGCAGAAGGGGGACCTTATAAAAGAAAGGATCCTGTTTTTTCTGCCAAACCCTTCAACGAAATGTTGAGTGTGGAGGCGGCGGCCGGGGCTACGGGTGTCAGTGTGGACCGGGTTCATGTGGATGAACGCCCCCCCCGCATGCAGTACGACCCCAGCCACCCGGATGCCAACAAACAGGGGTATGTGGCGATGCCCAATATCGACATGGTAACGGAGATGGTCAATATGATGTCGGCCAGCCGTTCCTATGAATCGAATGTATCGGTTCTCAACGCCTCCAAGGCCATGGCTTTGAAGGCGCTGGAAATTGGCAGATAAAGGAGTATTAAAAGATGTCCATACCTATTGGTAACATACCGGTTGCCCCTAATTTACCCTCCATGCCCTCTCTGTCTGGTGCTGGAGAGAGCAAAGGGGGCGCGTGGGAAGATTTTTCCGTCACCCTGGCCAAACAGATCAAGGAGACCGACCGCCTGCAAAAAGAGGCGAAGGATTTAGGTCGCCGTGCCCTGTTGGGCAATGCAGGGGTAAGCATCCACGAAGCACAAATCGCCTCATCCCAAGCGGAGTTGCATCTTCGTTTGTTGTTACAGGTCAGAAATAAAGCAGTTGAAGTCTATCGGGAAGTGATGAGCATGCAGGCCTAGCTTGATCTGGTTTGCACCTGAACAGGCCGATAAGGTTAATCTTAACGGAATGAAAATGAATAAAAGGAATGATCATGGCTGAATCACCATCTGCCGCTGCTATGGCTGGAACCACTCCAGAGTCACCCATGGAGGGATTTACCGGTTTTCTGGAGAGATTACCCCTGGGTGGTCGCAACGGACTGATTGTTGCCATTATTGCGACCATTCTGGCGCTTACTGCCGTGATTTGGTACACGACTCGCCCCACCTACAAGGTTCTGTTTTCCGGCTTGCCGGAACAGGAGACCGGGCGGGTTATCGAAGAGCTGACCAAAACCAATATCCCCTACCGATTGAGTTTAGGGGGAACCACCATCGAAATTCCGTCGGAAAAGGTCTACGACGTTCGACTTCAACTGGCTACATTGGGGCTTCCCAAACAAAACAGTGGGGTTGGCTACGAGATTTTCGATAACGGTAGCCTGATCGGTATGACCGATTTTATGCAGCGGATGAACTTCCAGCGCGCCCTTCAGGGCGAACTGAGTCGCACCATCGAAAGCATAGCCTCGGTCAACAGTGCCCGTGTACATCTGGTTTTGCCGAAAAAATCTCTCTTTGTCTCTGAAGAGAAGATGGCGACCGCCTCGGTTATCATGGAGCTTTCCCGCCCGTTGAGCGGTAAGCAGAGTGAGGGAATTGTCCATCTGGTCTCGTCAGCCGTTGAAGGGCTGGACGAAAACAATGTCACCCTGATTGATCATAAAGGTAACCTGATTGCCGGTGGTCAAGGGGGCTCCGAAGATGGTCGGGTCGATGCGGATGAGTCCATGGTCATGCAGCGGCAGGTGGAACGCTCTCTGGAGGAGCGTGCCCAGGCGATGTTGGATAAGATTGTCGGCATCAGCGCCAGCGGTATCAGCAAGAGTATTGTTCGGGTAACCGCCGAGCTGGATCTGGCCCGTATTGAGCAATCCAAGGAGATTTTCGACCCCGATGGTCAGGTGGCCCGCAGTGAGCAGTTTGTCAATGAGGCCAGCCGAGGCAACTTTGGTGTCAGTGGTATTCCGGGGGTTCGCCCCAACGATGCCAACGATGGGGGAGGGGCGGGTAGTACCGGCTCCAACCAGTCCCGAGATGTAGAACGGGAGACCATCAACTATGAAATTTCCAAAACCATTGAAAAGACCGTGCTGCCAATCGGTACCATCAAACATCTCTCCATCGCTGTTTTGGTGGATACGAAATATGTGCTGGCTGAAGATGGTAAAACCACCGTCAGCGAAAAAAGAACCGCTGAAGATATGGAAGATCTGAAAAAGATCGTTGAGCGGGCCATCGGCTATCGTCCAGATCGTGACACCATTGAAGTGACCCAGATTCCGTTCGAGCCGCTGGCAGTGGGTTCTGAACAAGGGCCTAAATTCTGGGAAGAGCCGGATTTCTACTTCAAGCTGGCCCTGGTCCTGGCCGTTTTCCTTCTCTTGATGGTGGTTCTGAGACCGATGGTCAACCGGTTCCTCAATCCAGAAAAAATGGGCGATACCAGCGGTATTCCTGCTGCAGTGGCTGCCTTGGAAGAGCAACTGCTGGCCGAGGGTATCGGTACGTTGCCTACCGAGCAGCCCATGCGGACTCGGGTACCGGATCGCAACATCAAGTTGACTTCGCAGATGATCGAAGAGCATACCGAAGAGGCGCGAGAAATTATTCGCTCCTGGATGATCTCCGATACATGATCAACCCTTTTTCCCCGAGCAGTCTCCGTACTGCTTGGGGATTACCCTTATCAACCAGACAGGCATTAAAATAGGATTTTTTAGGAGAGTCAGATGGCAGACACACAAGTATGGAACGCTGACGAAGAGTCCGCTGCACCTCCCCTTCCTCCCAAGAAGAAAAGGATGCGATTGACGGGTAAGGAGAAGGCGGCGGTCTTTCTGCTCTCTATTCCGGATGAAGATTCGAAAAAGATCATGTCGGGTATGAAAGAGGATGAAATCCGCGAGATCTCCCGCGTCATCTCTCGCATGGGCGTCATGCCTCAAGAGGTGGTCAAGGCGGTTCGCCAGGAGTTTTTGGATAAGTTTGAGTATCATCAGTTTGACGTGCGTGGTGGCATGGGCAAAGTGAAGGATCTGGTCATGAAGGCTCTGGGCAAGGAGAAGGGTCGTCACCTGCTCAAAGAGCTGCAGACCGGTCCGAAAAATACTCCATGGGAGATTCTCAATGCCATGGAGCCAACACTGGTGGCTACCTTTCTTACCAACGAGCACCCGCAAAGTATCGCCATGATTCTGTCTCAGTTACAGACCGAACAGGCCTCTTTTGTCATCGATTTCCTGGCACAGGATATTCAACAGGAGGTGATCTACCGCATGGCCAAGCTGGGTAGTCTGCCTCCGGGCGCCATGGAGGATATCGAGCAGTCGCTGCTGACGGAGTTGGATGCCCTGGGTGCTACCCGTGGAGGTTACGCCCAAGAGGGTGGTGGCGGAGTTATCAAGGTGGCTGAACTGCTCAATATGATGAGCCGTGAAGTCTCGGATAATCTGCTCTCCTACCTGGATGAAGAGGATAATCCGCTGGCTGAAGAGGTTCGCAAAGAGATGTTCCTGTTCGAAGATCTGCTGCTGATGGACGACAAGAGCTTCCAGACCCTGCTGCGGGAGGTGGGCAACGACGAGCTGCTGGCCGCGCTCAAGGGGGCCGACGAAAGGCTCAAGGAGAAGTTCTTCCAGAACATGTCCGAACGGGCTGCCGAGATGTTGCGCGAAGATCTGGAGATGATGGGTCCGGTCAAGGTAGCCGATGTGGAATCGGCCCAGCAGACCATTCTCAAAGCGGCTCGTCGTTTGGAGTCCGAGGGTTCCATTGTTATCATGGGCAAAGGGTCGGACGACGTTGTCTTGTAGGGGTCTGGGGTTTATTGGTGTGGAGAGATTATTATGGCAGGTGGACTTTCAAAAGGTTCTAAAATGGAAAATCCCATAGAAAAAAGAGGATTTGAAGAGCTTCTTTCTCTCCAACAGGCAGAGGTTGAAGATAAGGGAGACCATTTTATCCGTTTTATGCCCGATGGCACCCTGCCCTCCATTCAAGAGAAGAAGGAGCCGCCTCCGGTATCGGAAGAGGAGATCCATCAACGGCGATTGGAGCAGATTGAACGGGAAGTTTATCAAAAGGCGTTTGAGGAGGGGGAGAAGACCGGGTTGGAGGTTGGCCAGGAGAAGATGGAGAAGGAGATCCGTCGCCTTATTCCGCAGTTGGAGAATGTTTTGCGGGAGCTGGATGATCTACCCCACCGGGTTTTTACCGCCTCGGAACATTTTTTTGTCGAGACGCTGCTCTCTTTTAATCGCGAGCTGTTGGCCCATGAGTTGTCCATCAATCCGGAGGGGATTGCCGAACGGGTTCGGCGGATCATGAAACGGTCCACCGGTCGAAAAAATATCATCATCCGTGTCTCTCCCGGTAATGCGGAGATTTTACAACGGATGGATGGGTTTAAAACCATTGAATTTGTCGCAGATGAGACGGTTTTGCCTGGGTCGGTGGTGATGGAAAGCGACTTTGGCGGTATGGAAGATAATTTGGAGATGCGTCTGCGCGAGGTGGAGACCGCCCTTCGCCAACAACTCCAGGAGCGGTTGAATCAGAGTGGTTTGCCTGAGATAGCTGATGCAGCTCGCCAAAAGGCTCAGGCTGAGGCAGAAGCACCTCTGACACCTCTGGCAGCCGACCCTTCGATCGATGCCTTGGAGGAGCCTCTGTTGGACGCTGAGGAGGATTTTGAAGAAGAGGAGGATGAGTATCCGTTGGAGTCTGTCTCGGAAGCGTTGTTGGAGGGTTTTGCTGCTGAAGATGAGGATGAGGGGTTGGAAGAGGAAGATCTGGATCAGCTGGCTCTGTTGGACGCTGAGGAGGAGGAGCCCCTGGATGGAGGTGAGACCCTGAAAGCTCAGGAGGAGCCTGTTGCTGAGCCAGCTGATGTTTTGGAGAGCCGGGTGGAGACCAGCCAGGAAGCGACTCAAGCCCCTTTGGTGGATGAGAAGCCATCGGATGAATCATTAGATAAAGATGTGGAATCATAATGCTCTCTTTGAACATTCCCTGGAATCAATATGGAGAAGTGGCCCATCGGCAGATGGGCCTGCGCCGGACCGGTAAGGTTTCTCAGGTGGTTGGCCTGATGATTGAGGGGTCGGGTCCAGCTGCTTCCATCGGTGATCTGTGCGAAGTCTATCCCGATGACGGCACCAAGCCCATCAAGGCAGAGGTGGTTGGCTTTCGCAATGATGTCCTGTTGCTGATGCCCTTTGGCACGATCAAAGGGATCCATCCCGGCAGTTTGATTGTCTCTGAGGGCCGTTCGGAGATGATCCAGGTGGGAGAAGAGCTGTTGGGTCGTATTTTGGGGCCCATGGGAGAGCCCCTGGATAATGGCCCCATCATTCGTACCCAGGAGACCACCCCCCTGAATGCCGACCCCATCAACCCTATGCTGCGTCGTCGTATTGACGAAAAATTGGATATTGGCATCCGTTCCATCAACTCCCTGTTGACGGTTGGGCGAGGTCAGCGTGTGGGTATTTTTTCCGGTTCGGGTGTGGGTAAAAGTACCCTGATCGGCATGATGGCCCGTTACACCGATGCCGACATCAATGTGATTGCCATGGTGGGAGAGCGGGGACGTGAGGTGGTGGAGTTTTTGGAAAAAGATTTGGGGCCGGAAGGGCTGGCTCGCTCCATTGTCGTGGTTGCCACCTCCGATCAACCCCCCTTGATGCGTTTACGAGCCGCCTTTATGGCGACGGCCATTGCCGAATATTTTCGGGCTAAACAGAAACATGTCCTGCTCTTGATGGACTCGGTCACCCGTTTTGCCATGGCACAGCGGGAGGTGGGGCTGGCGAGGGGAGAGCCCCCTACCAGTCGGGGTTATCCGCCCTCAACCTTTATGCTGTTGCCCAATCTGTTGGAGCGGGCCGGACGGGACCAGGGGGAGGGTTCCATCACCGGTCTCTATACGGTGTTGATGGAGGGGGATGATCTACAGGATCCCATTGTCGATGCGGTTCGGGGTATTTTGGATGGCCATTTTGTCCTCTCTCGGGAGCTGGCCTCGGCCAACCAATATCCGGCTATTGATGTGTTGCAGTCTCTCTCTCGTTTAATGGAAGATTTGACCACTCCAGAACAGAAAGAGATGGCAGGAAAAATTCGCGAGGCGTTGGCGGTGTATAAAAAGGCGGAGGATATGATCAATATTGGTGCCTATGTGGCGGGAAGCAATCCGCAAATCGACCATGCCATCCAATTGATCGAGCCGATTCGGGCCTTTTTGAAACAGTCCATCGGTGAGGGGTGTTCGTTGGAGGAGAGTATTCAGCATATGACGGCTATTTTAGAGGCCAACCCGCTGGAGTAGAGGCGTGGGTGGAGAGGTGGTTGCCGCCGTGGATAAAAAAAAACCGGAAGCCTTTTCAATCGGGCTTCCGGTTTTTTTTATCGATGGGCCGAAAAGAGAGGGGAGTCTATTAAACAAACAGCGTGATATCGGCCTCTTGAGCGACTTCAAAGAAACGAGCAGCGCCAGCATACTCCACACCGTCAACCAGATCGGAGTGTTTGAAATCGAACAGATCGACTGTCATCTGACAGGCAATCATCTGGACATCGGACTCGACGGCCATGTCGTAGAGGTCATCAATGCTGGCCACACCTTTGCCGGCCATTTTTTGTTTCATCATTACCGTTGCCATGCTCTCCATACCAGGAAGAGCCTGAACAAGAACCGGCATGGGTATTGGCATGGGCATGCCGGGATTACCCAGAGGAGAAATTTTCAGATTGCGCTCTTTTTTCAGAACCTGAAGTCCGTAAAATGTCCAGAAGATGGTGACTTCATAATCGAGGGCAGCAGCCGTCGTAGCCAGGATGAGTGGCGGATAGGCAAAGTCCAACGTCCCTTTTGTTGCGATAATCGCTAACCTTTTCTGATCGGCCATCGTGTCGTCTCCTTTTTAGGACTTGCGAATTTCGAAGTGGTAGACCGCATTCTCTTCAGAAGATGAGATCAACTCATTGCCGGTCTGATTGCAAAACGATTCAAAATCCTTGGCCGACCCTGGGTCGGTGGCCTCAATAGCCAGAACCTGGCCTGCTTCCATGGCTTTGAGTGCTTTTTTGGCACGAAGGATGGGAAGAGGACAATTGAGACCTTTTGCATCTAGGGATTTGTCAGCCATTTTCTATGCTCCTTGAATTTTTAACCTGATTGAGACCTGATTTGATAGGTTTTACATTGGTATATTAGAAAAACAGTATACTCTGTAATTGTCTTTGCTTTTCATACAATTTGCAATTTTTTTTTTATTTTTTATTATAGGGCGGTTACCGGATACCCTGGAGCGGTTTGCTTGATCGGGTGTTGGGTATTGTGCTTAACTTGGTTTACAGGATTCACTCCCCATCCAGATTATAGGATTCCAACTATATGTCCGTCATACTTATTGTTACCGCCTTTTTAGTTGTTGTCTTTTGGGGATTGCTCAGGCTGAGAGCGATTCGGGAGAGCACGATAGAGGATGAGATCGTTATGGATAAGACCATTATTTTATTGGGTCTTTTCTATACGATCAGTTCGGCCTGTCTTAAATATTTCCGCGATCACGGCAGCTATCCGGAGGCGGTAATTGGTGATCCGAAAGGGTTGATTGAATTGGGCTATCTTAAAGAGGAACCCTTGGCTCAAATTACCTCGGCAACCAAACTATTCTCCATGGTGACATCAGACAAGGGGGGGGTGGCTGTCTGTCTGGCTCATGCGACGACGGTTCTTTCCAACGAGATTTTAATGAAGGCCAAGGAGATCAATGGACCGGATCAATTTGTTGATTATAAATCCGGTCAGTTTATCAAGCTGGTCTACCCGGTGACCCGCTATACCATCAACCTGTCTCTTCCCCTGCCTCTTTCACCCATAGGGACGAAGTCACCGGGTGTGGATATTATTGATAGCGGCATGATACCCAAGCACACCTAAAAGGGCTTGAACCGCTTTGCTCTTGTTGGGGAGAGTCAGGATTGGTGGTTCTCTTTATTTTATAGAGATTCCAATCCAAATGGGTACCAGACGATTACGGATAGGTCTGGGAAGTGATCTATCCCTTCCCAGCGGGTTTGGGGGCCTGCGGGGCCTCTCCAGGTGTTGCCTTTGCCTTTAACCATCAAATTTGGTTACAACTGACAATACCTCCAGGCTGGGTAGCCTGGAGGTAAGAAGGGCTGTTTAGTGCCGAACAACCTGGGCTTTTTTCCGAATATTTTTGGCAATGTGGCTGGCGGCGGTACTATCGGATGGTTGGTCTTCCCAGCTGTTACCGATCAATTTTTGTCTGAGGACAACCACCTTCACCTCACCGTAGGGATCACGTCCTGAAACCCGGATGTTGATCCGGTAGCGGTCCGTGGGGTTTTCAGGGTCTGTCTTCCAGTCGGTGGAGACCAGGCCACCCTCTCGACTGGCTACCATAATGGGTAGACCAAGCACCACATCCAAGGCACCGGCAAACAGTTTATCTCCTCTTGTCTCTTCGTTGGAGCGGGAGCTGCCGCCACGACCAAACAGCCCTTTTTCACCACCGAGGGAGAACAGCCCTTTTTGACCTTTTTCGTAGGTAAGGCCATTCTCCTCATCCTGTGCGTCGGCCTCTTTTTTTCCGAATCGGGTTAATTCATCATTTTCTTCCAGCTTGTTACGGCTAGACCAGGTTTTTTTGGAGCAACCCGAAATACCAACCGCCATCGCAGCCAGAACCACAATCCATACTCTATTCTTCATTGTATCCTGTTACCTCTCAATCAACAGATCCTGTGTATGAAAACACACAGATGATAGTCAATGGTTTTATACGAACATCCGTCTTGGCTCAACCCACTTGAAAGCGATTAAAAAAACGACTCTACAACTATAGCACTTTCTTTCCAGGTTTTTCAAAAGGGCTTTTCAAGTAGTCGCTGTTTTTCCTATCCATTTCTTTTGCAGCTACGAATATTATTTGTGCAATATGATTAAAAAAGAATCATAAAAAAGACGGTGCTCTTTGTCAATAAAGGAAAATTATTGAAAATATTTAAATAAAACAAATACTAAACAAAGTGGTACGGTTATTTCTATAGGTAGGGTGTGATGTCTGAGGCTCTTTAAGCCGGAACGAAAAAATTTTTCAAGAAAGAAAAGGAAAGAGAAAATGAGAAACACCCTAAAAAAATGGGCTTTGGTTGCTGGACTGTTGATTCTACCATCTGTTGGTCAAGCCGGTACACAAGTGGGGGATTTCGAGCTATCAGCCAATGTGGCCATCACCTCCGATTATGTCTGGCGCGGTGTTTCCCAAACCAATGAAGATCCCGCCATTCAAGGCGGTTTTGATGTGGGCCATGACAGTGGTCTCTATGTGGGTGTTTGGGCCTCTAACATCGACTTTGGCGATGCCGAGATCGAGATGGATCTGTATGGTGGTTTTGCCACCGAGTTTGCCAATGGTTTCAGTCTGGACCTTGGTGCCATCCGCTATTTTTATCCGGGCAGTCCGGGCAGTAAAGAGTATGACTTTACAGAGGTCTATTTTGGCTTGGGTTACGCCTTTGAAACCCTGTCGTTGAGTGGTAAATACTCCTACTCCCCCGACTATACCGCCAGCACCACCGATGATTCCGCTCAGTATGTTGAGGTAGGAGCAGAGGTCTCTTTACCAGAGGATTTTGCCATTGCTGCCCATTTTGGTCACGCTTTTGGCAGTAGCTTTAAAAGTGGTGGGAATTTAGATGACTTCAGCATTGGTATCTCCAAAAGTCTGGCCGGCTTTGGACTGGATATCAGCTATTATGGTACCGGTAATGATGCCAAAGCGGCACTGGGGGCTGCCGCCGAAGATCGAGTGGTATTCACTGTCTCCCGATCGTTTTAACCTGACCTGGGGCTAGAGAAGTGTGTGGGTCTCCAAGGATTGGAGACGGGGGAGGGAGTGATCATCTGGCGGATGGTGGGGCCAATGTGATGGAGTGGCCTCGACTTCTTCCGGCCATCTGCCAGTGATCATGATTTAAAAGAGTGCAACCCTCAAATGTGGAGGGTTGCACTCTTTTTTGTGCCACGAGGCGTTGAACCTAGAAACGGCAGTTGTTAGCCCATACTTGGCATAACCTCTTGATTCACCTGCTGTCATAGAAAAAAGTCTCATCACCCATTGGGTGACGTCGATTTTTTCTATGACAACAGCTAAACCAATATCTTGCACCATTCATGCACTTCCAACTGCCGTTTCTAGGTTGAAAGCCATCAGCCTAAATATTTAAACCAGGATGAGGTGGCCTTGGCGATGGAGTCTGGATTCCAAACCGGTGCCTGGCGCCAATCATCAATACGCTTGAGCATCTCCCCAACCCCCTCCTCAAAAGAGACTTTGGCTCGCCACTGGAGTTTTTCCTCAATTTGCGTCGTGTCCGCAAAGGTGATCATCGGCTCTCCAGGCCGTTTGGGAAGGTTGGTGCGCTCTCCGCCCAACAGTTCCAGCAGCCGATTGATACTCTGATGGGCGCCACTGCCTACGTTTAAGGCCACCCCCAACAGATCCGATTGGGCCGCCGTGATAAAGGCATCGGCCACATCGGTCACATAGGTAAAATCACGGGACTGGCTGCCATCACCCACCACCGTAAAGGGTTTGCCATTAATTTTTTGCGCCAAAAATACCCCAAATACCGCCCCATATGCTCCAGATGTTCGTGATCGTGGACCATAGATATTAAACAGTCGCAGTGACATGGCCGGCAACTGATAGGTTTTGGCCCAGTGCATGACCAACTCCTCGCCCATAAATTTGGTCAAAGCATAGGGATATTGGGGTTGGATGGCTGAACTCTCCGGAGTTGGATAGAGATCCGGAATGCCATAGCAGGAGGAAGAGGCGGCATAAACCAGCCGTTTGATCCCTTTTTCCCGAGCCGCTTCCAAAACATTCAAGGTGCCCTGTACGTTGGCCTGAAAATATCCGACCGGCTGCTCAATGGAGGGGACGATATCGGCCAGACCAGCCAGATGAAAAACCCAATCCACCCCTTCAAAACAGGGGGTCAGTTTATCCAGATCACAGACATCAACCTGATGGACCGATAACTGGTCGCTAGCGGCAAAATCGTTCAGATTTTCCAGCCGTCCAGTCGAAAGATTGTCTACCACACGCACCCTATGGCCCGCTTTCAACAATGCTTCACAGAGATGGCTGCCAATAAATCCTGCGCCACCCGTTACAAGAGAAATCATGGGAATCGTCTCCTAGCCATCTGTTTTTATGAATACAAAGCGTGGTCTGAAGGCAGAGCGTCCACCAAGCCACTTAGAGGAGAATCCGCAGCTTCCAAAAACTCGAACGAATAGGAGTCACTATCCAGTTGAGATAAAAAATCTTCAATATCCTTGTATTGATGCATCACGGTCGCGAGGGTATTATGAATTTTGCCAAATCCGACGTCAGAGGTCCTATTTTCCATTATTTTTGGTAAACTCTTTATAAAGGGCATTAAAAAAGGCAAAGCATGATAACCATCTATGCTTCTGCTTGACACGCTGTAAACTGCAATCGCTGTGCCCATCTTTGCTACTGGGTTGAATGGTTTGCCATTGAGTGGGAAAAAAGTAATAAAAATTAACGGTATTCTTTTAATCAGAGGGATACAGAACAGGGTATGGCGGAGGGTGTGTGTGAGGCATGAATAGAAAAAGAGTGTCACTTTTCCTTCTATGGGCTGTAACGGCTCTTTTTTCCACCAGCAGCTATGGTCAGGTTACTCTGCCCCCCTCTCTCTTAAGCCAATCGACCTTGGTTTTTTATGCCTTGGGTGATCAGGGTTCCGGCTCCACAGCCCAGCGTCAGGTTGCCGCTACCATGGAAGAAGAGGCGCAACGAGCCGGTGATCTGGATTTTATCCTACTGCTGGGAGATAATTTTTATCCCAACGGGGTTTTATCCATTGATGACCCCCAATGGAAAAGCAAATTTGAAACCATCTATACTGGCCCCACCCTCTCAACCCTTCCCTTTATAGCCGTGTTGGGTAACCACGATCACCGGGGTAACCAGGATGCGCAAGTTCTTTATAGTCAGCGGGCGCTAGGGAGTAAACGGTGGAAAATGTTTGATCGCGTGTTTGCGGTTAACCTGGGGCAGGTGGATGGAAAGCCGTTGGTGCGGTTGGTGGGATTGGATACGACCGATAAGAAGAGTTTTAACCGCCAGGGGCAGTTTCTTCGAACGGTTTTTTCCAACAACCAGAAAAACCCGGTCTGGAGAATAGCCGCCGGGCATCACCCACTCTACTCCATCGGACCCCATGGTCCAACCCTCGCCATGCACCAACAACTCTTACCGGCCATGGTTGAGACAAAAATAGATCTCTATCTGGCGGGTCATGACCATAATCTGCAGCTTATTTCCCATCCCAACGCTCCCCTGCAGGTGGTTTCTGGTGGGGGTGGAAAGAGTCTCTACTCTCTTGAAAGAGAAGAGGATGAGCTGGATTTTGCTCTGTCGCAATATGGGTTTGTCCGGGTTGCTGTGACCCCCCATAAGCTGACCATCACCTTTTTTGATCTGGACGGCAATAAACGCTACGAAACGGTGCAGGAAAAGTAGGGATATAGCGTCCAATTCTGGTTTGATTTGATGATAGTTTTGTCCAGATTTGGTTTGGAATCTCTATCTCTCTATTTACTCTTCCAGGTTGAGCTTTTTCAGCCGATAGCGAAAAGAGCGGAAGCTCAAGCCTAACAGTTTTGCAGCGTTGGTTTTATTGCCCTCTGCCCGCTCCAAAGCCTGATTCATGGCGCTCAGCTCTCTGTCCAACATCCACTGCTCCAGGTCCATCCCCTCTGCTGGCAGTTTAAAAAGGTCGGCGGCCTCAGCGTTGGATCGGGGGCTGTAATGGCGGATCTGTTCTGGCAGGGCGGTAAGCTCAACCTGTTGGGAGGTGGTGAGGGAGACCGCTCCTTCGATGATGTTTTGCAACTCACGAATATTACCGGGAAAAGGGTACCGGGAGAGGCAATCCATCACCTCTGGCGAGACCCCTTTGATGGGGAGATCGTAGCGTTTGGCAAAGGTGTCGACAAAACGGACAACCAACAAGGGGATATCCTCCCGGCGATCGTGTAAAGGGGGGAGCTTGAAGTTGACGACATGGATGCGGTAGTAGAGATCCTCCCGAAACCGTTGTTCGGCTATCTCTTGCATTAAATCGCGATGGGTGGTGGCGATCACCCGAACATCCACCGGCTTTTCTCCGGTACCACCAACCGGACGAATCACCCGCTCTTGCAGCACCCGCAACAGAGAGGCTTGAATAGTGAGGGGCATTTCACCCATTTCATCCAGCAGCAACGTTCCCCCTTCAGCCTCGACAAACACCCCTTTGCGACTGTTGACCGCCCCAGAAAAGGCCCCCTTGGCATGACCAAACAGCTCGCTTTCAATCAGGTTTTCGGGGATGGCCCCGCAGTTGATGGCTACAAAAGGGCCATGAGACCGTTTGCTGTGGTCATGAATATACCTGGCAATCAGCTCTTTTCCCGTGCCCGACTCCCCCGTCACCATCACCGAGGCATCGGTACGAGCTACCCGCTCCGCCAGCTCCAATACGTGACGCATGGCACGGCTGTTGGCAATGATCTCCCGCTGCGCCTCTTTTTCTTGGATGATTTTTTTAAGTTGAACATTCTCCCGGACCAACGCCCCCTGTTCAAGAGAGCGGGTGACCACCAGATGGAGATCTTCAATGGAGAAGGGTTTTTCCAGATAATCAAAGGCCCCCTCCTTCATGGCGGTGATGGCGGTGGCTGCCGAGGCGTGGGCGGTGATGAGGATAACCGGTTTGTCTGGAGCCAACTGTTTGGCACGGCGCAGCAGATCCAGACCGCTGAGATCCGGCAGCTTTAAATCGGTGATAAAGAGATCCCACTCCTCCGACGCCAGTTTTTTGAGTGCCTGGGCGCCGTTTGCCGCCTCCTGTAGTTGGTGACCACGCTCCTCCAGAGCCAGAGAGAGCAGATCGCGGAGATTTTTTTCATCATCACATAAAAGAATATCAGCCATGGTTACCCTCCATTGTCAACAAAACCCGCAGGCCTTTTTTTCTACCCGGTTGCAGTTGAATATCCCCACCATTGAGCCGTACCAACTGAGCCACCACGGCAAGCCCCAGGCCGGTACCGCTGGATCGGGTGGTAAAAAAAGGCTCTAAAACCTTGGCAAAGAGACCACTCTCCAGCCCTGGTCCGTCATCTTCTACGATAATGGTTATTTTATCCTCCTCCAAACAGGGTGCTTGAGAGAGCGTCACCACCCCGCCATCTGGTGCGGCCTGGGCCGCATTGATCAGCAAATTCCAAACAATCTGTCGCAGTTGGTTGGGATCAAAAAGGATGGTGGTTTTCTCTGATAGGTTTGAGACCAATGTGCGCTGCTCACCCCAGCGGGGGTCGGATTGGATCTGTTGGGTCAGGTCAGCCAAAAAGGGGCGCAAAATCAAAGATTGCCGAGCCGGCTGGGTGGGTCGGGAAAAGACCAGAAAATCGGTGGTCAACTGTTTCAGCCGTTCCACCTCCTCCAGGATAATCCGTTTTAGTTTTTGATGGCGGGGTTTCTCTTCATCAAACATCTGAGCGGCAGAGAGAATGGAGGCCAGAGGGTTGCGGATCTCATGGGCTACCCCTGCCGCCATCTGCCCGGTAAGGGAGAGCTTCTCTTGGACAGCCAGCTTTTTTTGCAGAGACTTGAGGGTGGTCAGATCCCGAATGACCAAAAGAGAGCCAATGGTGTGCTGATGTTGGTTGGTCAGTTGCGAAATATTGGCCCCTAAAATCTGCTCCCCCTGTTTAAACTCCAGATAGAGATTCTCCCCTTCACTCTTATCGATGGCCCATTGAAAGGCGGGAAAGTGGCTGTGGAGGGGTTGGCCCCGCAACTGGTTGGCTGAGACCTTCAACAGGGTTTCGGCTCCTGGGTTGATATCACGGATGATTCCCTGCAAATTGGTCGAGATCAGGGCGTGGGGCAGGGCATGGATAATCTGGTAGTGCAGGGAGGTTAAATCGGCCAAACTATCGCTCTGACGGTCGAGAGCCTGCTTGATGCCACCAATTCGATTGGCTAAAACCCCGGCAAGCAGAGCGGTAAGAATAAAGCCAATCCCCTGAAACACCAACCGGTTCAAGCCTTCGATACCGGGATTGAACGTCGAGAGTTGCAAAAAGGGGATAAGAGTTACCAGACCCACGGAGCAGATGAGAATCATCCCCGCCATGATAAAGGCTTGTCGCTGACCGAGAAGAAAAGCGGTATTTAAAATGGCCACGCCAAACAGAAACGAGAAGGGGCTGTCCAGCCCGCCGGTGGCAAAAATCAACAGGGCGATCCATACCGGGTCCAACCCACACTGGAGGAGGATGGAGAGATGAATATGTTTGCCAGACTCAAGCCATTTGAGATAGAAGAGGGAGAGGGCGCCCAATAGTGCAACAACAGGGTAGATAAAAAAGCTCTTTGAGGGGATAGGCTCTGACCAACTCACCCCAAAATAGCCGTTATGGACAACCAGCAAAAAAAAGAGAAAAATTAAAAACCGTAAAAAGATTAACTGCCGGAGCTGATTAAAATAGAGGTTCATCAACCGATAACCTGACCCATCTGAAAGATAGGAAGATACATGGCAATCACCAAGCCACCGATCAGCGTCCCCAAAAAGACCAGAATAAACGGCTCTAACAGGGCGGTCAGGTTATCAACCGCCCGGTCCACCTCGGCTTCGTAAAAATCGGCAATCTTCTCCAGCATCAACTCCAGGTTGCCCGTCGACTCGCCAATGCTGATCATCTGGGTCACCATGGGAGGGAAGATCCCCGACTCCGCTAACGGTTCGGTGATGGTTCTCCCCTCAGAAATGGAGGAGCGGGAGTCCATGACCGCCTTCTGTACAACACGATTGCCAGCGGTTTTGGCTACACTGTGGAGACTGTCCAAAATCGGTGTGCCTGCTGCGATCATGGTGCCGAAGGTGCGGGCAAACCGGGCGATGGACCCTTTGCGCAGGATCATGCCAAAAACGGGGAGATTCAAGGCTATCTTATCCATTTTAAAGTGAAATTTATCACTTTTCTGATAGGCCTCCCGATAGCCGTAAAAGGAGAGAGTCGTCAAGATAATCACCAGATACCAGTTGGCTTGGGTCCACTCGGAAGCGGCGATGACGATTCGGGTCGGCAGGGGAAGTTCGGCACCAAAGCCGTTAAACAGGTCAGAGAAAGCCGGTACCACAAAGATCATGAGAATACCGGTGATGATAAAGGCGATTACCAGCACGGCAATGGGGTAGGTCATGGCCGATTTAACCTTGGCCTTCAGGTTGGCCGACTTCTCCTTATAGACTGCCAACCGTTCCAACACCTTATCCAAAATACCCGACTGCTCTCCCGCCTCGACCAGATTGACAAACAGCTCATCAAACATTTTAGGCTCTTTGGAGAGCGCCTCCGTCAGGGAGATACCGGCCTCCATATCTTTTTTAACCCGGACAGCAATCTCCTGCACCAGGGGATTTTCCGCCCCCTTGGCGGTCAGGTCGAAACAGGTGACCAGGGGCAGTCCTGCGCCGACCATGGTGGCAAGCTGACGGGTAAAGACGACAATCTCAATTTCTGAGACGGTTTTGGCTTGAAACAGCCCCCCCGGTTTACCCTTTTTTTTGGCTTTGGGTTTTTTCAGTCCTCGGCGGCGTAGATGGGCCAGCACCATGCCGGTATTATCGGCCTCCATCTCCCCTTTGCGTTTATCTCCCTCTTTGGTAATGGCCTCCCACTGATACATCTCCATCGTTCCAACTCCTTATCCGTTATCGGTGTCGTCCTGGCAGGGTGATGGGTCAAAAGAGAGGATCACCCAAAAAGAAAGCCTGAAAAGAGAAAAATACCCACCCATTTATTGCTCAAAAAAATAGCCAGAAACCGCTCTTTGGGATAATCCCGCAGGGTCCAGATCTGCCAACTCATCTGTAAAAAGGTGACACCCAAAGCCAGATAAAAGGGCCAAGAGAGTCCCAGTCGCCAACCGGCCCAGGCCAGAAGGGCCAAGGTGATCAGATAGAGCAGAGCCACAGCGGTTAGATCGAAGCGACCAAAAAGGATGGCGGTGGATTTAACGCCAATTTTCAGATCATCCTCCCGATCCATCAAGGCATAGATGGTATCATAAGCCGCAGCCCAGGCGAGGGTGGCAGCAAACAGAAGCCAGGCATCCAGGCTGACCGTTTCGGTCACCGCCCCCCAGGCGATGATGACACCCCAACCAAAAGCGGCCCCCAGATAAAATTGTGGCAGCTGAATATAGCGTTTGGTAAACGGGTAGGTGACTGCCAGAAAAGCTCCGCCAAAACAGAGCTTCAAGGCAAACAGGTTAAGCTGAAGAGCCAAGATCAGGGCGATTACCAACAGAAACAGCAGCAGCCACAGGGATTGGCTCAGGGAGATGCGTCCTGCTGCCAGAGGCCGTTCTTTGGTGCGGGCCACATGGGGGTCGAACTTTCGGTCGGCTATATCGTTGATCACACATCCCGCCGAGCGCATAATAAAGGAGCCGATGGCAAAAAGAGCCATCAGAGACCAATCCACCGCTTCGGGTCGGGCAGCCACCACCGCCCAGAGAGCCGGCCACATGACCAGCCAGGTGCCAATGGGTCGATCAACCCGCATGAGTCTGAGTGACTCACGAAGCAAGGGGTAGGGGAGATGATCAATCCAGTGGCTCATGTGTTAACAGTGGGTTTAAGGTGTGTTATCCAAATCGGTAAGAAAGATTTCCAGAATACGCGCAAACAGGGTACCACTCACCAAAAATAGGGAGCGCCGACACCAAAATAGCTGCTCTCTATCCCTGTTTAACTGGTCGGCCAGGGCGGGAATGGTGGCCTGGGTTAGCTCCAACTGCTGACGTTCTACCGGTTTTTCCCGCTGTAAAAACAGCGAGCCTAAAGGAAGTTCTCCCTGGGCGATGGCCTGACGGGTTGTCTCGTGGTGGCTGTTGATGGCCAGTTGAGAGTGGGCAAAGAGAATTTTTTTCTCACCAGCCCGCAGCCAGGCATTGCGGAGCATGACCTTATTATCCTGAGGCAAGGTGTGGTGTTGGCTCCAGAGGGGGGCATCCTGTTCCCAATCCGGCTGCTCATCCTGGTTGATCACCTGGACGGTGATGGTCTGTTTAAGAGACTCCTCCAGATGTCGGGTGAGAGAACCGGTACAGGAGAGGGCCGATTGCAGGGTAGGGGAGAGCGCCGTTATCCGGTCTTCGGGCCGTTCATCGGGTTTGTGCCAGGGATAGAGAGGCTGGAGTGTAAAAAGGTGTGGCATGACCCGTTGACATAGCTGGAGAAGAGGCAAAAAAGGGTGAGGTAAAAAAACGTAACTGGCGACAACCCATCTGCAAATGGTAAAAATATCCCCTTATGCTTTCAGATACAATGTGTTCTTTAACCCAGAAACGGCTGATGGTTGTGGGTACATGGTATAAGCGATTGGTTTGCCTGGTGTCAGGGTAGAAATCGCCGTCCCCTTTTTGGTGATAGGAGTTTCTGTCATTATACTTGGTGAATCAAGTGGTTGCGTCAGTTGCGTACTGACAACAGCCGTCTCCAGGTTTAGGCTATGAAGCCATTGATTGCCTTTTTTTATTCAAACTGTAAAAACTTATGATTCCCCGACTCTATGTTCCACACACCATTGAAGCAGGCTCTCCTCTGAAGTTGGATGAGGGGCAGCGCCGCTATCTGCTCCGCACGTTGCGTTTGACGGTGGGTGCCCCTCTCACCCTTTTTGGCCCGTCAGGGGAGGAGGGGGAGTGGCAGGGGGAGCTGATTCGCTGTGACACACCGGCAGAGGTTCGACCGATCCGATTTCTCCCCCTTAAAAAAGAGTCCCCCCTGCAGATCACCCTCATTCAGGGGCTGGCTAAAGGGAGTGCTACCGAATTGGTCATTCAAAAAGCGGTGGAGTTGGGGGCCTCTACCCTCATTCCTCTGGTGAGCCAACGCAGTGTGCGCCGTGTTAAGGCCGACCG
The DNA here is from genome assembly GCA_002753565.1 of Magnetococcales bacterium. Classification (GTDB taxonomy): domain Bacteria; phylum Pseudomonadota; class Magnetococcia; order Magnetococcales; family JADFYX01. The sequence continues at coordinate 7,118 of PEAM01000002.1, read as the reverse complement.
AAATGAGAGCAAGCTAAAGCGGTGGAACACCATTATTCAAGAGGCCGCCGAGCAGTGTGGACGGGTACGACTGCCGGTCATCCATCCGCCAATGGGCTGGAAAGAGCTGGCACCCCATCTGGCCGATGGGCCGCGCTATCTTTTTTGGGAAGAAGAGAAGCAAGCGGGGATTACCCTCCGGGATCTACCCCATCCGGGCCGGACTGTCACCCTGCTGGTGGGGCCGGAAGGGGGGCTAGGCCGGGAAGAGGTGGAGCTGGCCAGAGAGACATTGGGTTTTAAGGTGGTGAGTCTGGGCCCGAGAATATTAAGAACCGAAACCGCAGGGTTGGCGGTATTGAGTGGCTGTCAGGTGTTGTGGGGGGATATGGGATGAGGGGGCCATCAAGGCAAAAGAGGCGGAATCTGGTTGGCTCTATTCTTTTGGGGGCGCTTCTCTATGCCGCTTTTTTTACCGGTGGGCAGGGGTTGCAGAATAAAAAGCGTACCACTACCCGCCTTCTGATGGGCACCCTGGTCTCCATCACCACCTGGGGGGTAGAGGAGGAGCAGGAGCGCCAAGGGGTAGCCGCTGCTTTTGCTGAAATGGCCCGGATTGACGCCCTCATGAGCCGCCACCAACCCCAAAGCCCTGTTGCCCAAATCAACGCCGCTCCTGTCGGCAGCCCTTTTTCCGTTAGCCCGGAGTTGGTCGGGCTGTTGAGAGAGGCGTGGAAGATTCAAACCCTCAGCCAGGGGGCTTTCGACCCCGGCCTGGGTCAATTAATAGAACGATGGGGTTTTTCTGGGGACAAACCCCCAACCCTCCCCCCAACAAAGGCCGCAATGGCTACCTGGTTGGCTACTTTTCAGCCCGGGGAGGGGATAGTTCTAGAGGAGGGAAGCGCTGGTGAGGAGAGCCGAATTTACCTGACCAACCCCGCCACCGGGTTGGATTTGGGCGGCATTGCCAAGGGTTATGCCATCGATCGGGCCATCTTCAAACTTAAAGAGTTCGGCATAACCAACGCCCTGGTCAATGCAGGAGGCGATCTGCGTGGAATAGGTCATAAGGGAGAGGCCCCCTGGCGGGTGGGCATCCAGCACCCTCGGGAAAAAGCTCGCCTTGTTGCCGAGAGTCAGTGGCCCAATCGGCCAGATACCGATGTCGCCATGGTTACGTCGGGAGATTATGAACGGTTTTTTATCCACGACAACAAACGCTATCACCATATTCTCGACCCAAAAAGCGGCTATCCCGCCCAGACCGGTCTGCTGTCGGTTTCGGTCCAGGCCAACAGTGCCACAGAGGCCGATGGGTGGAGTACCGCTTTTTTTGTACTGGGAGAGAAACAGAGCCGCAAGCTGTTACCCAAACTAACAGGGGTGGAGGTTTTGTTTGTACGCCAAGATGGAAGCCACTGGAAAAGTGTTAATTTTTTAGGAAAATGGTTGGGAAAACCATGAATTTTTTTCGCCTGCTGCGAAAGGCTACCCAACCGGGAGACCGTTGGTTGATGGCGCTCTCTGCCCTGTTATTAATCGGATACGCGGGGTTTGGTGCCGGGCAGCGGGGGACGTTGGTCACCATTCATCGGGATAACCAACCCCTGAACCGTTTGGCTCTGGCTGAGGATAGCTCTCTTTTGGTGGCGGGCCGGTTGGGTTCGGTAACGGTGGAGGTGAAAGGGGGCCGTGCCCGACTGCTGGAGTATGATTCTCCCCGGATGATCGGTACCCGAACCGGCTGGATTGAAAAGGCAGGGGAGATCGCCGTCTGTGTTCCGTGTGGTATTCTGATCCAGATTCAGGGGGAGGAGGCCAACCCGACCAGCTCCAAGCTCAACAGCCATGGGTTGGATGGTATTGCTCGATGAATAGAGCCCCTCGCCCCGACCTGCTCATCGCCTATTTGGCAGCAGCAGCGGTGGCAGCCCACATTCTTGAGGCGGCCATTCCCGCCCCCGGTCCGTGGTTTAAAATAGGCCTGGCCAATATGTTCACCCTGGTGGCTTTTTTTCATCTGGGCTGGTCGGCGGCGGCTCTGGTCTCTCTGATGCGGGTGATGGCGGGATCGCTACTGTTGGGTACCTTTTTGTCCCCTACCTTTTTTTTAAGTCTCTCCGGTGCCATCGGTGCGGTGTTGGTTATGGGGCTTGTTCCTCTTCTCCCCTTTCGGGTTGGGCCGGTTGGGGTCTCTATTCTGGCCTCATTAACCCACATGGTCTGTCAGGTGGTGGTGGCCTGGTGGTTGATTATCGGTCATGACGGTATTTTTCTGGCTCTGCCCTGGTTTTTAATCGGCTCCTGGTTTACCGGTCTGCTCAATGGGCTGCTGGCCTATCTGATATTAACCCGCCTTGCTGCCCATCAGAGCATGAACCTCCAATGGTAATCTCGACACCCGCCCCCTCTCGATTTTTCATCGCCCTGTTAGTTGCTCTGCTCCTCCACGGCTTTTTTCTCTTTTTATTGGATGTTGACCATCTGCTCTCCAAGCCGATGGTCAAACGGTCCAAGCCGATGATTATCGAGTTTTTAAATAAAAAGCCGCAGAAAAAAGAGCCACCTCCCCCTGAAGAGGCGGAAATTTTGGCCGAAGTCAATCAACAAACCCCCCTAAAACCGGCCGCCACCGAAAAAGAGCGGATTACCCCCAATCTACCCATTCAGCCGCTGCCGGCCCAAAAAACACCCCCACCCATTAAAAAACCGCAGCCAAAAAGAGCGGCAACCAAACAGCCACAACCTCCAGCCAAACAGAGTCAGCCACCCGCCAAACCCGTCGAACCCCCAGTCAAACCCATGAAACGGGCTCAAAAAAAGGAGATCAAAAAACCGATCACCCCAACCACCCCCCAGCCATCCAAAAAAGAGGTAATACCCCCAGTCCAACCCCCACAGGAGGCCTCGCCCCCTGTTCTCTCTACCCTCAACCTCGACCCCTCTTTAAACAGCATGGCCCGTTGGGATCAGCAACGCCGAGTTAAAAGAAGAGCCAAAAGGCGAGAGATAACCGTCGATCTTAATACCAAAAAAATTAAATATGCCTCCTATTTTGGTGTGCTTAAACGGGGTATAAAAGGGAACTGGTCCTATCCGGAAAAGGCACGGCAAAGGGGGATAAAGGGCGATTTATTACTCTCTTTTTCTATTGATCGTCAGGGTAAATTGGTTAACATTACCTTGCATCGCTCTTCAGGAAAGTTGATTTTGGATCAAGCGGCTATCCAAGCCATCCGTCAGACCGCCCCTTTTCCACCTCTGCCCGGCGATTGGACCATGGATCAGTTGAATGTCTTTGTGACATTCAACTACACGATGAACAATTAAAAGAAGGTAGGGGAAATGGTTGAATGAATGAACTCTTGCTTGAATCCATCCGGGCGCTGGTTGTCCTCTTTCTTTTTCTTACCCTGCTGAAGGCCGGACGGGAAAAGAGCCATCTGCCCCATAACGGCTGGAGCCGGATTCTTCTCGGATTTGGCCTGATCCTCTTTGGCAGCCTGATGGATATTACCGACAACTTTGAATCCTTGGGGGATTATGGGCTGATCGGCCATACCACGGTCCAATCCTTTTTAAAGAATGTGGTGGGCTATATTGGCGGTTTTATTTTGGTTACCATCGGTTTAAAAGAGTGGTTACCCTTTGTGGCTGGTGTGGAAGAGTTGAGCGAGATGGCGGGTCGGTTGGCTGTCTCCAAAGAGAGGCTCGAAGTTCAACATGCGACGCTCTACAGCAATGAGCAGCGGTTTCGGGCTATTTTTAACAATTCGGCGGTCGGGATCGCCACCCTGCACCCCAACGGCTGTTTCGATCAGGTCAACCTGACCTATCAGGATATTTTGGGCTATAACGCCGCCGAGTTGGCTGGGCTGCGTTGGTGGGAGCTGGCGGTTCCCGATGATCTGCAGGCCAGTGAAAAGCTCTTCAAACAGGTGGAGGAGGGCACGTTGGTCAAAGGGGTTTTGGATAGAGTATGCTGGAAAAAAGAGGGCACCACTCTCCTCTGTCGCGATCGACTGACCGCCATCCGAGAGGGAGAGAACAGGCCGGTCTCCTACTATATTCTTCTGATGGATGAAGTGCGCACACCCAAAAACAGCGAGGCCTGACAGGAACCCCCTTGATTCCCAACTCATGCCAGAGCCAATGGCCCGACCCCCAAACAGCCCAACAGTTGGCAGAGGCCCTGCTGGCCTATTACGATCGCCAGGGTCGCTCTCTTCCCTGGCGGGGGGAGGGGGATCTCTACCGAATCTGGGTCTCCGAAATCATGCTGCAACAGACCGGTGTCAAGACAGTCATTCCCTACTATGGCCGGTTTCTGGAGCGGTTTCCCTCGGTCTCTGCTCTGGCTTCGGCCGATCTGGCTGACGTGCTTCATCTCTGGCAGGGGTTGGGTTACTACCGGCGGGCCAGAAACCTGCACGCTGCCGCCCTGCTCATCAGACATGAGCAGGGTGGGCAGCTGCCGCAAAGGTTGGAACAGTGGCAGGCCCTGCCCGGAATCGGCCCGAGTACGGCTGCGGCTATTTTAGCTATCGGATGTAACCAACCCCATGCCATATTGGACGGTAACGTCAAACGGGTCTTGAGTCGTTATATCGCTCTGCGAGAGCCGGTAGAGAGTGGAGCGGGCAAGAAGATTCTCTGGCAGATGGCTCGACGGTTAACCCCGAGCCAGCGGCCCGGTGATTATGCTCAGGCCATTATGGACCTGGGGGCTACCCTCTGTACCAGAACAAAACCGGACTGCCCCCGCTGCCCCTGGCAGTCGGGGTGTCGTGCCTGTCAACTGGGGGAACAAGCGCAGTTTCCGGTAAAAAAAGGCCGCAAAAAAGCCAAACCCCACCAGTTCCAGATTGCCACTCTTATCCAGGATAAAGAGGGCAGGCTTCTGGTCTGTCTTCGACCCGAAACCGGGTTGCTGGCTGGATTGTGGGAACCTCCCGGCCAACAGCTGGATCCCACCACCAAACCTCCTTCATTGGATCAGGTGTCCAAGCAGTTGAAAGCGTGGGGAATAAGCGGGGAAAAAAGTGAGTTCGCCGGTGTGATCAACCACACCTTCACCCACTTTCATCTGACGGTCTATACCTATCGGGTGGCCTATCAGGGGGGGTGTTTGACCGGCTACAAGGCGCAGGAATACGGCTGGTTGACCGAGGATGAGATCCAACAGCTACCCCGTTCGACCCTTCATAAAAAAATAATGGCTCTGGGCTGGGAGAGTGGTCCAGGGTAAAGGGAAGTATTCAATAGAGAGGTTGGCAACACTCTGGTATAATAAGGGGTCAAAGGGTTCTGATAAAAGATTAATGGCCTGTTTTATAGAGGAAAGTTAATAATAGAATGAAACGCATGCTGACCGTTTTTTTAATGGGGCTGTTCTTTTCCATCACCCAGGCCACCCTGGGAAGAGCAGCTGATAATACCTACCTGGATACCCTCCTCAATACGGTCTCAGGAGACAAAATTCGCCTCTCCGACTATAAGGGCCAGGTGTTGCTGGTCAATTTCTGGGCTACCTGGTGTCCACCTTGCCGCACCGAAATTCCGGAGTTGATTCAATTTCAAAAAGAGTTTCAATCCCAAGGAGTGCAGGTGATCGGCATCGACTTTATGGAACGCCCCGATCAAGCGCGGCTGAGCCAATTCATAAAAGATAGAGAGATCAACTATCCCATCGTCTTTGGACAATCTTCCGAGATCCAAAAAGTGGCTCGGGCCATGGGGGGGGTGTTTGGGCTGCCGGTTACCAAAATTCTCGATCGGCAGGGGACAATCGTCAACTCCCATGTGGGTGCCATCACCATCCACCATCTCAGAGAGTACATGAAACCCCTCATCCAGAGCCCCTCAGCCCCATGACAGCAGCACAAAAAAGCTTGCTGGTCTGGACCACCGTGGGTGATCAAGCGCAGGCCACCAAGATAGCCAAAGAGCTGGTTGAGGCTCAGCTGGCCGCTTGTGTTCATATTTTAGGCCAGGGGCTCTCCTTCTACCGATGGGAGGGAGAGGTACACAATGAGGCGGAGTGGACACTCTTGATTAAAACCCGTACCGCACTCTATCCAGAGCTGGAAAAGAGCCTTCAAACCCTTCACCCCTATGACCTGCCAGAAATTTTGGCTACCGAGGTGGTCCAAGGGGAGCCTGGGTATCTTCGCTGGCTGGAAGAATCGACCAAAGAACCATCGACCCATCAAAAAGAGTAATTTTTTAATAAGGAAACAATCCCTACCATGGAAGTCTCATTTGCCGCCGCTCTGCTTGCCGGGCTGCTCTCCTTTATCTCTCCCTGTGTTCTCCCCCTGGTTCCGGCCTATATCAGCTTTATGACCGGGGTATCCGTCGATCGATTGCGTACCGAGAAGGGGGCAGAGTTGGGGATGGCGGCCTCACTGCACAGCCTCTTCTTTGTATTGGGGTTCTCCACGGTCTTTATCGCCCTGGGGGCATCGGCCAGCCTCATCGGTCAACTTCTGCTGTCGAAGATGGAGATTCTCTCCAAAGTGGGTGGGGGGCTGATTGTCCTCTTTGGGTTGCACTATATTGGCCTGTTTAAAATCAGCTACCTGAATATGGAGGCTCGCTTCAATCTTCAAGAAAAACCCCCCGGGTTATGGGGGGCCTATCTGATCGGATTGGCGTTTGCTTTTGGTTGGACCCCCTGTGTCGGACCCATTCTGGCGACCATACTGGCATTGGCAGGGGGTCAGGATAGCATTTGGCAGGGGGTGATGTTGCTCATGGTCTACTCCCTGGGTTTGGGCATTCCCTTTATCCTGGCTGGCATGGCGATCAACTCCTTTTTAGGATTTTTTACCAGGATTCGTGTTCATCTGCATAAAATAGAGATCTTTTCTGGCGTGCTGCTCGTTATAGTCGGAATTATGATTTTTACTGGTGATTTCAACAGGTTAGCTATACTTTTGATCGAATGGTTTCCCGCTCTGGCAACCCTCGGATAAAGTTTTTTTCACTTTTTTGAATTTTTTACTTGCAAGGGTAGGGCTAAACGAGTAGTTTCTGTCGTCCCGGTACACGGGACTGCAGCAAGACTGTAGCAGCGGAACTTCATTGAAGGCTTAGGCCGAAGGGAAGGGAAGCTTTTGATCTTTTAGACAATC
>PEAM01000017.1 GCA_002753565.1 Magnetococcales bacterium | reverse complement strand
TGGCGAAGAGGCTAACGCTGAGGTCTGCAAAACCTTCACTCGTGGGTTCGAATCCCACCCCGGCCTCCAGCGGATTTTTTTATTATTTTATTTTATTTTATTCTGTACCCTTTTTTTTGGATATTGCGGGAGTAACTCAGGGGTAGAGTGCAACCTTGCCAAGGTTGATGTCGAGGGTTCAAATCCCTTCTCCCGCTCCATTCTTTTTCTATGCCATTTCTAAAAAACCTTTATTTTCCAGTGGCATCCTTTTCTCGACCCCTCTATTGGGGTCTGCTCTCCGTACCCTCTTCAAACCTTCCTCTTTGCCTTTGTCACCGCTCTCTTCTGTCCAGAGGATGGAATCATGCTTGAGTTTCTCTCCAAGGGTGGGGTTGTCATGATCCCGATTGGCATCTGCTCGGTGTTGGCGCTTGCCATTGTGCTTGAGCGGCTTTGGTCTTTGCGTACCAACCATATTATTCCCAGCCAAGAGGTTCAGCGGATTGAGTTTCTGGTCAAACAGGGGGATCTGGAAGAGGCCAAAGCGGTCTGCCTCTCCTACCAGAGCAGTTATGGAAAGACCCTGTTGAGTGGGCTGGAGAAGAGTGGGGAGCGCCGACAGCTTATCAAGGAGGTGGTGGAGGAGGCCGGGCGCCAAGAGGTGGTCCATCTGGAGCGGTTTCTCACCCTGTTGGGGACTATCGCCTCCATCACACCGCTGTTGGGTTTGCTGGGGACGGTTTTGGGGATGATCAAGGTCTTTACCGTTATCTCCAGTGTGGGGGTTGGCGACCCGTCGGTCTTGGCAAGCGGTATTGGTGAGTCGTTGATCTCTACCGCATCTGGTCTGTCGGTTGCCATTCCATCGGTGGCTTTCCATCGCTATTTCAACCGGGTAATTGATCGTCATGTGGTAGCCCTGGAAAGGGCGGCGTTGGTGGTTGTCGAGATGATCAAATCTGGTAACTGAACAATAATGGAATAACCGCCATGAATTTTCGACCACGGAAAAAAAACCAGGTGATGATGGATGTGACCCCGCTGGTTGATGTGGTATTCCTACTGCTGATTTTTTTCATGGTGACCACTACCTTCTCGCTGGATCGAGGCATTCAACTGGATCTGCCCGCAGTGGATACCGCCGAGAATGCCAAGGCAGATGATCAGAGCTGGACAGTGCGGATTCTGGTGGATTCTCGGGGAGATTATTTTATACAAGGTGCCAAAGTATTGCCGTCCCAGCTCGAACAGACTCTGCTGGATGTTACCCAAGATCGTGATGATATTATCATTATTGTGCAGGCGGATAAAAACAGCTCCCACGGGTCGGTGGTTTTTTTGATGGACAGTGCCAGGAAGCTCAATCTAACCCGTTTCAGTTTGATTACACTGGATAAGAGTGGAGATGAGAGGGGGAGATAACCGAGGGGAAAAATCGGTTGGATGGCGTCGCTTTTTTTTAATAGACTAATTTTTTTAGGATTTTTTATGTTTTATGCAAACGATCGAACCATGGTATTTATCGATGGGTCGAATCTCTATGCGGCGATTCGATCGTTGGGATTTGATTTTGACTACCGGAAACTGCTGGAATATTTTCACAACCGTTCCCGGTTGATGCGGGCCTATTATTACACCGCTTTAGGGGATGACCAGGACTACTCTCCCATTCGCCCCCTGGTCGATTGGTTGGCCTATAACGGCTATACGGTTATTACCAAGCCCACGAAAGAGTATATCGACCCCATCTCTGGGAGCAAGCGGACCAAGGGTAATATGGATATCGAAATTGCCGTGGGCATGCTGGAGATGGCACCCTATTATGACCATGGCGTCCTCTTCTCTGGTGATGGTGATTTCCGCTGTGTTGTCCAGGCCGCGCAGGATCTGGGCAAGCAGGTGACGGTGATCAGCACCCTGAAGACCCACCCACCCATGATCGCCGATGAGCTGCGTCGTCAGGCTGATGTCTTTTTGGAGTTGGATGATATTAAAGATGAGCTGGTCAGGGATGGAAACTCCCTTCCTTGAAATGTGTGCCATCAAGAGAAAAGCGGGGAATGGTCAAGGAGCCCTTCGAGGGTTTCAAACGCCCTTGCTGTTGTGCTAACTTGGCGATTGGGATCTACTGATAGAGAAGAGTCTGGTTCTACTTGAACCTGATTCATTCTCTCCTGTGCCCACTTGCGTGAAGTGTGAGTAAGATATCGAAGGCAGCTTGCCTGTTTTCTCCGCTGGGAGGGGAATGGGTTTGGCTATTGGACTCTTTAACAATAGGATGAAAAGGACAACATGGGAAAAATAGCTTTTCTATTTCCTGGTCAGGGTGCCCAGACAGTTGGAATGGGTCGAACTGTCGCTGAGGAGGGCGGCTTGTGTGGTGAGCTGTTTCACTCGGCAGACAAGGTGGTCGGTTTTCCGCTGACCGACCTGATGTTCAACGGGCCCGAAGAGCAGTTAACCTTGACGGAGAACACCCAGCCAGCTCTGGTAACCACAGCTCTTGCCACCTATCTGATGGTCACCGAAAAAACCGAGGTGAGACCTGACTTTGTCGCGGGTCACTCTCTGGGGGAGTATGCTGCAATCAGTGTAGCTGGAGGTTTCTCGGCTCAGGAGGCCATCGGTCTGGTCCGTCTGCGTGGCAAGGCCATGCGAGAGGCTGTTCCTCCTGGGGAAGGGAGCATGGCAGCCATGCTCAACATGGAGGCCGAGCTGGTTGAGGCGGTCTGTCGGGATGCAGCAGCCGAAACATCGGGGGTTTGTGTGCCGGCCAACTATAATACGTCGGCTCAAATTGTCATTTCCGGCCATAAAAGATCGGTAGACCGGGCTTTGGTTTTGGCTAAGGAACGGGGTGGCAAACGGTGTGTTCCCCTGGCGGTTTCAGCTCCATTTCACTGTCCTCTTATGGCCCCGGCTGCCGATAAAATGGCGGCAGCCTTAAACAAAATAGAGATTGCCGACCTCTCCATTCCCCTGATTGCCAATATCTCGGCACAAGAGAACAGCCAAGGGGAGGTGGTGCGTCGTCAGTTGGTTGAACAGGTCACCGGTGCGGTCCGTTGGGAGGCCTCCATACAGCGCTTGTTGGCGTTGGGGGTTGACACTTTTATCGAGCTTGGAACTGGAAAGGTGTTAACCGGTATGATGAAACGGATTGACCGAAAAGCTCGCGCCATTGCGGTCAATGGTCCGGAAGATCTGGAAAAGATTGCCTCCTTGTAATCTCTGTTTCGGGTTTGTTTTTTCAAGTATTTATAAATTTTTAGGAAGAGACTATGTTCAAAGATCGTGTTGCCATTGTGACCGGCTCCAGCAGTGGTATTGGTCGTGTCATTGCTGTCGAGCTTGCCAAACAGGGGGCTAAACTCCTTTTGATCAGCAATGAGTCCATTCGGATTCTGGAAGCGTTGGAGGAGGTGCGGGCCTTCTCTCCCGAATCCCAGGCCTACGAAGCGGACGTGACCTCTTTTCCCTGTCTGGAGGAGGGGGTCAAGCAGGTGTTGGGGGATTTTGGTCGGATTGATATTCTGGTCAATAATGCCGGTATTACCCGTGATGGGCTGCTGATGCGGATGAAGGATGACGATTGGAATAAGGTGTTGGAGGTCAATCTGACCAGTGTATTCAAGCTGACTCGGCTGGTTATCAAGCCGATGATGAAGGCGCGCTACGGTCGTATTGTCAATATTGCCTCGGTGGTGGGGGCAACCGGAAATCCTGGACAGGTCAACTATGTTGCTTCAAAAGCCGGTTTGGTTGGCTTTACCAAGGCGTTGGCCTTGGAGGTGGCCTCCAGAAACATCACGGCCAACTGTGTCGCTCCCGGTTTTATTCGCAGTAAGATGACCGACAAGTTGAATCCCAAGGCAACTGAAGCTATTCTGAGTAAAATTCCCATGGGAGAAATGGGAACCCAGAAGGATGTGGCCGCGGCAGTCTCTTTTCTGGCCTCTGAGCAAGCCCGGTATATTACGGGGGAGACCCTCCATGTGAATGGCGGTATGTACATGGGATAAGGATCATGGACTTTCTCCTTATCTTTGATTAAATTTTTTTTGCTGGAATCTAGTTACTATTAGAAGGGATAAATAAACAGATGAGCGACATTATTGAGCGTGTAACGAAAATCGTAGTAGAGCAGTTGGGTGTTGAGGCCGACCAGGTTAACGTCGATTCCAATTTTGTTAACGACCTGGGCGCCGACTCGTTGGATACCGTTGAGTTGGTCATGGCTCTCGAAGAGGAGTTCGGTTGTGAGATTCCTGACGAGGCCGCAGAAAAAATTATTACGGTCAAACAGGCTGTTGAGTATATTGAAGCCAACAGCTAGGGCGTAGGCATTGTTTTTTCAACCATCTCCCTCTTGGACGATTGGGGGGGGATGGTCTGAACCTTTTTTTTATCTATTATTTGGAGTTCATGACTGTGGAGCGTCGCGTTGTCATCACTGGGTTGGGGTTGGTCACACCGTTGGGTGTTGGCACGGAGTCAACATGGTCTGGTATCAAAAGTGGAAAATCGGGTATTGGCCCCATCACCCTGTTTGATGCGACCGAGTATGCCAGTCAAATAGCTGGGGAGTGTCGAGACTTTAAGGTTGAGGATTGGATTCCCAAAAAAGAGCAGAAAAAGATGGACCGCTTCATGCAATTCGGTGTGGTGGCGGCCCGTCTGGCCTGGGAAGAGGCTGGTTTGACGGTTACCGATGAGAACGCTACCCGCATGGGGGTGATGATCGGTTCCGGTATTGGTGGTTTGACGGCCATCCAAAACCAAGCCATGGTTCTCAAAGAGAAAGGGCCTCGCCGTATCTCGCCCTTTTTTATTCCCAGCTGTCTCATCAACCTGATCTCCGGCCATGTCGCCATCCAATATGGCCTGAAAGGGCCTAATCACTCTGTGGTGACGGCGTGCGCCACCGGAACCCATGCCATTGGCGATGCGGCGGCTCTTATTAAAAACAATCAGGCTGATGTCATGATAGCGGGCGGTGCGGAGGCAGCCATCAACGAGCTTGCTGTCGGCGGATTTGCCGCAGCCAAGGCGCTCTCTACCCGCAACGATGACCCCCAAACCGCCTCCCGCCCATGGGATACGGGCCGGGATGGTTTTGTTATCGCAGAAGGGGCGGGTGTGGTTGTTCTGGAAGAGATGGCGTCTGCCAAGAGACGGGGAGCCACCATCTATGCGGAGGTCTCCGGCTACGGCATGTCGGGAGATGCCCACCATATTACCGCCCCCTCACCGGGTGGAGAAGGGGCGGCTCGTTGTATGGTTGCCGCTTTGAACAGTGCGGGCATCAACCCCGATCAGGTGGGCTATATCAACGCCCATGGCACCTCAACCCCGCTGGGTGATATTGGTGAAACCCAGGCGGTTAAAGCGGTTTTGGGTGAAGATCAGGCTAAAAAAATCATGATGTCCTCGACCAAATCCATGGTGGGGCACCTTCTGGGGGCGGCTGGTGGTGTGGAGGCTATTTTTACGGCACTGGCTTTGAAAGAGGGGCTTATTCCACCAACCATCAACCTTCACGATCAAGACCCTGAATGCGATCTGGACTATGTCGCCAATACGGTGCGTCAGGCTCAGGTTGATGTGGCGCTGTCCAACTCCTTTGGTTTTGGCGGAACCAATGCCACTCTGGTTCTGAAGCGCTTTCATTGAACCGCAAAAAAATCCTGATTGCCGCCCTCTCTCTCCTGTTGGTCGTGGGGGCTGCTCTGGGTCTGGGTGGTATTCTTTTTTCTCAATTTATTATTCAACCCCTCTCCCAGAGCACCACCATCACCATAGAAAAAGGCTGGGGGGTTGCCCGGGTAGCCCAAGAGTTGGAAAAGCGTCACATCCTCTCTTCGGCCTCTTGGTTTCGTCTGCTTGTCAAACTGGATGGTAAGGGGTTCATCAAGGCGGGTGAGTACCAACTGGCTGCCGGTTTAACCCCTCCGGAAATTCTCTCTCAGCTCAAAAAAGGTGAGGTAGTTCAATATCGCCTCTCTTTTCCCGAGGGGCTGACGGTTCAAGAGATGGTCGACCTCATGAAAAAGGCCGGTCTGCCGGGAAGTGATACTCTGCTCTCCCAGGCTGACCTGACCAAAACCCTGGGGGTGGATGCCCCCAACCTGGAAGGGTGGTTTTTTCCCGATACCTACCACTACACCAAAGAGGAGACAGCCCTGACCCTGGCTTCGCGCATGGTCTCTCGAACCAAAAAGATTCTGGACAGTGAGTGGGCCAAGCGGGAGCCTGACTACTCCTTAACCCGGTATGAGACCCTGATTTTGGCCTCCATCATCGAAAAAGAGACCGGTCTGGCCCGGGAACGTCCGCTGATTTCCCGTGTTTTCCATAATAGGCTGCAAAAAAAGATGAAGTTGCAGACCGATCCAACGGTTATTTATGGCATTCCCCATTTTGACGGCAACATCACCCGTAAACACCTGAGGACGCCAACCCCCTATAACACCTATACCATCCCTGGTTTACCCCCGACCCCCATCAGCAATCCGGGCAGGGAGGCCATCCATGCGGCTCTCCATCCACAAAAAAGCGAGGCCCTCTATTTTGTCTCTCGGGGCGACCGGTCCCATGCCTTTTCCAAAACCTTGCGAGAGCATGAGGCCTATGTAGACTGCTATCAACGTAAGAGAGGATGTAAAAAGGTGCCCTAGTGGGAAATCCCAGCACGTTTGGACGTTTTATCACCTTTGAAGGGGGAGAGGGGTCTGGAAAGTCGACCCAGATTCAACGACTGGCTATACGGTTGGGCCAACACCCTGCCATGTCTGGGGTGGATGTGGTTATGACCCGAGAACCGGGCGGCGCTCCCCTTTCAGAGCAGATCAGGACCCTTTTGGTGACTGGCCATCCGGAGGGGATGGATCCGAAAACAGAGCTGATGTTGGTGATGGCGGCTCGAACGGAACATGTTCAAAAACGGCTTTATCCCACCTTGCGAAGAGGGGGGTGGGTTTTGTGTGACCGTTTTGCCGATAGTACCCTGGCCTATCAGGGGTATGGTCGAGGAATGAATCGGGACCATCTAACTCTGTTCAACCGTTGGGCCACCTCTGGGTTGACACCAGATTTGACCATTCTGTTGGATATCGATCCCGAAATTGGCCTCTCCCGCACAGAACCCCGGCAGGAGATGAACAGCCAGAACAGCGCCTCGGAGGATCGATTTGAACGGGTTGGGGACACGTTTCATCAACAGGTTAACGCGGGGTTTCGCCAGTTGGCCAAAGCGGAGCCCAAACGTTTTTTTCAGGTGGATGCCAATCAAGAGGCCGATACCTTGGAGGCGCTGATATGGGAGAGGGTGTGTGGTGCCTTTCCAAACCTTTGAAACCCTGATTGGTCACAGAGAGATTGTTACCGGTTTTCGTTCGGCTCTCAAAGAGGGAAAACCAGGACACTCCCACCTTTTTCATGGCCCCAAGGGGGTTGGCAAAGCGACCCTTGCCACCGCTTTGGTGCAGATTCTTCTCTGTAAAAACAGACGGGAAGATCCAACCGTAGCCTGCGGGATCTGCACGGGTTGCCAGAAGGTAACGGGGGGGCAGCATCCTGACTTTGTTCGGGTGGAGATGGTGGAGGGTAAGACCCGCATCTCTGTCGATCAAATACGGGAACTCTCGGCTTTTCTCTCCCTGACCCCTTTAGAGTCAGACTGGAAGGTGGCTCTGATTGACGATGCCTCGCAAATGAACGAGGCGGCTGGCAACGCCCTGTTGAAAACCTTGGAAGAGCCACCGGATCAATCCATTCTGATCATCAACACCTATCGGCCCGGTGCTCTACTCCCCACTATCCGCTCCCGATGCAATAAAAGCCGCTTTTCTGGTTTGGAAAAGGGGGAAATTGTGCAAATTTTACAAACAGTCGTCGATGTCAGCGAGCAGGAGAGGCAGCATGCGGCTGATTTGTGTGGAGGGAATGTTGGCCAGGCGATCAGGTTGTGTGAGGCTGGTATTTTGGAAGAGAGAGAGCTTTTTCTTCGTGAAATCGAGGCTTTAAATCCGGGAACCCTCTCTATGGCAGTCACCATGGCTGACTATTGGAGTCAGAAAGAGAGGTTCCCTACCGTTTGTCTTCTTCTCAAAGCATGGTTCCAAGATCAGATTTATGCTAGTGTGGAGAGCTTGAAAGAGCCGGAATCCATCCGAAGTTGGCTCTCTTTATCCCAATGGGTAGAGGAGATCATAGAGCGCACTTCAGTTGTTAATTTAAACCGCCGTCTGGTACTGGAGGCTCTTTTTATTCGTTTGGCACGACTGCGCGGAGCCGCTTTTTAGTGAATAGACCATTATGAATAGACCCGCCGAACCATCCGAGCAGGAGCGCCCTGTCGAGGCTCACACCGACCCAGCCGCCGAGGTCGGGATAGAGAGTGCGCCTAAGAAACGCTCGGATCGACCTGATGAGGCCGAGAAACCGATCCGTACTGCCGCCAAAGGCAAGGGAGCGGGGGCTGGCTCATCCCCCTCTGGCCGCAGCAAAAAAGCGCCCAAAAAGCCGATAACCAGCGGAAAGCGGGTGATTGGTCTCTCTCTTCCCAGCTCCTGCATGGTCTATCGGGTTGCCGCTAATTTTCCTGAGTTGGAGGCCAACGACTCCATTCTTCTGCAGACCCGCTCCGGGGAGATGGTGGGGCGTGTTACCTATGTTGCCAGCGGTCCCCCAGAAAAGAATATCGACCCTTCACGCCTCTTCCCTGGTGCCATCACCCGCATCATCCGCAAGCTCTCTGCACAAGATCTGCAAGCGACGGAGAAAAAAGAGGCCGTTGAAAAAAAAGCCAAGTTGGTCTGTCGAAAAGCGATTCGGGCGCTGAAACTGCCGATGAAGCTCGCCAAGGTGAGCTATCAACATAAAGGGGGGAAAATTCTCTTCCACTTTACCTCCGAAGGTCGTATCGATTTCCGGGAGTTGGTTCGCAAGCTGGGTTCAGAGCTCAAAACCCGTATCGAGATGCGCCATGTGGGGGTTCGGGATGAGACCCGCCTTTTAGGCGGGGTTGGTCCGTGTGGCAAAGAGCTTTGCTGCTCCCAATATCTGCAAAAGTTTCATCCGGTCTCGGTTCGAATGGCCAAAAACCAGGATCTATCCCTCAATCCCGATGGTATTTCCGGGGTTTGTGGTCGTCTGTTATGCTGTCTGGCCTATGAGAACAGCACCTACGAGGCACTCAAAAAAGGGCTGCCCAAGGTTAAAAAGTGTTGCTGGACCCAACAGGGCCAAGAGGCAACGGTCAAGTGTGTCCATACCCTGAGCCAAAAGGTGACGGTTCAGCATAAAGATGGCAGTTATGAGACCCTCTCAGCAGACCAGTTGAGCCGAGAGAAACCTCTGCCTCAACCCATCAAGCAACAAGATGGCTTGGATGGAACCCCCTCCAAAGAGGTGTTGGTCTGCCCTTCTGAACTACATTCACAAAAAAGAACAGCTGCCGAGACAAAAAAAACCTCACCAGCAGGCTCTCCCCAAGAGGATACCGAAGAGAGCCGTTCGCCCAAACCAGAAAGAAAAAAGAGAAGCCGCCGCCGTCGGCGTGGCAAACGCTCCGGGGAGGAGGGGGGCCGTGTTGCCGCCTCTCAAAAGGGTGTGGCTCAAGCTGCTGCGGATAATCAAGTTAAACCCCAAGCTACCGGCAAGGTGCCTGCTGACGGACAGACAGTTCAACCGGGAGGGTCCGCCGACAGCCAAGAGGGTGGTGCGCCAGCAAAAAAACGGCGAAGAAGAAGAAGGCGGCGGCGCAGTGGAGCAAACAGAGGGACAGAGAGCCCCCCTCAGAGCTCCTGATCCATCGCTTTCACCTCTTTTTTTTAGAAGGTCCGTATGTTTTTTGCCGATAGCCATGCCCATCTGAATTTTTCTGACTTTGC
Source organism: Magnetococcales bacterium (assembly GCA_002753565.1). Taxonomy (GTDB): domain Bacteria; phylum Pseudomonadota; class Magnetococcia; order Magnetococcales; family JADFYX01. The sequence continues at coordinate 75,928 of PEAM01000017.1, read as the reverse complement.
CAAAGATCTCGATGCCACCATTGAGCGAAGCCAGGAGGACAAAGTCCGTTTTATCAACACCATATCCACCAAACTCGAAGAGGTGGATGATCTTCTCAAAATTTGCGCCCGCTATCCTGGCATCATCTACACCAGTGCCGGAATCCATCCCCATAATGCCGATAAAGCTGACGATTACTCCCTGGAGGCGATTATGGCCCAAGGGACAAAGTCCGATAAAGTGGTGGCCATTGGTGAGACCGGTTTTGATTTTCACTATGATTTTAGCAGTCGAGAGCGACAAGAGTTGGTGTTTCGAAACCATGTCCGGGCTGCGGTGGCCTTGGATCTGCCCTTGATCATCCACACTCGAGAGGCAGACGAGAAGACCAAGCAGGTGATGGAGGAGGAGGGGGCCAAAAGCTGTGGGGGGGTGATCCACTGTTTTACCGGCGACCAATCCTTGGCCCAGTGGGCGTTGGATCAGGGTTTTTATATCAGTTTTTCTGGTATCTTAACTTTTAAAAATGCCACATCTCTCCACCAGATTGCCGCCAACACTCCCCTGGAGCGACTTTTAATCGAGACCGATGCCCCCTATTTGGCTCCGGTTCCGTTTCGAGGTAAGCGAAACGAACCTGCCTATGTGATTAAAATAGCAGAAAAAATAGCGGCATTAAAAAACATCTCCTTGCAGGAGGTGGCCAAGGTAACAACGCAAAACTATCAAAAGCTGTTTCGCATCGGTAGCGGTGCCACTGAAACCAAAGCGGAGGTATTGGCCTATCCCATTGGCAAGGGGTTATATATCAACCTGACCAAAGGGTGTACCCTCCACTGTGGATTTTGTCCCAAGTGGGAGAGCGGACCCGTGGTTCACGACTACGACCTCACCCTGAACCATACCCCCAAGGCTGAGGAGGTTCTTCGGGCAATGGGGGACTTTTCTGGCTATGAGGAGATTGTCTTTTGTGGCTTTGGTGAGCCAACCCTCCGGCTTGAGGTGTTGCTGCAGATAGCTACAGAGGTAAAAAAAAGAGGCAACCAACGGGTTCGCATCAACACCGACGGGCTTGCCAACCGGGTCTACCAGCAAGATATCACCCCTCGATTCAAGGGGCTGATCGACGCCCTGTCTATCTCCTTGAATGCACACAATGAGGCTGTTTACAACCAGCACTGCCAACCGGCCTTCCCCGACTCCTACGCGGCACTGCTGGATTTTATTCGCTGCGCCAAGCGCCAGGTTCCCGATGTAACCGCAACGGCGGTGGATGGTTTGGAAGGGGTGGATATTGCCGCCTGCCAACATCTGGCAGAAGAGGTGTTGGGGGTTAAGTTTCGTCGGCGATTTTTAAACCGGGTTGGGTAGAAGGTCGGGCTATATACGCCGTTTATCCATCACCGCCCGCCACTCGTGGGCCGGCAGGTTCTCTTTTAAGCGGTTACACTCCACACAAGCGGGCACACAGTTGCTTCTGCTGGTTTTTCCTCCTCTAATTAGAGGGGTCATGTGGTCCATGGTGAGTTTTTTAGGGTGGTGCCGCTCGCCACAATAGGCACATTTTCCCTCTCCCAACCGATTTTTCCACCAAGGGCTTCTTTTTAACTCTTTGGCTTTGCGTCGTTCTCGATCCATCTCATCGGGGTCGGCGCTGATTAGCAGGTGGTCCATGGGGTATTATTTTCCTTGTTGAAGATAGTGTTGGACAATCGGATAGACCTTGTCAAATCGGCTCTGTAGCGCATCGAAAATGGTCTCTTCCGGCTCCAGCCCGCACAATCGATGCAGTTGTCGCTGAACGTTTCCATCGGGCCCTATGCGGTTTTCGGAGCGGTCGTGGAGTAGTCTGAGTCGGTTCTCTACCAGGCGATAGAAATAGTAGGCCTCCTCCAGAACCGCACACTCCTCTTTCTGTAGCAGCCCTGTTCTTTGGAAGGAGAAAAGGGCACGGGTGGCGTTTCGGTGGAGAATCTCCGGTTTGTTTTTGCCATGGGCCAGAATCAAAAACTGCACAAGAAACTCGATATCGACAATCCCCCCTCGGCTCTGTTTGATGTCGATCCAATCCTGAGAAGGTTTTTTTTCCTCGTACATTCTCTCCCGCATCTTCACCACCTCCTCTTTTAGAGGCTCTATTTCCCGTGGCTGACAGAGGATCTCCCGAATGGCTCCGTGGATCTTCTGAATAAAAGCGTGATCGCCCACTACCCCTCTAGCCCGTGTCAGGGCCTGATGTTCCCAAACCCAGGCATCCTTTTTCTGGTAACGGATAAAGGAGTCCAGGTGGGTAACCAGGGGGCCGGATTGACCGGAGGGACGTAACCGCATATCCAACTCATAGAGTTTTCCGGCACCGGACATGACGGTAATGCTGGTGATGATTTTTTGACCCAGACGGGTAAAAAACTGGTTGTTGGGAATCGACCGCTCTCCATCGGTCATCTGCTCACTTCCCTCGCCACCATGGATGAAGATCAGATCCAGGTCGGAGGAGTAGTTCAGCTCTCCACCCCCCAGTTTACCCATGGCAAAAATAGCAAAAGGGGCCGGTTGAACCTCTCCCTCTTCTGTTTGCCAACAGGGGTTGCCATAGCGTTTGGCAAGCTCTCGCCAGCCATCCTCGAAAACCTGTTGTAACACCACCTCGGCCAGATTGGAAAGCCCTGCCATCACTTCGTATAGCTCGACAGTACCCGACAGATCCCCCACCCCCAAGCGGAGGGTTTCGATATGCTTGAACTCTCGCAACAGATTAAAACGGATCTCAGGCTCATCGCTTCTGTCCATAAAAGGCTTGATGGACTGAAACAGATGGTTTTTGTTAACGGTCTTGGTAAAAAAATCCGCAACCGAAAGGCGGTCCATCAGTTCCGGATGTTGGATTAAAAAACGGGAGAGGAGGGGGGAGCTGCCAAAGAGTCGGACCAGCAGTTTAAGGATGGCCGGGTTTTCCAACATCATGGCCAGATAGCTCACCCGATGGCCCAGTCGAGAGAGGAAGGCTTCGGCATGCTGTAAGGCCAGGTCTTGATCGGGGGCGTTGAGAATTTCCGACAGTAACGGCTGGGTGATTTTGTCGTACCAGAGCCGATCATGTTCGGTGAGGGCCACCCCTCGTGGTCCGGCCCGTAGAATACTCAACACTTTTCTTGTCTGCTCTGGGTTGTGAAACCCTGCCTCTTTCAGGGGTGCCAGGCAGCTGTCTCCCTCTGGGTTGCACTCCAACAGGGCTTGTAAATGGGGGTTGGTTTGAGGGGAAACACGGCGCTCCCCCTCAAAAAAAAGGTTGCCATAGATGGTTTGAACCCCATCGGTGTAGAAGGTCAACTGCTCTTGGAGCGCCTCAGCCGAGGCGTAACCGGCCCGTTTGGCTACCCGATAGAACTTATCCGGCTCTTCGGGCAGAGAGTGGGTCTGTTTTTCCCATTCAATCTGCAGCCGATGTTCTATCGTACGCAGAAAGATGTAGGCATCGGAAAGAAAGGCGGCACTCTTTTTTTCCAGCAGACCATGGATAACCAACTGCTGTAAAATGACCAAGGTCTCTCTGTATCGAAGCTTGGGATTTTTCCCGCCGTGGATCAACTGCTGACACTGGACAAAAAATTCAATCTCCCGAATCCCCCCATAGCCCAGCTTGACATTACGCAGATAGTCATGGGCTCCGGTAATTTTACGGTCGATTTTTCGCTTCATCTCCCGAATGGCATCCAGAGCGGCAAAGTCGAGGAAACGCCGGAAGACAAAAGGGCGAATATTCTCTAAGAACCGCTCTCCCAAAGCCAGATCCCCGGCGACCGCTCTGGCCTTGATCATGGCGGATCGCTCCCAGGTTTGTCCCCAGGATTCATAATAGACCTCGGCAGAGCGGGTAGAGAGAGCAAGATCGCCACTCTCTCCCTCTGGCCGGAGCCGCAGGTCGACCCGGAAAGCCCGCCCCTCAGCCGTGGATTTTCCCAGCATCTGGATGAGCTCACGACCCAGGCGGGAGTAATAGTCTTTGATGGAGATGGCCCGTTGACCATCGGTTTTACCTTCATCTTTATCATAGAGATAGATCAGGTCGATATCCGAAGAGAAGTTCAGCTCTCTGGCCCCCAGCTTGCCCATACCCAAGATGGTAAAACGGGCCGGTTTACGCTCTGAGCCAACCAGAGGTGGTCCATGGCGTTGGGTCAACCAACGGTCCAGCCAGAGGTAGGCGGCCTCCAAGCAGGCATCCGCCAGATCGGACAGCCCTTCAATGGTCTCCAACAAGGAGGCCTCCTGAGTCAGATCTCGCATGCCCAACCAGAGGTAGGCCCGCTGTTTGGCCAGTCGAATCAGTCGGTCGGCATCGTTGCGACTAAAGGCAGAGGATAGCACCTGGATGGAGAGCTGCTCTTTGGTTGGAATCGCAGGGAGTTGCGGGGTTGGTTCGTCCAGGAACTCAGGCCATTTGTGTATGAGCTGAGAGAGAAAGGGGCTGTTACCAAAGGCAAAGACCACTCTTTTTCTCTGTACCGGCTCCGCAAGCATGGTGATCATTCGGTGCAGATTTTCTGGCTTTTGGGCATGGGATTCGCAAAACTTCAGGAGCATGCTGAAAACATCTTTGGGGTGGGCGGTCAGGTCGGCCAGATCTTGGATGGATTGTTGGCACTTTTCGTCCAAGGACAGTTGTTCTGCGGCTTTTTTCAGTTGCTCCATGATATCCATTCCCTTATACACAAGCACTCTTGTACCTTGTTGTTTCCAGATCAATCCTGATTACGTGATCAATTCAATGAAATTTTGATGCTGTTCAGGTACACTTACCTTTCATAAAACTCCATTGCAAACAGTTTAACGGATGACTCAGACAGAAGACACTGATAAAAAAGAGGAAAGCCCGACGGAATCGACTGAGAATCCGAAGGGGTCATCCCGCGTGAGCCTGTTACGTCGGCTTTTCTCCTACCTCATACTGCTGCCACTGCTTGTTCTGGGCACGCTTTCGGCATGGTTGACCTTTTTCCCCCCTAATCTGGACCATTTCATCCCCCAGGTAAACCAACGCTTAACCGATTTGAGTGGTTTTCAGGTCAAATTAACCGGGCTATCTGCTCAAGGGGGGCTCTCCTTTGCGGTCAAAGGTTCCGGTATATCCTTCTCTCTGCCCCAAACCCCAGATCGACCTTTTCTGCAGGCCAGCTCTCTCCAGCTCCGTTTTTCCCCTTTAAACTGGTGGGAGGGGTGGAACTCGGTGGGGTTGATTATCGAAGGGGCCGACCTCCATCTTCATCGTGATGCCAAGGGGGAGATCTTTATCGGCAACCAGAGGCTCAGCGCCCAGGAGATCTCTCCCAAAAAAGGGGGGGACACCATCCCCTTTTCTGCCATCAGTTTTGGCAACAGCCGGGTTACCTGGCTGGATGAAAAGGTGATCAACAAAAAAAAGCCGACCATTATTCAAATGACCGAGGTCAACGCCTCTCTGCTGTTTCAACAAGATGAGACCCTGCGCCTGGCAATAGATGCCCACATTCCCGCCAAGGGTTGGACTACGACGGTCTCCTTGAAAATGGCTAAAAGCCCAGAGGGTAGTTGGATTGGAGAGGTGAAAACCCAAGAGCTTCACGGGGAGACTTTGCGCCCTTATCTTGCTGATATTCAACCCTTGCGGGGCTTTTCCAGCCCAGTCAACCTGGAGTCATCCCTGTTATGGGATGGTGTTGCAGAGCGTCTTACCGCCTATTGGCGACTCCAAGCCGGCTGGGGGATGATCGAGTGGCCGGAGATGTTTCGCTGGCCTCTGCCCATTACCGGCTTGATCGCCAATGGCTCTTTGATCATGGATAAGGAGTCGGCTCGGCTGGAGGTTGGTCAGTTTGATCTGGATAATCTCCACGGTAAAGCCAATGGTCAACTGCTGCTCACCGACATGAAGGGAGAGGAGCCTTTTATCGATCTTGTGGCAGATGCCGGAGGGGTGCCGGTCAATAAGGCCAAATTCTACTATCCGGCCGGGATTATGGATAAGGCTGTGGTGGATTGGCTGGATGGCTCTTTAAAAAATGGCATTGTCAACCATGCCAATGTCAAAATAAAAGGACCCCTCTCCCAGATCCCCTTTGGTCGAGAGAAAAAGACCGGTAAAAAAGCTTGGGAAACCCAAAAAAAAGAGACCCTTTTCCGTATAGAGGGAGAGGTGAGCGGCCTGTCGTTGCGTTATTTTCCGGGGATACTCCCGCTTACCAATGTTCAGGGGAGTGTGCTTTTTGACCGGAAATCCTTCTTTGCCAAAGTGGACAGTGCCCATTTTGGTAACAGCAGAAAAATTCAGGGGGAGGTGAAAATAGTCAATCTGGTTGAAAACCCCCTGGTGGATGTTGCCTTTCAGGCCAAGCGGGCCGATCTGACCACGCTTTGGAACGAAGTGATGGCCAGCCCCACCCTGAAATGGGATCGAACCATCGGTTTGAGCGGCAGCCACCTCTCCGGTCAGGGTGATCTGGCCATGAAGATTGCGGTTCCGCTGTGGAAGCTGAGTAAAACCACCTTTTCTGGCAGGCTGGACTTTAGTGAAGCCAAGGTAAAGCTCCCCTTTTTTGATCCGCCTTTTACCAATGTAAAGGGGTGGTTGAATCTGGACCCGAAAAAAATTGGCATCTCTATTCTCGAATCCAACTTTGTCGACTTTCCGGTTCATGGTCAAGTCAATCTACAGGACTATTCCCAACCCAAACGGGTTAACTTTGATGCTCGGCTCAACAGTTCCATCACAGAGAAAAGATTGAGCAAATGGTTCTCCCCACTGCTTGGTGCCAGCGGTGAGTTTTTGGGTACGGCCCCTTTTTGGCTGGATATCAAACGGTCCGCCAATGACCCCAATTTTAAAGTCCAGGCCAAGTTGGTGGCCGACTCTCTGGATATCTATGGGACCATGGGGTGGCAAAAACCGGAAGGGGAGACCGGGTTTATCACAGGTATCGGCAACCTTAAACTCAACGGCATGCTCTACCTCTCCAGCATTCAGACCAACCTGGGGAATTTGCAGTTTCATGGTGATGGTCGATGGGATCTCTCCAGCAACCAGGGAGAGCTGAACCTCTCTTCCATCGAGCTGGGTAATACCCGTGGACGATTGGGGATTGCCCAGACCAACCCTCTGGCTTCTGGGTTGGGAGATTGGCTGGTGCGGGCCGATCTGGATGAGTTGGATCTCTCTGCCTTCTGGAAAACCACATTTCGCCCGGAGATTGAGCCTGTCAAACCGACGATTGATCGGGAGTGGCCACGGGTCAACCTCAAGCTTAAGTCCAAACGGGTCTATCTGGCCGACAGGAAAGAGGCCGGCCTTATTATCGCCAACATGGATATCGAAAAAAGATTTTTCAAACTCCACACTCTGCAAGGGGTTTGGGGTGAGGGCGATGTCATCATGAAAGGAGAGTTGCTCTGGCCGTTCCAGTTTGGGTCGGGATTCTACTCCGGCTGGTTTAATATCGATAGCGATGATGTGGGCAATCTTCTGGAGAGCCTGGCTGTTCATGATGAGTTCATGTATGGCGGATCGGGCACCCTGGATATTACCCTGGATGGTTTCATCCCCCCCGGCGGCAAGCTCAAAGATCATCTGACCGGCGTCGGCCAGATTGAGCTTCGCCATGGCTCTTTTGCCAAGCTGGATTTTTTCTCTACCATCCTCGGGCTGTTCTCCTTGAAAGATCTCCCCAACCTCATCGTTGGGGATCGCCCGGATTTAGAGTCGAAGGGGTTTGGTTACAACAGTTTTCAGGGGGAGTTGATCTTTGAAGATAGTGTGTTACGCACCGAATTGATGTCGCTTAACGGCCCCTCCATGAAGATTGTCCTCTCGGGTTGGGTCAACCTGCCGGACGAGAGATTGAAGCTCCTTATCGGTATTCGCCCCCTGCAAACCCTGGACTCCTTCATCAGCAAGGTGCCCCTGCTGGGTACCCTGTTGGCCGGCAACCGAAAAGCGGTATTGGAGACCCAATTTACAGTGGAAGGCAAGCTGGATGATCCGGAAGTCACTATCCGACCCTTCTCCAGCTTGGTGCCGGGGATCATTCGGGATATTCTCAACGCCTCTGACAACGGAGAAGAGGGAGAGGATGGTTCCCAAGAGTGACCCCTCAACCCTGTCATCAACCAACAAGGAAATAGGATAACCATGATCAAACTGGGTGTAAATGTGGACCATATTGCCACTGTTCGACAAGCACGAGGAGGCAGCTACCCAGACCCGGTTACCGCTGCTCTCCTAGCTGAAATGGCTGGGGCCGACAGTATTACGGTTCATCTGCGTGAAGATCGCCGCCATATTCAAGAGCGGGATGTGGAGCTACTGCTGGCGACCAGCCAGACCAAAATCAACCTGGAGATGGCGGCCACCGATGCCATGGTGGCTTTGGCTCTCAAATATCGACCGACCGACTGCTGTCTGGTTCCCGAAAAAAGGCAAGAGCTGACAACAGAAGGGGGGTTGGATGTGGTTGGAAACCTGGAGAGGATAGCCCAGGCCACTCGGCAATTAACCGCGGCGGGTATTCGGGTCTCCCTTTTTATCGACCCTGATCTGGCACAAATTCGTGCAGCTCATCAGGTTAAGGCACCGATCATCGAGCTGCATACCGGAAGCTATGCCCTGGCCAAACAGGCGTCGGAACGAGAGGCTGAACTGCACCAGATTATCCAGGGGAGCAAGGAGGCCCAACAACTGGGGCTGATTGTCAATGCCGGCCATGGTCTCCACTATCATAATGTCCAGGAGATTGCCGCCATAGAGAAAATCAACGAACTCAACATAGGCCATGCCATCATTGCCCGCGCCCTGTTTGATGGCATGGAGAAGGCGGTGAGGGAGATGAAACAGTTAATGCGCGAGGCGGCAGTCACCTGAACCATGATTATCGGTATTGGCACCGATCTGGTTGAGATCCAGCGTTTGAGACGATCCTGTGACCGTTTTGGTCAGCGGTTGATCCATCGAATTTTTGCTCCGGTTGAGTATGATTATTGCATGACCTTCCAAGATAGCGTCTCCTGTCTGGCAAAACGATTTGCCGCCAAAGAGGCGTTTGTCAAAGCCTTGGGTACCGGGATGCGAGAGGGGATCTGGTTTCGTGATATCATCACCACCAACAATGCCGCTGGTGCCCCCACACTCTCTCTGCAGGGGGTAACCGCGGAAAGGCTGAAGATTCTGGAACCCGTTACCATCCACCTGAGTTTAAGTGATGATGGGGGGTTTGCACAGGCTTTCGTTATCTTGGAGCGGGTTGAGGGTGCCATCAAATGAGTGACATATCCATAGAGGAGGTCGACCAGCGCAACCCTTTTCCGGAGCTGACCGGTCAAAAGCGCGAGCTTTTCTCTAAAATTCAGTCCCACATCAAAAAATCGATCACCTTTGCCGATATTCTTCCCGAGATGGAAGAGTTGATGCTCAATTTTCTGCAAGCACAGCGGATGACCATCTATCAGAGTGCCCGCAATGGTCAGGAGATTGTCTCTAAATATAAAACCGGTCAGGAGCTGTTTGAAATTCGTCTGCCCCTCAATGCCAACTCCATTGCCGGTTATGTTGCTGTCAGTGGGAAAGAGGTGCTGATCGATGATGTTCACGACTCGGAAGCCCTGACAAGAATCCATAAAACCCTCCATTTTGACGGGAGCTACGACAGGCGTTCCGGCTTCCAAAGCCGATCCATGATGGTGGTGCCTATTCGGAGAGGCGCCCCTCTTTTGGGTGTGCTGCAGGTGATCAACAAGGTCAATGGCGAGCAGTTTTCTCAAGAGGATATGCAGTTTGCCAGCTATCTGGCCGAGACTCTGGCTCATAAGTTTCATGAAGAGTTTGAAGGGACCAATGATCCCTACGAATATCTTGTCATCAAGGGGATGGCCACCTGGGATAAGATTGACTCCTTTAAAAAACGGGTCAAAAAGGAGGGGGTCTCCATGACCTACCTTCTGGTCTCCGAGATGAAAATACCACCCGAAGTGGTCGCAGCCTCTTTGGAGAGTTACTTTCAAGTACCTTTCATGCGCTATGATCCCAAAATTGTCCCTCCCAAACGGTTGCTCAAAAAGCTCAATATGTCCTATCTGAGGCGGCAGCGCTGGGTGCCCCTGGCCGGGGAGTTGGATGAGGAGTTGGTCATTTTGATCGATGACCCCTCCGATGCCAGTCGGCAGATGGAGATTCAGCGGGCTTTACCGGCAAAAAAATATATTTTTCGGGTGGGGTTTGCTGAAGATATTCTCCAATATCTTGGTGGTGGCTCGGTCTCTTCCTATCTTCATGGCCTGGCTGGAAAACTGGAAGATGAGGATGTGGAGGAGGCTGACCGGATTGATGAGGGGGAGGAGGCCAGTGAAATCAATGAGAACGAGAGTACCATCATTCAACTGGTCAACCGCTTGATCATCGATGCGCAACGAGCCGGAGCATCCGATATTCATATCGAGCCAAGCCGGGGGAACACCCCTTCTGGGGTGCGTCTGCGCATTGATGGCATCTGCCGTCAGGCCCTTGAGATTCCCTCTACCCACATCAAGGCGGTGCTCTCCCGCATTAAAATCATGGCCCGCATGGATATTGCCGAACGGCGCAAACCCCAGGATGGGAAAATTATTGTCCGGGTTAAAGGGCTGCCCCTGGAGCTGCGGGTTGCCACCATCCCCACCGTCTATGGTGAAAGTGCCGTTATGCGGGTGTTGGCCTCTGGGGGAGGCTTGACTTTCGATAAGTTGAATTTATCCGAGAACAACTACAAAAATCTGGAAAAACTGGTCACCAACCCCCAAGGTATCCTTTTGGTGGTGGGACCGACCGGATCGGGTAAAACCACTACTCTTCATGCGGTCATTGGTCGGATTAATACCGCAGAAAGAAAAATCTGGACCGCCGAAGATCCGGTAGAGATCACTCAAAAAGGGCTTCAGCAGGTACAGATCGACCATAAAATCGGCTTCGATTTTTCCACCGCCCTCAGAGCGTTTCTCCGTGCTGACCCTGATGTGATTCTTATCGGCGAGATGCGGGACCGGGAGACGGCCCACAGCGGCATCGAGGCCTCCTTGACCGGTCACCTGGTTTTCTCGACCCTGCACACCAATTCTGCCACAGAGACCGTGATACGGCTGTTGGATCTGGGTATGGACCCCCTCAATTTTGCTGATGCGCTGTTGGGTATTCTGGCTCAGCGTCTGGTGCGCACACTCTGCGAAAACTGCAAGCAGCACTATAAGCCCTCCCCAGAGGAGTGGCAGCGTCTGATCAACCTGTACGGAGCCGATCTGTTTGATGAGCTGGAGTTGAATCGAGAGGAGACCGTTCTGTTTGAGGCGGGAGGGTGTGGAAAATGTGGTAAAACCGGCTATAAGGGACGAACCGGTATCCATGAACTTCTGGTGGCCAGTCGTGAGATCAAAAAGTTGATTGCCCGTCGGGCTACGGCAGAGGAGCTTCGGCTATCGGGCATGAATGAGGGGATGCGAACCTTGATTCAAGATGGTGTCATCAAGGTGATCCGGGGGCAGATCGACCTATCCCAACTGTTCCGTGTGACATCCGGTGGCTAAGGGCCAGGGATAACGCAACAGGTCACACCTTTTTTTAGTTGAAAACATTCTACAAGGAGTATCAAACATGCCGCGCATTACCTTTAAACCCATGAACCAAACGGTTGAAGTGGAGGAGGGCGTCACCGTTTTGGAAGCGGCTCACGAGAATGACATTGCTTTGGAGGGAGCCTGTGAAGGCTCTCTGGCCTGCTCAACCTGCCACGTCATTGTCGACCGGGCCTGGCACAATAAATTGGAGGAGGCTACAGATGAGGAGGAGGATATGCTCGATCAGGCTTTTGGCCTGACCGCTACCAGCCGTCTGGGTTGTCAGATCACCCTGACCGCTGCGCTGGATGGGTTGGTGGTGACCATCCCGGAATATTCTAAAAACATCCGTGTCGATAAAAAAGAGGGGTAAACCATGAAATGGACCGACGTTCAAGATATTGGCATCGAACTGGCTGATTCCAAGCCGGATATCGATCCACTCTCTGTCCGCTTTACCGACTTAAGAGAGTGGGTCATGGCCCTTCCGGGGTTTGATGATGTTCCGGAGCGGTGCAATGAAAAAGTTCTGGAGGCCATCCAGATGGTCTGGCTGGATGAGCGGGAGTAAATCCGCCAGAAAACCAGAGTCGCTTGATTGGCGCTCTGGGAAGAGAAGAACCGCCCTTCCCAGAGCGCCAAAGGCCGTTTTCAGGTTAACTAAACGAGACGAAAAAGTGGCTCCTCTTTTTCTCCAACCTGTATCTTCTTGTCCACCGCCTCTACCTTGACTTTGTCACCCACCAGGTCAACCGTCGACTTGCTTAGAAAAATCTCATTTCCACCTGCTAGACTCTTGATGGCTGCGCAGTTTTGGATATTCTCCCCAATCAGGGTCAGTCGCCGTCCCAAAGGCTTGGCACCCAGTTGACCCAGGATAACATGACCGGAGTGAATGCCTACTTGGATCTTGATCTGGTGACCGTTCTTTTTGTTCAATGCCGGTAAGGCTTCGATCATTTTTTGTGCGGCCTGAATGGCGCGACCAGCCCCTTCGGCCTGACTACCGAAAGAGGTGAAGATCCGATCTTCGTTATATTTGTCTACCATGGCATCCACCGAGTCGAGAATCTCTGCCATACGGTCAAAATAACGATTGAGCATGGCAACCAATTCAACCGAGGGCATCTCTCGGCACAAAGCCGGAAAACCAAGAATACCCGTAGAGAGAATGGTTCGATACTGATCGTCGGAGAGATACTCCTCCTTGGTATGGGGATCAACAGCGCGAGAGACTTGAGAGCCTTGGAAAAATTGGTTGAACTGTGTTTTTTGAATCGTTAACGTTGACTCCGCCAGAACCCGCTCTGTTTCTGCGATAATACGGTCTGCATCAAAAGGTTTGGCAACAAAGGCCTGGATGCCGATGGAACTCATCTTGACCAGGTCGGTGCGAGAGTCCCGTGAGGTGGCAAAAATAATAGGCAGATTTTTAAATTCGCTGCTCTTCTCTCGCAGCTTTAAACAGAGCTCCACCCCATCCAGGTGGGGCATCTCATAGTCGGTAATCAACAGATGGTACTTGCGCTCTCTAAGCTTGGCCAAAGCCTCGATACCATGCTCTGCCTCGTCAACGGCAAAGCCGTGGGTCTGCAGGGATTTAACAATAATATTCCGAATGATCTCGGAGTCATCAACCACCAATACCCGCTCAGGACGGCTGACATCATCCGCATCATTGGCACTCAGCAGACGTTTAACCCGAGAGAGCAGTTCGGGCAGAACAATCGGCTTGAGGATATAGTCGTCAGCTCCTGCTTCAAACCCCTGGGCAACCGACTCTTCGGTTCCCAGAGAGGTTACCAGCACAAAGGGGATATCCTCCACCATGCTTTTTCGTACGTTCCGACAAAAAGCCAGTCCATCCATCTCCGGCATTTCAACATCAGATAGAATGAGATCAACCGCGCCCTCCTCATCAAGAATTTCCAGCCCTTCCCGCCCATCCCAGGCTTCGAAGACCTCATAGCCTTCCTCTTTAAGGGCCGGTACCACCAATTTGTGGAAAAGATCGCTATCGTCCACATAGAGAATTCTCTTTTGTTTTTCGGTAAGAATCTCCACCACCTTTTCGACATCTGGTCGTTTGAAGGGAATAATGATGAATCGATCGGCTCGATGTTGAATGGCCTGTTCTCGGATGTTGTGGTTGGAAGAGAGAAAAACCACCTTGGTTGATTTTAGCTCTTTATCCTGCTTGATCTTATCGCAAACCTCTATACCATTGGCCTGGCTTAGCTCTGTTTTAAGAAAAACAAGATCCGGTTTGATTTCAGCAATCTGTTCAAAAAAATCTGGATCGGACGATTTGACGATCTGTACAGAAAACTGCTCTGGGTCGAGTGCACTCTTGATAATGAGATTGACTGTCGTAGCATCCGTTAATAAAACAATTGAAAAGAGTGAGTTTGACATGGCAGATTTCCTTCCATTTAAAGGTGTGACAGGGCGTCTATTTTATTTTCATCCCAGGCTTGGCGCCCGAATCGGGAGAGAGTAGAAAAAGTGCCTCACCACCCGGTCCTGCCGCCAGCACCATCCCCTCCGAGAGACCAAATTTCATCTTTCTGGGTTGTAAATTGACCACAGCAACCGTAAGCCTGCCAAGAAGTTTCTCCGGCTGATAGGCCGATTTAATACCAGCAAAAACCGTACGGTTTCCAATTGTTTCGCCAAAGTTCAGGGTCAGTTGCAGCAGTTTGTCCGCCCCTTCGACCGATTGAGCTGCAACAATTTCTGCCACCCGTAAATCCACCTTCAGGAAGTCGTCAATGGTGATCTCATCAGCGGTATCCTGGTTCTGCTTTTTCTTGGCTTCCTGCCTCTTGTTGTTGGCAGAAGCGGTGGGAGGAGGGGAGAGAGCCTCTCGAGAGGCCTCCTGTAGGGCGGCGACCTTTTTAGGGTCGACCCGGTTCATCAGGTGGCTGAATTTTTGAATGGTTATTCCCGATAACGGTTCCTTGACATCCTGCCATGAAAAGGGGGGTAAGTTAAGAAAATTTCTTGAATTTTCAGCCATTTCTGGAAGCACAGGCTGAAGGTAGATCATGAGGATTCTAAACAGGTTCAAGGCGACGGAGCAGGACTCTTGAAGTGGCGCTTCTGCTTTCCCTTTAGCGAGTTTCCAGGGGGCTTTTTCTTCAACGTAGCGGTTGGCCTCATCGGCCAGCACCATGATGGCCCGCATGGCCTTGGCAAACTCTCTGGACTCATAAAGCTGTGAGATGTCGTCGCCGGCGGCAACAAAGCGTTGATGCAACCCGCCATCATCAGGATAGGGGGTCGATAACTTGCCATCAAAACGTTTTAGGATGAATCCGGCGGTTCGAGAGGCTAGATTGACTACCTTTCCGACCAGATCGCTGTTTACACGAAGCACAAAATCATCCAGACTCAGGTCCAGATCATCCACACGGCTTGTCAGTTTGGCAGCATAGTAATAGCGCAGGTATTCTGGGTCCAGATAGGTAAGATAATCCCGTGCGTTGATAAAAGTACCTCGGGATTTGGACATTTTTTGTCCATTAACCGTGAGAAACCCATGGGCAAAAACCGCCGTCGGCCTGCGAAATCCCGCTCCTTTGAGGGTGGCCGGCCAGAAAAGAGTGTGGAAGTAGAGAATATCTTTGCCAATAAAATGATACACTTCAGAATAGTCATCCCGACGCCAAAATTGATCAAAATCCAGGTTGTTTCGTTTGCAGTAGTCCCAGGTTGAGGCCATATAGCCGATGGGGGCGTCCAGCCAAACGTAAAAATATTTCCCTGGGGCACCGGGAATTTCAAACCCGAAGTAAGGCCCGTCCCGAGAGATATCCCAATCTCTCAAGCCGGAATCAAACCACTCATCCAGCTTGTTGGCCATCTCCTCTTGAAGGGTACCGGAACGGGTCCACTCTCTAAGATAAGATTCAAAGTCGTTGAGTTTAAAGAAATGGTGTTCAGACTCCTTCTCGACAGGTTTCTTGCCGCACAAAGCGCAACCTGGTTTGACAAGTTCCAGAGGAGAGTAGGTAGCCGAGCAGGATTCACAGGCATCGCCATACTGATCTTCCGCACCACAGCGGGGACAGCAGCCCCGAATAAAACGGTCGGGAAGAAACATGGCATCGTGTTCACAATAGGCTTGGCGGACAGTATCTTTGCGAATATGACCGGCCTTTTTATTGCTCAGATAGACCTCTTCGGAGAGCAGGCGATTCTCTTCGGAGTTGGTGGTGTAATAGTTGTCAAACTCGATATTAAAACCGGAAAAATCCTCCAGATGATGGTGGTGCATCTTTTCCACCAGCTCTTCTGGAGAGATCCCTTCCTTTCTAGCCCGGATCATGATGGGGGTTCCGTGGGTATCATCCGCACAAAAATAGTAACACTCCCGACCTTGGAGCTTATGAAACCTCACCCAGATATCGGTTTGGATATACTCCACCAGATGACCAAGATGAATATGCCCGTTGGCATAAGGAAGCGCACTGGTGACCAATAGACGACGCATGATAGGGAAAAATCCTTATAATCAGACCAATAAATCAATAAAAACGGATTGTAGTGCCTCAGAAAAACCAGCTGACACAACAAGGATACTATTCCCTGGAAGCTCCCACGGCAAGCCTTGCGAACAGATAATTGTTTTCCACCCCTTGCAAGGGCACAAGAGGGTAGTCTTTTATGTAAGTTAGATAATGAATAAAGAAAGTTAGATCAAAAGCCATAGAGAAAAAGGACTCCCAACAGATAATTTAACATAATACATCTTATGCGACAGTTGTTCGCAGGATAATGATGATAACCATTTGTAATAACAGAAATAAGAGTGAAAAGCGTATAATCTACGTTATGTTAAAAATCTAAGACGTCTTTTATGTTGGGAATAAGAATCATTTAAAAAAGTTTCGAATAAAAACATGTTTGCTGCTGTCTAAACATTTATGATGGAGATAAAAAGAGATAGATTTGAAGTGAATTTAGAGGATTGGTGTGGTATGTTTCTCTGATAAATTTTCAATCTGCTCAAAACAGTTTTTTGTAAGGTGTAACTATGGGTTCCGAAACAACGGATAACAATGATTTGGTCGACCTGCCCAACCCGGACTCGACCGTGGTGGAAGATCGAATTAACAGTATTCTGGAACGGGTTGATAAACTCAATAAAATTGGTATAGCCCTCTCCTCCGAAAAAGATACCTCTCGGCTGTTGGAGAGTATCCTTGTCGGCGCCAAGGAGTTGACCAATGCCGATGCCGGAACCATGTATATTCGCACGGAAAATGATACCCTGCGTTTTGAAATTATTCGAACTGACTCTCTCAATATTGCCATGGGTGGCACCACCGGTATTACGATTAATTTTCCCGAGCTTCCCCTGTATAAAGATGGGGTTCCCAACAAACAGATGATTGCCGCCTATGTGGCCCTGGAAGAGAGATCCATCAATATACCCGATGCCTACGAAGCCAAAGGTTTCGATTTCTCAGGAACCAAGGCTTTTGACAGCAACACCGGATACCGTTCTAAATCTTTTTTGACCGTCCCCCTGAAAAACCATGAAAATGAGATTATCGGTGTCCTTCAACTGATCAACGCTATCGATGCGAATAGCGGCGAGATAAGGTCATTTAGTCAAGAAGATCAGCAGCTTGCGGAGTCTCTCTCCTCTCAGGCCGCGATTGCCATGACCAACCAGAAGTTGATCACCGACCTTAAGGCCCTCTTCGAATCCTTCATTCAAGCCATTGCTGGGGCTATTGATGACAAGTCTCCCTATACCGCCGGCCATTGCGATCGTGTTCCTGTTCTGGCAGATATGCTCTCCAAGGCGGCTAAACGGTCTAACATCGGCGAGCTAAAAGATTTTACCCCAGATGAAGAAGATATCTATGAAATCAGGATTGCTGCCTGGATGCATGACTGTGGAAAGGTGGTAACACCAGAATATGTTGTCGATAAATCCACAAAACTAGAAACCATTTACGATCGAATAGAGACCGTTTCCACCCGCTTTGAGGTGTTGAAACGGGATGCTGAAATTGCTTTTCTCCAGAAAAAAATAGCCCTTCTGGAGGCCGGTAAAAGTGAAGATATCCCAGCATTGGAGGATGAGCTGAAACGGAGAATAGGAGAGATTAATGAGGACCGTAAGTTTATAGAAGAGTCCAATATGGGCGGTGAGTTTATGTCTAAAGAGCGCCAGGAGCGGGTTGTCAACATTGCCAACTACCGCTGGACCGACCCAAGCGGCGAAGAGAAACCTTTCCTCTCTGAAAATGAGGTCTATAACCTCAACATTGCCAAAGGAACCCTGACACCCGAAGAGCGAGAGATCATTAATCACCATGTGGTTGCAACCAAAAAAATGCTCAGCACGATTCCCTTCCCCAAAAACTTGAAAAATGTTCCAGAAATGGCCGGATCCCATCACGAAACCATGATTGGAACCGGATACCCCGACGGCTTGACTCGAGAACAGATGTCCATCCCCGCCCGAATCATGGCTATTGCCGACGTTTTTGAAGCCCTTACAGCTGCTGATCGCCCTTACAAAAAACCCAAAAGCCTCTCCGAATCCCTCAAAATTCTTGGCTTTATGAAGAAGGATCAGCATGTTGATCCAGACCTTTTTCAAGTTTTTATTGATGAAAAGGTCTATTTGGAATATGCTGAAAAACATCTGCGCCCGGATCAAATTGATGAGGTTATCCACGAAAAAATTCCTGGGTATGAACCGCAATAGCACCTTTTTTATTCTGACTGCTCCTCTGGACGGGACAAGCCCCCCCTGCTCCGGGTTTGGATGACGGGTTGGCTGAGAGGAGATCCCTGTTGACCCATCGTCATCCCCTTCGCCATATCATTGGCCTTCTGCTGTTAGCAGGGGTGCTGCTCCATACCTTGGGGATTCTTCCTTGGCCGTTTTTGGACCGGTTGGAGACTCTGGCCTATGATGTTCGGGTCCGATTGAGTGCGGCTAATACGGTTGACCAACGGGTAGTTATTGTTGATCTAGACGAAAAAAGTCTTGCCAACATTGGTCGTTGGCCCTGGGGTCGAGATAAAATGGCCGACCTGGTGGACAATCTTTTCGATCACTATCGTGTGGGGGTCGTTGGGTTTGATGTCACCTTTTCCGAGCCGGATACCAGCTCCGGTCTGCCCATTCTTGAGCAGTTGGCCAGGGGGCCATTGAAAAATAATGACCCCTTCTTGACTGAACTTAGAAAAATACGCCCCTCCCTGGAACGAGACGAACGGTTGGCTGATAGTATTGAGGATAGAAACATCATTCTCGGTTACTATTTTCGGGGGTCGGTTCATGCGGGTACTCACACCTTTGGGCAGTTGCCAGAGCCGGTTATCACGCTGGATGAGTTGGGACAACATACCATTCCCTTTCTTAAAGCGACCGGATTTGGTGCCAACCTGGAGATGCTCCAAGATGTTGCCCTGGGTGCCGGTTTTTTTGATAACCCCCTGGTTGATAACGACGGTTTTTTCCGCCGGGTTCCACTTCTTCAAGAGTATCAAGGCAAACTGTACCAAGCGCTCTCTTTGGCTGTGATTCGAGCCATTCTTGGTGAGCCTCCCTTAACGTTGGGAATCAATAAAACCGTTGGGCAACAAAACAGGACCATCGAGACGGGCTTGGCCTGGATCGGCCTTGGACCCCATCATATTCCAATCGATGAACAGGGGGCCGTTTTCATCCCTTACCGGGGTGGTCAGGGAAGTTTCCCCTACGTCTCGGCAGTTGATGTGATCACCAAAAAAGCCGACCCTCTTATTCTGCAAGATGCCATCGTTCTCATCGGCACTACCGCACCGGGATTGAAGGACCTGCGTTCTACCCCTATTCAGCCTCTGTTTCCTGGTGTAGAAATTCACGCCAACATTATCAGCGGTATGTTGGATGGGCTTATCAAGCATACTCCTGGTCAGTACACCCTGTTGGTGGAGGTGTTGATTTTACTGATAATTGGTCTGATGTTTGGTTTTATCAGCGCCAAATCTTCTCCTGCCTTAATCCTCTATCTGGCTCTGTTGATGGTCTTGATTGTGGTAAGTGGTAATCTGTTCTTATGGAAAAACAATGATCTGATCCTCCCTCTGGCCTCTCCGCTTTTTCTGACCATCGGGCTTTTTATCTGGCACTTTGCCTACGGTTTTTTTGTTGTATCCAGAGGAAGGCGACTTATCATCGAGGCGTTTAGTCACTATGTCTCCCCCCCCCGCCTGGAAGAGATGGTTCGAAGCGATGAAACCTTTTCCCTGGGTGGTGAGACCAGGAACATGACCGTCTTATTGACCGACCTAAGAGGATTTACCACCCTTTCCGAAGAGATTGAACCCGAGGATCTCTCTCGATTGATGAGCGCTTTTTTAACCCCTATCACTGAAACCATTCAGAGCCATTCAGGAACAATAGACAAATATATGGGTGACTCGGTCATGGCTTTCTGGGGCGCTCCCATGATTGATGGCCACCATGCTAGAAACAGCCTGTTGGCTGCCTTCGATATTGTGCAGAACATGGAGCTCTTAAAAGCGGAGTTCCAGGCCCGTGGTTGGCCTCTGCTGAAAATAGGCATTGGCATCAATAGCGGTCGGATGACGGTGGGAAACATGGGCTCCCAGTTTCGTGTGGCCTACACGGTTATGGGCGATGCGGTCAATTTGGGTTTTCATATGCTGGGGCTGACCAAACAGTATGGGGTGCTGATTATTGTTGGAGAGGAGACCCAAAAGGCGGTCCCTGAAATGCTGTTTCGGGAGCTGGATCGGGTGCGGGTTAAAGGGAGGGTGGAGCCGGAGATTTTGTTTGAGCCGGTCGATTTCATTCATCAGATTACAACGGATACCCAGGCTCAGCTTGCAAGCTACCACCAAGCACTGGAACTCTATCGTAATCAGCAGTGGGATGAGGCGGAAAAACGGTTCAAAAACCTGCAGCAAAGAAATCCAGAACGGATGATTTACGATATCTATCTTTCAAGAATACAACACTTTAACACCAACCCACCCGAGGAAGATTGGGATGGTGTTTTCAGCTATTTCAACCGGTAAGAAGTTTTGCCTTAAACCGTTGTCATAATATTTGGTTTGGAATCTTATCATGCCAATCAAACCTTAAGGGAGAGTCGGTCGTTGGCGGCTCTGTTCTCTTGATTCTCTTTTCCGCTGTCACTTCCTGGCTTGGGAGAGAATTTCATGCACGGCTCTCCCGAGGTGTTCAGCACCTCGAAGCAGGGCCAGTTTTTGGTTTTGAACCCCATGGCCTGACAGGCCCGAGGATGGGATGGTTCCCAGGTGATTTTAAAATGGCGACAATCGAGACAGAGAATTCTCGGCGCTTTTTTGTCCACTCTATTTGCCATAAGTGAAATCCATTGAATCAAAAAAAGAGGCAGTAGCACCACACCTCTCCTTTTCGTTTCCTCGCCCTTGTTGCTCCCCTACCCTACCACCAAAATTTGGGATACTGTCGCTTGCTGTGGATATTGTTGACAATCAATGCCACCAGCAGCATAAGCAGCGCCCCGGAGGCGACCGGTATGAGGGTGTAGAGATAGCCCAAAGCATGAATTTTTTCTGAACCGATGACGGCAATCAGAGCCGTAGCCCCACCAGGGGGGTGTAGGGTTCGGGTGATGTGCATCAGGACAATGGCGACAGAAACCGCCAACGCTGCTGCCAACCAGAGAATGTTGGGAAAGAGCTGCATCATGGTTACCCCAACCAGGGCAGAGATAATATGCCCGCCAATTAAATTACGCGGTTGGGAAAGTGGGCCGGAAATTGCGCCGAAAATCAGGACAGCAGACGCGCCAAAAGAGCCGATCAGCAGCACAGCGTCCGACTCATCCAGGAGTTTGTAGTTGAGAACGGCCACCAAGGCGATACCCAGAAAGGAGCCGAGCCCGGACCAAAAGATATCACACAGGGTTGTGCGGGGCAGGCTTTTGCCTGTTCCACGCATTTTTTTCAAATAGTTTAGAATGTTCCATCCCCTTGAAGCTATTAACGAATATCAGCTCGATAGCTTAGGGGAGTCAGGCCATAATATCAAGTGAAAAGTAGGAGCGGTTGTTGGTTTGGGCAATTTGTCTTTCGCTCTCGGACAGTTCGTGCTTTTGAGATTGAAAGGTGGTCTTCTCTTGGGTCTGGCGTTTGGGACGATCTTCATCCTCCTTTTTACGGTCGACCTTCTGGCTATCGGCCCCCTCTTGAAGGGCGGCGACGCTTCGGGATTCCAACTGTTCGGCATTGTTGGTTCTCAGCCCTTGAGATACTGTCTCCAGAGCGGATGACTGGGCCGCTGGGCTATTAACGGCTAGAGTCGTGACGGCTGGTATGGCACTAAACATGGCACTCTCCTGCCACTGCTGCTAGGGTTGATGGGATAGAGAATCTTAATACACTTGCTGGACACTCTCTTATCTAACGTATCGGTTGGAAACGGTGGAAGGTTTAGTTTTTTTTTCATAAGAGGCAAAAAAAACAGCTTTGCCATTTTGACCCATCCACTATTTCTCCTTTCTATTTTATAAAAATATCGATACAAAACAAGGATTATTCACACTTTTAAAGATGGCTTAAACCATGACTCTCGCCCTATTCGATTTGGACAACACCCTGCTAGCCGGAGATAGCGACTATCTTTGGGGGCAATTTTTAGTCAAAAACAAGATGGTTGACGGCACCCTTTTTGAGAGGGAAAACCAGCGTTTTTTTGAGGAGTATAAAGAAGGAATCTTGGATATTCAGGCCTATCTTGGCTTTCAGCTTGGTGTATTAGCCCAATATGACAAAAAAAAGCTGGATCAACTGCGGCTGGTATTTCTAGAGGAGATGATTCGTCCGATTATTGCCCCGCAAGCTCTCTCTATTCTGGAAAAGCACAGGGGGCAAGGAGATAGGCTGGTTATCATTACGGCCACCAACCGCTTTGTCACCACCCCCATCGCCCAGGCGTTGGGCGTCGACCACCTGATTGCAACAGAGGTGGAGGTTCGGGAGGGACAATATACCGGTCGACCAAAGGGAACCCCTTGTTTTCAAGAGGGAAAAGTAACACTACTCAACCAGTGGCTAAAAAGTAACAGCCAAAATCTATCCGGAAGCTGGTTCTACTCCGACTCCCACAATGATCTGCCGCTCCTCAAGGTGGTGGACAATCCTGTGGTGGTCGACCCGGATGAGAAGCTTGCTCTCTACGCCAAACAGGCGGGATGGCCTGTTATTAGCCTGCGCAGCTAATACAAGCGGGGTCAACAGATCCACCCCCCGCCCATGACCCGCTCCTGATCATAGAGTACACACGCCTGACCAGGGGTGATGGCTTTTTGGGGAACCTTAAACTGAACGTGGGCCGAGCCACTCTCAGCCAGGGGTTGAATGGTGGCGGCTACTGGCTCGGTGGCGTAGCGAATTTTGGCTTGAACCTCTCGTGGCCCCTCCAGCCCCCTCCTCCCCAACCAGTTCAGCTCTTTTAAGGTCAGACTCTCTCGATAGAGTGCCGACTCCGGCCCTACCACCAGCCGATTATCCCCTGCTTGGATCTCGATCACATAGAGAGGATGAGCGGCAGCAATGCCCAACCCCTTTCGTTGCCCGATGGTGTGATTGCCCACCCCTTTATGCTCCCCCAAGACCACACCCTGCTGGTCGACAATAGGGCCGGGAATGGCCGCCGAGCTACCCTCTCGTTCAAAAAAAGCCCGATAGTCTCCATCGGGGACAAAGCAGACATCCTGGCTTTCCCGCTTATTGGATAGGTGGAGATTGAACCGTTTGGCCAGGTGTCGGGTCTCTTCCTTGGTTAACGCACCCAGAGGAAAGGCGATATGGCGGAGTTGGGAGAGAGTGGTGGCAAATAAAAAATAGGATTGATCCTTCATACGATCCACCCCCCGATAGAGCAGTGGGTGACCTCCATCATCCTCTCGACGAATGGCATAATGGCCCGTAGCCAGCGCGTCGACCCCCAAAGAGAGAGCCTTGTTGAGAAGGGGTTCAAATTTAAGACGCTGATTACAGCGAACACAGGGGTTGGGGGTTTGACCTGCGGCATAGGCGGATAAAAAATCGTCAACAACCGCCTGGCGGAAGGTCTCCTCCAGGTTGATGACATAAAAGGGGATATCCAGCCGCTGGGCTACCTGTCTGGCATCGTAAAGATCTTCTGTTGCGCAGCAGGTTCGGCTGCTGGCGGGCAAGGTTTCGCCGTGATCCCACAGCTGCATGGTCAATCCAACCACTTCATGACCCTGATCCACCAGCCAGGCCGCTGCCGTTGCCGAATCGACACCACCAGACATGGCTATTGCAAGACGTTTTTTCATGGGTATACCCTACGGACAAAAGCTGGAAATATCCACCTCCGATTTTCTGCCCATCATCAGATCGACAATGACATCGGCTGTAATCGGGGTGAGTAAAATCCCATTTCTGTAGTGCCCAGTGGCAAAATAGAGCCCTTTGACCTCTTTGGCCGCCCCCAACAAAGGGTTGCCATCTTCGGGTGCCGGGCGCAGACCGGCCCAGCAATCGGTCAAACGGGCGGCTCCCAAACCCGGCACCATCTCCACCGCCATGCCGGTCACCCGATTGATGCCTGCAACGGTGACCGCTTTATCGAAGCCTCGATCCTCCAAGGTTGATCCCATTAACACCCGACCATCCGCCCGAGGCACAATGTAGCCTTTAAAACCATAGACAACATGACGAAACAGAGGGGGCCGGCTCTCCACCTGAACAATCTGCCCCGACATGGGTTTGATCCGGGTTCGTACTTTCTCCAGGCCAAGCAGATGGCTGCTCCAGGCTCCACCGGCTACCACCACCCGATCACAGGCTATGCGGCCCGACTCCGTCTCCACACCCACCACCTCCCCCGACTCAACTGCCACTCCAACCACTCGGGTTCCACTCTGGAAAACACCCCCCAGCCGTGCCACACCTGCCGCTAAAGCCCGTGATAGTCTGATGGGATCGATCTGATGGTCATCCGGGTAGTAGTTGGCGCCGACCATATGGTCGGTCAGGGCGGGCTCCAGTTTTTTGGCGTCGTCCCGATCCAAAACATCAACCCGCAAACCCCGCGCCAACATCCACTCGGCCCGACCAATCGCCATCCGCCCTTCTGCCGGGTCCAAGGCCACCTCCAACACCCCGGAATCTTCATAATCAATCGAGATGCCGGTCAAGGATTGCAGCTCCTCGGCATAGGCTCTGAATCGGTTGCGGCTGGCCAGACACAACTCAAAAAAGGGACCGGTTTCCGAGACTTCCGATTGGGCGCCCAGAATACCGGCCGCCGCCGCCGAGGACTCGGCTCCGGGTAGGGATTTTTCCAGCAGCGTCACCCGAAACCCAGACTCCAGCAGTCGGTGTCCACAGGCGCACCCCATCACGCCCGCGCCAATGATCACAACATGTTCCATAAGAAAACCGACCTCCCAAGGGTTATTCCGTCAAAACCAGACGAAGACAGACCAAACGCTCTTTTCGTTTACGGTCGTAACCGCACCATTTTTTCTCGGGTAGCTGACTCTTGTCTACCTGGGAAAAACCGTTCCGTTCAAAAAAATCAACCACCTGCTCCCGAGTGGTGCAGGAAAAAAGATAGCGCAGACCCAACCGCCTGGCCTCCCGAACCGCATAGCGAATCAACTGGACACCAATACCCTCCCCCTGAAAACGGGTCAGAGCGTATAAGGTGACAATCTCTCCGGCTTGGCTCTCCTGATAGGGGTCCCGAATCAAACAGCAGACCCCCGCCACCCGGTTGCTGGAGAGAAAAGCGCCGTAACCCGAGAGTAGAATTTCCGAAAGCTCCCGGTCCGACCGAGGTAGCAGATACCCCTCCGACTCACCCTGTCTGATCAGGGTGGCCACCTGGGTAAAGTCGTCAATCTCAAGGGCTCTGACCTGGCAGTAGTACTCTTTGGAAAAGAAGGTGCCACACCCTTCATAGGTGAACAGCTCTCTGGGAACATCGGCAAGCCGGCAGAGACTGACCGCTTCGACACCGTGATTCAAAAGATTTTGAACGGCGTATAATATGCTGTCTTCCTTCTCCCTGGACTCTCCATTCAAGCTAGCCACCAAGCCAGTAAGTTTGTGGATGTTGACATAGGGCAGGGTCCGCCCGGTATCCAAGCTGGCCACCCCCCCTCCTCTTTGGGTCATGACCAGCCGTTTGACTCTCCAGGCGATAGCCAGCCTGACCACCTCATGCAAAAAAAGGTCGGTCTCCTCTGTCTTAATGGGGATGGGAACCACCGGTGATCCTTCCTGCCATAAAGGATAAGGCAGGATAACCGGTTGACCAAAGCCATGCTCATATGGTGGGGTGGAGGGGGGGTATTGATGAATAAAGAGTGGAGAGAGCGCTCTGTAGGCCTGTTGCCCTGCCGTACATTTTTGGATAAACAGAAGCGTGCGGCATCCCTGCTGGGAGAGTTCGACCAGGCACTCGATAAAACGACAGAGAGCCTCCCCCTCCCAATCGGTCTCTTGGGAGAGGGAGAAGGCCAGTGTTGTGCCATGAAAGGCAGAAAGATAGAACGATTTTTCAGAAAAATGTTCGGTCATGGGGGCTCTTTACAGGGTATGACAGACCCAACCTTCTCCGGTCTCTTTTGCCAAACTTGGGCCATTACTCACCACACCGAGACTGGCTCCCTCCTCTTGCAGATAGGCTCTGGCAACCCGTTTCATATCTTCAATGGTTACCTGTAACACCGCACGGCGGTAGGCTCTGCGACGTTCGGGTGTGCGACCGTTCAGGGTGTCATGGAAGGCACCCCGTGCCTCTCCTGCGGGAGAACCCGGTTTATCGATGGATCCTATCACCCCCAGGATCGCCTCTTCCAAGGTTCTTGGATCGTGCTGCTCCTCTTGAAGCCAGTCGAGAGCATGTTGAAAATCGGCCAGGGTCTCTGAGAGGCGAGGATCTCGGTAGGAGTAAAAGCGGAAGGTGCCATTATCGGAATTAAAACCGGCCCCTCCCCCATAGGCTCCGCCCCGTTCCCGAATGGCCCGATGCAGAAAGCCGTTGCGTAAAAACTGACCCAAAACTGAAAGTATCGGGGCATCCTGATGGGTATAGGGAACGCAGAGATGAACCCGAGCGCAGAAATGGACCGCCGTAACCGTTGCCCAAGCCACTTTTTGAGGGCCAACCGCCTCCCCAAGCATAAACTGTGTTCCGTCTCCGGCCGGTGACTCCGAAAGGCACTTTTTAAAGGCAGCTTCTACCTCAGCAGCCTGCTCTTTTTCACCCACCAACAAAAGCTGACGGGGAGCTGTCAGCAACCGATCTCGAATCTGTTGCAGTTTCTGGGCAAAATCCTGCAAAGCGGATGCATCGTTTAAGGATTCATCCAGAGCTTTCAACCGCTTGATCGCCTCCAGCCCACCCCATCGATCATGGATGGCGGAAGAGACATTAAGGCCAGCAGAGGCGGCAGAGATGGCCAGAAGATGTCCGTTATCCGTCACACGCATCTCCGAAGAGGCCCGCATCTGGGCGACCAGCTCTCGAAGGCGGTCCAGCTCATCAAAACGGGCTTTTTCCAAGGTCTCTTTAAGCAGATTGGCCAGCTTTTCGTGGTTGCGGGTCAACGCTTTTCCCGAGACCACAAAAAAGGCCTGGAACTGCTTTAAATCATCCACTCCACCCCGCACCCCAAACCGTGCCCCTATCCCGCCGGTACAGGCTGATTGATAGGCCTGGGTCTCCAGATAGTTTCGCTCCCCACTCCCCACCTCAGCCAGGCAGGAGGAGAAGATCGGCATCAGATCAACCAACTCGGGTGCCATATCAGGCACGTCGATGATCACCTGCTCATAGACCAGTCGATTGGTGGGCTGATCGTAGTAATGGAAGGGGGTGGTTCCCTCCAGGTTGGTGTGACCCTCTGGAATGGGGAGATCTTTGGGTACGTCCGACAGGGTGACCCGAGGCAGCAGTTCGGGGTCATCTTCGCTCTCTTGACGTTTTTTCAGCTCAGCGGCCTGTTGGATGATGGCTTGGCAGTCGGCATCACTCAACCCTTTTTTAATCTGGGCCAGACGCTCTTTTTCAGCCTGATTGCGTTTGGCATTCAGTTGGCTGTCGGGAACCAGAACCACCCGAACCCGGTGGCGGTTGTCCAGAAGAAGATCACGGACCAGTTTTTTGATAAAGTCAGGCTCTTTGATCTCCTCTCGCAGTTTTTCAATAACCGGATCAAGGGCCAGGGCTGTGACCGGGTCGCCCCCATGAAGGGCTGCCGTGATGGTGGTCAGCATCAGTTTTAGGCCGTAGGGCATGCCATCACCACCAATCTCACGGCGAGAAAGCTCCAACTGGTGCAGGACCGACTCAATTCTCTCCAACTCCACCCCCTGATCAGCAACCTGCTCTAACAGGGAGAAAATCTCTGCTTCTACCGCATCGGCCCGGTCAGCCTCCGACCCTTCCAGGCCGCAAGAGAAGACCATTTCGTGGCTGGAGTCATCCAGACCGCAAGCCGGAGAGGGAGCCGTTCCCAGCTTGGAGGTCTCCAGTAGCTTGAGGAGGGGGGAAGAGCTGTTATCCAGAAGAACCGCCGAAAGAACATGGGCCTTGAGGAGAGTCTCCTGATCAAAACTGTGGCCTAACAACCAACTGACCACAATATGGGTCTTGGCCGTCGTATCCTCCTCTCCATCCAGAGCATAGCTCTGTACGGCACGCATCGGGCTCTGTTTCCGCGGTTCGTCAGGAACCTGCAGATCGCTGACGTCAAGGGCCTCAAATCGATTCAAGACCCGCTCTTGAAACTGAGCCTGGTGTTCGTCGGCACGGATATCGCCAAAGGTCATGAAGGTAGCGTTGGAGGGGTGGTAGTGGCGGGCATGGAAGGCTCTGAGTTGCTCCCAGGTTAAGTCTGGAATATGTTCCGGGCTGCCGCCACTGTTAAATCGGTAGGTGGTGGTGGGAAAAAGGTTGGCGGAAATCTGCTCCCACAAAACCCGAACCGGAGAGCTCATGGCCCCCTTCATTTCGTTAAAGACGACCCCCTTATAGACCAACTCGGTGTTGGGGTCATCTGCCTGGGAAAACTCCACCCGGAACCCCTCCTGAGAAAAATCCTCTTTGGTGAGATTGGGGAAAAAACTGGCATCCAGATAGACCTGCATCAGATTGTCGAAATCTTTGCGGGATTGGCTGGCAAAAGGGTAGGCGGTCCAGTCACTGGAGGTAAAGGCATTCATGAAGGTCGCCAGGGAGCGGCGCAACATCATGAAAAAGGGGTCTCGAACCGGAAACCGCTCACTACCACACAAAGCGGTATGCTCCAAAATGTGGGCCACACCGGTAGAGTCTTCCGGTACCGTCAAAAAAGCCACCAAAAAAGCGTTATGAGCATCTTCGGAGGCCAGGTGCAGATGTCTGGCTCCGGTCTGTTTATGGCGATAATGCTCGACGGTAATATGCAGGGAGTCGATGGTCTCCTGGCTGATCAGCTGAAAATGTGGGTTGCTCATTTAACTTGAAATATCCTTATCTGGTGTCTTCAGTGGGTTCCCTAAACCTCAAAGGGTATCCTACTGCCGATAATAATCAAGGAATAACAGGATAATAAGATAAATGAAAAACAGATGAATCAGTTGATTAAGGCTGTTTTACTTGGGAAGGTTTAACCCGGAAACGGCGGTTGGCTGTCTGGTGTCATGGCAGAAATCATCGTCACTTGATTGGTGATGAGAGTTTCTGCCCGATACCAGGTGAATCATGCGGTTTAATCTTATTTTTCCAGTCGTCTTGCCTCATCCACCAGCATGACAGGAATATCATCTTGGATAGCAAAAGCCAGCTTATCCCCCTGGCAGATTAATTCATTCTCTTTGGCGTCATACGTCAAGCCCCCCTTGCATTGAGGGCAAACTAGAATCTCCAGCAACTCTTTGTCGATCATTGGGAAAACCTTATATCTGTCGGTGTATAACCTGTTTGCGAAAAGAGACCATGGCCGACCAAGTTTCTGAAAGGAGGGTCTGTCATCAACGCTTTTCCACCAGCTCTAATCAGGGAGGCGATAGCCACTCGATAGACAAGAGCCTGCTCAGCCGTGGATAATAGCCCAAAATCAGGGGGCCATGCCAGTTTTCTCATGCAATTGAACATATTTTTACTGAGCGGAACCAAGCGGCTGGTGTAGGGTTGACCACAGGGTTGGCAGACAACCTGCCCTCTGCGCAGAGAAAAAAAGAGCAGTAAATCCTCTCCCTGGCAGCCGGCACAGACATCTGTCCGCCAACCATACCCCACAGCGTGTACCAGTACAGACAACACCGAAGAGACCACCTCCAAAGGGGGAGCCCCTTTATCGAGAAGATCCAGAGAGGACTCAATCAACATCATCACCTCCGGGCGGGCATCTCCCGCAACCGAAAAGCGGTAGGCTACTTCCAGAATCACCTGGGCAGCCGCCAAGGCTGTTGCAGAGGCTGGGATGGTCTGGCGGGCGGTGAGGATTTCGGCTCGGGTCAGGGTACCCATGGCGGTGAAGGAACGAGAGCGGCACGCCAGGCTGACAGTATGAAAACCAGACAAAGCCCCCCGATCCGAACGACCTCGACGACCACTACGGCGAATACCCTTTGCCACCGTACTGACCAGACCATGGTTTCGGGTTAAAAAGTGGATAACCAGAGAGGTTTCTCGAAACGGGGTTCGACGCAGAACCAGAGCTTCATCCTGAATGCGCACGGGAGCTCACGAGCCCTCTTCATCCCGATTTTGACCATCGGGATAGCCCAACGAGCGCAGAAGTTCAGCGTTGATACTCCAATCTTTCTTCACCTTGACCCATAATTTTAGATAAAGCTTGATTTTTAAAAGCTCTTCCAGCTCTTTGCGTACCGACATGCCCACCCGCTTCAACACCACCCCACCCTTGCCAATGACGATGCCTTTCTGGGAATCTCTTTCAACCAGAATGGTGGCAGACATATCCCAAATGGGTTGGCGGGCTTTATTTTGACCCTTCTTGCCCTTTTTTCCCGTCCGATCCTCATCCTCTCCTCGCTTTTCGAAGGAGTCCACTCGAACCGCCAAAGAGTACGGAAGCTCTTGCTGAAGAAGGTTGAATAGCTTCTCTCGGATAATCTCAGCCGCCATAAAACTCTCCGGTTGATCGGTAATCTGATCCTCTGGAAAATAGCGAGGACCTTCCGGGAGATAGTTTGGAATGGCAGTCAAAACCCGCTCGACGTTTTCACCCGTCAAGGCCGAGAGGGGAATCAGCTCCTTGAAAACAACCCCCTGCCCGCCTTCACCCAACGCCCCCATCATCGGCATCAACTTGGTCTTGGGAACCCGGTCTACCTTGTTGATGATCAACAGGATGGGAACTTTTTCATGGGGCAGTTTGGCAAGAATATCCCAATCCTCTTGGGTGACTCCGCCAGGTACGTCGATAAAATAGAGAATAAGATCCACATCCCGGCAGGTGTCCAGAGCCGTCTGAACCATGGCCGAGTTGAGAAAAGAGCGCCCCGGATCATGGATTCCCGGTGTATCCAAAAAAACCATCTGACAGTGAGGACCGTGATGAACACCCAAAATTTGCGAGCGGGTTGTCTGGGCCTTATGGGTGACAATGGCCACTTTTCTACCCAGGACCTGGTTTAAAAAAGTGGACTTTCCTGTGTTGGGGCGACCAGCAATGGCGATGTAACCGGATTTGAATGGGGCCTGTTCATCTTGAACGGTCTCTACGTTCTGCTTCACGGTGAATTCCTCTCTTTGTCAAGATGAATGAGTTTTTCAAAAACCTGCCTGGCAGCAGACTGTTCAGCATGGCGCTTGGAGTTGCCGACACCAATACCCAGGGTGCCATCATCTTCCAGCCGACAGTTTACCTCAAAGGTTCTCTCATGGGGGGGACCTTCAATCGAGGCGACCTGATAGGCGGGTAAGGGGCGACCGTTACTTTGCAGACTCTCTTGGAGAAGGGACTTGTAATCCTTATGTTTATTGGCATCCCGCAGCTTTTCCACCTTTTCTCCCATCAAGCGGGACAGAAGGGTCTGAACCGCCACAAGCCCCCCATCCAGATAAATGGCGCCCAAAATAGCCTCAAAACAGTCACCCAAAATGGAGATCTTTTTCCGTCCTCCGCTTAAATCTTCACCTCGGCCCATAATCAAACAGTCACCCAACCCAATCTCTCTGGCCAGAATACTCAAGGAGCGGGTGTTGACCAGGGATGACCGCCAGTGGGAAAGAGCACCTTCCGGAGCGTCTGGATAGCGTTCATAAAGGAGGGCGGAGACAACCAGATCCAGTACGGCATCCCCTAAAAACTCCAGCCGTTCGTTGTGCCAGACTGGTGGCTTGGTATCCTGCTTGAGATCAAAATCCTGAGGGGTGGATCGGTGGGTCAAAGCCTGACAGAGCAGTTGATCATCCGTAAAAAAATAGCCCAATCGATTCTGTAAATCCTGTAGGGGTTGAGAGGCGATCTGGCAGGTGGTTTGGGGCTGGTCTTCAGCGTCAGAACCCATTGACGTTCAAGACTCCGTTTCGTAGGTGAGGGTCACGGTTTCATATCCCTTTAAAAAAAGCGGGGTCTCTTTGAATTCGAAAACCAGGGAGATCTGATAATCGACATAGACCCGATATCCACGCCCACTCCGAACAACCACAAAGGTTTCATCATCGACATCGATCTGCGAGCGGGTCATCTCAAACTGAATCCGGCTTTTGACATTGTCTAACGATAAGGTGGCATACTCACCCACCACCCGATCGGCAAGATCTCGCAGTAGAAAATAGTTGTAAACCCCCGGAACCACCCGACCAGCGACCGTCAGAAAGCCACCAAGGAGGGTGAGGATGATCATCACCTTCAAGAGGGAAGAGCCGGATTGCCCTCCTCTTCGGATTGTTGTGGTTGGGCTCATTTAACCTGAGTCCAGAGTCGGTCCCAACGGACCCCATCCATCAAGCCGTCGGAGTGCTGTTCCCAAGACCAGAAGATTCTCAATGCCTTGCCAACCAGTCGGTGGGCAGGGACAAACCCCCACGCTCGACTATCGTTACTGTTATCCCGATTGTCTCCCATGACAAAATAGTGTCCGCTCGGGACGACCTGATCGGTGTAGCCATCCATGAAGGAGTAGGATTGTACCAGGATGGGATGGGGAGCCCCTTCAAGTTTTTCGGTAAAAAGGGTGGCCTCCTCCTGGGTATCTCGGACGGTCTGATAGGTATACTCTCCTACCGGCTGATACTCCACCTGGCTACCGTTGATATAGAGCCTCTTGTTTCGGTAGACAATACGATCTCCCGGCAACCCCACAACCCGTTTGATATAATCTTTGGAGGGGTCTCTCGGATATTCAAAAACCGCCACATCCCCTCTCTCCGGTCCGTCACCCATGAGAATCCTGCTTTGAGTAAAGGGGAGACGAAAACCATAAGCCGATTTGCTGACAAAAAGATAGTCGCCAACCAGCAAGGTGGGGATCATGGAGCCGGAAGGAATTTTGAAGGGTTCCACCACAAAAGCACGCACCGTGAGGGCAATCCCCACAGCCATGGCAATGGCTTCAAAATATTCCAGGGTTTCGCTCTCTTTAGAGAAAAACTTTTTCCCGTAAAAAAGAAAGTAGGTTCCCACACCAATAACAAGCATGGAGAGAGGTGCGCCCAGACTGCCCCCCTCTTCACTGTCCACAGCCGGACCAGAGGAGATGTAGGAGCCAAGAATATAAAAACCAAAAACCAGGAAGAGCCCTCCCCACCAGTACTGTTTACCATGGGTATGCGGGCCCTTCTCGGAAGAGGGGTCGTCGTCCTCATCGCTCCTTTTTTCCCCATCTTCTTGATTTAACTGAACTTTCGAAACCATCTCTATTAATTCCCCAATACCCATTGAGACACGACCATCACGCATTTATAAAAATAGACATCAACCATACGGTCTCGGCAGGGGTTATCATCAAATATCTGCTGTATCTCTTGCTATTTAAGAGTAATGGGGAAGCTATCCGACCAATACGACCAGTTATTTGATGATAATCCCTCAACGAACGATCCGATCATTGTATCCTGCAGATCCTGATGAGGCTAAATTTTTCTGTAAAAAAAAACCAGGACCGGTTTGAATGGATTCAAACCGGTTCATTCATCCTGAATAAAATACTCAATAACACCAGGTGAATAGCCTCCTATTCCACCTTTAAGACAGCCAGAAAGGCTTCCTGGGGGATTTCGACCCGGCCAATCTGTTTCATCCTCTTTTTACCAGCTTTCTGTTTTTCTAACAATTTCCTTTTTCTGCTGATATCACCACCATAACATTTTGCCGTGACATTTTTTCGCATGGCACTGATGGTCTCCCGTGCAATGATCTTGGCACCAACCGCCGCCTGGATAGCCACCTCAAACATCTGTCGATGGATGATCTCCTTCATTTTTTTCGCCAAATCCCGACCTCGTGATTGGGCCTTGTCTTTGTGGACAATAATGGAGAGGGCGTCAACCGGTTCACCGTTGATCATGATATCCAACTTGACCAGCTGACCAGGTCGATAATCGAGCAGCTCATAATCCAGAGAGGCATAGCCTCGGGTCATGGACTTGAGTCGATCATAGAAGTCCATCACCACCTCACTCATGGGCAGCTCATATTTAATCATCACCCGAGTCTCGGAAATGTAGCTCATATCCCGCTGAATACCACGGCGCTCCGTACAGAGGGTCATGACCGCCCCCATATGTTCCGACGGGACCATGATGGAGACCAGGATAAAGGGTTCATCGATCGATGCCAACTCTACCTGGGGTGGCAGGTCGGAAGGGTTGTGAACCTCAATCATTTCACCGTTGGTTCGGGTGACTTGATAGA
Organism: Magnetococcales bacterium; assembly: GCA_002753565.1. Classification (GTDB taxonomy): domain Bacteria; phylum Pseudomonadota; class Magnetococcia; order Magnetococcales; family JADFYX01. Next base: position 41,458 of record PEAM01000017.1, on the reverse strand, counting down.
CAACCGTTGGAGCGGTAATAACCAAAGAGAGGTTAAACTCCCTCTCCAGTCGCTCCTGGACAATCTCCATATGGAGCATACCCAAAAAACCACACCGGTATCCAAACCCCAAAGCAGGAGAGGTTTCAGCATCGTAGGTGATGGCCGCATCGTTAAGAGAGAGTTTTTCCAAGGCCTCTTTCAGATTTTCATACTCTGCAGAAACCACCGGATAGAGCCCGGCAAAGACCATGGGCTGAACATCTTTGAAACCGGCCAGTTTGGCTTCAGCCGGTCGGGAAGATTCGGTAATGGTATCCCCTACCCGCGCCTGAGAAAGCTCTTTGACCCCGGCAATCACAAAACCCACCTCACCGGCACTGAGTACATTCATATCGGTCATGTGGGGGGTAAAGGCGCCGATTCGATCCAACGGATAGTCCTGACCGGAACTCATGAAACGAATCTTCCTGGTCTTGTTGGCACCACCAGAGAGCCGCAACTGCCCATCATAAACCCGCGCCAGGGCCACCACACCCAGATAGTTATCGTACCAGGAGTCGACAATCAGAGCCTTGAGAGGTTTTTCCATATCCCCCGTGGGAGGGGGAATGCGGGAGACAACCGCCTCCAAAATCTCTTCAATACCGATACCCGATTTAGCCGAAGCCTCCACCGCATCGCTGGCATCCAGACCAATGACATCTTCTATCTGGGCGCGAACCTTATCCGGTTCGGCGGAAGGGAGGTCGATCTTGTTGAGGACCGGGATGATCTCCAGATTATTTTCCAGGGCAAGATAGACATTAGCCAGGGTTTGAGCCTCAACCCCCTGGGCTGCATCTACAACCAAAAGTGCCCCCTCACACGCAGCCAGTGAGCGGGATACCTCGTAAGAGAAATCCACATGTCCAGGGGTATCGATAAAGTTGAGTAGATAGGTCTGACCATCCTTCGCCTTGTAGTTAAGGCGAACAGATTGGGCTTTGATGGTAATGCCCCGTTCTCGTTCCAGGTCCATGCTGTCGAGAACCTGTGCGGACATCTCTCGTTGTTCCAGGCCGCCGGTAAACTCGATCAACCGGTCGGCGAGGGTGCTTTTCCCATGATCGATATGGGCAATAATTGAAAAGTTGCGAATATGTTGCAGAGACATTTAGGGTAACTTCTTTTCGGGGGTCGCCAAAGCGACGGGAAACCAATTCCCCCTACTTATAATCCCCTCGCTCACTTTTAGCCAGTTCCACTGTTGCAAGAAGTGCAGTTCTGTGGAGCAATTCTCGCTCTTCACTATGGGCTGGAGAGTCGGAAAGCGTTCTTAATGCTTGATCTCTGGTCTCTTTGAGTCGTTGGCGTGCCAACGCCTCATTTCCACCACTTGCCAGCAGGGTTGGGTCCAAATCCTGGCCCAAAGCCTCTAATGTGTCCAACAGTTCGCTGGCCTGCTCCATCTGTTCACGTCGTTGATGATGGCTTGGCCCTTGGCTGGAGACGCCGTTTACCGACTTAGCCGCAGCAATCTGATCAACAGCCTCAGAAACACGAACACCGGCAACTTGTGCCAATTGTTGGGCAAAATTTTCCCCTGCCCCAACAGCAGCACTCTTATTCTTCCCGGCGGACACCGGGGCTGAAATGGTTTTATCAGCCTTACCAACGCGGCGGATGCTCATGGACAAACTCCTTATCTTGCTGAATCATTTAATTTTTTTCAGGGATCTCTCAGGCCCCTGAAAAATGTTTTGCCACATTACCTCTACCCTGGTTCAGTACAAAAGCCATGCCAAACTTTTAATCCAACCAAAAAAAGCTGTCCAGCTGCTGGTTTCTGTGACCAGGCCTCGGCACCCTATGGGGATAAACCCTCCCAACCAACGCGGAAATATATTAAATACCCTTTTGGTTTTTCAGGGGTTTATCTCTCTTCTGAACCAGTTTGTTAAGGGCGTTGACATAGGCCCTGGCCGAGGCTTCGATGACATCGTTGTGGGCGCCCACCCCCTGAACCGATACCCCAGCTTTCATTAATCGGACGACCACTTTGGCCTGAGCATCGGTGCCTCCGGTAATCGCTTCCACACGATAAAGATCCAGTTGAGCCCCTTTTGCCTCTGGAATCAGAGCCCGAATGGATTTAAAGGCCGCATCAACCGTGCCGGTCCCCCACCCGGCTCCCTGGGCATGCTCTCCCCTGATCTCCATCTCAACAGCGGCCACAGGGGTGTCTTGGGTGCCGGAGGCGACGTGAATCCGCAACAGCTTGAAATATTCCGTCCCCCGGATAATCTCATCCTCCACCAGAGCCTCCAGATCTTCATCAAAAAGCTCCTGCTTCTTATCTGCAAGGTCTTTAAAACGGATAAAGGCTCGGTCCAAATCTTCTTGGTTAAGCGTATAACCCAATGCCTTCAAACGGTCTTTGAAGGCGTGGCGACCCGAGTGTTTCCCCAACACCATGCGGTTGGCTGAAAGCCCCACCGACTCGGGGGTCATGATCTCATACGTGGTGGCCTCTTTGAGGACACCATCTTGATGAATACCCGCTTCATGGGCAAACGCATTCGCCCCAACAATGGCTTTATTGGGCTGAACCGTAAAACCGGTAATACCGGAGACCAGACGAGAGGTGTTGGTGATTTCAGTGGTGTTGATTCGGCACTGGTAAGGCATGATATCCCGACGGGTACGCAGGCTCATGACCACCTCCTCCAATGAGGCATTACCAGCCCGCTCTCCCAAGCCGTTGATGGTACACTCCACCTGTCTGGCGCCATGGTTGATGGCAGCCAGAGAGTTGGCAACCGCCAGCCCCAGATCGTTGTGGCAATGGACCGACAGGATGGCCTGGTCAATGTTGGGCACATGGTCCATCAGATAGCGAATACGTTCGCCAAACTCGTGAGGTAAGGTGTAGCCGACGGTATCGGGAATATTAACCGTTTTGGCTCCCGCCTTGATGACCGCCTCGACAATCTGACAGAGAAAATCCAGATCACTGCGTCCGGCATCTTCGGCAGACCATTCGACGTTGCTGGTGTAGTTTGCCGCATGGCTGACCGCAGAGACTGCGGCCGCCAAAACCGCATCCGGGGTCATGTTCAGCTTGTGCTTCATGTGGATGGGGCTGGTCGCAATAAAAGTGTGGATTCTGGGGTCGGCTGCACCGGAGAGGGCCTCCCAGGCACGGTCGATATCTTTGACACTGGCTCGGCAAAGTCCGGCTACCGAGCAGTCGGTAATATCCCCCGCTACCGCTTTGACCGCTTCAAAATCCCCAAGAGAGGCAATGGGAAATCCCGCTTCAATGACATCCACCCCCAACCGTTCCAACTGACGGGCAATCCGGCGTTTCTCCTCCACATTCATGGATGCACCGGGAGACTGTTCACCATCCCGAAGTGTGGTATCAAAGATGAAAATTCTATCCGCCATGGCAAACATCCCTTAAAGAAAAAAGAGGAAGATAATCTGTTTGGGTGTAAAGAGGTTTTCCATGTCAAGGCCTGAGACAGCACTCAGACACTCAGATCTTTGACCTCATCCTCCTCAACCTCCTTGCCTTCAGCAAGCAGTTTTCGATACTCCCGGTGGCTGTGGATCATGGAGAAAAGATAGGCCAGACCAACCAGAAACAGGGTCACAGCCAGATGGATGGTCATCATGGTTAGAAAGACCACCACCACTACCTGGGTGAGAAAAGGCTTTTTTTTGTGCCAGGAAAAATCTTTAAAGCTACGAAAACGGATGGAGCTGACCATCAGAATGCCCAAAGAAAAGACCAAAATAAGCGGCAGCCACCGCCAGAGGCCATCGCCGCTGACACCGCTGATCTCACTGGAAAAACCCATCTCCACATAAAAAAGCACCGTCGCAGCCAGGATGCCAGCGGCAGCAGGAATGGGTAATCCTTGAAAATAGCGGTTGGAGACCTGTTCATCCTGGGTGTAGTGCTGAACATTGAAACGGGCCAGCCGTAACGCGCCACACACGGCAAAAAGGAAAGCCGCCGCCCAACCAACCCGGTTGAAAGGGGCCAAAGCCCACTGGTGCAATAAAACCGCAGGAGCAATGCCAAAGGAGAGAAAATCCGCCAGACTGTCATACTCTTTGCCAAAAGCCGAGGTGGCGTTCATGGCGCGAGCAACCCGACCATCCAGAGCATCGAAAACCCCCGCCGCCAGAATAGCCATGGCGCCGTTTTCAAACTGTCCGGTCAAAGCGGCCATAATGGCATAAAAGCCAAAAAACATGCCGCCTGTTGTGAGAAGATTAGGGAAAATATAGGCCCCTTTTCTCTTCCCCTTGAGTTCATTCACGATGGTTTGACCTCCCCCAACTGGGCAATAACCGACTCACCGGCAAGGGTGATATCCCCCAAGCCCATTTTAACCTCGGCATCCAAAGGAAGATAGATATCCACCCGAGAACCAAAACGAATCAGACCAAACCGCTCTCCCGCCTGTAACCTGTCCCCCACCACAGCGCGACAGATAATCCGTCTGGCAACCAAGCCGGCCACTTGAACAAAGGGGAGCTTTGTTCCATTCGGCAAGGTAAGTAAAATCTCCATCCGTTCATTCTCGATAGAGGCTTTATCCAGCGCAGCATTGACAAATTGACCCTTATGGTAGGCCAGGTCGGTGACCGTCCCCTCCATGGGAGAGCGGTTGACGTGGACATTGAAGACATTCATGAAAATGGAAAATTTGCGAGCAGGCTCTCCCGAGAGGGGTGCCTGGGCGACCTCTTCGATGGCCACCACCCGACCATCGGCCGGGGCAATGACCCCACCTGGAACCACCGGAGTGTTACGGTCAGGATCTCTGAAAAACCAGATACACCACAAAGCCAAAATCCACAACAGGACATTGCCCAGGGGAAAAGCGCTGTTGGTGAGCGTACCAATGATTGCTACCGCAATAAAAATAGCGATAAAAGGAAAACCCTCACGGGCAATGGGACTCCGTGATGCCATTAAAACGCTCCTCTTTTTCTTCTAAAAAAAACGGGGTTCAACCTTCCCTTAATGGAAGAGATTGAACCCCAATAGGTGATAAAACTAGTTTCTACTTTTATCGACAATCTTGCTGGCCTGAATCCACGGCATCATACTGCGCAGCTTTCCGCCAACTTCTTCGATTTGATGGGCCTTTCCTCGACGGCGCAACCCTTGAAGACGAGGTGTCCCCGCCATGTTTTCCAGAATAAACTCTCTTGCAAAATCACCCGTTTGGATCTCATCAAGAATTTTCTTCATCTCTTTTTTGGTCTCGTCGGTAATTACCCGAGGTCCTCGAGTCAAATCGCCATATTCCGCCGTGTTGGAAATGGAGTAACGCATATTGGCGATGCCGCCCTCATAGATGAGGTCAACAATCAGTTTGGTCTCGTGGAGACACTCAAAATAGGCCATCTCCGGAGCGTATCCAGCCTCAACCAAGGTTTCGAATCCAGCCTGGATGAGGGCGGTAATGCCGCCACACAATACAGCCTGCTCACCAAACAGGTCGGTCTCGGTCTCCTCTTTGAAGGTGGTCTCGATAATACCGGCCCGACCGCCACCAATGGCAGAGGCGTAGGAGAGGGCTGTCTCTCGGGCGGTACCCGAGGCATCTTGATGGATGGCAATCAGGGTGGGCACACCGCCGCCACGGGTATATTCAGCCCGCACCAGATGTCCCGGGCCTTTGGGGGCCGCCAAGAAGACATCCACACCTTTGGGTGGGTCGATCTGACCAAAATGGATGTTGAAGCCGTGAGCAAAAACCAAAGAGGCGCCATCCTTCAGGTTGGCAGCCACCTCATCCCGATAGACACGGGCTTGATGCTCATCTGGAACCAGGATCATGACGATATCCGCCCCAGAAACCGCCTGGGCCACTTGTGCAACGGCCAGACCGGCAGCCTCGGCTTTTTTCCAAGAGCCGGAATCCCCGCGAAGACCAACCACCACATCCACGCCGGAATCTTTTAAATTTTGAGCGTGGGCATGTCCCTGAGAACCGTAACCGATAACAGCTACCTTTTTCGATTGGATGATCTCTGGTTTGGCATCGCTATCGTAATAAACTTTCATGAAAAAAAGGCTCCTATTTCTACGTTCTAATAGTAATATATGTAAATTAACACAGATGGTTAGATCTGTAAGTCCGACAGATTATCCTTTTGCCATACTCCGATCACCACGCCCCAGGGCGACCTGACCGGTACGAACCATTTCGGTGACACCCAACGGCATCAGAAGAGCCAGACAGGCGTCCAGTTTGCCTACATCCCCCGTCACCTCAATGGTAAACGAACTGGGGGTAGCGTCCACCACACGAGAGCGGAAAATATCGGCAATTCTAAGAATTTCGGCTCGTTGAGCCTGTTCAGCCGCCACCTTGACCAACATCAACTCACGCTCGACATGGGGGCCGTCGGTAAAGTCGGCCACATGAAGTACCGGAATCAGTTTGTTGAGCTGCTTGATGATCTGCTCGATGATGTGATCTTCACCGATGGAGACCAGGGTAATCCGGGAGGTTTCACCATCGCCTACCGGCGCCACGGTCAGGCTTTCGATGTTAAATCCCCTGGCTGAGAACAGCCCGGAAACCCGAGAGAGAACCCCCGCCTCATTTTCAACCAAAACTGAAATAATGTGTCGCATGTTATCTGTCCTACCTACAGCAAAATCATGTCGTTGAGAGCCGCACCAGCCGGCACCATGGGATAGACATTCCCTTCGGGGCGAATGTGAATATCGATGATGGCGGTTCGACCGCTAGCCAGCGCCTCTTTGATGGCTGGCTCAACCTCGTTCGGTTTTTTGGCCCGCAGACCCAGGGCACCATAAGCCTCGGCCAGTTTGACGAAATCGGGCTGGTGAGACATGTCGGTTTCTGCATAGCGGCGCTCATAGAAAAACTCCTGCCACTGCCTGACCATACCCAAAAAACCGTTGTTGAGAATAATGGTGATGACCGGAAGTTTATACTGCAGACAAGTAGCCAACTCCTGGATGTTCATCTGAATGGAACCATCGCCAGAAATGACCACAACCGTATCGTCAGGTTTGGCAATCTGGGCGCCCATGGCTGCCGGAAGACCGAAGCCCATGGTACCCAACCCCCCCGATGTCACCCAACGGCGGGGTCTGTCGAAGTCATAAAACTGGGCAGCCCACATCTGGTGCTGTCCCACATCGGTGGCAACAATGGCGTTGCCCTTTGTCAGCTCACACAGCTTTTGGATGACATACTGAGCCTCAATAGCGCTTTCGCCCTGCGTGTAGGCCAGGCTATCCTTGCTACGCCACTCTTCCACCAACTGCCACCATGGGGTCATGTCGGGCTTGCTTTTTTGAAACGACTTCGACTCAATCTGTTTATTGATCTGCTCCAAAACCAGCTTGACATCGCCAACAATGGGGATATCGACATGAACATTTTTAGAGATGGAGGTCGGGTCAACATCGATATGGAGAATTTTGGCGTGAGGCGCAAACTCGGAGAGTTTACCGGTAACACGATCATCAAAACGGGCGCCGATGGCAATCAGGAGGTCGCAATGGGAGACCGCCATATTGGCCTCATAGGTTCCGTGCATGCCCAACATACCCACAAAACGACCATCACTTGCCGGAAAGGCTCCCAACCCCATCAGGGTGTTGGTGATGGGGGCGTTCATCTGTTCTGTAAAGTGAAACAGCTCATCGGAGGCGTTGGAAAGCACCACACCTCCACCGGTATAAATCATGGGGCGCTGAGCATTTTTAAGCAGGGTGACCGCCCGTTTTATCTGACCGGCATGACCTTTAAGGTTGGGTCGGTAGGAGCGGATCTTGACCTCTTCCGATCGATTGACATATTCGGTTATTTGCGTGGTAACATCCTTGGGAATATCCACCAGGACCGGGCCTGGTCGGCCGGTTTTGGCAATATGAAAAGCCTCCCGTAATACCCGAGCCAGATCCTTGACGTCACGAACCAGATAGTTATGTTTGGTGCAGGAGCGGGTAATGCCAACAATATCAGCCTCTTGGAAGGCGTCGTTGCCGATCAGGGGAACCGGAACCTGTCCGGTAATGCAGACCATGGGGATAGAGTCCATGTAGGCTGTCGCCAAGCCGGTAACGGCATTGGTAGCACCCGGACCCGAGGTGACAATCGCCACCCCTACCTCACCGCTGACCCGTGCATAACCGTCAGCGGCATGAAGGGCCCCCTGTTCGTGTCGGGTTAAAATGTGGGTGAGTTTTTTCTCTTTATAGATTTCATCATAGATAAACAGAACTGCTCCGCCTGGATAGCCAAAAACCGTGCTTACTCCCAAGTCAAGCAGTGTCTGAATAACGATCTTTGCGCCAGTCAGTTCCACGTTGCCAACTCCTGCCATTCCTCTTTGGATTGAATCCTTTGGATGAAAATTAACTCAGCCCCGATAACCAAACAGTGACCACACTCAACCCTTATAGAGCAAGCCAATTAAAAAAAGCCAGGACTTGAGGGAATATGAGGTTTCAAAACCCAGGTGTCAACAGCAACCTGCGAGAAAAGGGCCTAAAGCGCATGAAAAAACGGGTTGGCTATTATTTTTTGGCCTGAGTGAGGGTTATTGATAGCCGAACAACCCGGCTATCAATAACCCATTAGACGGCTCTACTCGCGTTGAGAAATATGGACATAATCTCGGAAGCCTTCGCCAGTATAGAGCTGACGAGGACGTCCGATAGCTTCTCCACCTTCGATCATTTCATCCCACTGGGTGATCCAACCAATGGTTCGGGCGACGGCAAAAATCACCGTGAACATATTGGTGGGAATACCGATGGCGGACTGGATGATTCCGGAATAGAAATCCACGTTGGGATAGAGCTTCTTCTCGACGAAGTATTCATCTTCGGTGGCAATTTTTTCCAGTGCCAACGCCAGTTTAAACTTGGGATCGTCATGTTGGCCCAACTCAGAGAGGACATCATGGCAGGCCTGTTTGAGAACCTTGGCCCGTGGATCGTAGTTTTTATAAACCCGATGACCAAATCCCATCAGGCGGAACGGATCTTTGGGATCTTTGGCCCGCTTGACAAACTCACCGACATTGGAGACATCACCGATCTCATCGAGCATGTTGAGTACCGCTTCGTTGGCACCCCCATGAGCCGGCCCCCAAAGTGCACCGATACCGGCAGAGATAGCCGCAAAAGGGTTGGCCTGGGATGAGCCAGCCAATCGAACGGTAGAGGTGGAGGCGTTCTGTTCGTGGTCGGCATGCAGAATGAGGATTTGATCCATGGCCCGAATCAGAACCGGAGACATTTTAAAGCGCTGGGAGGGCACCTTGAAAAGCATCCGTAAAAAGTTTTCCGTATAGCTTAGATCGTTTTTGGGATAGACGAACGGCTGACCAACGGAATATTTGTAGGAGGCGGCGGCAATGGTTGGAATTTTAGCAATCAATCGGAAGGAGGAGACCTCCCGATGGCGAGGATTATGGATATCCAGAGAGTCATGATAGAAGGCCGACAGCGCCCCAACCACACCCACCATGATAGCCATGGGATGGGCATCCCGGCGATAGCCCTTGAAGGAGTTGAGCAACTGTTCATGAACCATGGTATGTTCAGTCACAATCTTTTCATACTTGGTGTACTGCTCTTTTGTTGGCAGTTCTCCATTCTTCAAAAGGTAGCAAACCTCCACGAAGGAGCTTTTCTCTGCCAATTGATCAATGGGGTAGCCCCGGTACAGCAGTACCCCTTTATCACCATCAATAAAGGTGATTCTGCTTCGGCATGAGGCCGTTGAGCGAAATCCCGGGTCTAAGGTAAAAAGCCCTAACTCCTTTGATAATTTAGCAATATCAACTACCGGAGGCCCATCTGTTCCAGTGATGATTGGGAGAATAGCTTCCTTGCCTGTCCTGCTGTCTATTACGGTTAAAGTATCTCCATTCATAGTGTCACCTTATTTTTTATCCTAAACAATAGAGTGTGAGAGAAATTGATGGTACATTTGCTCATCGAATTATTTTAGCCTATACCAAAAAGTGTGGATGGCATACCTCTTTCTAAAAAAAAAATTCAGGGAGTCTGCTAATGTTCAACCGTTCAAGTGGTCAAATCAAGCGCCGGGTGGAGAGCCTGGAAAAACATCTTAAACAAGAGAATAAGACCCTTCTGCTCGGAGCGGTCAAGAGCTTTAGAGACTTGGATAACGTTGCGTATAAAATGGGTATTTTGCCGCCAACAGACTCCTTTACCACTCGGGTAACCTGGTGGCCGATGATCTCTATTCTTGGCACTTTTTCTTCGGGAAAATCAACCTTTATCAACACCTTCCTCAACCAGGACATGCAGCGGACCGGTAACCAGGCGGTCGATGACAAGTTTACCGTCATCTGCTTTTCCGAGGGGGAAGAGGCACGCACCCTTCCCGGTCTGGCTCTGGATGCCGACCCCCGGTTTCCTTTCTATAATATCAGTCAGGAGATTGAACGGGTCAGTACAGGGGAGGGACAGCGCATTGATGCCTATCTTCAACTGAAAACCTGTCAGACAGAGCATCTGCGCGGAAAAATTTTAATCGACTCCCCCGGTTTCGATGCAGACTCCCAACGTAACGCCACCTTGAAGATTACCGACGACATGATGAAATTGTCCGATCTGGTGCTGGTCTTCTTCGATGCTCGCCACCCCGAGCCCGGCGCCATGCGTGATACCCTGGAGCATTTGGTTCAAAATACCATCCACCGATCCGACTCCAACAAGTTCCTTTTTATTCTCAACCAAATTGACTGCACCATTCAAGATGATAATCTGGAAGATGTGGTTGCTGCCTGGCAGCGTTCTCTGGCACAAGCCGGATTGACCGCTGGTCGTTTTTACCAAATCTACAACCAAGAGGTTGCCCCACAGATCGATGATGAGTCTGTCAAGGCTCGTTATGAGGGGAAAAGAGCCGAAGATATGGCAGAGATCAATGACCGTATCAATAAAGTAGAGGTAGAACGGGCCTATCGGATTATCGGTGTGCTGGAGCATACCGCTAAAATGATCGAAAATGAGGTGGCACCCAAATTGACCGAGTTGTTGGGTCGCTGGCGCAAGCGGGTATTGATCTCTGATGCGGTGGTCTTGGGGGCTGCCGGGGCCGGTATTGCCGCCCTGGTCATGAACTCCGACGTCAATGTCGTTCCCTGGTTTACCGTAGAGCATTGGCTCTCTGGTGAGGTAGCTGTCTGGAAGAAAATGGTCGCTGGCCTGTTAGGTGTTGGTGTTATCGGATTGGGTGCCTTTGTGCACCAAGCCTTCCGCAAAATGGCAACCAGCGCGATTAAATACGACCTGGATAGAGAGATCAAAGGAGAAGACCTGCGTGAGTTTGTTGGTAATGCCTTTCTCTACAACACCAAGCCTTGGCGTTCGGTTTTTAAAACAGTACCGGCTGGATGGGGTCGTTTTTCAGGTTCCAAAGGAGCCATCGAGAAGGTACTCAAGAGTACCGATGTCTTTGTCCAGAGCTTGAATGATAAATACACCAACCCCTCAGGAAAGAAAGATCGTCCCGGTACGGTCGATCTGGAAGTAGAATAGAGCCAACGGATAATCAGACCATTTGGTCTGGCTGATCACTCTTGGATAACATTAGCAGAGGTCGCCTTGAAGTCATGTGAGGCGGCCTCTTCTGTGTCGATCTTGTTCGCAACGGTTGGGAGTCTTGCTCATGAGCCGCTTATCTGTCAATTGTGTCCCTTTTTATGCGCTGATTCTCTTTTTTGCCACCCTCTCTCCCCTGCAGGCCGGTGGATGGTTGGGGGTGACAGTCGAGCCGCCTCATGGGGTTCAAATTGGTGAGATCATTAAAGGAGGACCGGCAGACCGGGCCAAGTTGGAGAATGGAGACATTATCCAATCCATCGATCAACAACCGGTTGACTCCCTGCACTCTTTTGTACGGGACATCTCTCGCCTGGGCGCCGGTAAGCAGGTGGTGTTGGGGATTGTTCGGCAGGGAAAAAAACAGGAGGTGAGGGTCACCTTGGATGATAGCAACGATCACCCTTCGGTCTCTCAAACCCCTTTTTATCGATTACCGGGGTCCAACCATCTCGCTTCACCCCCCACTTCTCAGCTTGGCTCTCTGATTCCACCCGCTCCTGAACTGTTAGAGCAGGGTTACCCCTCACCTCACGCCCTCCCCTCTCCCCCAGAACGGCAGCCCTTCCCTTCCCATCCTACCGTCTGGCTTGGTATAGCGCCGGGTATGGCGGAGGACGGTGTGTTGGTCAAAGGGGTGGCTCCACAAAGTCCTGGAGAGCAAGCGGGTATACGCACGGGAGATCTCATCATCGCCATCAACGGACAGGCTGTCTCCACACCCGCCTCTTTGGTTCGGATGATGCGGCAGTTCAAACCGGATGATCTGGTTTTGATCGGCCTGAATAGCCAGGGTGAAACCAAGACGGTCCAAGCTATAATGGCTCTTCATCCGGCCAGTCAATAAGACAGATGGACGTAGGATAGAGAAGAGGATTAGCTGATTGTTGTTTTCTCCCCCCCTGATAGAGGGTGTTCTGGTTCGCCGTTATAAACGGTTTTTGGCTGATATTGAGTTGGCTGACGGTCGTCTGGTGGTGGCCCACTGTGCCAATACCGGCTCCATGACCGGTCTGGCTCAGCCGGGTATGGCGGTTTTGCTCTCCCAGTCTGATAATCCCAAACGAAAGCTCTCCTACTCCTGGGAGATGAGTCTGGCTGACGGCACCTGGGTTGGGATCAACACCAGCCGAACCAACCCTCTGGTTCGGGAGGCTTGGGAGGCGGGAAAAATCCCCTCTTTGGCCCATTATGAGACCCTACGATCTGAGGTGCCCTTTGGTCAAAAGAGCCGATTGGACTTTCTATTGACGGATCATGATCATTCTCGCTGTTTTGTCGAGGTGAAAAGCGTTACCCTACGACGAGGAGATCAACTGGCTTTTCCCGATGCCGTGACTCAGCGCGGAACCCGTCATCTTCAATCCTTGATGGAGGTGACCGCTCAGGGAGATAGGGCCGTACTGTTTTTTTTGGCCCAGCGCAGTGACGGTGCCTTTTTTAGTCCCGCCGCCGATATCGATCCAACCTATGCATCCACCCTTCAGGAGGCGGTTCGGGCAGGGGTTGAGGTGATGGCTTGGCGGTGTGTACTGGGAAAAGAGGGCATTGATGTGACCGACCCGTTACCCATGGAGCTTTGAGGATAATGATTCAAATAAAGAGTGAAGAAGAGATTGAAGGCATGCGGGCAACCTGTCGATTGGCAGCGGAGACGTTGGTTATGATTGAGTCACATGTCAAGCCCGGCGTCACCACCCTCGACCTAAACGATATCTGCCATGACTATATCATCTCCCACGGTGCCCAACCCTCTCCTCTTAACTATCGGGGGTTTCCCAAATCCATCTGTACTTCGGTCAATCAGCAGATTTGTCATGGTATTCCCAGCGAACGGGTGATTCGGGAGGGGGATATCATCAATATCGATATTACCACCTATCTCAATGGTTTTCATGGCGATACCAGTAAGACCTTCCATGTCGGGGCGCCGACCCCTAAAGGGGAGAAGGTCCGTCGGGTTGCGCTCTCTTGTCTGGAGGCCGGTATTGCTGTGGCTCTACCGGGAACCCTTCTGCGGGTGGTTGGTGCCACCATCGAGGCACTGGCTAAGAAAAACCGCTGTTCGGTGGTCCGAGAATATTGTGGTCACGGCATTGGGCGGGAGTTTCATGAAGAGCCTGCGGTTCTCCATTATGAGGATAAGCGGGATCAGGTCATGATCCGCCCCGGCATGATCTTTACCATCGAGCCGATGATCAACCTGGGCAAACCGGCCATCAAACATATGCCCGATAACTGGACAGTTGTCACCAAAGACCACTCTCTCTCAGCTCAGTTTGAACATACCATCCTCATTACAGAGGCTGGAAATGAGGTTCTGACCGATTTGGCCGGGACAAAAACCCCTCTTAAACCAAGTTGATGAGGTAGGGTCTCTGTCAAGCTGGCCTGTTAAGGTTGGTGTTTTACGAAAAATCTTCGACACGACGACCGGTCATGGTTGACTGAACTCCCCGGTCCATCCGTCGTTGGGCAAAAAAGGTGGTATCTCGATCCAGCTCCCTGATGGATTGGTTGATGGCTTCATGATCTTTCCCCTGGGTGGTCTCCCAAAGTCGCAACATGGCTGCCTTGACCTTTTTGGTTTCAGCTTCGTTGAGGAGGTCACCATCCTGTTTGAGTGCGGCTCCCGATGCGGCAAGAACCCGGTCGGCATCGACTTTGGCCTCGTTGAACAGCCTGATGCGCATATCTTCGGCACCGTGGTTGATGGCATCACGCAGCATGGTTTCAATTTCACCATCACTCAGTCCATAGGCCGGTTTGACCATGACCGACTGCTCCATTTTGGTTGTCTCCTCCCGAGCAGAGACTGTGAGCAGGCCATCGGCATCCACCTGAAAAGTAACGCGAATACGGGCCGCTCCAGCGGTCATGGGGGGGATGCCGCGCAGTTCAAAACGGGCCAGGGATCGACACTGAGAAACCAACTCCCGCTCCCCTTGCACCACATGGATTGCCATGGCGGTCTGTCCATCCTTGAAGGTGGTAAACTCTTGAGCGCGGGCGGTGGGGATCGGGCTGTTGCGTGGAATGATTTTTTCTACCAGCTCTCCCATGGTCTCGATGCCCAACGACAGGGGGCTGACATCCAAAAGGAGGAGCCCATCCCGGCGATTGCCCGAAAGCAGGTCGGCCTGATACGCTGCCCCCAGAGCCACAACTTGATCTGGGTCGACATCGATTAAGGGCTCTTGTTTAAACAGTTCTGCCACAAAAGCACGCACAGCCGGCACCCGAGTCGAGCCTCCAACCAACACCACACCCTTGAGTTCATCGGCTGTGATACCGGCATCTTTCAAGGCCCGACGACAGGGCAGGCCGGTTGCCCGGATCAGTTTGTTGATCAACCCGTCAAATTCGGCACGGGTTACGGTGCGCTGGTAGGCTTCGCCCTCTCCATGGGTTAGGGTAATGGAGGCCTGTTCTTTGTCGGTTAACTGCTCTTTTAGCCATCTGGCGGCTTTTTTGCAGCCTTGAATCAGAGAGGCCGATGGGTTTTTTTCTCCCATCTCTTGGATAAAAAGATCGGCCAGGCAGTGATCAAAATCATCGCCACCCAAAGCGGAGTTGCCACCGGTAGACATCACCTGGAAAACCCCTTGGGTTAATTTGAGGATGGAGATGTCGAAGGTCCCGCCACCCAGATCATAGATGGCATACATCCCCTCCCGGCCTTGATCCAACCCATAGGCCAGGGCCGCCGCCGTCGGTTCATTGACCAGTCGCAGCACCTCCAACCCGGCCAGACGTCCGGCATCTTTGGTGGCTTGGCGCTGGGCGTCGTCAAAATAGGCCGGTACGGTAATAACCGCCCCGCTAATCTCGCCACCCAGAGCCTCTTCAGCCCGATTTTTCAGGCTTTTCAAGATTTCAGCCGAGACTCCTACCGGAGAGATGGGTTGGTTGTGGATGCGAATCTGTACCATACCCCCCTCCCCCTCTTCCAAAATGAAAGGGGTGCGGGCAGCCTCCTCGTGCAGGTCGGCCAATCCCCGGCCCATAAACCGTTTTGCCGAGGCGATGGTGGAGGTGGGATGGCTGATCATCATCTCCCGAGCCGCCTGCCCGATAATCGGCTCTCGGTCGGCTTGGTCGGGATAGTGAACAACCGACGGCAGCGAGACCGATCCCGATTCATCTGGGATACAGGCCGGAATACCCTCACTGTTAACCGCAGAGACCAAAGAGTAGGTGGTACCCAGATCAATACCCACAACCCGGCGCTGCTGCTCCATTCGAATCTCGTGGGGTTTCAAAGATTGGCCCGGTTCTGCAATATCCAACAATACATCCATTTTCTGCCCTTCCTCTTGGTTGAACCGAGGGACGATACAACCGAAAACTGGTCATTTGCTTCGTGTGAACAAGGTAGACAACCTAAAACAGAGACTCCTCTCGCTGATCCAGCTCTTCTAGAAAGCGATTATGGTATCGAAGACGGTTAACCCCAGCCGCAGCGGATTCCAGAGCGGCCTGATTGTTGTTGGAAAAATAGTCATCGAACAGGGCGGATAAGCCATCAATCTCTCTCTTACACCGTCCTTGTACCTCTTTACGCATGGCATCCAGGGCATCTGAGGCCCCGTCCGTGTTGAGGTCCAGCTCTTCCAACCCCTCTCTCAGCTCCATTGCTTCCATCAAAAAGGCGGGGTCTGTGGGGGTGGTGGGGTGGCCTTCATCCATGGTAACGCCACCTTGTTGGAGAATATAGAGGGCCAGGGTGAGGGGGTCTTTAAGGGTGCGGTAGGCCTCGTTGAGACGGGTAACATGCTCCAGAGAGTAGCGGCGCTCCTTGGGGCTTTTGGTGGCAAACCGGTCGGGGTGAAACTGCTGTTGAAGCTGCCGATAGAGACTCTCCACCTGACCCCGATCTATCTGGTAGCCTGGCTTAATCATGAAAAGGCCAAAAAAATCCAGATTGGGATCAAGTGGTTGAATCGTCTGACAGGTTGGGCAGAAAGGCACCGGCTTGGGGATGGGCCCACGACAAGACCAGCAGGGTTGAGGAGCAGGATTCATGGTCATTACACCTTAAAAGATTCCCCACAACCGCACTCTTCTTTCATCTTGGGGTTGGTAAATTTAAACCCGGATTTAAACTGTTTGGTCTCAAAATCCATTTGGGTACCGTCCATGGTTAAAAGCGATTTTTCATCAATCACCAGACGGACCCCATGCTGTTCAAAAACCTTGTCGCTCTCCTCCAGTTGATCGGCATACTCCAGTTTATAGGAGAGTCCCGAACAGCCGGAGCTGGTCACGCCAAGCCGAACAGCTGCATTGGGCGTACCCCTTTTTGCCAACATGCCATGAACCTTCTCAGCGGCCAGTTCTGTCAGGGTAATGCCTTTAAATCCCTCGTCCATGGTTAAACCTCCTACTGCTTTTTCTGATAGTCTGATATGGCCTGTTTGATGGCATCCTCTGCCAAAACCGAACAGTGAATTTTTACTGGTGGCAGGGCCAACTCTTCGGCAATGTCGCTGTTTTTAATGGATAGCGCTTCATCCAGGCTTTTACCCTTGATCCACTCTGTCACCAGAGAGGAGGAGGCAATGGCCGAACCGCAACCAAAGGTTTTAAACTTGGCATCGCTGATGGTGCCGTCGTCTTCAACCCGGATTTGCAGCTTCATCACATCACCACAAGCGGGGGCCCCTACCATGCCGGTTCCAACGTGAGAGTCGGCTTTGTCCATACTGCCGACATTACGGGGGTTTTCATAGTGGTCTAATACTTTGTCATTATATGCCATGATTACGGTTCCTTTTATATCACCAATTTAGTGAGCAGCCCATTCGATGTCATCCATATTGACACCCTCTTGGGCCATCTCCCACAACGGGGACATTTCTCTTAGATTATTAACGGCTTTTACTACGGTTTTTACAACAAAATCCACCTCTTCCTGGGTTGAAAAACGGCCCAGCCCAAAACGGATGGAGGTGTGGGCCATCTCCTCATTGACCCCCAAGGCCCGCAACACATAAGAGGGTTCCAACGAGGCGGAGGTACAGGCCGAACCGGATGAGACCGCCACATCCTTGATGGCCATCATCAGGGACTCCCCCTCCACATAGTTGAAGGAGATATTTAAATTGCCAGCCAGACGTTTTTCAAGATCACCATTGAGTTCGACATGGGTCAGCTGTTTCATGATTCCCTGGCGCATGTTTTCTCGTAGGGCATACACCCGTTTATTCTCTTCTTCCATCTCCTCCATGGCCAGTTGGGCCGCAAAACCGAGCCCGACCAACAAAGGGGTCGCCAGGGTGCCCGAACGCATGCCTCGCTCATGACCACCGCCATGCATAACCGCCTTGAGCCGTACCCGAGGGCGACGACGAACATAGAGCGCTCCCACCCCTTTGGGACCATAGAATTTATGGCCCGAAAGCGAGAGCAGGTCGATATTCATGGCATTGACATCCATGGGGATTTTGCCAACAGCCTGAGCTGCATCGGTGTGGAAATAGATGCTGCGCTCTTTACAGATGGCGCCGATTTCGGCAATCGGTTGCAACACGCCGATTTCGTTGTTGGCTGCCATAACCGTCACCAAAATGGTTTGATCGGTCAGGGCTGCGGTCAACACCTCCAAGTCAACCAGACCGTTGGGTTGAACCGGCAGGTAGGTCACCTCAAACCCTTCGGATTCCAGATGACGGCAGGTGTCCAACACCGCCTTGTGTTCTGAAACCAAGGTGACAATGTGGTTGCCTCGGTCTTTGTGAAACTGGGCAATACCCTGGATGGCGATGTTGTTGGATTCGGTTGCGCCGGAGGTAAAGACAATCTCCTTGGCATCGGCACCAATCAGATCGGCCACCTGTTTGCGGGCTTTTTTAACAGCCGCATCGGCTTCCCAGCCAAAGGCGTGGGAGCTGGAGGCAGGATTGCCAAATTTTTCTGTAAACCAGGGAATCATCTCCTCCAGGACACGGGGATCAACAGGTGTCGTGGCTTGATTATCCATATAGATTGGTCGTTTCATAAGAGTATGGTCCTATCCTATTCCTTTAGAGCGTGTCGTCCTCAAACAGCCATGGTCAGAGGGGCAGACATCTGTTGTAATCTTTTGACAGTACGAGCAAAAACAGGGGCAAAGCGGTTGATATCTTCTCTCTGGCTGCTCCATCCCAGGCTGATGCGAACGGCGCTCTGACCAACCGCTCCATCATAACCCATGGCGGCAAGCACAGGAGAGGCCTGAGTACGTCCAGAACCACAGGCTGAGCCTGCACTGATGGCAAAGCCGGCCAAATCCATGTTCATCACCAAAGTCTCTCCATCCAAACCGGCCACCCCCACCAAGGTGGTGTTGGGCAGACGTTCGGTTTCATTTCCAAAAACAATCAGTTCCGGTAATAGATTGGACAGATCAGCTTCGAGTTGGTTCCGCAACCCTAACAAGCGTTCATATTCTTTACGTTGGTTGGAACCGACCAACTGGCATGCTGCCCCAAAGCCGACAATACCGGGTAGATTTTCGGTGCCAGCCCGGCGATTTCTCTCCTGACCTCCGCCCAATAGCATGGAAGAGAGGGCGAGTCGGTTGTTGATTACCAACGCCCCCACCCCTTTGGGGCCACCGAATTTATGGGCCGAAAGGGAGATCATGTCTGCGCCTACCCCTTCCAGAGTGACCGGCAGTTTGCCAACACTTTGTACCGTATCGGAGTGGAAGATAACCTGGGCTTGGCGACAGCGTTGCGCAATCTGCTGGATGGGCTGGATCACACCGGTTTCGTTGTTGGCATGCATCACAGAGACAAGAAAGGTTTCGGGGGTCATGGCCTCTTCCAGAGCGTTCAGATCCACAACCCCTTGGCTATCAACCCCGATTCGAGTAACCGCTACCCCTCTCTGCTCCAGCAGGTCACACATGGCCAATATGGAAGGGTGTTCAATGGCGCTGGTGATCAGGTGCCCATTAAAGTTGGCCTGCAAGGCCACCCCCATCAGGGCCAGATTATTGGCCTCGGTACCGCCACTGGTAAAAATAATCTGGCTCTCATGGACATCAACCAGTTGGGCCAGCTTGCGGCGAGCCTCATCCAGCCCTTTGCGGGCCGCCCTTCCCGAGCCATGAACCGACGAGGGGTTACCGATAAATTCGGTAAAATAGGGGGTGATAAGCGGCACCACCTCTCCACGGACCGGTGAGGTGGCGTTATGGTCGAGATAGATCATGGACGCACCTTCTTTCGGTGTTTTTTATCTGCCGAGGGGGAGGACTCGGGCACCGTGCCATTGGCCCGGCTCTCTTCTACCAGTCGACCCAGGTTGACCGACTCCAGATAGTTGAATATATGGTCTCCCATATCAGCCCAGAGATGGTGGGTGATGCAGCGGGTGGACTGTTTGCAACCGCTACCCTCCTCGTCATCACAGGAGGTGGCTTTAATAGGCTCATCCACCGCACGGATGATATCGGCAATGCTGATCTCTTTGGGGCGTTCATTCAGCATATAGCCCCCACCCGGTCCTCGAACACTACGCACCAGACCGCTGCGCCGCAGTTTGGCAAACAGTTGCTCCAGGTAGGAGAGAGAGATGGCTTGTCGGGATGAAATGTCGGCAAGAGCAATCGGCTTGCCGGTGTCATAACAGGAGAGATCCAACATGGCGGTCACCGCATAGCGGCCTCGAGTCGTCAGTTTCATGACTTCTTTCCTCGTTTTTTCCGGCTTTTTTCTGCCTCCAACTCTTTGATTCGATCATCCATCTGATGGACCTGGTCCAATAGACAGCCCACCGCCTTGGCAACCGGGTCGGGCATGCCGTTGGTCTCGCCATAAGAGGAGAACTTGCCGGTTCCATGATCTCGATCTTTACTGTTGCCATAAACCACCCGACCGGGAATACCAACGACGGTACTGTTGTCGGGAGCATCGGCCACCACAACGGCATTGGAGCCGATCCGCACGTTGGTTCCCAGTTTAATAGGCCCCAAAACCTTGGCGCCTGCACCAATGACCACATTATCGCCCAAAGTGGGATGGCGTTTGCCTTTGTTCCAGGTGGTGCCTCCCAGGGTGACACCGTGATAGAGGGTGACATTATTGCCTATCTCCGTGGTCTCTCCAATCACAACGCCCATACCGTGGTCAATAAAAAAACCGTGGCCTATCCGGGCACCGGGATGAATCTCTATACCGGTTAAAAAACGGGAAAGGTGAGAGTTGACACGGGCGATGAAGCGGAAGTTGTGGTTCCAGAGCCAATGGGAGAGTCGATAGCCCAGCAGGGCGTGGACACCAGGATAACAAAACAGAACCTCTAGGAAATTGCGGGCAGCGGGGTCTCGTTCGAAGATGACGCGGATATCGGCTTTAATACGGTTGAACATGATACGTTCCAAACGTTCCTTCTAAAGAAACAGTAAGAGAGCCCAAGCCCTGAAGACGGCAAAGAAAGGCGAGATGATCACTGCCTCAATCACCCTCTCCTCCCTTAACAGTAAGGGTATGCTCTAATATCCGATGAATTTTGTCAAGTATTATTTCTCTACGGCAAAATGATTTGTGTAACAATTTGAAAATAAGAGAAAAAAACTATTTCCCCTTTTTCTTTTTCTTTTTCTTTTTAGGGCCATCTTGGGCGGAAGGGGGGGGTGACTCCTTGATAAAGTCCATAGCCAGAGGGGTGTTTTGACTGAGTTTGGAGCCTAAGGCTTCCGACAGCTCTTTCTCTCGTTGCAGGGTGGCGGCTAGCTGTAGGCGCAACATGGTCAGTTGAGACTCTTTTTGACCCAAAAGGGTAAAGGCGGTACGGATCAGTTTGTCGGCCTTGATACTCCGCAGATCGGTCATGCCGGCTACGGTCATAAAACGTTCATAAGCCTCCAGAGTAACACCAGCCATCCAGGCCGCTTCGGTTACCGAGAGGGTGGGCAGGGTGTCAAACCGGGTGGTATCCACCGTTTCTGATTCAGATCGATCCATTGTCGTTGCTCTATTTGGAGGTTGGATAAGGGGTCATCATATCACAGTTCAATCGTGTCGCAATCGAAGAAAGCCAAAAAAAACTGGTCCCTTCTCCCGAATAGCGGCATACTTTGCGGCGGATAACCCCCCCTTTTTTCCATCCTCTTTGGAGCTGCCCCATGACACACCCCCTCTCCCATCGCCCTACCCTGGATGCCGATATTCCGCTCATCTGTCAGTTTGCCGATAGCCAGCAGAGCCTGTTTTTCTTTTTTCCCAATGCGGTTTTTCCCCTTACTCCGCAACAGCTTCAGGTTAATGTCAAGAGCCGGTTTGGCTCAACAACCGTCCTCTTTAATGGTCGTGTTGTCGGTTTTGGCAACCTGTACAACCACCCGGAAAACGGCCTCTGTTATCTGGGTAATCTACTGGTTGACCCCAGCAAACGGGGCGAGGGAATTGGCCGCTATCTGGTCCAGACCCTGATTGATCTGGGTTTTAATAATCCCCACGTCGATACCATGCACCTCTGCTGTTTTAACGAAAACATACGCGGCTTGAAATTATACTTCAGCTTGGGTTTCAGACCTTTTTCCATGGAGTTCATGGATAGGCCCGGAGGGGGTGAGGCCGCTTTGATCCACTTTGCCCTGCCACGCCCCTCGTTCTGACCCCCTTGCTTATCAAATAGAAACCGTGCGCAGGCGCAAGGCGTTGGAGACAACTGTAACACTGGAGAGCCCCATGGCGCCGGCGGCAAAAATGGGCGAGAGTAAAATCCCAAACCACGGAAACCAAACCCCCGCCGCCAGGGGGATGAGAATCACGTTGTAGGCAAAGGCCCAGAAGAGATTCTGCCGGATGTTTCTCATGGTCATCCGAGAGAGCCGAATGGCTCGGGCGACGCCACGAGGATCTCCCGACATCAGGGTAATGCTTGCGGTCTCCATGGCGACATCAGTTCCCCCTCCCATGGCAAAGCCAACATCTGCCCGGGCCAGAGCCGGGGCATCGTTGATACCATCTCCCACCATGGCGACCACCTTGCCCTCTTGGCGGAACATCTCGATTGTCTGCTCTTTTTGGTTGGGTAGCACCTGGGCGATGACCCGGTCAATGCCCAGTTGGTCGGCAATGGCCTGGGCGGTTTTTTGGTTGTCACCGGTTAGCATGGCAACCGAAATACCCATCTTTTGCAGTGTTGCCACCGCCTCCCGGCTCTCCGGGCGAACCGTATCTGCCACAGCGATTACACCGATTATCTTACCGTCACAGGCAGCCAGCATGGCGGTTTTTCCTTCTGCTTCATACTGTTCCAAGGGTTGCAGCATGGCAGAAAAGTCTACCCCATTCTCCTCCATCAAGCGCCGGGTACCGACCATAATCTGTTTTCCATCCACCTGAGCTTTTACCCCCATGCCCACCACAGCCTCAAAGCTCTCCGCCTCCCTCAGCGCCATCCCCTCCTCTTTTACCCCCGCCACCACCGCCTGGGCAATGGGATGTTCCGACCCCCGCTCGGCAGAGGCCACCAGGACCAGATCCTCCCGCGTACCCAACCAATCGGTCAGGGCCGGCTGGCCTTGGGTTAGGGTGCCGGTTTTATCAAAGACGACCATATCCAACTTATGGGCCATCTCCAGAGACTCGCCGCCCCGAATTAAAATACCATTTTCTGCCCCTTTTCCCGTTCCCACCATGATCGAGGTCGGGGTTGCCAGACCTAAAGCACAGGGGCAGGCGATAATCAAGACCGAGACAGCATTGAGCAGGGCGTAGGTCAGAGTGGGTTCCGGTCCCCAGATCCACCAGACCAGAAAAGTGAGGCTTGCCAGCACCAGAACCACCGGCACAAAAATACCGGCAATTTGGTCGGCAAGGCGGGCTATGGGAGGTTTGGATCCCTGGGCGTTGCGTACCATGCTGACGATGCGAGCCAGGACCGTATCCCCCCCCACCTTGGTGACCTGAAGGGTAAAGGCGCCGGTTTTATTCAGGGTGCCACCTACCACATCCTCTCCTGGAGTGCGGTCTATGGGTACCGATTCACCGGTAATCATCGACTCATCCAAGGTGGTGGTTCCACGTAGAATAACCCCATCAACCGGCACCTTCTCTCCCGGTTTTACCAACAGTCGATCCCCCGGAGCCACCTCTGCCAAAGGGACCTCTACCTCCTCCCCATCCCGGATGAGGCGGGCCATCTTGGGGGTTAGTTCAATCAATTTCCGAATGGCCTGTGAGGTATGACCCTTGGCTCTGGCCTCTAGAAAACGTCCTAGAAGAATCAGGACAATAATGGAGCCGGAGGTGTCAAAATAGGCCTCAGCCGAGATCCCCTCCACCACAAACATCTCCGGCACAAGTAAAACCATAACCGAATAACAATAGGCGGCAAAGGTGCCGACAGTCACCAGGGTGTGCATGTTGGCTGAGCCGGAACGGGCAGCAACCAGGGCACTTTTATGGAAATACCACCCAACCCAAAACTGAATGGGGCTAACCAGCAGCCACTGCCAGAAAAAAATCTCGGGCTTCTCCAACGCTATCCATCCATCCAGACCCAAGCCACTCCAGTGGCCAAGAAGAGCAATCCCCAAGCTCAGCAGTCCACCAATGGTCAATCTTTTGCGAATATCACGGTACTCCTCTACCCGCTCCTGTTCAGCGATGGCTCCTGGGTCTTCTGCCGCTCCCAGGCGAATCAGATCAAAGCCTTTCTCGGTAACGGCACCCCTTAAGGTTTCGAAAGGGACTGCGCCGGCAATAAAGCGGATGGTTGCCTCTTGAGTGGCCAGATTGACCTGAGCCTCCCGTACGCCATCAATAGCCAAAAAGGCCCCTTCACAACGGGCCACACAGGCTGCACAGGATAGCCCTTTCAAATGGTAGGTTTCCGTCATCTCCGGAACCTTGAAGCCAATCTCCGTCACCTGCCTGGCGATAGACTCCAGGGGGATATCCCCTTCGACGGTTGCCATCCCCATGGCCAGATTGATGGAGGCCCGATTGACCCCCTCCATGGCAGACAAGCTCTTCTCTACACGGGAAGAGCAGGAGGCGCACTTCATACCGGCTATAGATAAGGTCCATTTTTTCATGTTTGAGTATCCCTGCGCAAAGACCAAGAGTAACACCCCTATGGATGCGCTGTTTCTTGCTGTTTATGGATGGCTTCTGCCTGTCAACCTGTATGCAGGCGAGGCTAAAGTTGTTCTCTTGGCTGTCCGATAGATTAGATAAGACAGAGGGGTATTTTAACCTAAATTTGCCTGTTGTATACACCCGTCTGGCACAACCTTTTGATTTACCTTGCTTGGGAGCAGGATCATGGCATTACCTGGCCGCGCCAAACAACCCATTGTCAAACAAAAAACAGGCGGCAAACCTGCTGAAGACGATACTACAAAAGATGCTATTCCAGCAGAACCCACCTTTGAAGAGATGAAAGCCATGGGCAAGGAGCTCAAGGCACTTCAAGAGAGCGGTTCTCGGGAAGAGCTGCAGAAGATTCGTCTAAAAAAAGCCCAAGAAGAGGCCAAAAATAAAGATAAAAAGTCCGAAGAGAAGATCGACCTCAAGGATATTAAAACAGAAGTTGAGGCGCGAAAAGGGGGGTTGCCGGAGCATATTGCCAAACTGCCCAAAAACCACCCCATTCGTCTGCGTTGGGAGAAGGGGTTTCGGCAAAGAGAGGATGGCACCTGGTACAAACCGGCGGAGGGGTTTGATTATGACGGCCCTCTTCATCTCTCCCAAGAAAAAAAACAGGCCCTCTATCTCATTCCGGTCATTCTGTTAGGCATCGCTTTGGTGCTGGGAGGCAACTGGTATGCCGATCAACTCAGTGAGGTACGCAAAGAGATTGTCAAGACCATCAAGCTAAAAAATATCCCTAAAGACGATCCCAAGACTAAAGAGAAATTGGACGCAGCCTATAAAAGCCACTGGCTGCCGGAATTGAAGGCGTTGTTGACGGAGATAAAAAAAATCCGTCGCAATTTTTCAGAATTTGGCGATAATCCCGAGCCGGGAACCTACCTGCAGTATATCAAGCGTCATAACAAGCCATTCGATGCCCAAGAGGCCATGCAGTGGCGCTCTCGGGTGATTCGGAAACCTCATCAGTAGACCAGGCTGAAGCCATGCCCAGGAATGGCTTCAAATCATAAGATCAAATGGCCTAAAGGGCCTCTTTTCTGCTGGCAAACCACTGAACTATTTGGGCATAAGCCATCACCGTCATCATGGGGAACAGGCTGGCAAAGGCGATGAGGCCAAAGCCGTCCAGTGCTGGATTTCGCCCCGGAACCGTGGCCGCCAGCCCCAACCCCAATGCGGCCACCAGCGGAACCGTAACCGTGGAGGTGGTGACGCCACCCGAGTCATAGGCAAGGGGAATAATCATTTTCGGGGCAAAAAAGGTCTGGATAATGACGATGGAGTAGCCAACCACAATGTAGGAGACCAAAGAGGTGCCGGTAATAATTCTAAAACAGCCCAGAGAGATACCGATAGATACGCCAACAGCAACTGAAAGCCGCAGCCCCCAGGGATCGATGGTGCCACGAGAGACTTCATGAGCTTTCTGGGCAACCGCAATCAGGGCCGGTTCGGCAATGGTGGTTGCCAGGCCGATTAAAGCAGCAAAGGCATAGACCCACCCATAAGCCTGCCAAGGAGGATTTTCCGGGGCGGTGGCGGTTCCAAAGACAAACTGGGGAGAGGAGAGTTGGGTTGCCATCAACTTGCCGATGGGAAACAGTGCAATTTCCAATCCGACCAGAAAAAGGGTCAGCCCCAATAAAACAAATAAAAAGCCCAAGGCGGTTTTTTTGGGGTGGGGAATAGGTTGGCGAAGGACCAGTAACTGAAACCCGAAAATCAGCCCCAAAATAGGGGTGATATCGGCCAAGGTGTCGATAAAGGTCGAAAGAAGATGGGAGAGTAGTGCCAAATCAACCCCCTACAGAGATGGACCAAAGAGTAAAATACCGTACCCCATGACAAAGATCATGGGAAGCAAAGAGGCAAAGGCGATGAGGCCAAAGCCGTCAATCATGGGGTCTCTACCCCGAATGGCAGAGGCCAGACCAACCCCCAGTGCCGTAACCAGTGGAACGGTGACCGTGGAGGTTGTAACCCCGCCTGAGTCAAAAGCGATGCCGACAATCTCTCGTGGGGCAAACAGGGTCATGATCAAGACGGTGACATACCCGCCAATGATCAGGCGGGAGATTGGCCAGCCACGAAGAATACGCAAAATACCGATGAGAATAGAGAGACCAACCGCCACCGCCACCGAGAGACGGAGTCCCAGGGCGTAGGAAGATTGTTCCTCGGCGCCCGGTTTAAGAAGCCCTGCATCACTGGCAATGGAGGCGGCCTCCTTGGCAACGGCAATCAGAGCTGGTTCGGCAACGGTAGTTGAAAAGCCCAGGCAAAAGCTGAAGGTCAACAGCCAAAACAGGCTCCCCTTCCGGGCAAAAGAGTGGGCCATGCCCTCGCCAATGGGAAAAAGAGCCAGCTCCAACCCGGCAATAAAGAAGGTCAAACCCATCAGAACAAGAAAAGTCCCCGTGAGGATTCCCGCCAGATCTGGAATAGGTTGACCCAGTACCAGAGTCTGAAAAAGGGCAATAACAACAATGATGGGGAGAAGATCTTTCCCGGAATCAAGGATCCTTTTTGTAAAGGTCTTGGAAATGACTTGGATGAAAGCAATCATGTCTTAGATCTAATCGGCAGAGACCGCTGTGAACAAGCAGCAGAGGCCGTTTGAACCCGATGAATGGTCTGCACACATATCTCCATTGGTTATTTTTTAAAAGAGCGGAAGATAACCTCTTTGATGTTGAATTTTTCCGCTAGAAGTTTTTTCTTGGCTGTTTGGGCTTGTGATCGGTTTTCAAACAGTCCAATGGCAACCCGGTACAGGGTGTTGTTGTTGACCAAGGTTGGTTCATGATAAGAGGGTAGACCCGCATTAAGAATCCGCTCCTTCAGGGCAATGGCTCTCTCCTCTGCGGAGAACAGACCAACAACAATGATGTAGCGTTTTTTGTAAAGACGCAATAGTTGTTGAACACGGGGGTCGTTGGGAGCCAGGTTTTTCAACATCTCAATCTGGCTGTTAAGCTTGGTATTGGCCCCGCCTCCTTCGGCTTTGGTTTGATACACCTTAAGCTCTTCCCGTGTGGCGTCCAAAAGGGGCTGGAGCTCATCTACAGGAGCTTCGTTTTGGGAGGATTCTGATGTAAAGTCGAAGGTGATGGTCTCCAACTTCTCTTTTTCAGGCCTGTCAGCCAGTGAGGTAGCATCCTCATCCCGTGTATCGTCTGGAGCTACTGGCGGGATGTCTGCGATGATTACCGGCTTTTTAGAGGCCACTTTGGGTTCGGATAGAGGGGTGGGCGTTTGCGCCTGTTTCATTTTCCCTCGGGGTTTGTTAGCTTGGGTAGAGGGTGTGGTCACCTTGGCCAAGGGGGTTTTTGCCTCAGCCACGGGAGAGATAAGTTTGGCTCGTGGCTTTTGAGCGTTAGCCGTGGGCGTTGTCACCTTGGCTCGAGGTTTTATCGCCCCACTTTCAGGCAGACTCCCTTCAACCGTCGTCTGGGCTGAGTCCGGTTTTAGGGTGTTGGAATCTGTTGCGCCCGTTCTGCTGATTGGCTCATCTGAAGCTGTTTTGGCGTTCAGACGAGAGAGTTGTGCCGAGGAGTCCATGGCCAGGCTGGGTTTCTCTCCTCGTTCCAGTTGATTGAGTCTTTCTGAGATTTCCAGCCGTTGTGCATCAATCTCATATTGGGCTTGGGCCAGTTCCAGCTGTTCGAAAACGATATTCTTTTTCTGCCTTTCAATCTCGATTTTAGCTTTTTCCAACGCCTGCTGATCTTTCTCCAGCTGGCGACGGGCCTCTTCAATATCGACTTTTTCTTCGTGAATCCGCTGCCACTCCTCATCAATCGCGCTGGTGTCAGGCTGGGTCTCTTCAGGACGCAGTACCACTTTTCCTACCCAATCTTTGGAGAGGATTTCGATGTACCCCTTCTCCTCTTCGTAGCCGGGAAAAGAGACAGAGATGTTGTATCGGCCCGAAGGAAGGCGAACCCCAGGTGAGTAGGCGATGGAGCTATTGAGAATCTCCACGGTTGCC
The DNA here is from genome assembly GCA_002753565.1 of Magnetococcales bacterium. Classification (GTDB taxonomy): domain Bacteria; phylum Pseudomonadota; class Magnetococcia; order Magnetococcales; family JADFYX01. Next base: position 12,753 of record PEAM01000017.1, on the reverse strand, counting down.
TCGGTGGGCTCCGTAATAATGGTCAGTTGAAAACGTTGCTCCCCCTCTTTTTGGCCGATTTCTGATGGCGCTTCAACAGCCAAAACCGACCCCGTTACCATTAATAGGAGGCTGAAACTAAAACAGAAAATACCAACAATGCGTGTCAACAATGTAATGCTCTCCCTACTAACGCGTGAAACAAGCAAGCCTTCAAGTAGCCAGGAATATACAGAATACAACAGTATATCCAAAAGGTAAATACGGTAAGACAAACTCTCACCCCTTTTGTTCATCAGTGTGGTCTTAAAGGGCGGGTGAAGATTGTTTGTGGCACTTTAACAAGCTGTAATGATAGAGCTATCCAGCTTGTTAAGCCTCTCTGATGCATCGGGAAACCAGAGTTTTTACCTGGGTGTTGTTTTTATATCGACTTGGTGTGACATATTTATTGTCTCCTTGTAAAACCTTGTATTAAAATTATTATTCCTGTTTTTTGTTCCCTTGTTGTTAAGGATTGGATGAGATTTTAGATGAAAGTGTGATATTTTTTTGTTATAGTGATTGGATTATTTGGGTTTTCTTTGTTTAACAGTATGAATCTATTCACTTATTGTTTGGTTTATGTTTGAAATCTAGGATGAAAAAAATGAAAAAGTCAACGCTCTCTTCCCTCGGTTTATTTCTTACGCTGGCCGTTGTCGGTTCTGCCCAGGCAGATTCTCTACCAACACGGGCTGAAATGTGGGAAATGTTACAGAGGCAGAACCAGGAAATTCAAGCTCTTAAAGCTCGCCTGAACCAGTCAGAAAAAAAAGTAGACAAGGCTGTCGCTCAAGTTGAATCCTCCACCGAGTCCCATTCGGGTGGTGGGATGAAATGGTCTGATAGGATCAATATCAGTGGTTCGGTGGCTGTTCAAGCAACCAGCGGTGACAGCTATACCGGGGTTGACTCCAGCGATATCACCGTTGCCACGGCAGAGCTGGCTATCGATACCCAGATCAACGATTGGGTCTCGACCAATATCACCCTCCTCTATGAAGAGGATGACACGGCTTTGACCGTTGATTCGGCAACCATTACCCTTGCCAATCCCGAAAAGTCCCCCTTCTCCTTCACCTTTGGTTCCATGGGTCTCCCTTTTGGTGGGTATGCAACCAACCTGCTCTCCGACCCACTCACCCAATCGTTGGGTGAAACCGCCGAGACCGCTGCCCTGATCTCTGTCTCCGGTGGTGGATTGACCGCTTCTGCTTATGGATTTAACGGTAGCGCCCAGACCGGCGAAAATGTCATCGATCAGTTTGGTTTCAGCTTGGGCTATGCCGGTGAGTCCGGTCCCGCCACCCTCGACATCGGGGCCGGCTGGATCAACTCTTTAGAAGATTCCGATACCATTGGCGGTCTTCTACCCAACAACATCGGCAACATGATCAACCATATCTCCGGTGGTGAGATCCATGGGATCTTGGGCTTTAAAGGGTTTACCCTTATTGGTGAATATGTCACCGCGCTGGAAGACTTTGACATGACCGAGTTGACCTGGAACGGTAACAAGGCTCGCCCTTCCGCATGGACTGCCGAGATTGGCTACACCTTCATGATGGCTGAAAAAGAGACCACCATCGCTGTGGGCTACCAGGAAAGTGACGAGGCTCTGGGTTTGGGTCTGCCTGAAAAGACCATTCTGGGTGGCATCTCCGTGGGTATTTTTGAGAATACCACTCTGGCCTTCGAGTGGAAACATGACAAGGATTACGGCACTTCCGACAGCACCAGAGTTGACAATGCTGCCGCTGCGACGACGGGAACCGGGAAAAAGAAAGATATGGCAACCCTTAAGCTAACGGTTGATTTTTAAGTTTCTTTTTTCATTATCCTGCGGCCTTAGGTTTAAACCCGCTCCTCCGTATTGAGGGGCGGGTTTTTTTGTACCCAATGGTCTCTAAGGGCCTTTTTTTAACATTGCCTATTATTTTAAGTTGAGCCAATCTCCTGCAAACTTTAGGATGCAGATAGATTGTCCTCCCTCTTATGATAATTGGAAATAAAAAGACATGGCTCGTTTTCTCTATTTTGCCTGGGTTCGGGAAAAGATCGGTACCGCCTCGGAGAGCTTGGAGCTTCCCGCAGAGGTCACTTGTGTTTCCGATATGCTTTCCCATCTGAGGCAGAGGGGCGCACAGTATGATAGCGCCCTCTCTGACCCCAATCTGCAGGTGGCGATCAACCAAACCTATGCGCAACCTGAAAGTGGCGTGTCCAACGGCGATGAGATCGCTATTTTTCCTCCGGTGAGTGGCGGATGAGCTATTCTACCCCCCTGCTCGGTTTTACCGCCCCAAGCGGTACCGGCAAAACCACTTTAATGGAAGGGGTTATTGCGCAACTTACCCGGTCGGGGCTGTGTGTGGCGGCCATTAAACATGGCCACCATCCGGCCGACCCGGATATCCCAGGAAAAGATACCTACCGTTTTCGACAGGCGGGGGCGGAAACGGTCATGTTCGCTTCTAAAGAGCGGTGGTTTATGATTCAGGAGTTGAAAAACCGTCCCGAGCCAAACCTGGCTGAGCAGATTGAGCGACTAAAAGAGCATGATCTGATTTTGGTTGAGGGCTATAAAAACGATGACCATCCAAAGATTGTCCTCCACAGGCGCGGGAGGTCAGACCCTCTGTTTTATCAACAGCTGACCAACGTCGTCGCCCTGGCAAGTGACGATCCCAAACTGGAGGTGAAACTTCCCCTGCTTCCCCTGGGTGATCCGGTCTCTGTGGCTCGGTTCATCCAGGAGAGGCTTGGTTTGTCGGGTGGTTAGGTTGGCTGTTATTTGAAGTGGTAGAAGTTGCTGTTTAAATAGGCGACGACGTCAGCTTCATCTTCTGGCCACCATTCAGAGTCAAGAACCTGTTGATTGCAATAGGTAACCATGGCGGTCAGCTTGGCCAGGGTGTTACGGCGGTTGGGTCGTTTATAGAGGTCGTTGGAGACTCCACCAGCCTTGGCGCTGTGGCAGGCTGTCAGGCAGCTTTTATCATGTAGCTCCTCTCCTCGGGCGGCATCGGCACTCCAGAGGTTGGGTGAGAAAAGGGTGATAGAGACAAAGGCGAGGATAACCAGCGGTGATTTTAACATTTTTTTCTCCTTCCATCTTTAGAGAATGATCATGAGATTCAATGAAAAAGGATACAGTACTTTCAAACAATAACCCAGTGACAATTTTGGTCGTTGGGGCGGGGGCTGTGGGTGGTTTTTACGGATGTCGATTAAGTCAGGCCGGTGCCGAGGTCTCTACGGTGCATCGCTCTGATTATGAGGCGGTCCGTCAAAAGGGGATCACCATCGACAGTATCGATGGTCCCGCCCACTTTCATCCTCAACAGGTGCTGAGACGGGTTGCTGACTATCAGGGCTTCCCGGACTACCTGCTGGTCTCTCTTAAATCGTTGCCAGAGTTGGATATTGCCTCTCTTATTGCTCCGGCTGTCGGTCCTGACACCACCGTTATATTGCTGCAGAATGGCATCCAAATTGAAGAGCCTGTGCAACAGCGGTTTCCTTCCAACGAGATCATCAGCGGTCTGGCTTTTATCTGTGTCAACCGTATCGGTCCGGGGATGATTCGCCACCTCTGTTATGGACGATTGATGATAGGCTGCTATCCGGAGGGGATCTCCCCGGCTGTTCGACAGTTGTCTGCTCTGTTTGAGCGATCAAACGTACCGTGTCATACCTCGGCCTTCATTGTGACCGAACGTTGGCGGAAACTGCTGTGGAATGCACCCTACAACCCGATCTCGGTGTTGGCTGGCGGGGTGGATACTCAGCAGATCATGGCCCAACCGGATATGGTTTCGTTGATTCGAGGGGTGATGGAGGAGGTGTTGGCTGTCGCTCTCTCTTTGGGGCATAACCTGACCCAAGAGGCGGTAGAGAAAAATCTGGATGATACCCATAAAATGAAGCCCTATCGCACCAGCATGTTATTGGACTATGAGTCTGGACGTCCCATGGAGGTGGAGGCTATTTTGGGTAATATTATCAAAGCGGCAGAAAAAAAAGCGGTTAGGGTTGTGCGGCTCCAAACCCTGTACAGCCTGCTTAAATTGAAGGCAAAGCAACCTTTTTCGGCTAATTAAACCAAGAGATGACGATAGCGATCTGAACCATGGAGATGAGAATCAATCCGTAGGCTCCACCGACATAGACCGCTGCTAGAATTTTGACTAATACGTTTTGTGCTTGTTGGAATTTGTGACCACTTTGACTTGCTGCCATCGAAATCTCCATTGATTCTATTAATCTTTTTCTAATCTCCCTTAAGGTGAAGGGTGACATTCGACTGCAGTATGCAAGAAGAAAACCAAAGAAAAACAAGGGCAAGAGAAATGTTGGTTATAGAAGAAAACTTTCTATAAAAACAATAGAATATGATGGTGTCTGGTGGGTTATTGAAGGGACTCCAGTCGTTTTTGGATGCGAGGTTTTACCTCCTCCATATAACGCTGGTAGAGTTGGTCCATCAAAAAAAGGTTGTGGCCGGATAGAGTCGAGAAAACGATACGTAGATAGCGTTGGTCCCCCTCTTCATACACATCTAGAATATTACCATCCAGAGCCAGATCTTGAGGACCCAACTCGATGGTATCCCCTTTTTTTACCCATTTAAGAGGGAGAGAAAAGGTTAAAGAGACCTGAACAAACAGCAGGGTTTCATCGACGGGGATCTGCTTGCTAAGCTCTATTTTGACACCACCGCCGGAAATGTTGATCACCATCCCCTTGAACCGCTTCCCTTCCACCTCAATTTCGATGGGAAACTTGTCGTTGGGTGTGACCCGTTTGTAACAGCGGAGGCCGATGGTGCCATGGGAGAGGATAAAGTTGTTCAGGGTGGCAAACCCCTGGTCCAGGTTAATCTCTTTGACTGAGGCCTGCAGGCCGATAGGCAGGTGGTTGACAGAGATGAAGGTTCTCCCCTCCTCTTCCATGGTGATCAACTGTTCCCTAGGTGCCTGGACAATGACCTCGGTATCACTGAACTGCAGAACCAGACCCGGATGGCTAAAGGGTAATCCACCGAACTGGTTGTAGAAAACCAGCTCATCAATACGGCTATGGACAATTTCGAACTCTCGCTTGATATCGACGTAGCGGACCATTTGGGGATCATCCAAAAAAACCGAGAGTCGGCACAGAGGGGCTTTTCCTTGCAACATGCAAACCCGCTCTTTGAAGAGGATAGGCTCTTCAAAAAAAGCCCCCATCCCCATGATAATTCCCTTAAGAAGATGACAAAGCTGACGTTTAGAGACATAAGCGACCGCCACTTCGCTGTGTTTTAATCGGTAGGTGCGAATATCTGGAGGGTGAATTCCCTCCTCTTTGTTGGCAAAGGCTTCGAGAATCGGTGTGCGGAGGTTTTCCAGGATATCGATGGTTTTCCAGGATTTTTTAACCACCCCCATCAATCTCCCCATCTCAACCAGACCGGGCGCCAGATGTTGCCCGAACTGTTCCAGCATCTCTGGCAGGGGAAGGTTCAGTTGGCTGGCGGTCGCCGTAAAAAGTTTGGATGCGAGTTGGTCGGGATAGAAACGGTCTGGTGCAAATTCAGTCTCTTTGATGCCAGCCAAAGCCACCGCTTCCGTCCAGGCACCTTCACCCAGGCGAGACTCTAGAAAATCATCCAATGCTAAGAAAATCAGCCCATTCACAACAGATAAAACTCCGGCAACCTATTTGAACCATTATCAGAAGGTCAAATAAAACCACAATACCCTCGCAGCCTATTTTCAGATAAACTGGGGAGAGAGTAAACCAAACAGGGAAAAAAACGAAAAGTTCCCTCCTCTACCTCACCATATAGTGGTACAGTTCATCTGTTTGAGCAACATATTGTGGCTGGAAAAGGTGGCATCCACTCTAAAACCGGCTGAACATACCAATTAGTATGAGACAGAATCATTCATCAGAATAATAATGGAGAACCCAGACAATGTCCGAGGCAAAACATCATCGAGTTATTATTTTAGGTGGCGGCCCCGCCGGTTACACCTCCGCCATTTATTCCGGCCGAGCTAATATGAAACCGGTTGTCATCCAAGGCATGCAGCCAGGAGGTCAGTTGACCATCACCACAGATGTAGACAATTTTCCCGGATTTGAAAGCGGTGTTCAAGGGCCAGAGTTGATGGAGAAAATGCGGGCGCAAGCAGAGCGATTCGATACCCAGATGATCTTTGATGCTGTGACCAAAACCGATCTTTCCAAACGCCCTTTTCAATTAACCTGCGATTCTGGTGATCTCTATACCTGCGACGCCCTCATCATTGCAACCGGTGCTTCTGCCCGTTGGTTGGGTATTCCGGCCGAAAAAAAGTTGAACGGCTTTGGTGTCTCGGCATGTGCTACCTGTGATGGTTTTTTCTTCAAGGGCCAGGATGTGGCTGTCGTGGGTGGAGGGGATACCGCAGTTGAAGAGGCCATGTTCCTGACCAATTTTTGTAACAAGGTCTACCTGGTTCACCGTCGGGATGAGCTGCGTGCCGAAAAGGTGATGCAGGATCAGATGCGGGCCAACGATAAAATTGTCCCCGTATGGGACTCCGTCGTAGAGGATATCCTTGGCGAAGCAGGTGCTGGGGGGGTGAATGCCCTTAAAATCCGCAATGTCAAAACAGATAAACTATCGGAGTTACCGGTAACCGGGGTGTTTATCGCCATCGGACACACACCCAACACCGCCATTTTTGGTGATCAGTTGGATAAAGATGAGGCGGGCTATCTCATCACCAAACCCGACTCTACCGCCACCAATATTCCCGGTGTTTTTGCTGCAGGGGATGTTCAGGACAAAACCTATCGTCAGGCGGTAACCGCAGCGGGAACCGGCTGTATGGCAGCTCTGGAGTCTGAACGATTTTTGAATGAGCAAGAGGGAGACGCCGCTCGAATCTAACCAGAAACCAGGGGGTTGATGGGGTGGAATCCCTTCTCAAACAGACCGTCGTGGATTCTACCCCTTCTTACCCCTTTTTTTTTCCAGGCTCTCCAAGAGCTTTTGCAGCCGGATGAGATCTTGCCAGGCCGCCCCCTTTTTGCTGGGCGTTCGCAGATAGTAGGCCGGGTGGAAGCTGGCAATAACCGGAATGCCTTGCCAGGAGAAAGGTTGGTTTCTGGCCTTCCCCACCGGCCCGTCATAGCCCATCAGGGTGAGCAGGGCAAATTTTCCCAAGCAAAAAATGGCTTTGGGTTGAATGGTCTGAAGTTGATCAATCAAAAAGTGTTGGCACAGCGCTACCTCTTCCGGGAGGGGGTTGCGGTTCCCCGGAGGTCGACACTTGATCACATTGGCGATGTAGACCTGCTCTCTGGTCAAGCCAACCGCGTACAACATTTTATCGAGCAGCTTGCCGGCTGCTCCAACAAAAGGCTCCCCCATTCGGTCCTCGTCGGCTCCTGGCCCCTCTCCAACAAAGACAACCGGGGCATCGGCATCGCCTACCCCAAAGACAGCCTGGCTGCGGGTCAGATGAAGCTCACACCGTCGACAGTTGCTGGCCTCCTCTTCGCGTTGTGTCAGCAGACTCTTTTTTTGGTCGCTTTTAAGCAGAGCAGGCAGGCTTCCCTCAGCTGAAGAGAGGACTGGAGAGGCTTTTTTCTGGACAGCATCTTGGCTGGCGCCAGCAGGTGGCGGATGCTGAGCAGGCCGGGCTGGATGGCTTTCAGGTGGCTTGAAGGGTTGAAACGGTGGGGTTGCCGGATTGGGTCCGGGGGTGTGGGGAGGCGGCGCGGTAGGGCTTGGAAAGTCCAACCTGTCGCCAGAGAGGAGATCGACACCGCAGGTCTGCCAATATTCCAGTGTCGCAACCCAGTCATCTCTTTCCATTACCCATACCTTTAACTCGTATCCAATTCTTAGGAGTCTAGCAATAATAACTTGTGCAGATTGCGCCGGATTTTGGTTCACCTGCAAGGCGTGGAAAGGTGCGCATACTCGTTGTATGTAAGCCTTTCCACAACGCACCAGGTGGGCCAAAAGAGAAGCAAGAGGTGCAAGTTATTTTTGCTAGACTCCTTAGGATTATTTGGGGCAAAGCCACGAATCATCATTGATTGCCGAACTATAGCACATTACCGTCAGGGAGTGGATGCTCTTTTCCAAACAATAGTTCTGAACGAACTTTTTTTTAAGGATCCAACCATGTCTACCGAATGTCTGTTTTGTCGAATCGCTGCAAAAGAGGTGCCCGCCCAAATGGTCTATGAAGATGATCAGGTTTGCGCTTTCAAGGATATCTCTCCCCAAGCACCGGTCCATCTGCTGGTCATCCCCAAACAGCACATCGAATCCCTGAACCTGCTGACCGAGCAAGATCGTGATATCATGGGGGTGGTCATGGAAAGGGTTGCTCATCTAGCCCGTCAGTTCAAGATCCATGAATCGGGCTATCGGACCATCATCAATACCAACCAGGATGGGGGTCAGGTGGTTTTTCACCTTCATGTTCATATTCTGGGTGGTCGAGCCATCGGTCCGATGGTCGCCCGATCAAGCTGATTGAATGGACACAAGGGAAAACTTGACAAAACTCTCCAGCCAAATTAGCTTACCTGATTTTGGTATAGGGATTAGTCGGCCCTTTTTGTCATTTATTGGGTTCTCTTACGCCGCCAACCCCCTTTTCTCTTAATGGCTGATTGTCGATGGCTCGTTATCCAGAGAGTCTAATTGAAGAGATTCGGGAACGTATCGATCTGCTCGAGGTGGTTGGTCAGTACGTTAATTTAAAAAAAAATGGGGTGAACTGGCTGGGGCTCTGCCCTTTTCACAGTGAAAAAACACCCTCTTTCAATGTGAGGCCCGATAAAGGGTTTTATAAATGTTTCGGCTGTGGTAAAGGGGGTGATGCCTTTGATTTTTTAATTAAAATCAAAGGGGTGGACTTTTTTGAAGCCATTGAAGAGCTGGCTGGAATAGCTGGAATTCCCTTACCAAAGCTCACAAGGGATACCCCTAAACAATCTCAAGAAAAACAGGAGCGGGAAAAACTAAGACAACGGCTGGCTTCTGCACTCTCATTTTTTCGTCAGACGCTCCATGCTCCTCATGGACAGTTGGCTCGCCGCTATCTGTCAGACCGAGGGCTGAAACCAGAAACCATCGAAAAGTTTCAACTGGGTTATGCCCCGCCGGGTTGGTCGAATCTACTTGACCACTTTGGCAATCAGGAGTCCCTCTCCAAAGAGTTGGAAAAGGTGGGCCTGGTCGTTCGCAAGGATGAGGAGAATAGACAGTACGACCGTTTCCGGGACAGGATTATTTTTCCCATCTTCGATCTTAAAGGTCACTGTATTGCCTTCGGTGGGAGGGCTTTGGGGTCCGGTCAGCCGAAATATATTAACTCTCCGGAGACCCCGCTCTATAGAAAAGGGGACATTCTGTACGGTCTTGAAAAAAATCAGGAGGCCATACAGCGGGAAGAGCAGGTTTTAGTTGTTGAAGGGTATATGGACCTGATTGCTCTGGCCAACCATGGTATTGACCCTGTTGTTGCCACATTGGGAACCGCCCTGACACCCAATCATCTTCGCTTGCTCTGGCGGCGTACTCGACGTATCCTATTCTGTTTTGATGGGGACCGTGCCGGAGAAGACGCTGCTTGGCGGGCGTTGGAACAGGTTATTGATGGGTTGAAGGCAGATCGAACAGCCCAGTTTCTTTTTTTGGGTCAAAATGAGGACCCCGATGAGGTCGTCAGACGAGAGGGGGCTGCCGGCTTTAAAAAGCTGATGGAACGGGCCACCCCCCTGATCGATTTTTTGATTCGTCGTCTGGGACGGGGTCTGACCCTTGATAGTCCAGAAGGTCGGGCAGCTCTGGTTCATCGGGTCCGTCCCTTCCTGGAAAAAGTGGGGGATCCGCTACTTAGGGAACTCTATGCCGATACAGTTGGTCAACGTTATAATATTCCTCTCCACCGAGTGGTCTCCGATAGGGCGACAGAGAGGAAAGTAACCCCCTCCCCTCCTCCCTGGATTGGTTCAGCCCAACGGTCAAGGCCTGGAGGGAGAGAAGAGAATAGACCAGGGAGAGTGTTCCAAGCTCCTGTCACCTTTGGCCGAGATGTGGAGCAACTGCTGCTCTATCTTCTTCTGCGAAAGCCCGGTCGAATTGTAGAGCAGGAAGACCAGCTGGGAGAGTTGGCATTAGAAAACCCTCAATTTGCTCAGTTATTAACCGATCTATTGGGGGTAGAGGCGGAGAAGTTGGAGCAGGAAGGGTTCGATTTATTCAATCACCTCTCTTCCCCTGGATTGCTGGCGACAGCACGGGAGATTTTATCGAAGGAAGAGATTATACCAGAGTCAGAAGAAGAGGAGTTGTTGGGATGCATGACAGCCATTCAAATCCAACAGACAAAAAAAGAGCTCCAAAAGGCGAAAATCAAAATAGAAACAGACCCAAATACAAAAAAAGAAGATTATGACACTTTGCTTGGTTTGAAGCTGGATCTGGCAAGATTGCAGCAGAGTAAAGTACGGTCGGTGCAGTCGCATTGATGCTCAGACACGATAATAACATCATGAAAGATACGGATGATCCATAATGGGTGAGGATAGCAGAGAAGACCACATGAAGCAGCTCATCGTCCGCGGGAAAGAGCGTGGCTTTCTGACCTACGATGAGATTAATGATGCATTACCCAGTAATTTTAACAGTGAGGATCAAATCGAGGGCGTCTACTCGATTTTGGATGAAATGGGTATTAAGGTTACTGAAAAAAACGAGTCTGAAAGCCCCTCGGAAGAGTTGGTAAAACCAGATGAATCCGAAGAAATTGATGAAGTAAAAAGTAAGGAAGCACGCAAAGGTATCGAATCATCCATTGAGGATATCGACCTGGGCAAGACCGATGATCCGGTCCGAATGTATCTTCGTGAGATGGGATCGGTAGATCTTCTGACCCGTGAAGGCGAAATCGTTATTGCAAAACGGATTGAGGCAGGTCGCAACGATATTCTTGAAGCGATTAGCGACTCTGCCATTACCTTCAGAATTATCAGAGACCTCAAAGATAAAATTCTCGATAACAGCACCGTTCTCAGAGAAATTATCGATATTCCGACACCTCGCGTTGAAGAGGTTGATGATGACGAGGATGAGGATGATGACGATGATGAGGATGTCTTGTTGGACGTCAAGATTGTTGTAGACGTTTCGGATGATGATAGCGATGACGATGATGATGATGATGAGGATTCCGACGAAGTGGAATCTTCCGAAGAAACAGATGACGACGATGAGGATGAAGAGGACGATGAGGAAGAGACAGAAGATGAGGATGCTCTCTCCGAAGAGAATGAAGAGAAGTTAAACGATCAAATCAGAATGCAGGAGTTGCGGGCTACAACCCAAGAGGCCTTTGTTACCATTGATGAGCTCTACCAGCAGTTGTTGGTAGATCGGGCTGAGTTGAATGCTTTGGTAGAAGCAAACGACGCCAAGCGTGCCAAGAAGTGTCGAAAGCGTTGTCAAGAACAGAAGAAACACATTGTTGCTGTCATGAGTGAGATTAAATTCTCCCAGAAGCAGGTTGACAAGATAGTCCGTAAAATCAAAAAATTTGTTGAACGAACACGAAAAATTGAGGAACAGATTCTTAGACTTTCCGATGAAGCAGGTATTACCAAAAAGTCGTTTTTAAAAGAGTTTCCCGGCAATGAAGGAAGTCGTGAATGGGTCGAAGGCCTAAAGAAACACTCAGCCAAATCCTGGCGAAATCTTTACGAATCTGCAGACCTGCTTAATCAACTGCAAGATGACCTGCGATTTATTGAAGAGGAGTCTGGCCAGACCATTCAAAAGTTGAAATCCACCAATAAATCCATCACAGGTGGTGAACGTGCCGCAGCTTGGGCAAAAAAGGAGATGGTGGAGGCTAACTTACGTTTGGTAATCTCCATTGCGAAGAAATATACCAACCGTGGATTGCAGTTTTTGGATCTCATCCAGGAGGGCAATATCGGATTAATGAAAGCGGTTGATAAGTTTGAGTGGCGTCGAGGCTATAAATTTTCAACCTATGCCACGTGGTGGATCAGACAGGCCATTACCCGATCCATAGCAGACCAGGCCAGGACGATTCGTATTCCTGTTCACATGATTGAGACCATCAATAAACTGGTTAGAACCAGTCGTCAGATGGTTCAAGAGATGGGACGAGAGCCTACACCAGAGGAGATTTCTGCTCGGATGGACCTCTCTTTGGAAAAGGTTCGTAAAGTTTTAAAAATCGCCAAGGAGCCCATTTCTCTCGAAACACCGGTTGGTGATGAAGAGGATTCTCACCTGGGCGATTTCATTGAAGATAAATCAATGCTATCTCCTTCAGAATTGGCTATCATGTCCAATCTACGGGATACAACTGGACGGGTTCTTAAAACCTTGACTGATCGAGAGGAAAATGTTTTAAGGATGCGTTTCGGAATAGGAATGCAGACAGATCACACACTAGAAGAGGTTGGCAAGCAGTTTCATGTAACACGGGAAAGGATCCGTCAAATCGAGGCAAAAGCACTAAGAAAGCTTCGCCACCCAACCCGATCTCGAAAATTACGGAGCTTTTTGGAGTCATAAAAACCCCCAATAGCCCCCTGTTTTTTCTATAATAAAGCAGTCATCAGGGCCCATAGCTCAGCGGTCAGAGCCGCCGGCTCATAACCGGCCGGTCCCAAGTTCGAATCTTGGTGGGCCCACCATTT
>PEAM01000016.1 GCA_002753565.1 Magnetococcales bacterium | reverse complement strand
CCCGATCTCCCCAAAAGGTCTCCGGGTCATCCAGGGACTGTTTGTACCACTGCTGGTATTTCTCTTCGTTGATAAAAGCGTTTTTTGAAAAATCTGCGGGAACAGGGTAGACTTTACTCATTGATTATCCTCTCCTTGTCACGACTCTTTAAAAGTTTGGATCAATTGAATCCTTGAATTAGTAGCATATCCGACCGATGATTTTTTGTGTGGCCGCTCTCTTTTCTCTTGTCATGGCCATTTTCTGATCCTATTCGAACCAATGAGCTATTGAGTATCATTTCAAAAGGGGTAAAGGGAAGGGATTCCTTTTATGCAAAGTAAAATTTTGTTTATGAGATATACGGATATGAATAATTTCAACCATAGGAAAACATGGAGAAATACCGTGTTTTCGTTGTTGTGTGTCACCCTCTCTTTTTCCCTGGTTTGTTCAGCAATGGCTGAAGAAGAAAACCTGCAACTTAAGAAGGATACCAAAATAGCTTTTAATGAACCCCCTTCCGGTGTGGAGGATGAGAAAAGGGAGGAGGTGCCGCGTCGATTTCCTCTGCCTGAGGGGGATGAGTTAATTGGTCAAAGCAATCTGTTCCATGTGGTTAAACCCAAAGAGACTTTAATGGAGTTGGCACGGGAGTATGGTTTGGGATTCAACGAAATTTCTCTAGCCAACCCAACCATCAATCCCTGGATACCCAAACCGGGAACCGTTATAAATGCCTCTCTGGTTCGGATTCTTCCTGGTCTGAACAGGCCTGCCGACATCATTGTCAATATTCCTGAAATGCGACTGTACTATCGCCAGAGTAACGGCTGGGTGGAGACCTATCCGGTGGGGGTGGGGCGTGTGGGTTATTCCACGCCAGAGGGTGGCGCTACCTTGGTGCGAAAAAGAGCGTCCCCCAGTTGGTATGTGCCACAATCCATCAAGGAGGAGAAGCCGGAGCTGCCAGATGTGGTGCCTCCTGGCCCGGAAAATCCCCTGGGCACCCATGCCCTCTATCTCTCCATGGCGGGCTATCTGCTTCATGGAACCAATGAACCCCTGGGCATAGGTCGTCGGGTGAGTCATGGCTGTATTCGGCTCTATCCTAAGGATATCATCACCTTTTTTGAGAGCGCCAAGATTGGCTCTCAGGTGCGTTTGGTCCACGAACCGGTTAAGGCGGGCTGGCGGGGGAGGGAGCTGTTTATTGAGGTTCACCCCCCTTTTGAAGAGGAAGTAGCGCAGAAAGAGAGCCAGGAAAAACTCCGCCATTTGGCTACGGTAGCTGTGGGACAGGCTCTGGACAGGCGACCGGATTGGGTGGTGGAGATGGATTGGAGCGAGGTAGATCGGCATGTTGGCCGACCGGATGGTATGGCCCATCCGGTCGGTCAAGTTCTCTTGTCAGACGAAAGAGAGTAGATCTATTTGTTCAGCTTGTTTTGGAAAAGGCGTTTGGCCTGTTCGGCTTCATTGGCTGCTTGGATTTCAGCCAGACGTGCCCGGCTTGCCTCTTGCTGTGCCAATTTGGCTTGCTCTTTAGCCTGCATGGCTTGCAGTTCGGCCAGACGAGCTTTCTGCTCAGCTTGGATTCGAGCATCCCGCTCTTGTTCCATGGCATCCTTGGCGGCCATGCTATCCTCGCCACTTGGTGTAGTGGAACATCCGGCAGCAAAGGTGAGCAAAGAGCCTGCGAGCAGGATGGGGACGATTTTAGTGATCTTCATTGTGTAAACTCTCCTGTTTAAATGCTATAGCAAAGGGCCGATGCCCCTCTTTCCTTATCGATAGATCGATTCAGCAGTATAGGGTAAAAAAACCCTCATGTCTCATAAAAATTTTTTTCACACCTGCTTGTTTGGTTTATCAAGGAAGCCAAACAGCCCACGGCGACTGATTTTTTTCTCCATGTGCTGCGATAGAGATTTTTTAGGAGAGGGGGGAGGCTCTTCTCCGTCGATGGCGGCAATGGCCTGTTCTGGAGAGTCATAATCCCGTACCGAGTGGAGTAGTGTCTCGACAAAATGGTGCCCCGGCTCCGGCTCCCAAGCGATCAAGACTGGAACAGTCCGTTTGGAGGTCTCCAGCATCACCCCTTGGCCCGCCGCAATCCGTCCAGCCGAATCAACCTCCAGTGGGGCGACATGGAGAATAGGGGGGTCACGTTCTGGGGGGCTCCAGTAGATTCTTTCCACCCCCCAAGGGCTTACCAATAGAACCGAGATGGGATCTTCGGGAATACCCGGAGGGTCGGGCCGAACATAGACCCGCAACTTACGGTTGAGTGCCGGGTCGTCCGGATCACGCGCCTGCAGCATCCGGTTAGTGGCAACGGTGATGGCTACGGGGTCTGGCCAGCGACAATCCCACATTTGAGCCGTGGTATCCTCCATTGGATCAAGCTCCAGATTATCGCGCTAGAAAAATTTACCATCCAGGGGGCTGGAGGCGGTTGCGTAGAGTTTTTTCTCGATACGCCCTGCCAGATAGGCTTCTCGTCCCGACTCGACAGCCAGTTTCATGGCCCGAGCCATGCGGATGGGATCTTTGGCACCGGCAATGGCGGTATTCATCAGGACACCGTCGCAACCCAGCTCCATGGCGATGGTGGCGTCGGAGGCGGTGCCAACACCGGCATCGACCAAGACCGGAATGTTGGCCTGTTCGATGATGATACGGATGGTGTAGGGGTTGCAGACCCCCAGCCCTGAGCCGATAGGGGCAGCCAGAGGCATGACGGCAACACAGCCCATCTCTTCGAACCGTTTGCAAAGGTAGGGGTCGTCGGTGGTGTAGACCATCACCTTGAACCCCTCTTTAATGAGCAGTTCAGCGGCTTTAAGGGTCTCTGGGTTGTTGGGCCAGAGGTAGGTGGGGTCCGATAGCACCTCCAGCTTGACCAGGTCCCACCCACCGGCCTCACGGGCCAGTCGCAGCGTTCGAACCGCCTCCTCAGCGGTAAAACAGCCGGCGGTATTGGGCAGGTAGGTATATTTTTTCGGGTCGACAAAGTCGGTCAGCATGGGGGCTTTGGGATCGCTGACATTGACCCGCCGAACGGCAACGGTGACAATTTCCGCCCCAGAGGCCTCGATAGCCTGGGCGGTCTCATGAAAATCTTTGTATTTTCCCGTCCCAACCAACAGGCGGCTGTTGAAGGTCATTCCTGCAACGTGCAATGGATCATTCATCTCTGTTTCTCTCTTTTAAAAAAGGCTGCCGCCACCGATAAAGTGGACAATCTCAATCTGATCCCCTTCTGCCAAAACCACCGAATGGTACCCCTCTCTGGGAGCCACTTCAAGATTATGTTCGATGGCTACCCGGCTGGGGTCAAATTGAAGTTGGGTCAGAAGTTGGGAAAGGGTGGTCTGCTCAGGAACCTCATGAGGCTCTCCGTTTAGAATTATGTTCATGTCAAACCTTTGTGTTGAAAAACATTCAGTGGCAACGTTCCCACAGAAGGAAGCCTATCCGCTCTACCCCAAGTGTCCAGTCTATCCCAAGGGGCGTAGAGGATAAAGTCTTCCCGAACCAAAAAAGGTTCAACCTGTTGATTGCCATGTTAAAAAAATAGGAATAATTCAGTCAAGAGCCCCTCTGTTCAGCCCTCAGTCACCAAGGCGAGGCGCTGTTGGATTTGACCCGTATTGGGGAAAAGGGGGCGGTTGCCAAATTGAGATCTTCAAACATTGCCCGACAGAACTGTTTTTGGCATACTATGCTGTGTTTTTATCGTAAATTTGAGTGAAAAACCGGGTTTTCTCCCGTTTCACAATGGGTTGGCTGATGGGTCAGAGTTCAGACGATTTTATCCCTAAACTATTCACGTTGGTTCGTGAGCAGAGGCTCTATGAGGCTCGCTGTGCCCTGGATGATTTCATCAAAGAGGCACCAGAGATGGCTGCTCAGTGGCTGGTGCTAGCCCGCTTGATGACAAAGGGGGAGTCGAAATGGTTAACAAAGATCCAGCAGGGGTTGGAGCAGGGGGACTCGGCGCCTCAGAAGGCCTTCCAAAAGGCGCTGGAGACCCTGGAGCATAGCAGTGAAGCCGCCCTCGAAGCCCAGGAGAACAAGGTGGAGCGGTTGACAGCCTACCTGACCACCCTGCAGGGTTTGTCGCCATCGGCTGCGGTGGTTGGTTCAGATGATTTGGTGCGAGAGCAGGGTGCCAGGCTCGAACATTACCTGTTGGCGATTCGGGGCCATCAAGCCAGAAAACAGCTGGATGTAAGGGGCCGAAAACTCAACCGATTGGCGGGATTGGCCTCCAATCTCTCCCGTGCTCTACCAAGCCAACCTGTGGCCAACCCCCTGGTCAACCGACTGCAGTCGTTGCTGGGAGAGGGGGAGCGTTCTCTCGGTTCGGGGCTGACAGCGGAGAGGAAAAAGGGGTGAAACCTCGCTACCAAATTTTGGTCTTAAACGGACCCAATCTCAACCTGCTTGGTCAGCGGGAGTCGGCCATTTATGGCACGACGACTCTGGCCGACATCGAGGTCTCTTGTCGGGAAAAGGGTAAGCTGTTGGGGGTCAATTTGGCTTTTTTTCAGTCCAACCATGAGGGTGCCCTGGTTGATCGCATTCAGCAGGCCCGTGGAGAGGTGGATCTGATCATCATCAATCCAGCTGCCTATACCCATACTTCCGTCGCCATTCGCGACGCTTTGTTGGCGGTAGGGTTGCCGGTAATAGAAGTTCATATCAGCAATATCCACAAACGGGAGTCGTTCCGTCAGCACTCCTATATTGCCGATATCGCCGTAGGGCAGGTGGTAGGCCTTGGACCCCAAGGATACCTGCTGGCATTGGATGGAGGGGTGACGTATCTCCAGCGAGAGGGGTAGGGCCTTTTGGGAGGCTCTGTTTTTATTGGGTTGTTTGTATAAAATTAAATCCTTGTTAATTAGGGGAAACTTATATGGATCTCAAAGAGATTCGGCAGTTGATTCGCTTTTTGTCGGGAACGGATGTTTCGGAAATTGAAATTACGGAAGAGAACCAGACCGTTCGCATTAATCGGGCGCCGGCTGGTTCAGGAAATATCACCTATTCGGTCACGCCGGATCAGCTTCCCCAACCTGTCTATACACAACAGGCTCCTCCTCCTGCCGCTGCGCCTGCCAAGTCCGAGCCGGCAAGCCAGGAGAAGAGTAGCGGTCCCACCATCAACTCCCCGATGGTCGGCACCTTCTATCTGGCCCCCTCGCCGGAGTCTTCCCAGTTTGTTTCGGAGGGAGACAGGGTTCAGAAGGGGCAGGTGGTCTGTATTGTAGAGGCCATGAAACTGATGAACGAGATTGAGTCGGAGATCTCTGGTCGGGTGGTTCGAATTCTGAAGGATAATGCGACGCCGGTTGAGTATGGCGAGCCCCTTTTTGAAATAGAGGTCGTTTAGTTGGCTATGTTCAACAAAATTCTGATTGCCAACCGAGGCGAGATTGCTCTGCGGATTCAGCGGGCCTGCAAGGAGATGGGGATTCAAACCATCGCTGTCCACTCCGAGGCCGATACCGATGCCATGCATGTGTTGATGGCGGATGAGTCGGTCTGTATTGGTCCTCCCCGTGCGGCGGACTCCTATCTCAACATTACCGCCATTATGGCCGCGGCGGAGATTACCGATACCCAGGCGATCCATCCTGGCTACGGTTTTTTGGCGGAGCATGCAGAGTTTGCCGAAATCACCAAGGCTTCCGGGCTGGTTTTTATCGGTCCTCGTCCCGATGTGATCCGTCTATTGGGGGATAAGGTTCGGGCTCGTGATGCGATGATCAAGGCGGGTGTTCCAGTGGTTCCTGGGTCGGACGGGGTGGTGCGTGATGAAAACATGGCTCTTCAGGCTGCCCGAAAAATTGGCTACCCGGTTATTATCAAAGCCGTAGGGGGGGGTGGTGGTCGGGGTATGAAGGTGGTTCATACCGATGCGGCTCTGATCAACGCCTATACAGTTGCTAAAAACGAGGCATTGCAGTTTTTTAAGAACGGTGATGTCTACATCGAAAAATTCATGCAGAATCCTCGGCATATCGAGATTCAGGTGATGGCAGATCTCCATGGTAATGCCATCCATCTCGGTGAGCGAGACTGCTCTCTACAAAGGCGGCATCAGAAACTTCTTGAAGAGTCCCCCTCGCCTCGGGTTACGCCGGAACAGCGCGCTCATTTGGGTGGGTTGGCTGCAAAGGCGGCTCTGGCTGTTGGTTATTCGGGAGCGGGAACCTTTGAGTTTCTCCAAGATTCTGATACGGGAGATTTCTTTTTTATCGAGGTTAATACCCGAATCCAGGTTGAACATCCGGTAACGGAAATGGTGACGGGTATCGATCTGGTCAAGGAGCAGATTCGGGTAGCGGCCGGCATGGTCCTCTCTGTCAAGCAGGAGGATATTGTCTTTACCGGACACTCTATCGAGTGTCGGATCAATGCCGAGCATCCTGAAGACTTTACCCCTTCTCCGGGCAGGATTACCCGTTATCATGCTCCGGGCGGAGGGGGTGTCCGGGTAGATTCCGCCGCCTATGAGGGGTATCTGATCCAGCCTTACTATGACTCCATGATCGGCAAGTTGATTGTTCATGGTCAGGATAGAGAAGAGGCGGTGGCGCGGATGCGTCGGGCTTTGGATGAGTATGTGATTGAAGGAATTGACACCTCCATTCCGCTTCATCAGAGGATTTTAAGGGATGGTGCTTTTAAAGCTGGGCAGTATGACCTGAATTTTTTAGAGCATTTTTTGAAGGCTCGAAAAAAATAGGGTGACAGCCTGTGCAACCATTATTCACCGCTGCCTGAGAACCCAACCTGTTATTGACGTTGGTTTCGGCAGCTGAGGAGAGTCATGTTGAATCAGCCCTTGGACCGTCTAAACCTTCTGATTGATAGAGATCATCTGCAACAGGGTATCCGGGAGATGGCCCAGCGTATCGATGAGGATTTCCCTCAAGGAGAAAACAGCCATCAATCTGAGCCAGTTATGGTGGTTGTGCTTAAGGGTGGCTTTATCTTTGCGTCCGACCTGCTTACCTTCATGAACCGTCCGGTTCCGGTTGTTTTCGTGGCTCCTCGTCTGGCCAATTGGGAGGTGTTGATGAGTCCGGAGGATCGGGCTCTGATCAAGGGGCGAGATCTGATTGTTGTCGATGCTCTGTTGGATTCAGGAACCAGCCAGAAACGGCTTTGTGATGCTCTCCAGGCTTATGAGCCGGCCTCTATTCGGCTGGCCGTCATGCTCCATAAAACAGTCGAAAACATGGAGGAGTTGACCATTGACTATTTGGGCTTTGAAGTACCGGATGTCCGGTTGGTGGGCTATGGTTTGGATGAACAACAACGCTTTCGAGGGCTGGCGGGAATCTACACTTGGTGGACCTCTGGCGCCTAGGCCTGTTTCTTCTAGTCAAGGGGATGGGTCTGGGAAGGCATGCATGCCTTCCCAGCGGGTTTGGGCAGCGCCCAAGGTTCTAAGTCTTTGCCTTTGACTTGTTTTAACCTTCAAAAGCGTGGGGGTTTGGGGGCCTGCAAGGCCTCCCAAGGTGTTGCCTTTGCCTTTGCCTTTGCCTTTGCCTTTGCCTTTGCCTTTGCCTTTGCCTTTTTTTAACCTTTAAAAGCGTGGGGGTTTGGGGGCCTGCAAGGCCTCCCAAGGTGTTGCCTTTGCCTTTGCCTTTGACTTGTTTTAACCTTCAAAAGCGTGGGGGTTTGGGGGCCTGCAAGGCCTCCCAAGGTGTTGCCTTTGCCTTTAACCTAGAAACGGCAGTTGTTAGCCCATACTTGGCATAACCTCTTGATTCACCAGCTGTCATAGAAAAAAAGTCTCATCACCCCTTGGGTGTTGCCTTAACCCACCAGGGACGGGCCTTCCCCGGACCCCAACCGTGTCCAACTCTTGACACGATCTAAAATGGGTAAAATAACTCTGCCTTGATTAAAGCGCCGGGCGGGGCTTCATCCTGAAGCCGTTGGTGATACCATCCCCTTCGATATTAACCGAAAATTGCTGCTTGGGCTGTTTGGGGTTGAGAGGGTCGGTACTAACCGATAGATCAAAATGGTGGGTGCCGCTAGACTCCCAAACCCCTTTACCCCTCAGTTGTGTCTCGCCGCTATTGACTTGAATCGTATCCAGAGTCATCACACCATCCAGCAGGTTGAGATCCACCTTCATCTGGTTCCAATAGAGGGATTTTCTGTTGTCGGATATGGTTGTCTCTTGGGTTGGTTCCTGGAAGAAAAGAGCCTGATCAATGCCAGCCAACCGGCCCGGCTCAATACGTAAGCGGGCGTGGCCGGAAAGATTTTCGGTGGGTAGGAAGGTCTGTTGGTCAATCCGCCCTTGCAAGGAGCCGTGGGCGAAGAGATAGCCTTCCAAACGCAAGGCTTCATTTCCCTCCCACTGGGTGGTAAGGCTGGCCAGATCGGTTCCGGCTATGGATAACCTGGAGTCAAAAAGAACCGGGTCTTGAGTAAGATCCGCCAACGCCAGTAGCTCTATCCGCCCTCCAGCCGACTCCATACCCATGTTGAAAATCTGCAGTTGATTGTTTTTCAACTCAAAGGGGACACGCAGTGCGTTGAACTGGAAACGACCCAGATGACCCTGGTCAGACTCCAACTCACCTTCCGCATACCATGGCCCCTCTTCGGTTAGCTCTCTTCTGAGTGAGACGCTCAATAGCGCCATTCCTTTTGCACTCCACTCTTTGGTCATGGGAAGGTAGTCTGCCAAATTTCCCATGTTCCAGTTGGCAACGGTTGTTACCTTGAGAGAGGGGGTGAGGGAGCCGGTTATCTTGACAAAGTGGTCTGGAACAATTGGATGTTTAAACTCCAACTCCTTGATGGCAATCTCATTTCTTATTTGGGAAATGAGAAAGTGCAGGGCGAGAGGGGTGTTAGCCCCCTTTTGTAAGGGAGGGAGATCAATGGTGGTCTGGGTCAGATCGAGATCGGCCGTATAGGAGATGGTTGTCGGCCATATTCCCGAGAGTTGAAACGAGCCTGTGGGACTATTACCCTGGAGTGGAAAGGAAGAGGGCCAGGGGAAACGGTCTAGATTGACCGAGTTAAGGGTTTTAATGTCCAGTTTAAGCGGGCCACGCCACCGCCCCTGAATGGAGCCGCTGGTCTCTAAAACCGGCGTGCCGTCCAGATAGATGAAAAACTCTTGAAAGGCCAGACTGGGAATCACACCCCAACCCATATGAAGCGTGGATTTTTGCCGCAGCGCCAGATCCAGGCTCTTTTTTTCATTACGCTGACTAAAACGGTCCAGCAAAGATTGCTTAACCGGGGGGGACTTCTCTTCCTGGTTTGTCTCATCTGTCCGGCTTAGGGTTACCCCATCCAACTGAAGCCAGGTGGTGGTCTGCAACCCTTTAAGGAGTGAGCCATGGAGCAAGGTAGTGAGATAGCCTCGGGAGGTTCTGATGCGGATGGTTTCCGTGGAGAGAATCCCCTCCATATCCTTCAGCCCCACCGATTTGGCCTCCAAACTCAGCAGAATCGGCATCTCGAATGGGTCGAGGGTCTCCGGCAGGGGGCCAACCTGCCCGTTGACGGTAAAAGGAATAGAGCGATAGCGGGCAGAGGCAGTGACCGGAGAGGCTCGGGTAGGGCTAAGGGCGTGGATGCCCACCTGAAGGTGGTCAAACACCCAGGTTCGGCCCTCATGGTGGTCCCAGTCAAGGATAGCCAAGATACCGTTTTGAATGGAAATTCTACCAATAGTCAGCTCGGCAAGACCCAGGCCTAACTCTTTTAACAGGCTGGCATCGCTGGCTAGAGCGGTATCTTGAGCCCGCTCCATGAGGGGCGCGTGATCACGAAGTACCAGGTTGAATTGGGGGTCGATAAATTTGATGGCAGAAAGTTTGGGCTTGCCGGTTATGAGAGAGAGGGGGCTGAAACTGAGCAGTGTCTCTCGTACTTGCAACATGGGGGGTTCGGTTGGATCTTGAGCCAAAATTTCCAAAGTGTTGAGTTGCAGGGTGAAGAGGCCGCTCAAAGGGGCATATTCCACCTTTTTCAGAACAATGGAGTGGTTGGTAACCCGCTCCAGAGTCTCCACAATCCAGGGTCGGTATTTGTCGAGGTTTTTGGTCTGGTAATGGATCAAGGCCGCTGAGCCGATAACGACTATGAGCAGGATTCCGATTAGGAGAAAAGAGCGGCGGTTCAGCATAGAGAATAGGCCTTAGCCAAGCTTCTGTTTGAGAACCGTATTAACCAGGGCCGGGTTGGCTTTACCACGGGTAGCTTGCATCACCTGGCCGACCAAAAACCCCAATACCTTGGTTTTACCCCCTCGATATTGTTCAACCTGTTCTGGATTGGCCGCCAGAACCTTCTCTACCTCTGCTTCGATGGCTCCACTGTCGGAGAGCTGTTTCAACCCTTTATCGGCGACAATTTTTTCTGGTTCACCCCCTTCATCAAACAGGGTGGCAAACACCTGTTTGGCAATTTTTCCGGAAATTTCGCCGGTTTGAATCATGGCAACCAGTTTGCCCAGGCTTTTGGCCGGAACAGGAGACTCTTCAATGGAGAGCCCCTCTTTGTTCAGTCGCCCGAGAAGCTCGACGGTAACCCAGTTGGCGGTTGCCTTGGGGCTGGCTTTTCCAGCCTGGGTGACGATGGCGTTGGCCTCTTCGTAGTAGCCAGCCATCTCTCGGCTGGCAGTGAGAACGCCAGCGTCATATTCGGAGAGTTCCAACGTCTTTTGAAAGCGGGCGGCCATCTGATCTGGAAGCTCCGGCAGGGTTTGTCTGATCTGTTCGATATGGGCCACCTCCAGGGTGAGGGGTGGCAGGTCTGGCTCGGGAAAATAGCGATAGTCGTGGGCATCTTCCTTGCTGCGCATGGAGCGACTGATATTGTTGTTGGCATCCCATAGTCGGGTCTCTTGAACCACCTCGCCCCCCCCTTCGATCAGATCGATCTGGCGATCCACCTCATAATCGATGGCCCGCATGACATTGCGGATGGAGTTGAGGTTTTTCAGTTCAGCACGGGTGCCAAACTGGGGCGCACCATAACGGCGAACCGAGACATTGGCATCGCAGCGGAAAGAGCCCTCTTCCATGTTTCCGTCGCACACCTCAAGAAAGCGGACGATAGCACGCAATTTTTTCAGGTAGGCACCCGCCTCCTCCGAGGAGCGCATATCCGGCTCTGAGACGATTTCCAACAGCGGGGTTCCCACCCGGTTGAGATCGACCCACGAGGCGCCGACAATGCCCTCATGGAGACTTTTTCCCGCATCAACCTCCATATGGATACGGGTGACGCCAATCCGTTTCCGTTCTTGGGGTAGGTCGATAAACAGCTCACCATGCTCAATAATGGGCAGGTCGTATTGAGAGATCTGATAGCCGGTTGGTGAGTCGGGGTAAAAATAGTTTTTACGAGAAAACTCAGAGTAGGTTCGAATGGTACCGTTAATGGCCAGGCCGGTTTTAATGGCCATGGTGACCATCTCCCGATTCATGACCGGCAAAACACCGGGAAAGCCACTGCAGACCGGGCAGATCTGGGTGTTGGCTTGGGCGCCGAATCGGTTGGGGCAGCCGCAGAAAATTTTTGATTGGGTCAGGAGTTGAGCGTGGACTTCCAGACCGATGACAGTTTCGTAGTGGGGGTCGATAGGCATGGTTAAAGAGCCGGATTCCGAGTATGCCAGTCAGTGGCTTGTTGATAGGCGTGGGCTGCAGAGAGAATGCCGCTTTCATCCAAGGGGCGTCCGATCAACTGCAGACCGATGGGCAGGTTGGCGTTGTCAAACCCACAGGGGATTGACAGGGCCGGGAGGCCAGCCAGATTGACGTTGATGGTAAAGATGTCCGACAGATACATCTGCACCGGATCATCGGTTTTCTCCCCCAGCTTGAAGGCGGTGTCGGGGGTGGTTGGAGCCAGGAGAAGATCCACCTTTTCAAAGGCTGCCTTGAAATCGTTGGCAATCAGGCGGCGCACTTTCTGGGCTTTGCGATAATAGGCATCGTAGTAGCCGGAAGAGAGCACATAGGTTCCCAGCATGATGCGTCGTTTGACTTCACTGCCAAACCCTTCGGCACGGGTTCTGAAAAAAAGATCTCGTAGATCTTGGGGGTTGTCACAGCGATAACCAAAACGGACGCCATCATAGCGGGCCAGATTGGAAGAGGCCTCCGCCGGGGCAAGAATATAGTAGGTGGGGATGGCCTGTTTGGTGGTGGGCAGAGAGAGAGGAACCAGCTCGGCGCCCAGGGCTTCAAACTGCTTTTTGGCTGTCTCGAGTGCCTCCCGGACCGATTGGCTCAGCCCTTCGGAAAAATATTCTGCCGGAATGCCAACCTTGCGCCCTTTAAGCCCGGTATTCAACTCGGCAACATAGTCAGGCACCGGCGCGTTGATGCTGGTGGCATCTTTGGGATCGTGACCGGCCATGGTCTGGAGCAAAAGAGCGGCATCTTCGGCGCTTTGGGTCATGGGGCCGGCCTGATCCAGAGAGGAGGCGAAGGCGATCATGCCGAAGCGGGATACCCGCCCATAGGTCGGCTTAAGTCCGGTAATGCCGGTGAGGGCCGCCGGTTGACGAATGGAGCCGCCGGTATCGGTTCCCAAAGCCGCTGTACAGAGGTTGGCCGCAACCGCCGCCGCCGAACCGCCAGAAGAGCCACCAGGAATTCGGCTCTTGTCCCAGGGGTTTTTTACCGAGCCAAAAAAGGATGTCTCGTTGGAGGAGCCCATGGCAAACTCATCCATGTTGGTTTTACCCAACATCACCGCACCCGCCGCCTTCAGACGGGTGGTGACGGTAGACTCGTAAGGGGGGGTAAAGTTGTTCAGGATCTTGGAGGCACAGGTGGTGCGCACCCCCTGGGTGCAAAACAGATCTTTGATGGCCAGTGGAATGCCGGTCAAGGGTCCCCCCTGCTTGGCATCCAGTCGCTTATCAGCCTCCTGGGCCCCACGAATGGCACCGATTCGATCAAGGGTGATATAGGCATTGATCTCGGGGTTGATGGTCTCGATACGCTCTAAAAAGGCGAGGACCAATTTTTCGGAGGAGAGCTGACGTTTCTTGAGTTGATCAGCTGTTTGGCTGAGAGATAGCCGTGTGGGATCTGAAAACACTGGGTGTGGCTCCGTTTGTTAGTACGGTTCGAATGGGGTGTTACTCAATAATTTTCGGGACACGAAAATGGCCCTGTTCCGAGTCGGGTGCGCAGGCTAAGAGGATCTCTTGCATGTCACCGTTGGTCACCGTATCTTCCCGAGCGGGCATGGAGATCTCTACGGCATGGGACATGGGGGTGACACCATCGGTGGGAAGGCTGTTGAGTTGGTCCATCAAACCCAAAATTTGCGAGAGTTGGTCGGCATAGGTCTCGACCTCCTCCTCAGAAATGGTTAATCGGGCCAGGTTGGCCACATGCTTGACGGTATCGGCCTTAATAGACATGATGGTATCGCATCTTTTTAAAAGTGATAAGTAACTCCTGTAAGGATACCACTCTTTAAAATAAATGCACGGCTCCATCAACACTTTTTTAAGCGCTTGCCATGGGTGTGCCGACAGTGGAAATGGAGCCGCGTACAGCCTGGAACAGAGCCAAAAAAGAGCAAACCCAAAGGGCTTGGGGATGCCTGTCAACCTGCCGGATGAGAGGCGCGGATTGGGAGAAAAGATGAATCTTGAGCGTTTAGAAGAAAAAAAAGAGAAACTGCATCACACTGTTCGCCAGTTGGGGCGGGTCATGGTCGCCTTCTCTGGTGGTGTGGACTCCTCTTTTTTATGGGCATCTCTGCTGGAGGCAGGGGTGGAGACCCTGGCGGTCACCACTCTCTCACCTACCATGCCCGTTTGGGATAGGGAGTCGGTTGATCGGGTGGCTAAACAGCTCCAGGCGCCCCACCGCCTGATTGAGAGCGGCGAGATGGGGGATGACAATTTTGTTCGCAACCCGCCAGACCGCTGCTATTACTGTAAAAAAGATCTCTTCACCCGCCTCAACACCCTGGCCAGGGCGGAGGGGTATGATGTGGTGGTGGATGGCTGTACGGCAGACGATCTGGACGATTATCGCCCCGGCCTGACGGCACGGGATCAGCAGGGAGTTGTCAGCCCTTTGATGGCGGTGGGGATGACCAAGGAGGAGGTTCGCTTTCTCTCTAAACAGATGGGCCTGCCCACCTGGAACCGTTCCGCCTCCCCCTGTCTCTCATCCAGAATCGCCTATGGAGAACCTATTGAGCCGGCATCGTTGCGCATGATTGAGGATGCGGAGCGCTGGTTGTTGGCCCAGGGGTTTTCGGAGCTTCGGGTCAGAAAGCAGGGCAGCACCGCCCGTATCGAGCTGCTGGCTGAGGAGATCCCCCGTTTCATGTCGGCCTCCATGCGGCAGAAAAGCAGCCAATATCTCCGCCAGTTGGGGTTTCAGTTTGTCACTTTGGATCTGGAGGGGTTTAAAAGTGGCAAGATGAATCGGGTTTTGGGAAAGGTGGGGGCCGGTCGATAGGGCTTTGTTCATACTTGACAAGCTCTATCGACCGACCCTCTGCCAACGGCTAAACCGTGGCGGCCTCCAGGGCCTGATTGATATCCTCCATCAGGTCGTCAATGTGTTCGATGCCGATGGAGAGCCGGATCATATCTTCCGTGACGCCGGCCTTTTTCATCTCTTCGGGGTTGAGCTGTCGGTGGGTGGTGGTGGCCGGATGGCAGGCCAGGGATTTGGCATCCCCAATATTGACCAACCGAACGATCAACTGCAGCGCATCAATAAATTTACCGCCCGCCTCCCGACCCCCTTTAATACCAAAGCAGAGCAGCCCAGAACCCTTGCCGCCCATCTGGCTCTGGGTTAAACCGGCATAAGGGCTGTCGGCCAGTCCGGGATAGTTGACCCATTTAACCTGAGGGTGGTTCTGGAGGTTTTTGGCGACAATCAGGGCATTTTCACAATGACGATCCATCCGCAGCGGCAGGGTTTCGATGCCTTGCAGAATCAGGAAGACATTAAACGGAGAGATGGCAGCGCCCATATTCCGCAAGGGGACCACCCGACAACGACCGATAAAGGCCGCCGGGCCAAAGGCATCCACATAGACCACACCGTGATAGGAGGGGTCCGGGGTAACCATCATGGGAAAACGTTCTCCGTTCTCCTTCCAGGGAAATTTTCCCGAGTCGACAATAACCCCACCAATAGAGTTGCCATGACCCCCCATATATTTGGTCAGGGCGTGAATAACAATATCGGCCCCCAACTCGATGGGGCGGCAGAGATAGGGGCTGGGGACGGTGTTGTCGACAATCAGAGGGATACCAGCCTGATGGGCTACTTCCGCCAGGGCAGAGATGTCCGCCACATTTCCGGCTGGATTTCCCACCGACTCACAAAAGATGGCGCGGGTTTTTTCGTCGATCAGGGCGGCAATCTGATCAACCTGCTCACCCGGCGCAAAACGTACTTCGATTCCCTGTTGAGGAAAGGTGTGGGCAAACAGGTTGTAGGTACCGCCATACAGTTGGCTGACACTGACAATGTTGTCGCCACTGCGAGAGATGGTCTGGATGGTGGCGGTAATGGCTGCCATGCCCGAAGCCAGGGCCAACCCGGCAATGCCTCCCTCCATGGCGGCGACCCGTTTTTCGAGCACGTCGGTTGTCGGGTTCATGATGCGGGTATAGATGTTCCCTACCACCTTCAGATCAAACAGGTCGGCACCGTGTTGAGTGCTGTCAAAGGCGTAAGAGGTGGTCTGGTAGATGGGAACGGCAACGGATTTGGTTGTTGGGTCGATGGTATAACCACCGTGGATGGCTATGGTTTCCATTTTCATGACACAATCCTTTTTATGAACAAGTGGTATGAGACACCTTGAATCGAGTTGGGCCGGTTTGTCTGTCTCAAGGAGAGGCAAATTATTGTATTTAAAAATATAATAATAAAACTTACCCAACCATTTTGTTCACTATCTCTGGCTATTTCAAGCTAAAATCGGCAGTTGTCAGCACACACTTGGCCTAACCTCTTGATTCACCTGCTGTCATAGAAAAAAGGCTCAGCACTCATTGGGTGACTTCGTTTTTTTCTATGACAGCAGCTAAACCAATAGCTTGCGCCATTCATGCACAGCCAGCTGCCGTTTCCAGGTGTAAGAGAGGATGGTTTTTTTTGGCGGAGCTGCTGTTATGGTCGGCAAGAAAATTGCTTGGTTGAATGGGGTGGATCTCAGTTTCTTCTTTCGGACAGGCGCTTTCCTGTCAAGGTGTTGATATGTTAACAACTGTATTTCTTATTGTTTTTTCTTTGGTCTGTCTGATTGGCGGCTATGGAATGTCCAGTCCGGAGGGTCTCTCTCTCCGTGGCTTTTTTGGCAGACCCCTGCCAAAAAAAGGTCTGATGCACGGCTAATCCCGGTAACATCAAAAGATGAACAGAACACCACTCTGTCGTAGAGCGGAGAGTGTCAGAGTCGTGGAGAGGGGCTTTAGTGGATGGTGGGTTTTTTAAAGCTTGGCAAAATTCCACTGTGAATCTTTTCGGAGAGATCCCGTACATCGGAGTTAAGGGGTGATATTGGGTTGTCATTTTGAAATTGTTGGGTTTTTTTGCGAATATCCGCAATTTCATCATCAATTCTCTGGATGATTTCCCGCTCTCTTTTGCTCTTGCGTACCGACATGAGATGCCCTCACTTAAATGGCCCTGTTCAGGAATGGGAGAGGTCTCTTTTCCATCCTATTCCGATGCTCTTGTTGGTCTAGTATAAATAACTCTTTAAAATTTAACAAGTTCTAAAGATCAGCGGGCCAGGTTGCCCTCTCACTGGCCTGTGGGGTCAGGAGGTTTTGGAGATATGGTTGACCAGATCAAAATAGCGGTTGACGGAGTTTTCATTGTCAAAAAAGCAGGATAAATAGAGATTATCTCCGACCAACTGAACCCCATCGGTGCGCAAAACGGCGGAGTAGGGCGAGTTGAGGTGAGACTCTGGGGTGGCGTGGGGTTGATCGAAGCTGTAGAGATCTTTTAAGGGGCCGGTCGCCATGCTGGCTGCCAGAATAGCCATCATTTCTGTCGGTGCTGGGGGTTTGGTCAGTCGGTAGCGCATATCAATCAGGGATATGCCTGGATGGGGAATGTAGGTCTTCAAGACAGTAAAGTTATCTGGGGTCAAATAGGGCAAAAGCGTTGGCCCCATCCACTGCAGGGAGCAGGGGCGACGGTGCAGGGTCTGGTTCTCTGGCCTGAGTAGTTGATACTCTGGGGTGTTGTGGATTACCGAGGTGTCACAATCTTGCAGTTGAAACTGTTGGTGAATCCAGTGGGTTAATGGAACAAAAGCGTTGATGATGCAGGAGCCATAGGAGAGGATTGGCGCGTTGGGATCGTAGTCTTGCAGGTTGAATCCGACAATGAGGGTCTGGTCGGCATTGGCGACGGTGGCGGAAATTATTACCTTGTCGGTATGTCCCTCCAGGTAGGGGCGATTGAGGGTTGCGTCACAATATTTACCCGAACATTCCAACAGTAGCTGAGGTTTTCCACGCCAGGGAATCTGCTCTTTTGGTGTATGACTGAAAAAAAGCGCGTGGCTCTCTCCCGAAGGGTCGACAAACGATAGGCTGTGGTCGTCAAGTGAGACAGTATAGCCCTCTGGAATACGGACAAAGCGATCGTTTAACAGGATGGCATAGGCCTCCTGAGGTGATAAATAGTCGTCATTGATATAATCAATGGAAAAGTTGGCACATTTCCGGCGGTCCAGCCAATATTTGAGGAGATGCAGCCCGAATCGACCAAAACCGTTCATTCCCGTCGAAACCATTGGAAAGTCCTTCTTGTTCTCGTTTTTATTGTCTTGCCTTGGAGAGCGCAAACCCAATCTTTTTTAGTTTTTGATGACGCTCAAATTATTTGCCTACAAAATGCCACCTCAGGCTATAAAAGTCTCGGTTTCGCATAATTGTGTGTAGATCTCTGTTTTGAATTGTTATCATTCTGTGTGGGTTTCTCTTTTTATCAAGCTCTTTTCTTCTTGATGGCTGGAGGTTTGTTTTGGATTGTGATGGAAACAGGGTAAAGAGGTGGTTTGGTGCTCCCCTGATGGTGGGGGTGGCCTTTTTTTGCCTGCTTTTCTCTCCCTTTTTGGGGGGGGCAGAAGGGGTGCCACACCCAAAAAGGCGTTTTCAACCATCAAAACAGATCCCTGACCAACCGGTTGATCTTTACCGTATCGGACCCATAGCGCCCTCTCTACGCCCTAAAGACCCTCTGTTTTTTCAGCAAGTCTCTCCTCCTCAGCCAATCAAGCCGAAAAAACGCTCTTTTTACGACAAGGTAATGGATAGTCAACCCACCCTCAAAGAGTGGGTGGCCCCTTATATCGATACAGGAGGAGGCCCTCCCAAGGGTGTGGTGATCAAACTCAACACCTCTCGACCTGAAGAGACGGCTTTGAATGTCCGCCCCTTTCACAACCTGAAAGGGTATATGCCAGGATTTGACAAACTTGAAATCAGAAAGCCGTTGGCTGGGAATTTGGGAGATCTGAAAGCCTGTTATCAGATCAATGACGACACATCGGCTGAAATTGTCCAAGAAGAGGGCTCTTCAGCTTTCTTGCTCAATTATTCCAGCTCATTCTAGTTTTTTCCAGGCAAGATAGCCTTTTTATCGCCCCTATAACTTTTGTATTTGTAACGAAAACGAGACAATGGATAATAAGATTATTTATCCGCTAGATAAGCGAGTCCATCTTGTCGTCTTTTGCTGTTTTTTTGCTGCATAGTTACATTGATTATTCCAATCTGGCTGTTTTTTTCTTGATGTTCTCGGTGGAATTGATTACCGTCCTGAAACTTTTTTCTTCTCTGTTCATCGTGAAATGGAGTGTGAATATCATGTCAAATTGTTCTGGAGAGTCAGGACGAGAACGAGGAACCGTCTGTATTAAGGACGGAACGTTGCAGCATAAATCGGTCTGTAAGCAGGGATGGCGTGGTGTCATGTGCCGGGGTTGTTATCTTGCGGGCGGAAACAGTGGGCAGATTATTGATAAATTGTGGCCCAACCTCTCTAAACTCTTTACCTGATTCTTTTTTTTACCTACCTAATCCATCTCGACATCCTTTGCTTCGATAAGACAACGGTAATCTGTACGCCCAGCTGTTGGCCTCTCCTTGATGGTGGAGTGAGCAACATCCCTGACCGTTAAGGCCACGAGTGGTTAGTAGATGATCAACTCATCAAACTTCAGAATGCTCTCCAGCATTTGAATGATGGCCTCTTTACTCTGTTTTGGGTCAGAGGCGTCTCGGATTTCACGGCTTTTTTGGAGAATGGTACTCCAGGCTTCCAGGTGGGTATGGTCGATTTGAGCAGCCAGCACCGTAAGAGACTCTAGAGAGGTGACATTTTGTTGGGCAACTTTTTGCAGGGTTGCCACGGTTCTCTTTTCGATACCTTGACCTCGTAACCTATCCAACCCCTCGGCAAAGTGGGCTGGTGAGGAGATCAGTTCGTCATCAGAATGGCCATGCTCCAGGCAGGGGGTGACAAAGGAGGAGAGGAAGGTTCTAAGGGCAAACTTGTGGCTGCGTTTGCTGTTGAGTGAAGAGCGTTTTTCGTAGATGGAGAAAACAACCACCAGAAAGGCCCCCTGAAGACAGAAGCCGATCAGTTGAGGAAGAAGGCTCAGGCTTAAATCTGCCTCGGCATACAGGAGAAGAGTCAGAAAGGGGGCGGCAGCAAAAAAGATGGCGAGAAAAATGAGATAAAAGGTTAATAAGCCTTTGTAAAAAGATCCTTTTTGCCCCTGTTTCGGCGCTTCCATCAGATTGCAATCCTTCTGGGCGGTTTGTTGTCATCTTTTTGGGCTGACAGGGTTGCCATATCAATAAGAGCAACCCTATGGACTCAGCCAAAAATCTACCCCGTCAGTATGGCAAATTTCCGTTTCCATAACAAAGTATAAACGAACTCTTTTTCTGTTTTTTGCAACGATGGACTCTCTTGGAAGAGAGCCTGATCAGCTCTCCAATAGCAGAGACTCCAGCCGGTATCCCAGCAAGATCAGGGTGCCCTGAAAGATTTCACCCTGATGATCCAGATAGCGGAATAGATAGATTCGGCGCACCCGAAAGCGACCCTCTCCATCTCTCTTTAGCCCCATGTAAGAGAGGACAACCGCATCGTCCAGAAGCTGGTGATCCATCTCCCGGCAGCTCTGTCTGGCCAGGGAGAGGCCTCTCTCCTTGGCCTTCATGGAGGTGTACCAGAAAAGGCCAATAGCCAGGAGAATCAGCAGGGTGGTTTCTTCCATGGAGTTCCTGTCAGAACGAAGGAGAGGGGGTCGACCAACAAGCTGTTGCTACTCTTTCATCTCCCACTCCCGAAGCGCCAGGCGGGTCTCAATCAGGGTCATCACCTGGGTAACACACGCCTCGACACTGTTTTCTCCGGTATTGAGGATCAGCTCTGGGTTGAGGGGTTTTTCATAGGGTGAGGAGATGCCGGTAAACTCTCGGATCTCTCCCAGACGAGCCTTTTTATAGAGCCCCTTTACATCCCGTTCTTCACATTTTTCTAGAGAGCTGTTGCAAAAAACCTCAATAAAGTCACCGGGTGGCATCAGGTTGCGAACTTTTTTTCGATCACTGATAAAAGGGGAGATGAAGGCGGCGAGGGTGATGATGCCCGCATCAACCATCAAGTTGGCTACCTCGCCGATTCGACGAATATTCTCTACCCGGTCACTGTCCGAAAAGCCCAAATCTCCGCACAGACCATGGCGAACATTGTCGCCATCCAGGGCATAGGTGCGTAACTGCCGTTTGTGCAGCTCCTCCTCAACCCCATGGACCAGGGTGGATTTTCCCGAGCCGGAGAGGCCGGTAAACCAGAGCAGAAAGCTCCGGTGGTTGTTAAGCTTTTCTCTCTTTTGGCGTGTGACGGTATTGGTGTGCCAGACAATATTACTGCTTCTTTTGGTCATGCCTTGTCGTTCCTCTTTATGGTCTGCTTAAATCTGGGGGTGTAGAATAAGTTCACGCAATTTACGCACCAACACAGAGAGCGGCATATGATCCGGTTTGTCGGTGGATCTTAAATGCTCCAACAGCTCCTGATACTGAACATTGGTATCGGAAACCTCTTGGAGATAACTCTGGAAGGCCTCCGCTACCGACTCATTATGACGCTTGAAGGTGATGATGCCCTCCACCAGGCGGGTGCGGGTCTCCAGAAGCTCTTTGCGTAGATTTTCAATGTTCATCCGGCCCCAATGGTCTCGAGGCTGTACTTTTTTCAGGTTGTTGTCGATCCAGGAGAGGCCAAAAAAATCATCGACCTGAATGTAGAGGTGTCCCACCGGTTCGAAATGGGTGTGGAGAGACTCCTTGATATGCAAAATGGTCATGATATCCCGAAGGAAAGGGAGGAGAACTGTCTCGGTTGAGAGTTGCTCCGGCAGCCCCTTGTTGATCAACTCCTTGCGCCGCTTGTTCAGAAGGTCCATCTGGGGCTTGGAGACAATGTCGGGCAGGGAGTACCAAAGGTTGTTACGGAAGGCACGGATGATCTTGGCGTAGAGGTTGATGACATCGATGGAGATACGGTCGGCATTGAGATGAAAAAGCATCCACTTGGCCAGATGGAGAATCACCCGTTCCATCTCATCCAGAGCCTGATATTTGACGCTGGTGGGGATGGAGGGTCCCAGGTGGTGGATCTGGTTTCGGAAGCTGGGGGCATCGATCAGATTGTCGACAATCAGATAGGCCTTCACCAACAGAGCCAGAGGATTATCGGTATTTCTGAGATCACGTACCTTATTGAAAACCGCAAAAAGGTGTCCCACGCCGGTCTGGTTGATGACCCGGTTGGTGATGCGGCTGGAGATAATCTCCCGTTTCAGGAAGTGGGCCGACAGGTGTGGGTCGAACTCCCGGCCAATGCTGGCTGGAAAATAGTCGGAGAGGTGGTGTTCGAAAAAGAGCATATCCACCACATTTGACGACAACAGCCGTTTTTGTAAAAACAGTTTGGCATATCCCAACATGATGGCCAGCAGGGGTCTGGGCAGCCCCTTGTTATCTTTCAGCCATTCGGCCAACTCTTCGGGTTCTGGCATATCTTCGGCAACATAGTCCAGACCGGCCTTCTCGTGGAGGGTGGTCAAGGTGTCCAGGTAGATGTCGCCGTAGTGGATGGAGTTGAGCATATCCCGACTGATGGCCTGATGCTGCATGCGGTTGTCTTCCAGCACACTGTTGGCTACCTCGTTGGAGAGGCTGGCCAGCATGGTGTTTCTATCTTCCTGGCTTTTGACCTCGCCAATTTGCACCAGATGGTTGAGCAGAATTTTCAGGTTGACCTCGTGGTCACTCAAATCCACCCCGCCCGAGTTGTCCAAGGCGTCGGTATTGATTCGGCCCCCCTCTTTTCGGGAGGGAAAGCGGCTGATCTCCAGGCGGCCTTTTTGGGTAATACCCAAATTGCCCCCTTCACCAATGATCAAGGCCCGCACGTCACTGCCGTTGATACGCACAGAGTCGTTGGTTTTGTCCGAGACATCTTGATGGGTCTCGGTGCTGGCTTTGATGTAGGTGCCGACGCCACCGTTGTAGAGAAGATCGACCTTGGCCCCGAGCAGATGCTTGATAACCTCCTCTCCCGAGAGGGAGGCGGCTTTGGTGTCCAGCAATTTTTGCAGGGCGGGATTGAGGGTGATCGCCTTGGCGGTACGCTCAAAAACCCCCCCACCCGCCGAGATGATCTCCGGGTTGTAGTCGGTCCAGCTGGAGCGGGGCAGTTTGAATAGCCGCTCTCTTTCAGAAAAACTGGCTGCTGGGTCTGGCTCGGGGTCTAAAAAGATGTGAATATGGTTGAAAGCCCCCTGAAGGTGAATCTGTTTAGAGGCCAGCATGCCGTTGCCAAAGACATCTCCAGCCATGTCACCAATAGCGACCACGGTAAAAGGGTCGGCATGGATATCCCGCCCCAACTCCTCAAAATGGAGGGCGATACACTCCCAGGCACCACGGGCGGTAATGCCGACTTTTTTGTGATCATAGCCGTTGGAGCCTCCCGAGGCGAAGGCGTCTCCCAGCCAAAATTGATACTCCTCCTCGGCAATGGTATTGGCCAGATCGGAGAAGGCGGCGGTCCCTTTGTCTGCCGCTACCACCAGATAGGGGTCATCCTCATCGTGAATCACCATGTTTTCTGGGTGGATGATCTGCTCATTCACCCGATTATCGGTCAGATCGAGCAGAGCCCTGATAAAGGTCTGATACTGGGTGGCGATCCAATCTTTCTGCGCCCCTTTGGGTTTTTGCTCCAGTCGGGGAATAACAAATCCCCCTTTGGCGCCCAGGGGAACGATGATGGCATTTTTAACCATCTGGGTTTTCATCAGACCCAACACCTCGGTCCGATAATCCTCCAGTCGGTCAGAAAAACGTAGCCCACCCCGAGCCACCTTGCCACCCCTGAGATGGATACCCTCAACATGGGGACCAAAGACAAAAATTTCTCGCCAGGGACGGGGGATGGGCATTCTGTCGATAATGGAGCAGTCAATTTTAAAGGAGAGGGCCGGACGGACCGGCAGATGGAAATAGTTGGTGCGAACGGTGGCATTGACCACGTTGACCAAACCACGCAGAACCTGATCATCCTGCAGGTTGGCAACCTGGGTCAGGTCCGATTCAATTGTCTGGAGTATCTGCGTGCAGCGCTTCTGACGATTTTTGATTTTTGGGTCAAAACGGGCCAGAAACAGGTGGAGAATATGCCGGGCCAGAACATGGTTCTGGAGCAGCACCCGATTGACCTTGGTGACCGAGAGTTCCGGGTGGATCTGGAGCTGGTACTGTCTTAACCCCTGCAGCAGGGTGACCTCCCAATGGCTCAACCCCTCCAATAGGATCAGCCGATTGAGGCGATCATCCAGCAGGGTGTTCTCTCGCAGGGCAGAGAGGGCCTCGCTGAAGTGGTCCGCCTGATGATAGAGACTGTCTCGGTACTCCTTGGTACCTCCCACCTCAAAGCATTGGATCACGGTGTCGGCTCGACCACTCTGTTTGACCGTGGAGGAGAGTTCGTGGAGGCAGGTGATGCCAAAATGGTCGAAAGTCTGGACCATGCGTGTCAACTCCACCGCCTTGGCAGAGAAGAGCTTGACATAGGTTCGACCAGATTGGTGGCGAACCAGTCGGGAGGCAAAAATCTGTTTGGCTGACATCGATTCCATGATTTCGATATCTTTGGCCGCCTGTTCAGGCTCGGTCGACTCTTTATAGATGGGTTCAAAACTGCGACTATAGCGGCCAAAATAGTCTAAAGCCTGTCTCTGGGGGTGGGACTCCAAGAGGATTTTACGCAGACCGTCCTCCCAGGTCATCACCAGATGGTCGATCTTCTCCTTAACCTGACCAGGATCGAATGTCAGCGGAAGTTTAGGGTTGTGGTTGGCATAGCAGACAATAAAAAAGAGGGTGCCGCTCTCTGAAACATTGATAGAGGTGATGGGGTCGTCCAGATACTGGGAGAGAATCTCTGCCACCTGCTCTTCCAGGTGGGCCCGATACCGGTTGCGAGAGAGGACGGTCAGAATGGAGATATAGTTGCCGTGGTGACCAAGGCGCACATTGATGCTGACATCGGTATCTCCCTGCATTTTCAGGATGGTACGAATCTGCTCGGTCAAGACCTCCGGCTCTGAATAAAAGAGCTCCCTCAAGGGCATTCGATCGAACAGGCTGCGAAATTCGTGGCGAAGATAGGAGCCTTCCGAATAACCGGAGCAGGCCAGGGTTTCGTTGAGCCGTTCCGCCAAAATGGGCACCGTCGAAGCTCGGCTGGCGTGCGCGGTGCGAGAAAAACGGCCCAGTACCAACAGCATCTCCCAGCTGTCGGCCTGAGAGCCGGGATGGCGAATGGTAAAAAAGTCTACCCCTTCCGAGTCGTAAATGATGGACTGTCCATGCTGGCAATACTCAACCGAGACCCCTTCATAGTCGTGGGGGGTGTTGGGGTTTTCCAGGATGGCGTCGATCTCCTGACGCAGACCGGGGGTGATCCGATCCAGAAGGGCATGGGGGTTGGCCCCTCGGAAGATACCCAGTGAACAGGCCTTCTCGCTGCGGGAGAGAAGCCCCTTCTTTTTGAAATAGCCCTGCATTCCCATGAAAACAAAGTTGTTGTCCAAGGCCCAGAGCAAAAAGTTGCTGTCCATGGTGTGGTCGGTCTTGGCCAGCAGGCTGGCCTCTTGGCTGATTATTCTGGTCGCCTCTGGAAAGTCGTCTACCGACTGTTTGACCGACGTCAAGGTGGCGATCAGATCTTCACGCATCTGTTTGAAACCTTTTTTGTTGGGCATGGCCTCCGTGAGGATGAAAATGATCATCTCCTGTCGGCAGGAGGCCGCTCTCTTGCGCTTGGTAGACTCCTCCTCAGCAAGAATCTCCTCTATCTTTCCGGTTTTGTCTCGCCGCACGGCAAACGTGGTGTGGGTCTGGGCGTAGAGAGTTTGACCGCTTTTTTTCAGATAGTTTCGGAGTGTTTCCAGGATGAACGGGGTATCTTGGAGGTGGATGATAATCTGGGTCTCTTCATTCTCGTCACCGGTGAGAGCCTGAACCTTGACCTCCTCGGTCTGGGTGCTGGGGGGCTTTTGAAAAAAGCGAAACAGGCTGGCCAGCACCTGAGGGGAGTGCCAGTTGTGGGGCTGGTGGGCCGTAGAGTACTCCAGGTCGGTCAGGACAACCTGTAAAAATTGGTGAAGGCTTGGTCGGTCTTTGCTGGGAATCAGAGACTCGGTCTCTTGGATCAGGGTTTCTAGCGAAGGGTAGCTCTTGACGGATGTGGACATGGTATGGGTTCCCGCTATGATTTTTTTAAATACCCTGGTTCGATGAAGACCAGCTGAGATGACCGGGCCGACCAAGGCCCGGTCATCCTCTTTTATGTGTGACTAACCAGTATGTTCAGCCAGGATGCTGGCCATCTGGTCTTTAAGTAACAGTTTCTCTTTTTTGAGCCGGTCCAGCTTAAATTTATCCATGGTCCGGCCCATCTCTTCGATTTCAGTTTTGAGGGCGTTGTGCCTGTCGTGCAGTTTTTTGAACTGTGCATTTGACGTCAAGAGCTCTTTAACCGCTTGTAACTGATCCTCGAACATAAAATTCTCCTCTGTTAAAAAAAAGCATGATTGTCTGATAGGTTGCAACCCTGATTACTTAAACCCTGATGACTCGAATCAGTGCCAGTGGATAAGGGTCGGGCCACTATTCATCAGGTTGGGCAGGCTCCTCACCCGCCGGGTCGATGGGGATTTTCCCCTCTCTTCCCAATTGAACCGCCTCTTGAGCCAGCTGGTCAACGGTTTCATTATCTGGGTGTCCCGAATGACCCTTGACCCATTTCCACTCTACATCATGTTGGCTGCTGATCGCATCTAATCTTTTCCATAAATCGGCATTTTTTACCGGCTTCTTGTCCGCTTTACGCCAGTTGCGCTTTTTCCAGTTATGAATCCACTTGGTTATCCCGTCACGGACATAGGTAGAGTCTGTGGTTAAAATGACCGGACACGGCCTTTTGAGGTTTTCCAGGCTGTGGATGGCGGCGAGCATCTCCATTCGGTTGTTGGTGGTGAGAGGGGCGTAGCCAGAGAGGGTTTTTTCCACCTCTCCGAAGCGGAGAAGAACCCCCCACCCCCCTGGACCGGGGTTGCCGGAACAGGCTCCATCGGTAAAAATGATGACCGGATTTTGTTTGGGTTGTGTGGAACTGTTCAAGGATATCCTATCTTAGAAAATAAAAAAAAAGAGATCAATGATTGTGCTGGCGTTTTGCTTTCCAGTACCATTGGCAGGAGTGCAGTATAGACACTACATTGCGAGAAAGGGAAGTGAATGGCCAAGGTATTGGTAACCGGAGCAGCGGGATTTATCGGATCAGCTCTCTCCAGACGACTGCTGGATAGAGGGGATGAGGTGGTCGGTCTGGATAATATGAACGACTACTACGACGTCAACTTAAAGAAGGCCCGGCTGGCCCGGCTGGAGGGAGACCCTCGCTTTGCCTTTGTCAAGATGGACCTGGAAGAGCGCCAGGGAATCGCCGATCTGTTTGCCGCGGAAAAGTTTGATCAGGTGGTCAATCTGGCTGCTCAGGCTGGGGTTCGATACTCCTTGGAAAACCCCCTGGCCTATGTGGATACCAACATGGTCGGTTTTGCCCACCTGCTGGAGGGGAGCCGCCACCATCAGGTGAAACATCTGGTCTTTGCCTCCTCCTCCTCGGTGTATGGCGCCAATACCGCCATGCCTTTTTCGGTTCATCATAATGTCGACCACCCCCTCTCGCTCTATGCCGCCTCCAAAAAAGCCAACGAACTGATGGCCCACACCTACGCCCATCTTTTCCGTCTTCCGGTTACCGGGCTGCGTTTTTTCACCGTCTACGGCCCTTGGGGCAGACCGGATATGGCTCTCTATCTCTTCACCAAGGCCATCTTGTCGGGAGAGCCGATCAACGTATTCAATCACGGTCGGATGCGGCGAGACTTTACCTATATCGATGATATTGTCGAGGGGGTCATTCGGGTGTTGGACCGGGTGCCTGCACCCAATCCAGACTGGAGACCAGAGAGCCCAGACCCGGCCACCAGCAACGCCCCTTACCGGATTTATAATATCGGTAACAATCAGCAGGTGGCGTTGATGACCTACATCGAGGCGTTGGAGAACGCTCTGGGGATGAAGGCCGAAAGGAACATGATGGATATGCAGCCAGGAGATGTGCCGGCTACCTGGGCCAATGTGGATGATCTGATCGAGGATGTGGGGTTTAAACCGCAAACCACGGTGGCAGAGGGGATCGACCGTTTTGTTGCCTGGTATCGAGACTATCACCAGTTGTAAAGCTCGGTCACCAAGCCTAGGGGATCAACCGGTATGGACCCCTTGGCGGGTGGGGAGATGAGGGATTGTGGGAAAGCGGAATAAAAACAAACGAGGGGCCGCCAAGAAAAAAAAAGGCAAAGGGGCCAGACAGTGGCAGTTTGACCAGGCGCCGGATGTGCTTTTTACCGTCAACAGCGACCGTCAGATCTTACTGATGAATCGGGAAATGGCGGGGTTCCAGCCGGATCAGATGTTGGGGAAGGACTCCATGACCCTTTTTCCTCCTCGCATCAAGGGTTGGTACCGGAAAAACATCAAGCGGGCTTTTTCTGATCGGGATGTGGTTAATTTTCAATTTTCCACCGAGGATTCGGTCTGGTGGGAGGTGCGTATTGTCCCTGTTCGTCATGATGAGCGGGTGACGGAGGCCATTGTCATCTGCTCCGATGTCACCGAGCGGCGAATCCGCCAAGCTCAGGCTATCCGACATGCCCGGTTGGCTACCATCGGGGTGTTGTCGGCTGGGGTAGCCCATGAGATCAACAACCCCAATGGAGCCAACCTCTTCAACGCATCTCTCCTCTCCCGTGCCTGGACCGATTTAACCCCCATCTTAGAAGGGTATCAACGAGAAAAAGGCGACTTTTCCCTGGCGGGCCTCCCCTGTTCCGAAGCGCGGGAGACCCTGCCTGCCCTTCTTAAGGAGATCTCCGCCAATACCGATCGCATCAAACAGATTGTCGAGGGGTTGAAGCATCTGGCCGGTCAGGATGAAGAGCGGCTTGATGAGCGGGTGGATCTCAACCACACCCTGCGGGCCGCCATGATGATTCTCAACCACAAGGTCAGAAAACATACCGACCACTGTGACCTCTCCTTTGGTAAATCCCTGCCCAAGATTGTGGGTAATTCTCGCCAACTTGAACAGGTTTTTATCAACGTGATTCTAAATGCGTTGCAATCACTCTCCGGCCGCAATAAACGGGTGATGATCACAACCCAACAGGACAGAGCCAGCCAGCGGATTCAGCTGATTGTGGAGGATGAGGGGTGTGGGGTCTCTGCCGAACATATCGGTCGGCTGACCGAGCCTTTTTTTACCACCAGAATCAAAGCGGGCGGTACCGGGCTGGGGCTCTCTATCTCGAATCTCATTTTATTGAAACATGCCGCAACCATCCGATTCAAACCCCGAGAAGAGGAGGGAACCTGTGTGACCATCACCTTCCCAACCCACAGAGAGCGAGGCTGAAATGGGGGGCGAGATAATCCAGAGCCTGCCGGCTATTCTGTTGGTTGATGATGATGCCTCGGTGCTTTTCAGCAGTTCGGTTCTGCTGCGAGGGGCCGGATTTTCTCAGGTTGAAGCGCTCTCTGACAGCCGACAGGTGTTGAGCTATCTGGAGCGCCATGGGGTCGATCTTCTGGTTCTGGATCTTTTCATGCCGCACCTCTCCGGTGAACAGCTGCTGCCGGAAATTCGACGCGCCTTTCCCGATCTGCCGGTGCTGGTCATGACCGCTTCGGATGAGGTGGAGATAGCGGTTGCCTGTATGAAGGTCGGAGCCTTTGACTTTCTGGTCAAGCCGGTGGAAGAGAACCGGTTTATCGCGACCGTTCGCAAGGCTCTGGAGCTACGCAGCCTGCGACGTCAGGTTGATGGTCTCAAACGGTCTCTGCTCACCGGTCATCTGGAGAATGAGTCCGCTTTTGCCGATATCATCACCTGTAGCCAGAAAATGTGGGCCCTGTTTCAATATATTTCCTCGGTCGCTGCCTCCCCGGAGCCGGTTTTGATCATGGGAGAGACCGGTGTTGGCAAGGAGTTGGTTGCCCGATCCCTGCACCAGGTGAGCGGTCGTCGGGGAGAGCTGGTCTCCATCAATATTGCCGGACTGGACGATGCCCTCTTTTCCGATACGCTGTTTGGCCATCTGAAAGGGGCCTTTTCCGGCGCAGACACCCATCGAAAAGGGGTCATATCCCGTGCCAAAGGGGGAACCCTTTTTCTGGATGAGGTGGGGGATCTGGATGCCGCCTCTCAGGTTAAACTGCTCAGACTGCTACAGGAGCGCATCTACTATCCCCTGGGGGCGGATGTCCCCTTGGTTTCCGATGCCCATATTCTCTGTGCCTCCAACCGGGATCTCCGCCAGCTCATGGAGGAGGGGCGTTTTCGGGCCGACCTCTATTTTCGTCTGAGTGTGCATCAGGTGGAGATTCCCCCTCTACGGCAGCGGTCGGAGGATATCCCTCTGTTGATCCACCATTTTCTCGAACTGGCTGCCACCTCCATGGGCCGATCTCCACCTACCCCCCCTCCAGAACTCTTCACCCTTTTATCTTCCTACCCTTTTCCCGGCAACATTCGGGAACTGCGCTCGATGATCTTTGATGCCGTTGCTCGACATCAATCGGGGGTTCTCTCTTTGTCCCGTTTTCGAGAGCTTCTCCAGGCCAGCGGGGTGAACAGTTTTTCGATGGAGGCCAAGGGGAGAGCGGAGGGGATGGAGGCTCTTTTCAGCACCACAGAGATCTTGCCAACCTTGAAAAAGGTTGAGGAGGTGCTGGTGGAAGAGGCTTTGGATCGAGCGAAGGGCAATCAAGGTATTGCGGCCGGTTTTTTGGGGATCTCTCGTCAGGCACTGAATCAACGGTTGCGGAAAAAACGAGCAAAAGGTGTCTGAACCGGTGGAAACCCTGCCCTGGAGGGGTGCAATATTGATTGCATGGTGGGGTGGGGGAGAGTTTGGTGTCAACACTTTGAAAAAAATATTTTTTTTATTAAATCAGTAGAATATCCTGAAGAAAAACAATCACCCCCTCACGCCGGATCTTTTTCCTCTCCATGCTCGGTAACCAGCCAATATTAAATGGTATTAACTCTCCTTTTATTAGCTGGCCTGCTTTCTGCTTGTTCACTCAGTAAGAGAACAGCAGGTCAATCATCCTGGAAACGGAGTGGAT
This sequence comes from Magnetococcales bacterium, assembly GCA_002753565.1. Taxonomy (GTDB): domain Bacteria; phylum Pseudomonadota; class Magnetococcia; order Magnetococcales; family JADFYX01. Next base: position 56,362 of record PEAM01000016.1, on the reverse strand, counting down.
TATTAGGAAGGAAACAGCGTGGTAAGTGAATTTTTTTTCTGGCCGACCGGCAAGCAGAAAGAAGATGAAAGGGTCTCAACGCATCAAAAATCTGGGGCTAGAGGTGCTCCTGTGGTCCGCTTGGTGACCCATCGGGCCTTTATCGATGAGGGTCTGATCTTTCTTGATGACTTTGAACAAAGCGCTCTTTCCCTGCTGCATCGACCTGATGATGCCGAGCTGCTCCTGTGGCTTGCCAAGGCTATGAAATCATTTAGCAAAGAGGCGGCGCTTCATGGGCTGACAGATGTCTCTCTTTTTTCGGAAGAGGTCGCACGCGTGTTTGCGGTGCGAATTGAAACCCAAAGACCCCTCACTATCTCTACCATCCGCTTGGTACAAGCTGCCTTGAGTCAGTTACGGCTGATGTTGCTCCCGACCATTGATGGTGCAGGAGAGAATGCGTTGCGTATTATGACAGGGCTGCTTAATCGCCTGTAACAGCTCACCTTTCTCTCCCCTCTTTTTTCCAGATGGCAGATTTTTTCGTCATGGAATGGGACATTATTTTGTAACGGGCTTCAGCTAGTCTTGCGAAGTGTCGGTAAGGTTTGATAGAATTCTACACTATAATTAGCTGTAAACCGCCATTCTGGCACTCTTTTTTAGACCCATTCAAAAGAAGAGTTCAGGTATCCCTCTTTAAGCATGAGGTTTTTTGGTTGATACCCCTTGAGCTGATTGACGGCTGGGGTGGGGTTTGAATCTCTCGTTAAGGGGTTGTCATGGGGAAAAACAGGTTTGCTGACTTAAACGGACAGTCGCTGGAAGAGCAGAGAGATCTGGCTACAGAGGCGCACCACTCCGTGGGTTTTTTCCTTGAGTTTTTCTCTTTTTTTGCGCCAGCCGGTCTGCCTCTTCTCTGTCTGATTCCCTGCCAACCCTTTTTTCCCAAGCCTCTGAGCGAGCTGCCCAGGTCGGAGTGGTTGCGCCTGTTTGAGGTTTTGGAAGCCCATGGCCTGATTATCCGAACCACTTCTGAACTATGTCTTCTTGAGTGTGTTCAGGAGGGAGTGCGGGCGGATTTGGATGGGGAGCGTGCTAAACAACTGATCTATTCCGGTGTGCAGTTTGTCGCCTCCCTGACTCAAATCCCTGCCTTCAAACGGATGGACATTGTCAACCGGGTCTCTTGGCATACGGTAGTTTTGGCGCGGTGGGCGGCCCAAACAGGCCAGAAAAAATTGTTGGCTCCCCTGCTGGAGTTGCTGGATCGGCAGGGGCGACTCTTGATCGGTGTCTGGCCAGACCGGGCTATTATCAGCCATCGTCAGGCGGTGGCGTTGTGTCGTGTTCTTCAGGGAGATGAGCACCCCAGTGTAGCCATTCGTATCAATAATCTGGCTGAGGCGTGGCACCGTTTGGGGGAACATGAGCGGGCGGATGGTTTTTTTCAACAGGCCCTTGCGCTTGCTGAAAAGGCGTTGGGTGGTGAGCATCAACTGGTAGCCAATTTGTTGGGTAACTTGGGTATGTTGCGACGAGATCAGGGAAAAATCGAAGAGGCAACCGGTTTTTTTCAGCGGGCTCTAGCCATCATGGAGCAGAAACATGGCCTGGAAAACCCCTTGGTCAACCTCTGTGTGAATGGTTTGGGACGGATTATCCGCTCAAGAGATGGAGCGGTAGAGGCGGCACAGTTTTTAGGTATCTCTTTGGCAAAGAGCAATAAGGTCAGTAGGGAAAAGAGCCACCCGCATGTTGCTTTAATCTATAACAATCTGGCTGTTTTGCAGATTGAAATTGGCGAGGGAGATCTAGCTCGGGAGAATCTGCTCGTCTCTTTGGAGGTGGCCAAACAGAGCCTGCCTGAAACCCACCCTCTTTTTGGTCAGATTTCGGGCAATTTGATGTTGCTGGAAAGCCCACCTGAGTAATTTTAAGTTACAGAGCGTTCGCACACATTTGGTTGTGGGTGTTTTCTCCTCTCTTGCTCTGTTTCGTTTGTTGCAATTCCTTGTAGTGGGTGATTTTTATTGATATATTTTAAGGTATTGTCTTTGTAGTGGGGTTTTGCCTCTCCAGCTTTCTTGGCTTGGGGAGTCCAAAAGGAGAAGGGGACCTTCCATGCTGAAAAATAATAGCCTAATCTATCCTATCCTTGGTTTCCTTGCCTTGACAGCCTTGGCAAGCGTGACTTCAGGCTATTTTATCAACTATGCCCCGGTTCATAAACGTATCCATCAGCAGTTGGATGAGGAGATTGCTGCCATTGGTGCGGATGTTCAGGCTCGAATTGATGAGGAAATTTTAGGCCTGCCCAGGCTGGCTCGGGTTCTTCAGGCAGATAAGAGGCTGCGACGGGAGTTGAGCCATTTCAATGAGGACCCTAACGCCGATTCAGAGCGGTTCCACCGTTATATCAAGGGGCAGATCGAGCTTTTCAACCTCGATTTTTTGCAGTTGGTCAATGCAGAAGGGCGGCTGATTCACGACCTTCATAATCAACACCTCCCCCCGGATATCGCACCTGACCAACCGGCCAAGCCTGAATTTCTTCCTGATATTCAAGAAGCGATGACCTATAAGCGGATTGTGCTTAATATGGCGGAGGAGGACAATACCTACTCCATCCATGCGACGGCTCCTCTGTTTTATAAGGGGGCTGTACTTGGGGCCATCACCATCGGCACCCTGATCAATGGGGCCTTTTCTACCAATCTTTCTGAATATACCGGGACAAAATTGGCGCTGGTATCTAACTCCATTGGTCTTTTTGCGGTTTCAGATGGATCGGGAAAGTGGCCTGCGGTGGATATAAAAATGGCGAGGGAGGTCATTTTAGAGGGGAAAAGGCAGTTTAGTGAAGAGCATGGCAATGCTCAGGCCCTTTTTTATCAGCCAGTCACCTTCGTCGACCGAACTTTTACCCTGGTGATTTTCCTGCCACTGGAAGAGTCCCACGCGCCCCTTTTCGAGAGCGCCAAGCGGTTGGTGCATACGGCAATTACCATTACCATTCTGGTTGTCATGTTGGGTGGCGCTACTTACTTTGTTCTTATCCATCCCATGCGCAAACTCTATGGCAAGGCGCGCATTCTTCTCGAGGTTTGCAGTACCAGCGCCGGAATGGTTCAGCCTGATCCAGGTCGATTTCGCGGTAATGAACTGCAGGTTCTCGATAACGCCTTGGAGACCGCCTCCATGACGGTTTATGCCAATATGGGCCATCTTCTGGAACAGAAAGAGCGGTTCGAAACCTTGGCGGTTCGGGATGCCCTGACTGGATTGGGCAATCGGCGCATGTTTCAAGATCTGCTGGGGACCGCCACGGCTCTTTGTCGTCGTCATGGGGGAAAATTAGCCCTTTTTTATATGGATCTGGACAAATTCAAACCCATCAACGACACCTTGGGCCATGATATTGGCGATATGTTGCTCCAAGAGGCGGCCTCTCGTCTGCAGGAGGCGGTGCGGGATTCTGATGTGGTTTTCCGTTTGGGGGGAGATGAATTTGCGGCGTTATTACCAGAGTGTTCCACGACCGATTTAGCCCTTGAGGTGGGTAACCGGGTACTGGTACGTGTTAAAGAGCCGTACCATTTAAAGGGTCATGAGTGCTCTATTGGTGTCAGTATTGGTATTAGCCTGTTTCCCATTCATGGTGAAGATATTGATACTCTGCTCAAGAGTGCCGACTCCGCTTTATATTCGGTAAAAGAGTCGGGTCGGGGACGATGTGCGGTTGCCAAGCCGATAAAGAGTGCCTGAACTCTTTCCACTCCACTCTATTGGGGCTCTCCTTGGTGGTTGGTAAGGCTGGGCCTTACACAGACTGTGAATGACGCATCCTATTTGGCCTTTGAAGCACGGAGTTCTGGTAACTTGGTTGGTGTTATTGTTCTGGCTGTGATTGTGTGGATAATGTTTGTTATTCACCGATTGCCAGAAGGTGATCTGGTAAAGGCGGTAAGCTCATCAGGAAAGTTTTTAGATAGCTGTAGCTGGCCTCTATCCCTCTTGGTGGTATAGGGGCGGCTTGCACGGCCGTCCCTGGGCTTATAGTAGGATGGGAGTAAACGTTTCTATTCTACCAAGGCATGAAACGGTTGATTTGGCTCATGGGTCTTATGGCGCCATTAAGATCGTGGCTCATGGAGTTGACCGAACTGGTCATGACGTTCATGGCGTTGGTCATGTTGGCGACGTTGGCGCTGATTGGGTGGAGAGAGTCCAGTTTAACAGAGATCTCATCCATACTCTTGTTCATGGTCATGACACTGCCACTCATGGATTCAACACTGGTAACCATGGTCCCTACATTTTTATCCAGGCCGTTGATGGAGTCGGTCATATGTTCCATATTTTCAGCCATGCTCTGCATATCCACCGACATGGTCTCCATATTATCGCTGATATACTCCAGATGTGTTGACATCAGAGCGACATTATCAGAAAGGTTGGAGATGCTGATGGAGAGATTGCCCATGTTCAATCCCATTTGGGGATCGATGGATGAGGCCATGGTGCGGATATCTTGAGTCAGGCTATAGATGAGAAAAAAACCGTACATGGCCAGAATAATAAAGGCAAACAGCGAGGGATAGACAATCAACTCCCAACGCCTGGCACTTTTATCAAAACTCTTGGCAAATTCTGAAATGACGGTGCTGGAGCAAGAGGCACACTCAGCAGAGTTTCCCGCTGTTGGAAAAGGGCTGCGGCCTCGGACAAAACGGGCCTCGGGTTGAATGGTCGAGGTTCGTTTTTTGTTCCCGCCTTGATCGTCCGGCTGCTGGTCTTTGTTCTTCTCATCTGTCATGAGATACAAACTCCTGAATATATTTAAAAACGGCCCCAAGCTTTGTCAGACATCAAGTGGAGATGGCTGACCAGAAAGTCAAACGGCGGAATTAACCAAGCTCTCGTTCGTTTTTTTTATGCTGATACTATTTCACTCTCATTTTCTGGTTTATACGTTATACGCCTCAGCCAGGCCTACTTTAGCTGAAAAGTAACCTCCGGGTACAGTGTTTGTGCCAGATAGAGAAACTCTGTGGCGGCCTTACTGCTTTTTTCCTGCTCAAAAACCGCCTGTCCTTCGCTGAAAGAGCGACGGTAGGCTGTTCTTTGGTGGATTCTGGCATCTAGGACTTTAACACCCGAAAGGGTTCTTAAGGCCTCCAGGGTTTCGTCAGACTCACGCATGCCTGGATGGGTGTCAGCCCGGTTGATGAAAAGGAGAAGTTCTGGTTTTTTATCTTTTCCCGCAACGGTCTCCTCGACAATGTCTTTGAATCGAGCGGTAGACCAGACATCAGCCTGACTTGGGGGGACAGGGACCAGAACACGGTCTGCCATGGCGATGGCTTGTCGCATGGCCCACAGGTTGGCGGCTCCAACATCCACAAGCATCTCCCCTTGATGTTTCTTCATCACCTTCGTGGGGCTGCTTTCCGGCCTGAAGACGCGAACTTCCGGTTCCAGCTCTTCCTCTGTTCGAACTTCAGCCACATCGCTGAGAGTTGCCTGGGGGTCCAGGTCAAAAGCCACCACATCAACTCCCGCCGTGGCTAACCAGACGGCCAGATTAAAGGATATGGTGCTTTTACCGCATCCGCCCTTCAAATTCCCGACTACAGTGATCATATCGTTTCCGGTAAGGTTGAAGATTGGTCTCTCATCGACTGCCGATTTTCAAGCATCAAGTGTTGCACCAAAAGCCAGCGATGAAAAGTGAGTACTAAAAATCTTAATCACCCCCATTCTACCCGCATCCTTCACCTGTTCGCAACGGAGTGAAAAGCCTACAAGAGGAGAGTCGAGACAGACGACCTCGACTCTCCTCTTGTAGCCTCTGAACTCTGGAGGGGGATATAAAAAAGGGCGGCGGATTAGCCGCCGCCCTTTTTTATCAAGCCTGAAGAGAAGAGAGACTATTTGGCTTCAGGTGCGGCTGGTGCTGGCGCAGCTGGTGCTGGCGCAGCTGGTGCTGGTGCATAACCATAAGGACCAGGACCGTAGCCGGGACCATTGTTCCAACCGTTGTTGTTGCGCCAGTTGTTGTTGTTGTTCCAGTTGTTGTTCCAGTCGTTGTTGTTCTTCCAGTTGTTGTTGTTCTGCCAGTTGTTCTTCATGTTGTTGTTCCAGTCGTTGTTGCCAGAACCGGAACCAGCTACATCACCGCCCATGTTGAAACCGAAGTTGCCTTTGGCATTGCCGTTACCACGACCGGAACCGTTGTTGGCCCAGTTGTTGTTCCAGTCATTGCCGTTGGTCCAGTTGTTGCCGTTGCTCCAGTTGTTACCATTGTTCCAACCGTTGTTATTGTTGTTGTTCCAACCGTTGTTGTTGTTCCAAGGATTCCAACCATTACCATTACCTGGACCCCAGCCCCAAGCGGCAGCGTCGCCAGCGGAAACCATAGCAGCACCACCGATAAGAGCAGCAATAGCCAAAGCGCGGATTGATTTTTTCATGATTTTTTCACTCCATTGTAAAATGATGAATATTCTTCGTTAATTTAAAAGTAAACTACCACCCCCAGGGGCCAGGACCTGCCCAGCCACCAGGTCCCCAGCTTCCGGGACCACCCCGATTGCCAGGCCCCCAACCGCCGGAATGATTACCCCAGCCGTTGTTTGAACCGTTGTTGAAAGCATTTCCTGAGCGGTTGTAACCTTGATTGTTCCAACCGTTGTTCATGAAATTGTTCCAGTTACCATCTGTCAGTGCATCCATATCCACATCGCCATGCACTTCAAAATTGAATCGGCCTTCACCACGAGCCATGGCATTGGCCCAGTTGTTCCAGTCATTGGCATTATTAAAGCCGTTGCCATTGTTGAAGCCGTTGTTCCAATTATTGCCGTTGTTTCCGTTGTTCCAGCCACCTGGACCACCCCACCATGCATGAGATGAGTGCGGCAAGGCAACCAACGCAGCGCCACCGAAGAGAGCAACAAGAAGCCAGCGTTTCAAGGTTGTTTTTTTCATCTCTGCCTCCTCTTTTCTCTCTAAGCTTACCAGTTCCAGCCTGAATCGACCTGCTGTCCACCATAGGGATATCCTGGTGGAGGGGGAGACCGGTAGGGCTGATAAGTGCCACCCCAAGGTGGCGGGCCATCTCTGTTATAGGGATGATGGCTCATCCGGTATCTCGGGTCAGACCAAGGCTCAAGTCCGACACCGTAATAGTTTTGCCCTGAAGACCAGTCCTGATCGGCAAACCGTCTCAGGTTTCGCGTGTCGCCTGTTGCGCCCCACGGATCGTAACGGAAAGGGTCTCTCTCTCTCTTGAGTGTAACCCCCCAAGGGTCATAAATCTGCTGCTCTCTTTTGGTCCATCCACCTCGCCCGGTTTGACTTGACGGTTTGGGTCTGGATGGCCGTTTCTCTGCTTCTGGACTACTCTGACCCGTTTCCGGTGTATCAAGTTCCCTTAAAAAAGAGTTCATGAATTGACCCACCGAATGACCCAATCTCTGGGTACCATCCTGCCCCTCTCCGGCTGCCTGAGCATGAAGGGAGGCGGGGGTGAAGCCGAACATGACAGTGACGACAAGGGTGAGGGTCATCCATTGGGTTTGCATCTTTCGCAGAGGCCAATTGTTGATTTGATTCCCCATGATCTGTCTACACTGGTGTTTGGAACTCTCTCTCCCCATCCTGGTTCCCATTATGGCGATGAACAGCCCTGAATGCCAGGAAATTTAATTGAGAAAAAGTACCTCTCTCCTTCCGTCCGACTATTTAACTTACCCGAATAACTGATTCATTCGAATATTATTAAATGCTAATATGCTGTGCTTCTTCCCAAATTGCAACAAAAAAATGGGACCCTCAGGCTGTTTTTGTTTGAAGCTCAATAAAAACAGAGTGTTGCACCTGAAAAAAAGCACATTTTTTTAGTCAGGCCTCTGGGGCGGCGCTTTGAGCGACACTGAGTTTGTGGGTAGTTACTCCTTGTTGGCCCTCTCATCGAGTACCCGATTCATGGTTTCAGCCAGAAGAGGGAAGCGGCGTTGGAACATGTCAAAGGCGGTATCGGCAAACTGGCGAATCTCCTGTTGGGCGTCCGGTTTACAGCGCAGGGCAAAAAAATTCATCAGGGATCGGAAGTTGATGGTCCAGTAGAGGTCGGAGTAGGTGGAGACCGGCATGGCGTTGCGTAACAGCTCTCTGGCTCTGGCTCGATAGGGGTTGCGTCCACCCCGGCTTTTTTTTATCTCCCCTCGGGCCTCGGCTTCATCCAGCCGCTGGCAGACCTCCTGATACTCGGTCTGATAAAACTGGTGCAGAGAGGTCATCAACGCTTCATAGCGTTGCGTCTGCTCGTCTGTCAGAACCTGGAAGCCATCCACCGTACGGGCCTGCTCGTCGGGAATGAAAAAAGCGGTGATGGGGGTTCGATAGCGTTGGGAAAATTCGTTGAAGGAGCATATCCGGTGGCGCATCCACTGTCTGAGGACAAAAATCGGTGCGATAATCCGCCAGCGAAAATGGACGGTTTCGAAGGGGGTTCCGTGGTTGTGTGAGAGCAGGTGGTAGAGGAGGTTGCGGTCTCTATCGCCAAACTCTCCCAGGTTTTTCAGCCGGTGGTTGGTGGTGGAGATGCGGGCGGTGTTGATGATTGTCGCCTCATCTCCCCAGCTATCCTCCAACTCCAGAAAGCCAAAATTACCGATCCGCCTGGCAAACTCAGGGTTCAGGCGGCAGCGGGTCTCAATCTCCTCATGAAGCTCGCGGGTGGCATCGGATTGAAGGCTGCTTTTGGGGTTGTTTGTGCTCTTTTCCATCCATTTTCTCACTTGTTGGTTGATTTAAGGTCACCGTGGGCTTTAAGCAGCAGGTCTGGTATGGCCAACTGCTGCGGGCAGCGAGGTAGACAGTCGCCACATCGATCACAGGCAACCCCTTCGGCCCCCGGTATCCAGTGGTCGCCCGGTGTCATCAGATCATATCGGAACTGACCGTAATGGTCCATTTTTAAGCTGACAACCAGATGATGCAGCCTGAACACTTCGGGTATGTCAATAGCTTGAGGGCAGGGAAGACAGCGGGTGCAGTCGCCACAGAGGTCAAAGGGGGAGTGGCGGCTGGCCTCTTGAAGCTTGGCCCAGGCCTCGCGCTCCTCCGACCCCCAGTAGGGCTTTTTCTTGAGAGACTCCAGATGGATGTCAATATGGCTGGCCTCGCTCATCCCGATGCTCAGCGTGTGAATCTGGGGATGGGAGAGAATCCATCTTTCGTTGAAGTTAGCTGGGTGCAAGGGGGCTGTCAGTTGAGAGAGAGCAGGGGAGGGGGTGTAGAGTCGCCCTCCTTTATCGTTGGGAGAGATGATCAATACCCCCATATCCAACGCCTCAGCCAGATCGATGGCGGCCCGGTTCATCCGCTTGAACAGATAGTAGTGGAGATTGACAAAGGCAAACCGCCCGGTAGCCAGCATGGTAAGCAGCAGGGGGCGGGGGGCGTGGGTGGAGAAGCCGATGGCCCCGATCAGCCCCTCTGCTTGCATCTGCTCCAGGGCATCCAGCGAGCCACCTTTTTTAAGGCTTAACTGACACCGATCCTGGTTGTTCAAGCCATGCAGCGCAAAAAGATCCAGCTTCTCTACACCCAGTCGGGTGAGGGAGTCCTCCACAAAGCCACGCATCTCTCCGGCTGTCTGGGCGGGTGGGGCTTTGCTCATGATAAGATAGTCCGACCTTCGATAGGGCAGGTGAGGAAGGGTTTGACCAATCAGCCGTTCACTTTTGCCATATCCCCGTGCGGTTTCGATCAGGTTGATGCCGGCACCAAGAGCCGTATTTAATACCTGGTGGCAGTTTTTCAGGCTCTCTTCGGGCAGGATGTGATGAGGCTCATCCCACCCCTGAAGAAACCGCATGGTGCCCAGGGTAAAGACCGAAAGGTTGAAGCCGGTTTTTCCAAAACGTCGATAGTCCATCGGTTCATCCCAATCCGTTGCGAAGTTGGACGAGGTGGGCGAGAAGGTCCCCCGCCAGGAGTCCCGCCTCTCCCTCTCTCTCTTTGGCTGCCTGATCTCCGGCGGCTCCATGCAGCCAGACGCCGCCGCGAACAGCCGACTCTACCGGCCAGCCCTGAGTAAGTGTGCCACTGATAATGCCACTCAGAAGATCACCACTCCCCCCGGAGGCGAGGCCAGAGTTGCCATTTTCATTGATCCAGATTCGTCCGTCGGGTGCGGCGATCAGGGTGTCGGCTCCCTTTAACACCAGCCAGACCTGCCACTGTTGGGCTGTTTGACGGGCAATGCCCAGACGGTCAGCTTGGATCTCGACTACGGAGAGGTTGCGCAGTCGGGCCAACTCTCCGGGGTGGGGGGTTAGAATCAGAGGTGCTGAGCGTTGGCTGACCCGTGTTTCGATGGTCTCTCCCCCTGCCGCCAGAATGTTCAGGCCATCGGCATCCAGCAGGGTGGGGCAGTCTGGGAAATGGCTTAGAAGCTTATGCACAAAGCGAGATGGTGTCGGTCCGGTGCCCAATCCGGGGCCGATGGCCAGGGCGGTGGGGCGAATACCGCTATCGATGATTTTAGATAGCCACTGGTCGGCGCGATTGGCTATCTCCTCCCCTTGGGGCAGGGGGAGGGTCATGGCTTCGGTGAGTTTGGCAGCAATGATGGCACGGCACGCTTCGGGGGTGGCGACGCTGACCAGTCCGGGGCCGGTCCGCAAGGCACCCAGAGCGGTCAGGGTGGCCGCCCCCTCTTTTCCAATGCTGCCGGCAACAATCAGAAGATGACCAAAGCGCCCTTTGTGACCATCGGCTGGCCGGGGGGGGATGATCAGATCGGTGGTCAGGTTTCGGGCAGTCTGGTGCTTTGCATCATGAATAAAGGCTGGGGGAATACCGATGGGAATGGTGATGATCTCTCCGCACAGAGCGGCACCAGGATAGAGACGGTGGCCTATTTTTTCCGCCGCAAAGGTGACGGTCCAACTGGCTTTGATGGCGGTGCCGAGCAGGGTGCCGCTATCGGCGCAGATGCCGGAGGGGATATCCACTGCCATAACCGGTCTGCCGGAGCGGTTGACAAGGTCAATTGCCTGAGCGGTCACCCCTTCGATGGGGCGGTGCAGGCCGGTACCAAAAAGGGCATCAACCACCACGCCCGAGTGGGCCAGGGTTGCGCTGAAGAGGGTGAGATCTTGGGGTTGGGTGATCTCGTGGGTGGTTCCTCCCAGGTTGGTAAAAACTCGATACTGCAGCAGGGCATCCCCCTTTAACAGGGTGGTTCGCCCAAAGAGCAGCAGACGCACCTGGGCGCCGCTCATCAGAAGCCGGCGGGCGACCACAAAGCCATCGCCGCCATTATTGCCTGTGCCAGCCAGCACCAGGGTTCGTCGTGTTTGCCAATCTGGAAAACGCCGTTTCAGCAGGCGGGCAACCCCCGCCCCGGCGTTCTCCATCAACACCGCGCCGGGTAGTCCGATCTCCTCAATGGTACGGCGGTCGGCCTGCCACATCTGGTCACTTCGAAGTAACTTCATGCTCTCCCCTGTTGGGCACCCTTTGCTTTTTCTTGGTTCGTGCCATTGCTATATTGGCACACTCGTAACAAGATACCGAAGTTCTTTTCCGTCGACAAATTCTATCACGCTTTTATCTACACGATGGGGGTAGCATGTCCGAGGTGGTTTCAGCAACGGGGTTGCGCAAAGGGTATCCGGGCCGACAGGCGGTGGATGGGATCGACTTTACCATTCAGTCTGGGGAGTGCTTTGGTATTTTGGGGCCTAACGGGGCGGGAAAATCCACCACATTAAGAATGGTCATCGGCTTGACCGCTCTGGATGGTGGTCGGTTGGAGGTGTTTGGTCAGCCCATGTACCCTGAACAGACCACCACCTCCCAACGGATGGGGGTGGTACCTCAGGAGGATAATCTCGACCCGGATTTAACCGTGGGGGAGAATCTGTTGGTCTATGGTCGGTATTTTGGCCTGTCGGATCAGGCTGTGCAGGAAAAATTGGTAAAACTGTTGGCTTTTGCCCAGTTGGAAGATCGTCGGGATGCCATGGTTCGGGAGTTGTCGGGGGGGATGATGCGGCGGCTGGTTATTGCCCGCTCTCTGGTTGGCTCCCCGGAGTTGATCGTGTTGGATGAGCCGACCACCGGACTGGATCCCCAGGCTCGGCATCTGATCTGGCAGCGGTTGCGGATGCTGCGGGAGGAGGGGGTTACACTCTTGTTGACCACCCACTATATGGAAGAGGCGGCCCAGCTGTGTGATCGGCTGATGATCTTGAACCGAGGCCAGATTCTCGACCAGGGCACCCCGGCGGAGTTGATCAGCCGACATGTGGAGCCAGAGGTGGTGGAGATTCGTGGCAACGGCCCGTTGCCAGAGGCCGGAGCATATGCGCATCTGCCGGGACGGATCGAGAAAATAGGTGATACCCTGTTCTCCTACTCCACCGATGCCCATACCGTTCTTGACCATTTTCGCAACCGGCACGATCTCACCTGTCTGATGCGCCCTGCCAATCTGGAGGATGTTTTTCTGAAGCTGACCGGGCGGGAATTGAACGATTAATCTGCTCAGGCTGAGTCCGTTGCAAAACCTTTTTAACCCACTTGAATAATGGCACGATAGATCACTATGGATATGAGCGCGCTCCCTACAAAACGGTTTTTTCAGGTCTGGCGGCGGCATCTGCTGGTGTGGAAAAAAAGTGCGGCAACCTCTCTGATGGGCACCTTGGGAGAGCCGTTTCTCTATCTGATGGGGATGGGGTATGGTCTGGGTCGTTTTGTGGGAGAGATAGAGGGGGTCTCCTATCTGGTCTATTTGACCGCCGGTATTCTGGCTGCCAACAGCATGAACACCGCTACCTTTGAGGCGCTCTATGGTGGGTTTACCCGCATGACCCGTCAGAACACTTTCCACGCCATGTTGGCGACACCGGTTCGGGTGGCGGATGTGGTGGCGGGGGAGGTGGTCTGGGGGGGGACCAAATCCCTGATCTCCGGTACGGCCATTTTTCTGGTGGGCAATCTTCTTGGCTCCATTCCGTCGTCCACAGCATTTTTGGTGTTGCCGGTTGTTTTTCTGTCGGGGTTGGTTTTCACTGCCATGGGGTTGGTGGTGATGGCCATTGCCCCCAACTACGATTTTTTTCTCTACTATTTTACTCTGGTAACCACCCCGATGTTTCTTTTTTGCGGCGTCTTCTACCCGGTGGACTCCCTCCCACAAACGGCGCAGTTGGTGGTCAATATGCTGCCGTTGGCCCATGTGGTCTCCCTCATTCGTCCCCTGACTGTCGGCGTACCGTTGGAAGATCCGGTTTTTCATGTTGTCGCCCTGCTGGTTTATGCGGCGCTGGCTTTTTTTCTGGCGACTCGATTGCTGAAAAAAAGGCTTATTGTCTAATGGTTCAGTCCGGCGCAAGTTTTTATGGGTAAAAAAAATCCCCTTCCACTCTTTGCCAATGGATGGGGATTGTATTAATATATGTAAGTTATGCCGGGTGAGGCCGAGGTGAAAAAATTAAAGAACCTCAGGGGTTTGGGGTTATAGGGGTCTCAATTGCTCTGTTGCGGCTCGGCTGAGAATGAATAATTGCTTGTAATCATGATTGATTGGGGCGCACCCATTGCCGACGGTTTTTTGTCTCTTCGCTTGTCAAACAAGCCCTTGGGCAATCGGTCCGCCACATCATTAACGAAACGATAAAAAAAAGGAGTGAGACCATGGCCGACCTATTTTCCGCAGAGTGGATGAACCGTTTTGAAGAGGAGTGGAATAAAGAACCGGAACTGGCCGATGCTCTGGCTAAAATCGATTTTACCTCCACCATCGCCTACGGTTTTGACGGTGAGGAGCAGCCCAAAGGAATTTTGGTTGTTGAGGGAGGTAGAGTGGTTCGCTCCGGTAGCTTCGCAGGGGAAGAGCTGAATTGGGACTTGCGGGCTTCGCAGTCCAACTGGGAAAAATGGATTGCCAAGGGGTTGGGCATGATGGGGTTGGGCATGGCTTACACCTCGCGCAAACTGAAATTCCAGGTGGGTGACTACGGCGCCATGGTTAAAGACCCACGCATGGCCAAGCCCTTTATTAAATCCTTTTCTGTTATGGGAAGAGTGTAAGAGCCCGGTTTTTCTGTCTATTCAGAGACTATTTGAAGGATGATGGTTCCATGAGGAATACGCTTATCTCTCTTACCCTGCCAGCATTGATGATTGGCTGGGTTGTCGGATTCGGTCAGGAGGCTGTGGCTGCAGATGGGCAGCAGGTTCTTGTCGTCAAATCCTCTCCGGTTGGCGCCTCGACTACTTTGGGCGGTACGGTTGTTCCCTTCCGGGAAGTGGCTTTTTCAGCCCAGATGCCAGGCCGAATCGAGCATATTTCCGGCGTGGAAGGGGATTGGTTCCGGCGGGGTACAACCCTGGTGGCCCTCAACAGTGAGAACCTTCTAGCCAAGCGCCAGGCGGCCCAGGCCAATCTTTCCAAAGCGCGGGCGGCCTACCGTAACGCACGGGTTCAATATACCAGACAGGTCTATTCCGGCTCTCAGATGGCATCGGATAACATGGGGATGGATATGCCCCGACTGTTCGATCGTGTCTTTACCCGTCCCGCGGCCGATATGGCTGGGGTCGACAATCCCGAGCTCACCCGTCGGGCACAGATCTACGCCCAGGGCACCCAGATCGATCAGGCCAAATATGGGATGATCCAGGCCCAGGCTCAACTGCGAGAGTTGGATGCCTCCCTCCGTGATACCCGCTCCATTGCCCCTTTTTCCGGTGTCATTGTCGCCAAACACATCGAGGTGGGTGATACGGTTCAGCCCGGCATGCCTCTGCTGAGTTTTGCCGATACCCGTCATCTGCAAATCAAGGTTGAAATTCCGGCTCGTCTGATGCCGGGTGTAAAAAAGGGTATGATTCTCTCTGCCAAGCTGGATGTGGGGAAAGCGCGGGTGGATACTCGCGTGGCACAGATTTTCCCCATGGCCGACCCCCAGCGCCATACGGTTACCGTCAAGTTGGACCTGCCCAAGGGCTCTCCTGGTGGACCGGGCATGTATGCCGAGGTCATGATTCCCGATATCACCTCTCCAGAGAAAAATCTTCCGACCATTCCCAAGTCAGCGGTCATCTGGCGGGGTAGCTTGCCGGCGGTTACCGTTGTGGTGGGTGAAGGGCGGACCGAGCAGCGTCTGGTCCGTTTGGGTGGATTGGTGGGGGAGGATTTGATCAGCATACTCTCCGGGCTGAGAGTGGGTGAGAAGATTCTTGCCGTTGGTGCCAGCCATACCACATCCACCTGGAGCGGAGCCAAGACAACGATGGATGGTAGCGAAGATCCTGCGACCACCTATTAAGTTTGAGCCGTTGATCTGATCTGATTGGGATAAAGCAACATGACCACTTCGTCCGAACTGCAGCCGCCACCACCGCCGAGCCTGGAACACCCAGATGCCAAAAATTTGGGTGTAGCCGGGATCATGGCCAAGGCGTTTATCCACTCGCCACTCTCACCGCTGTTTCTTTTTGCCTGCCTGGCAATGGGAATTATGGGGCTATTAATGACCCCTCGGCAGGAAGATCCACAGATCTCCGTGCCCATGGTGGATATTTTTGTCCAATATGGCGGCGCCTCTTCCGATCAGGTCTCCTCTCTGGTAACCGCTCCCCTTGAGCGGATCATGAGTGAAATATCCGGGGTCAAACATGTCTATTCCGCCTCCATGCGGGGGCAGGGGATGATTACGGTAGAGTTTGATGTTGGCGAGGATATGGAGGCGTCGCTGGTTAAGTTATACGATAAACTCCAGTCCAACATGGACCGTATGCCCCCAGGGGTGGAGCCGCCCCTGGTCAAACCCAAATCCGTTGACGATGTACCCATTATTACGCTCACCCTCTGGTCTAACGAGGTCAACGACAGTGTTTTGCGGGTGTTGTCGTTGGATGTGCTGCAAAAGCTTAATGAGGTGAAGGACAGCAGTCAGGGCTTTATTGTCGGAGGACGGGCGCAACAGATTCGGGTTGAGGTGTTTCCCGAGAGGCTCTCCGGTTTTGGCATCAGCCTGGATCAGATTGCCCAGACCATCAAAACAGCCAACAGCGAGAAAGATATCGGCAGTGTTGAGTCGGGAGATACCGGCTATCGGGTTATTACCGGCAACTACATCCGCAATGCAGAGGATCTCTCCCAGTTGATGGTGGGCACCCGCTTTGGTTCGCCCATCTATGTTCGGGATGTGGCCCAGGTTTTCTCGGGTGCGGAAGAGACCCGGCAGATGGTCACCTACACCACCGGTCCGGCCTACGAAGGCAAGACACCACCGGCTTCAGCCGCCTCGGCGGTTACCATTGCCGTGGCCAAGAAAACCGGCTCCAATGGGGTGACGGTTGCCAACAATATTCTCAGCCGGGTAGAAGAGCTGAAAGGGAGTCTGATTCCCGATAATGTTCAGGTTTCCATAACCCGCAACTATGGCGAGACCGCCAACGAGAAGGTCAATGAGCTGCTCTTCAAGTTGGTTGTGGCCACCTCGGCGGTTACACTGTTGGTCTGGTACGCTTTGGGGTTTAAACCGGCTGTCGTGACCTTGGTGGTGATTCCGGTGGTTATCCTGATGACGGTCTTCTCGGCCTGGATTCTCGGCTTTACCATCGACCGGGTGAGTCTGTTTGCCTTGATCTTCTCCATCGGTATTTTGGTGGATGATGCCATTGTGGTGGTGGAGAACATCTACCGGCGATGGCTGTTGGAGGATAACTGCTGCCACCTGATCTCCATCGATGCGGTGCGAGAGGTGGGTAACCCGACCATTCTGGCTACCTTTACGGTGATTGCCGCCCTGATGCCCATGGCGGCGGTCCGCGGTATGATGGGGCCATACATGGAGCCGATTGCGGTTTTGGGGTCGGTGGCGATGCTTTTCTCTCTGTTTGCCGCCTTTATTTTTACCCCCTGGTTGGCGCAGTTGATCAAGCCCAGCATGAAGACCCTGCATCACCACTCGGAAAAAGAGCGAAAATCTGCCGACCGATTGGAAAAAATGTACCGTTCGGTGATACCGGCTCTGCTGGATAGTCGAGCCAAGGGGTTCGGCTTTCTCATCGCTCTGTTTGTCGGTTTTGGTCTCTCCTGTCTGCTTTTTTATACCACCGATGTTACGGTCAAGATCATGCCTCTGGATAACAAGCCAGAGTTCAATGTGGTCATCAATCTGGATGAGGGGACAGCCCTGCCCAAGACCGCCAACGTCGCCCACGACATGACCGAGCTGATCCGCCAGAAGGTGCCTGAGGTTATTGCGCTGCAAACCTATGTCGGAACGGCCTCCCCCTTTAATTTTAATGGCATGGTGCGCCACTACTATTTGCGCCATAACTCCTGGGAGGCCGATATTCAGGTCCAACTGCTCCATAAGAGCAAGCGGGAGCGAACCAGCCACGAAATTGCTGAATATGTCCGTTCTATCCTGACGCCGGTTGCCCAGTCGTTTGGGGCGAAAATCCAGGTGGTGGAAATGCCTCCCGGCCCACCGGTTCTTCAGTCGGTTGTGGCGGAGGTGACCGGTCCTACCGCTGAGATTCGCCGTGAAGTGGCGGCCCACATGACCAAGCTGTTCGAAGAGGCTGAAGGGATTGTGGATGTGGACAACTATATGCAGAAAGATTTTGAGTTGTGGCGGTTTGAGGTCGACTCAGAAAAAGCGGTCCGTCAGGGTATTTCGGTGGATACCATCAATCGAAACTTGGGTATGGCCATGGGCGGCGCCCGGTTGGGAGATGTCAAGCGGGGTAATGTTCTGGAACCGACCTATATTGTCATTCAGGTTCCCATGGCCATCCGCTCTAAAATCACCAGCCTCTCCGACCTGCCCATCTCCACGCCGATGGGGGCCACCATTCCCCTGGGCGAGTTGGGCCATTTTGTCAAAGGGCTTCAAGATTCCATCCATTTTCGCAAAGATTTGCGTCCGGTTGAGTATGTGACCGGTGAGGTGACCGGCCTGTTGGATGCCCCCATCTACAGCATGATGGATATCGATGAAAAATTAAAATCCTACACCACCCCGGATGGTCAGGTGATAGCCGGTGAATTTTTGGGTGCTCCAGAGACCTATGCCAAAACCGGCTTTGAGTGGACCGGAGAGTGGACCGTTACCTTCGAAACCTTCCGGGATATGGGCATGGCCTTTGGTGTTGCGCTGATCCTTATCTATATGTTGGTGGTTTGGGAGTTTGGCAACTTTGTGCTTCCTGCCATCATCATGGCCCCTATTCCCCTGACTCTTCTGGGTATTGTTCCGGGCCACATGATGATGGATGCCAAGTTTACCGCTACCTCCATGATCGGTTTTATTGCGTTGGCGGGCATTATTGTCCGTAACTCCATCCTTTTGGTGGACTTTGCCCAGCAGGAGATTTTAAAAGGGGAGTCGGTTCGAGATTCGGTGATCCTCTCCTGTAAAGCTCGCACTCGGCCTATTGTGATTACGGCCTTGGCGCTGGTGGCTGGCTCCAGTGTTATTTTGAGTGACTTTATCTTCCGGGGTATGGCGGTCTCTCTGCTGTTTGGCTCCCTGATCTCCACGGTTTTAACTCTGCTGGTGATTCCTCTGGGTTGCGTCACCTTCTCCAGTGCTTTCAAACACCCCGCCCAAGCCAACAAAGGCCAGGACCCCGATAGTGATTGCGATGTTCGAGAGTCTGTCGAGGCACCCGCTCTGTCGGCTTTTGTCTCTACCTCTGCAGTCCTGCCCCAAACCCAAGCGGCTCCGGAACCAACGGCTCAGCCATCGATCAAGAAAGCGCCACAAGGTGCCACCAGCCAGCAGGCTGTTGTTGAGAAAAAGGTTGAAAAAGAACCAGCCATCGAGACAGAGGTGAAGAGAACAGCCCGGAAGCCTTCCGCCAGAAAGCCGGCTGTCAAAAAGACCCCAGCAAAGCGCCAAGCCGCTTCGGAGGAGGGCAAAGCCACCACAAAACCTGCTGCCACCACCAAGGGGGGGAGTGCAAGACGGGGTATTCGCATGAAACCCAAACCAGCGGCGAAGGACCCCTCTTGATGCGGCGGTTCAAAAGAAATTTTGGACCGGTGGCTCTTGCCCTTAGTACCATCCTGCTCACCCCCTTTTTTGTTGAAGGGGGGGAGGCTCTGGATCCAAAACCGGTTTTGGGTGTTGGGGAGTCGGTGCTTATTCCTCTTTCCGATCGGGACCCGGCGACATTAAAAGGGGGGGGAGCGAACTTTCAGCAGGCTGCCCCTTCTCACTCACCATCCTTTTCCTCTTCTACACCTACTCCGTCCCAGGGTTCTACCCCTTTACCAACCCCTTCTGCAGGGGCAGCAAACAACCGGTTTTGGGCGCCCCCGCCTGACTTTAAAGACGATGATGGGGTAAAACCCGGAGAGTTTCCTCCCGACTCCACTCCATCCGTCTGGTCGCCCACTCCCCCCTCAGAAAAGATGTGGGGAACACCCTATTCCCAACCCCGCTGGGCTTTGGAGGGGGATAGCCGTTTTGACTATTCAGAGCCTGAACCGCTGCCTGGGGGAAGGTATGGCGATGAAGAGATCCGTATTCGGGGGCGAAAGGTTCGACCACCCCGGGACCCCTGGAAGGTTAACAGGGAGGATGGCTATGATCAGTCACCTCCTCCCCCTCGAGGATCGATCTGGAGTGAAGGAACCGAACCGATCAGGCCTCGGTCCAAGGACTATGATCCCTTCGACTATGGGGATGTAGACCGGGATTTTCCCAAGGCGGATGTACCCTATGGTCGTCCTAAGTTGGATTATGATCTCCCTTATGAACACGATCAAGGTCTGGATAGTGGTTATCGTGATCCCTATCCCCCCTTACAGGCTCCACCGGAAGGAACATACGGAAATCAATGGCGATAGCATACTCTAAGAGACCTCTGCCACTTGTTGGGATTGCCGGTCTGGCACTCTGTTTTCTCTCTCCCCAAGCACTGGCTGCAGGTAGCGACTACTGGTCTTATGGGCCGGATTCTGCTCAAGCACCAAGAAATTCGGTGGGGGGGGCATCCAGTATCAACCCTTGGACGGGAGAGGGGAATGGCCCGAGAGCCACCTCTCCCGACCAGCAGTTTCAGTATGGGGAAGAGCAGAGAACCATCCAGCCCCCTCCCAGTTTGGAGGATCTCTACCCGAAACCGGGTACCAGATCCCGTCGACCTTGGGGTGAGGTGCCTCATCAGTTTCAGCAGCCAGATTCCGAGAGCTCCCCGTGGTATGGTGAGGAGCGTGCGCGGCAACAACCTCATTTCCAACAGCAAACACGCAGCCAACAAACCCGACAGTGGCCGGAGCGGGCCGTGGGCAGGAGCCCGTTATATGGTGACGAATGGCAGGCCTCCTCTTTTCAAGGAGGTGGTTCTCGATGGCCTGAGCGGTTTGACCACCCCCCCCCCTATCGCGGCTATGGTGATCCATATGGCTCTCCTCCGGGCCCACTTTTTAACGAGTGGGGTATAGGGAATGGAGGATGGCCAGGGCCAGCCCCTCAGTGGGGAGGTTCTGATTTTTATCAAAACGGCACCCCTTATCCGGGCTACTGATAAACGTTGCTTCGACACCTTCATGGGACCCCTTTTCTCTTTTTACCTCCTTTTTTGGCTGCTCCCTCTCTCTTCGCTTGTTGCTGGGGAGAAAAAGGTTCGGGTAGAGTTTTCTGCCGATGTAACCCGCACCTTTCAGGGGCAACCGGAAAAGAGTCAGTATGGGCGAATGGTTGTCAGCCGTTATGGGATTCGTACTGAAGGTAAGAAGGATGGTCTCTCTGTCACGGTGATCTTTCGGCCCAAGAAACAGATCATCTGGACCCTTTTCCCCGAGCAAAAATGGTATGAGGAGCGTATTGGCGTGGTTGTCAATCGTCCTCCTCTGCCCCGAGATCCACATAGCCCATGCCAACGAGACAAGCAGATTATCTGTCAGTTATTGGGGCATGAGGTTTTTCAGGCAAGGCAGACGGAACATTGGTTGATCTCACAACAGACGGGCCAACAGAAATTGCGCCCTATTGTTCAACTCTGGATTGACCAAAAATTGCAGATTGCCCTGCGGGAGCAGTTTAGTGATGGCATGACGGTTGAGTTGAGTCACATTGAAGAGAAGCCTCAGTCGATCAAATCATTCGTTGTTCCAGGTGATTATACCAAGCGAGCGTTAAAACCGGGTGAAAAAAAACAGGGCGTTGATGATAGAGAGATTCTGAAACGCTAGCGGATGGGGCTGGGAAGGTATGAATACCTTCCCGCGGATCTAGGTCGCGCCCAAGTTTTTAAGTCTCTGACTTTGTTTTTTTTTTGCCTTTAAAAGCGTGAGGGTTTGAGGGCCTGCAAGGCCTCCCATGATGATAACTGGATTGTTGGAGAGCAGTCGTGACAATTACATTGACGCCAGATGAGCGTCGTCGATATAAAACCCACGGTAGAAAAAAAGGTTTTTTAAAACCAAAAGACGAGACACACCTCAAGGAGTGCCTTCCCGCTTTGACCTTGACGGGTGGGGTGGATCGGCAGCAGCTGTTGAGTGCTTTTGGTGGGGTGACGGAGTCGACCCGCTTATGGCTGGAGATCGGTTTTGGAAATGGTGATTTTCTGGCCCATCTTGCGGCACTTCACCCTGAAGATCGGTTTGTCGGTATCGATGTGTTTTTAGAAGGGGTTTCTGCTCTGCTCAGAAGATTGGAGCGGCAGGGAAGCGACAATGTTCGGGTGGTGGTGGACAATGCCAATGTGGTGCTGATGGAGCGTATCCCCCCGGATTCATTAGACCGGGTGGTGATCAACTTTCCCGACCCATGGCGCAAAAAGAGACACCATAAAAGACGGCTGATCCAACCCCCCTTTCTCGATCTGCTGGCAGAGCGGATGCGCCGTGA
Organism: Magnetococcales bacterium; assembly: GCA_002753565.1. Lineage (GTDB taxonomy): Bacteria > Pseudomonadota > Magnetococcia > Magnetococcales > JADFYX01. Next base: position 34,469 of record PEAM01000016.1, on the reverse strand, counting down.
TGGCCTGCTCTCTCTGGCAACCGACTGGGGGGAGTACTCTGATTGGATGTTGGAACATCTGCAGGCACATCCCGCCTTTGAAAATTGCATGGATGGGGGTGGGTTTGCCCCGCAACCGGATGAATGGATAGAGACCCGCTTTCAATCCAAGGGCCAAAAAGCCGGCAGACCGGCCCGGCATCTGCTGTTTCGAAAGGTGGAAGGGTAGGGGATTCTTTGCGTCGTAACGGGCAGTTGGGTATCATGGTCTGTCTAGAGAGGTTTCCCTTTAAAATGGCCCTGGCGCAGAGGGTTTTAACACGAAGAAAAACCAATATAGAGATTTCAAACCAAATTTGTACAAAACGATTGCGGATGGGTCTGGGAAGGCATGAAGACCTTCCCAGCGGGTTTGGGCAGCGCCAAAGATTTTAAGTATTTGACTTTGCTTTTTTTTTAATCTTGAAAGCGTGGGGGTTTAGGGGTCTGCGAGGCTTCCCAAGGTGTTGACTTTGCCTTAAACCGTTGTCCAAATCTGGTTTTAATTGACTAAAAATGAGACCACTCGTGCCCCATCAACCGCCGTTTCCATGTTTAACGAAAGTTTGCAGCAGGTGGAAGCTGCTACAAACTGCTCAGGGTTTGGAGAGTAGCAGCCATGCGTGAACAATCCAGTCGACCAAAAATTTTAGGACTGACCCTGGCCCGTGGTGGGTCCAAGAGTATTCCTCGGAAAAATATTCAACCCATCAATGGCGAACCCCTCATCGCCTATACCATCTGTGAAGCCAAACTCAGCCGCCACCTGACCCGCTATCTGGTCTCGACAGATGATGAGCAGATTAGGGATGTGGCGCTACAGTACGGGGCAGAGGTGCCTTTTTTAAGGCCGGACGCTCTCTCTTCCGACACAGCAAGCTCGATGGATGCCATGCAGCATGCGGTGGCCTGGGTTGAGGAGGAGGAGGGGGTTCACTATGACTATGTGGTGGAGTTGATGTGCACCAACCCCATGAAGAGTGTTGGGGATATTGATGGGGCCATCGAAAAGCTGATGGAGAGTGGTGCCGATTCGGTGGTGGCGGTTCATCGGTTGGATGATCATCATCCGATTAGGATTAAAAAAATTGTCGATGACAGACTCTGTGATTTTTGCCTGCCAGAGAAACTGGAGACCCGTCGCCAGGATCTTAAACCCGATGCCTATATCCGCAGTGGTGCCATCTATGCGTTGCGTCGGGATCATCTTATGGTCGACGGGCAGCGTTATGGGTCGGACAATAGCCGCCCCTGGATACTCTCTGCCGAGAAGGGGGTTAATCTGGATACCATGATGGATTTTCGACTGGCCGAGCTGCTGCTGGCCCAACATCCCAGACCGCATGTTAAACTTCCGGGTTGAGAACAGGCACCTTTATGGGCTGTTAGGAGTAAACATTGATGGAAAGAGTCTACGGAAAGCCGATTGATCTTGCCAAGTTCAAAGGGCCTGTTCTAGAAAACATTCAGGGCCACCTGGATAAAATCCGCACGATTGTCGACTATCTGGCCGCGAATGAGCAACCCATACCCCAAAAGGTCTGCTACATCTGTGCCAGCTCCAAGTGTGAGTTCATGGTAGAGATTCATGGTTTTCGCTATGTCAACTGCCTCTCGTGCGGTCATGTTTATACTGATAGCCGTTATAGCGACGAGGCGATTCGGCGCTTTTATGAGAAAAATGTCTACTGGTCAGAGGTTACCTATGCCAACAAGGAGACCTGTTATTATCGCCGGGAAAATATCGCTCTTCCCAAGGTTGAGTATGCCGAAAAACAGGTTGGTGAAGGCCAGGGGAGGCTCTGGTTGGATGTTGGGGCTGGTATTGGCGATATGGTCAGTGTTGCCAAAGAGCGGGGTTGGCAGGCGGTTGGGTTGGAGCTGAGTGAGACCTCGGTAGCTTTTGCCCAAGAGACCTTTGATGTGGTGCTGCATTCACAAACCTTGGAGGAGTATCTGGTACAACGACCAGAGGTGATGGGACGTGCCGCCATGGTCTCCCTGATTGGGGTTTTGGAGCATGTGGTGGACCCCATGGGATTGTTGGCCCAGGCTCATAAGGTGTTAATGCCTGGTGGGGCGGTTATGATTCAGGTCCCGATCGGGAACTCACTTGCGGCTATGGTTCAATCGGTCTTTCCACACAATGTTTTTCGCCACATGAACCCTATTGAGCATATCATGCTCTTTACAGAACCCTCTCTGAAAGAGGCCTTGGATCGGGCTGGCTTCAAGATGGTTTCGGCCTGGTATCATGGCTTGGATATCTATGAGCTCTTGACCAACCTCTCTTTAGTGAATGAGCAGGTTCGGGAGGCACCTCTGTTTGGGGCTATGATGGAAATGTTCAATGATCTTCAGCAGGTTGTCGATGAAAAGCGATTGAGCGATCGCATTATTTGTGTGGCTGTCAAAAAAGAGTAAAACATGATCCCGTACGGGATTCAACCAACATAGGGGCAGGCCTCTCATGAAAGCAAAAATTCTTGTTATTACGCCGGTTCGCCATATTAAGGGGGTGGCGGAAATTTTGGAGGAGGCCGGAGAGGTGACCTATCTGGACCACCCTACTCTGGCCGAGGTGGTGAAGAGGATTCCCGGCTATCAGGTGGTGTTTACCAACCCCAATAAATCCAACGTCTTTATCGGTAAGGAGCTGATGGAGGCAGGGTCTGATCTGCAGGTTATCTGTACCGCCTCTACCGGCACCAACCATATCGATAAAGTTCTGGCTGCCCAACGGGGTTTGACTCTGATCTCCCTGACCGAAGAGCGCTCTTTCATCAACCGAATCTCTTCCACGGCAGAACACGCTTTTGCTTTGATGATGGCATCGTTACGCCATGTTCCCTCCTCATTTGAGTCGGTTAAACAGGGGGAGTGGGACTACACCCGCTTTATCGGTCGGCAGATGGACCATCTGACCATTGGTGTGATTGGCTATGGTCGTTTGGGTGGTATGTTTTCACGGTATTGTCGGGCTTTTGGGGCGCGGGTCTTGGTTTATGATCCCTTTAAAACCGTCGAAGATCGGCAACATGAGCAGACCGACCTGGATACCCTGCTACCGGCATGTGATGTGATCAGCCTGCATGTTCATGCTTCGGATGAGACCAAAAACATGGTGGATGCCAGCTGGTTTTCCCGTATGAATCCCGCGGTTTTGTTGGTTAATACCGCCCGAGGGGATGTGGTTGACGAGTCGGCTCTGCTGGACTTTTTAAAGGCCAACTCTACGGCCCGGGCCTCGGTGGATGTGGTGGCGGACGAGGTGCGAAATAAAGCCAACAGCCCTCTGATTCGTTATGCTCAGGCTGGAGACCAGGTGATCATTACCCCCCACACCGGAGGGATGACCGTAGAGGGCCAGCAGATTGCCTATGGTCATGCGGCGGATCTTTTGCGGCGTTTTTTGTTGAAATAGTCTTTTTAGGGACCATTGAAAGAGAGGGTACACCATGTCAAAAACCACACTCAAACAGTGTCAGGAGCAGGGTAGGGTCTATGTGATCGCCGAAGCGGGGTTAAACCATAACGGCTCGGTGGAGATCGCCCGAAAGATGATTGATGTGGCGGTAGAGGCGGGTGTTGATGCGGTAAAGTTTCAAAAACGGACGGTGGATACCCTGGCCATTGGTTCGGTGTTGGATGCCCCCGATGACCGTTTTCCCGCTTTTGGTCAGACCTACCGTCAGGTGCGGGAACATATCGAGTTTGATGAGGCAGACTATAAGGGGTTGATGGCCTATTGCCAGGAGAAGGGGATCGATTTTCTCTGCACCGCCTTTGATACCGATGCGGTGGATTTTTTGGAGAAGCTGGATGTCGGCCTCTATAAGCTGGCTAGCCACAGCCTGACCAACCTTGCCCTGCTCCGTTATCTGGCCCCTATCGGCAAGCCGGTTATTCTCTCTACCGGCATGGCCGAGTGGGATGAGATCGACCGAGCGGTGGCTATTTTTAAAGAGGTGGGTACCCCCCTCTACCTGCTCCATTGTGTCTCAGCCTATCCCACTCCGGTAGATCAGCATAACCTCTCTCTTATCGGCAAGCTTTCCCAGCGGTATGGTCTGCCGGTAGGCTATTCGGGGCATGAGATGGGCTATCTGCCCAGTGTGGTGGCGGTGGCCATGGGGGCTACTTTGGTGGAGCGTCACTATACGCTGGATAGGAATATGGTCGGTTTTGATCATAAAATCTCGTTGGAACCTCAAGATTTGGCGGCTATGGTCCGGGATATCCGGGTGGTTGAGTCTTTGCGGGGGAGCGGAGAGAAACAGGTCTCCAAGCAAGAGATGATCACCCGCCATAAATACCATGTCTCCATGGCTTCCACTCGGGCTATCCGGGCGGGAGAGTGTCTGACGGAAGAGATGATCACCTGGCGCAACCCCGGTGACGGTATTCCCAGTAAAGAGCTGGAAAAGTGGCTGGGTCGGGTGTTGGCTCAGGATGTGGCCGCAGACGTTCTGATCAAACCGGAAATGTTTAAACAATAATCCAAACATCAAGAGAGAATTGTCCCATGCCTGAGGTCTCCATCATCATTCGAACCCGTAATGAAGAGCGTTGGATTCGCCACTGTTTGCGGAGTGTTTTCGATCAGGACTATACCGATTTTGAGGTGATTCTGGTCGACAACGAGAGCCGTGATCATACGGTTGAGGTGGCTCGGCGTTTTCCTTTGGCTAAGATCATCTCCATCTCGGACTATATTCCCGGTCAGGCGTTGAACACCGGTATTAAAGCGGCAAAGGGTAACTATATTGTCTGTCTCTCTGCTCACTGTGTGCCGGTGGACTCTGGTTGGCTTTCGGCGTTGTTACGCAACTTTGACGATGAGAACATTGCCGGTGTTTATGGCCGACAGTTACCGGTGGCTTTTAGTGCTGCCCTGGATAAACGGGACCTGACCATAGTTTTTGGATTGGACAGGCGGGTGCAGATCAAGGACTATTTTTTCCACAACGCCAACAGCATGATACGAAAAGAGCTATGGGATCGGTTTCCCTTTGATGAACAGGTCTCCAACATCGAAGATCGGGTCTGGGGAAAGACCATGGTTCAGGAGGGGTATCGGCTGATCTATGAGCCGGATGCGGCGGTTTACCATCACCACGGCCTCCATCAGAGTAACGATGAAAAACGGGCGAGAGGGGTGGTCTCCATCATAGAGACCGTGGATGGGGAGTCGGTGGGGCGACTGCCGGATACCATTCGACCGGAAAACTATAACGTGGCGGCGGTACTGCCTGTTCGAGGCGAAGTGCGTCGACCGGGGGGGCGGGATATTCTCTCCCGGTTGTTGGATATTCTACAAGAAGCCCGCTATTTGGATAGCATCCATCTTTTTTCTGACCAGGAGGAGGTGGCCCAGCTTGCCAAGCTGAGAGGGGTGAAGTTTATCCCCAGGCCGTCACGCTTTAATGACAGCGACAAGAGCATCGAAGATGTTTTGCAATACTGTCTGACCCAGATTGAGGCGCAGGGGGATTTTCCTGAGTCGATTTTAAATGTGGACTACCTCTACCCTTTTCGTTCACCGGAGTTGGTGGATACCATGATTCGGGATGCCCAGTATAATGGGCTGGATACCATTTTTCCCGGTTATGTGGAGTATCGCAATTTTTGGCAACAGGATGCCCAGGGGGATTTTATCCAGGTGGGAGAGAGCCTCCTGCCCCGTGCCCGCAAGAAACCCCTCTATCAGGCTCTGTATGGATTGGGATGCCTGACGGCGGTGCCGATCATTCGCACCGGGCGGCTGGTCGGAGAGATGGTTGGCATTCTGCCTGTTACCGATCGCAAACAGCTGCTGCGCTATGCGGATGACAGTGGCTCGAAGATTGTTGAGATGCTGCTCCGATCAGAAGAGAGCTGATGAATGGTATGAATGAGAAATTCGTCTCTCCATCGCTCTTCACCTTTGCATTCTTCTGGCAGTAACGATAGTATGATTTTTTACGTTGTATTTTCCTCCGCCCTGCTCGGCGGCGGCTTCTATCCAGGTTTTTCAGGAGGGCTTCTCGTTGAACAGATTATTCACATTTTTACTGGCAACCTTCACCGTTTTGTTGGTTGTCCCGGAAATGGCATTCGCTTCAGGGGATGGGGGTGAACGGCTTCATTTAACAGACAGTTTTGTTGGCTACATGGCCATTCTGGTGTTTGTTGTCTCCTATGCTCTTGTTATGGCAGAAGAGGTTACCCACCTGAGAAAATCCAAACCGGTTTTGATAGCTGCCGGTGTCATCTGGATTATGGTGGCGGGTGTCTATGCCAACCATGGCATGCCCCACGCCGCAGAGGTTGCAGCCCGTCATAATATTCTCGAATATGCCGAGCTGTTCCTCTTTTTGTTGGTGGCTATGACCTACATCAACGCCATGGATGAGCGGAACGTCTTCGAGGCTCTTCGCTCCTGGTTGGTGCGGGCTGGCTATGGCTATCGCAAGCTCTTCTGGATGACCGGTGTGCTGGCCTTTTTCATCTCTCCCATTGCCGACAACCTGACCACAGCTCTTTTGATGTGTGCGGTTATTTTGGCTGTGGGTCGGGATAATCCCAAGTTTGTCTCGCTGGCCTGTATCAATGTGGTGGTTTCTGCCAATGCGGGTGGTGCATTCAGCCCCTTTGGTGACATCACTACCCTGATGGTTTGGCAGAAGGGTATTGTCTCCTTCGGAACTTTCTTTGTCCTTTTCTTCCCCTCTCTGATCAACTGGTTGGTTCCGGCCACCATCATGCACTTCGCCGTACCCGATGAGCAACCGGTTCCCAGCGATGAAGTGGTGCCCATCAAGCGGGGCGGCAAGCGGATTATTGGTCTGTTTTTACTGACCATCGTCACCGCAGTAAGCTTCCATAACTTCCTGCATCTGCCGCCTATGATGGGTATGATGTTGGGCTTGGGCTATCTCTCCTTTATGGCGTTCTATCTTAAAAAGACCCACGCCAAGGTAAAGGGAAAGAAGGGCGCACGTCGGGAAAAATATCTCTACGAGACAGAAGATTCAGCGGTTCCTTTCGATATCTTCTCCAGTGTTGGTCGTGCAGAGTGGGACACCCTGCTGTTCTTCTACGGCGTGATTTTGGCTGTCGGTGGTTTGGGTTTTATTGGCTATCTGGAGCTGGTCTCCGGCGTTATGTATGGTGATTGGGGTGCAACCAGTGCCAACATTGCGGTGGGTTTCCTCTCGGCTATTGTCGATAACATTCCGGTTATGTTTGCGGTGTTGACCATGGGGCCGGATATGTCCATGGGCCAATGGTTGCTGGTTACCCTGACCGCTGGTGTGGGTGGTAGCATGCTCTCCATCGGTTCGGCTGCTGGTGTGGCTCTGATGGGTCAGGCACGTGGCTTGTATACGTTTGGTGGTCACCTAAAATGGGCTTGGGCTATTGCCTTGGGCTATGCTGCCAGTATCGGCGCACACTTTTTGATTAATGGTTCCTATTTTGTGGGTACCGTTCACATTCCCTAAAGGGGATTGAGGTCTGTAACAATAAAGGTGGACGGTGTAAGCCGTCCGCCTTTTTTTTAGAGTGGTACCCACCCCCCTGACACCGGAAACCTGAAAAAGGCTGGGGGCAGGGTGGTTTTTTTTGTCTTGAGTATGAACCCTTTTGAGTTAACAATTCGATAAAATGAGTGAACAACGCCCTACCTTTTTTGTTCTGGCTGGTTGGTCTGTGGCTGTATTGGTGCTGTTGGTCCTGTCAGGCTGGGCACCCTGGGCTATCTTTATCCACTTTGGCGCCCACTGGGGGTTGTTAAGTGGTGTATTACTGGTTATACCATGGGCCTTGTCGGTTCAGTATGAGCCGGCTGGTATTAAATTGGGTCCCTTTGCAACGCCGGTCATTTTAAATGTCGGCGCACTGCTTATTGCATGGATATTAAAAGTTTTATGAGGCGCAAGGCTTCCACAGGAATACTCTTCTTTACCGTCTTTTTGGATCTGCTGGGCTTTGGAATGGTGCTGCCTCTTATGCCTCTCTATGCGGCAGATCCCCGCTTTGCTGCCACCCCGGTAGAGATTGGCTGGTTGATGGCGATCTACTCCATCATGCAGTTTCTGTTTGCACCGCTGTGGGGCCGTTTTTCCGACCGCATTGGTCGACGCCCGATTCTTGTTTTTGGTCTGTTCGGCTCCTCTCTCTCCTATCTGGTGTATGGTCTGGCTGGCACCTTGACCCTGCTGTTTGTGGGGCGAGCGTTGGCGGGGATCATGGGGGCCAATATTTCTGTTGCCCAGGCAGCCATGGCTGACCTTACCAGTCGGGAAGATCGGGCCAGGGCCATGGGGTTGATTGGGGCCGCCTTTGGGCTCGGTTTTGTCTTGGGTCCGGCCATGGGGGGCTTTCTCTCCGGGTATGGTCTGGAGACCGCACCGCTGGTTGCGGCAGCCATTACCGGTTTGAACGGCATGGCTGCTCTCTTTTTTCTGGCCGAAACCCGTGTTGCTGAACAAGAGAACGGTGGTCCGGCAGAAAAAATCGCCTATCACCCCTTTTCTCTCTCCCGTTGGCGGGCGGCAAAGCAGTACGGCGGAGCGCTCTCTCTCTGTCTGTTGATGGGGCTGTTTATTACCCTGTTTTCAGCTTTTGAGGTGGTTTTGCCCCTGTGGGGGCAGGATCTCTATGGTTGGGACATGCAGGATGTGGGCTGGGTGTTCTTTTATGTCGGTGTGGTGGCGGTAATTGTTCAGGGGGGGATTGTCCGGCGTCTGGCTCCTCGGTTGGGCGAAAAGCGGACCACGGCCGCGGGACTGCTGTTGGTCGGTTCTGGTCTGGCTTTGTTGGCAGGGTTGAGTCCAGGGGGGGTGTGGCTCTCTTTGGGGTTGATCTCTGCCGGGGCTGGTTTGGTTCATCCGGGTCTCTCCAGCTTGGTCAGCCTGAACAGCGACAGCTCTAAACAGGGCATGATGTTGGGTATGTTTCAATCGATGAGCGCCCTGGGCCGAGGGGTTGGCCCGGTGTTGGGTGGTGGGGCTTATGTGGCCTATCAGGGTGGGCTGTTTTACCTGACGGCTGCAGGGGTTGGTGTGGTTTTTGTTCTTTTTATGTTGGTCAGGAGCCGTATCCGGGACGCCCGGCAAATCGAGAGGCAAGGCGCATAATCAATCCGCCCATTACCCGCTTGGGCGTGCCGCCTCCACCTTTCAAGGCCTTGTCGGCCTCCAGACAATCCATCAGGCCATTGGCCAGGGTGCGGGGTTTGGTGGAGTGGCACTGATTGAAAAACGCTCTCTCCTCCCGCCAGAAAATCCGCAATTTTCGTGCGACTGCCTTGGGGTTCTCCCCCTGGCTGAGCAGGGCCTGACCTTGGATAATACGTCGTAGTCGCAAGGTGAGAATCCCCAGGAGAGCCAGAGGCTCTTCGCCACTCTCCAGCAGTTTATCCAAAATCTTCAAGGCCTCTTTTTTCTGTCCGTTGGCGGTTGCCGAGGCCAGGCCAAAGGGGCTGTGTTGAAGGGTCTCTCCCACCACAGCCATCACCTCTTCCAGACCGACACGGCGCTCATCTCCCAAGAACAGTTGCAATTTTTCCAGCTCATTGGCGGCTGCCAGGGTGTCCCCTTCCAGCCGTTGGGCCAGATAGCTCAGGGCGTCGTTGTCGACTTGGTAGCCTTTTTCCTGGAGCTGTTGGCGAATCCATCCCCCCAACGCGTGCCCCTCCAGGGGATAGAAAGGGGCGGCCCAGGCGATTTTACTGGTTTCGAACCCCTTACGCAGGGGGTTGCTGGCTTCCAAATTTCCGGATTGCACCACCAGCAGGGTGGTGGCAGAGGGTTTTTTGAGGTAAGCCAACAGGTTTTTTCGGGCCTCTTGAGGAATTCGGTGGGCCTCTTTGAGCAGTATAAAGCGATGGCTGCTTAAAAAGGGAAAGGCCTGACAGGCACTGAAAAACCGCTCCTGGTCGAGGTCGCCGGCAAAGAAGATCTCCCGATCAAAGTCGGCTTCGCTCTCTTCTTTGATGATCCGGCTTTGCAGCAAGGCTACCTGCTTGGCAATAAGACCCTGTTCCTGACCAAAAAGGAGAATGGCTGGTGGAGGTGGGCTGTTTTGCAGGCGGCCCTCTATTTCGTTGGATTTGAGTTTCATGGGGTGTTGATTATGGCACTTTTTTTACTTTTCGCAAAGCCACCGTGTGGTGCTCAACATGAAAAGAAGAGAGAGTGATTATGTCGACCAGGATGAAATGGTTCAACACTTTTTCCTCAAAATGGTTATACTTTTTCAATAGGAGAACAGGCTGGTTCATGTTTTATTCGGGTGTTGATCGGTCGAATAAAAACCGAGAAAAGCCGGAGATGAGCCGGGATTGTCAGGTTTTTTCTAAGTAAGGAGGAGCGGTTGTGACTAAAGAGGTGAAAAAAATGAAAGCGGCGGAGTTGTTGGTTAAATGTCTGGAAAATGAAGGGGTTGAAACAATTTTTGGGATTCCCGGAGAAGAGAACCTGGATATGATGGATGCGCTACTCGATAGCTCCATCCGCTTTATCACCACCCGCCATGAACAGGGAGCAGCCTTTATGGCGGACGTGACCGGTCGTTTAACCGGTCGAGCCGGGGTCTGTCTGGCGACTCTGGGTCCGGGGGCGACCAATCTGATTACCGGTGTTGCCGATGCCAATATGGATAGGGCACCCCTGATTGCCATTGCCGGGCAGGCGGCAACCACCCGTTTGCACAAAGAGAGCCATCAGGCTCTGGATCTGGTTAACATGTTCCGGCCCATATCAAAATACAGCATACAGATTTTGGAGCCGGACAATATTCCAGAGATTATCCGTAAAGCCTTTAAACTGGCCCAAGCGGAAAAACCGGGGGCTAGCTTTATTGATTTTCCTGAGAATATTGCTGAAATGGCTGTGGATCAATCGGTGCTTAAAGTGCAGCATCACATGACCCCATCCCCCCCGGCCGCTAAAATACACCAAGCCGCCAAGGTGATCTCGGAAGCTAAGTATCCTATTGTTATTGCTGGTAATGGCGTCATTAGAGGCAAGGCTTCGCAGATGTTGGTCTCTTTTGCCGAAAAGTTGAACATTCCTGTTGCCACCACCTTTATGGCCAAGGGGGCGATCCCCTTTTCTCATGATCTAGCTTTGGGAGCGGTGGGGCTTCAGGCCCACGACTATGTCTCCTGCGGGTTTGATCGGGCCGATGTTATTATCTGTGTGGGGTTTGATATTGTTGAATATCACCCCTATCTCTGGCACCCGGACAAGAAGAGAAAAATCATCCATATCGACGCCTCTCCCGCCGAAGTGGATGCCCACTATACTCTGGAGGTGGGTGTGGTTGGGGATATTGGCGAATCTCTCAAGGGTATTGCGGCTGAGAGTAGCTTCCATCGTGATCGACTGGCCCATAACCTCCGATCTGCCATTGTCGCAGAGCTGTCGGCCTATGCTGAGGATGAGGGCTTTCCGGTCAAGCCACAAAAAATTCTTTGGGATCTGCGTCAGGTTCTTGATGTGGAAGATATTGTCATCTCGGATGTGGGCGCCCACAAAATGTGGATCGCCCGGATGTACCAGACCGAACGGCCCAACACCTGTATTATCTCCAACGGTTTTGCCTCGATGGGAATTGCTGTTCCCGGCGCCATTGCCGCCAAGTTGGTCCACCCGGAACGGACCGTTGTGGCGGTCACCGGGGATGCTGGGTTTCTGATGAACTCGCAAGAGATTGAGACCGCCATGCGGGTGGGTACGGCGATGGTGATTCTCATCTGGTCGGACGCCTCCTATGGTCTGATAGAGTGGAAACAGATGAGCCAGTTTGGACGGGAGAGCCATGTTAAGTTTAACAATCCCGATTTTATCCAATATGCCGAGAGTTTCGGAGCCAAAGGCTATCGGGTAGAGCGTGCCGCTGATTTGGTCCCCACCCTGCAACAGGCCATCGCCGATCAGACCGTCGTGATTATCGACTGTCCGGTCGATTATCGAGAAAACCTGAAACTGAGCGAAAAGCTGGGAGAGCTGATCTGTCCCATCTGAAGGTACGGAGAAACGTCCAATCCAGGTTAAACGGCAACAGCCCATAAAGAGTGCAGTATGAATCGCAAAAAATTTTTTTTACTTTGTCTTATCGGGCTGTTGGTGGTCGGCTTTTTTCACTTTGATCTGGGGCGATATCTGACACTGGACTTTATCAAATCCCAGCAGGAGGCCATCAACCGCTTCTATCTTTCCCACCCTCTGCAGACGGTTGCTGTCTATTTTGCCATCTATGTCGCCATGACCGGCCTATCCCTGCCGGGAGCGGTGGTGATGACCTTGGTCGGTGGGGCTGTCTTTGGGGTGGTTTGGGGGACGGTTATTGTCTCGTTTGCCTCTACTCTGGGGGCGACGTTGGCTTTTCTGGCCTCTCGTTATCTGTTCCGAGAGATGATTCAGTCACGATTTGGCGACAAGCTCAAGGCCATTGATGCCGGGATCGAAAAAGAGGGGGCTTTCTATCTTTTTACCTTACGGCTGGTGCCGGCTTTTCCCTTTTTTATCATCAATCTGGTCATGGGGTTGACCGCCATCCGAACCGGGGTTTTCATGGTGGTAAGCCAGGTGGGCATGTTGGCGGGAACCGTGGTCTATGTGAATGCCGGAACCCAAATCGCCCAGCTGGACGGGCTGTCGGGCATTTTATCTCTGCAGATGATCGGCTCTTTTATCCTGCTGGGTCTTTTCCCCCTGTTGGCTAAACAGGGGGTGCGCTGGTTCCAGCTGCGAAAAATTCTCGCCCCCTATTCCAAACCCAAAACCTTTGACCGAAACCTCATCGCCATCGGTGCCGGAGCGGCCGGTCTGGTGACTACCTATATTGGGGCGGCTGTTCAGGCCAAGGTGACCCTGATTGAAAAACATAAAATGGGTGGGGACTGTCTGAATACCGGCTGTGTTCCCTCCAAGGCTTTAATACGTTCGGCTAAATTTTTGGCCCATGCCAAAAAAGCCGATACCCTGGGTTTTCGCTCCGCCAAGGTAACCTATGCGTTTGCCGAGGTGATGGAGCGGGTGCAACGGGTGATTCGTACGGTGGAACCCCATGACTCGGTAGAGCGTTATACGGCGTTGGGGGTGGAGTGTATTCAGGGCGAGGCCCGGATACTCTCACCCTGGCATGTGGAGGTGAATGGGCAGACCCTCTCTACCCGGAATATTGTCATAGCCACCGGGGCCAGACCGGCCATTCCGCCCATTCCCGGCATCAGGGATATGGCGCCGTTAACATCGGATACCGTCTGGAACCTGCGAGAGCGGCCCAAACGGCTTTTGGTTCTGGGAGCCGGTCCTATCGGTTGTGAACTGACCCAGGCTTTTTCTCGTCTGGGTTGTGAGACTACCCTGGTGCTGCGAGGTAGCCGTTTGATGAAAAAAGAGGACCCGGAGGTCTCTCAGATGGTGCGTGACCGTTTTGAGGCGGAAGGTGTTCGGGTGTTAAGCGACCATGTGCTTCAGAAATTTTTTATGGAAGAGGGGCAAAAAACCCTGGTTTGCCAACACCAAGGGGAGGAGGTGCGAGTTCTTTTCGATACCTTGCTGGTTGCCAGTGGGCGCCAAGCCAATGTCTCTGGTTTTGGTCTGGAGGCGTTGGGGGTGGTGTTAAATCGGGATGGGACCATTCAAACCGATGCCTATCTCAGGACCACTTTTCCCAACATTTTTGCCTGTGGGGATGTGGCCGGGCCGTTCCAGTTTACCCACACCGCAGCCCATCAGGCGTGGTATGCGGCGGTGAATGCTCTTTTTGGGCGGTTTAAGCGCTTTAAGGTAGACTATTCCGTCATCCCTTGGGCCACCTTTACCGACCCGGAGGTGGCACGGGTAGGCTTGAACGAACAGGAGGCCCTTGCTCAGGGTATTCCCCATGAGATCACCCTTTATGGGTTGGATGATCTGGACCGGGCCATTGCCGATGAAGAGGCCTATGGTATGGTTAAGGTGTTGACCGTACCGGGCAAGGATACCATCTTGGGGGTCACCATTGTTGGCGACCATGCCGGTGATATTATTGCCGAATATGTCGCCGCCATGCGGCACGGCTTTGGGATGAATAAAATTCTGGGTACCATCCACATCTACCCAACCCTGGCTGAGGCCAACAAATATGCCGCTGGTGTCTGGAAAAAAGCCCATGTCTCTCCATCGGTCATGGTCTGGTTGGAAAAGTTTCACCGCTGGTCACGGGGGTGAAAGGGTGGATAGGCTGAGCAGATATTGTCAGTTATAGTTAATTAAAACCAGATTTGGACAACAGTTTAAGGCAAAGTCAACACCTCAACATTGGATACGATGATGGTCGCTTCTCGGGCCTGCTGGGGGTGTCACTCCTTCGCCACATGGACCCGGATACGGACAAACTGACCGTTTTCATCCATGGCGGTGATGGGGTGCCATCCCGGCTGGTTGATCGGCCAGCTGAAAGTCTCTCCCGCCGCCACCTTGGCAGCCATTTTGCCATCAACCATCCAGTAGGTCGGACCCTCTCCTCCCAATCGGGAGAGCTTGATGGGAGGAGAGAGGGCGTCGATTGAGGGGGTGCGAAGATGCTCTCCATCCTGCAGACCAATAAGGGCAAAAGGGGTGGGAGAGGGGGGGGGCTCTTTGGGGCAGTCGGGGTCCAGGGGAGGGGGTTGGGATCGACTCAGCAGATCGGCCGACAACCAAGGCTGCAGAGGAAGAGGCCAGACCGCCCGACTGCGGGGTTGACGATTGGCCAACCCACACGCCCCCTGAACCCGCAGGCCGGTTGCCGGGTTGATCCAATAGTGGACGAGAGGCTCTCTTGTACCCATGGTCGGTTGATCAGCCAAAAAGGTGGGGGGAACGGTCTCGTGGAGAGCCCAGGCTACTCTTTTCCGGTGGCAGTGGTCAGCGGGTTGTCGGCTGGCAGCGGTGCCAAGGGGCCAGCAGATTTCGACAGCCTGGACAGAGTGGGGACGAGGCTCCGGTTGGGCCCACCAGAAACGGGCCGGCCAGCCGTTGAGAATATCAAAAAGAATGGGGGCGGCTGTCTGAGCGCCAAACTGACCGGGTGAGGGGGTACCATCGGGACGCCCCACCCAAACCCCGACCGTATACCGATCTGTCACCCCCACCGCCCAGGCATCCCGAAAGCCATAGCTGGTGCCGGTTTTCCAGGCCAGCCGTCTCTGACCGCCCCGCATGAGGTTGCTGGTGGGAATATCTGGTCGGTTGGCTGATGCCAGCAGTTGGCGGATAATCCAGGCGGAGCCGGGAGAGAGCAGCCGTTTTTCGATAAGGGGATCGTCTTGAGTAAGCCGAGGTTTTCCCGCTATGCCCCCCTGAGCCAGAGCAGAGTAAGCACCAACCAGACTCTCCAGATTGCTGCCAGCCCCCCCCAAAATAACCGCCAGATTAGGCCTGCCCTCGCCGGGGATGGTCAGCTTTAGCCCCCCATGCCGCAACCGGGAGACAAAGGGGTGGGAGCCAAGCCGTTTGAGCAGGCCTACAGCCGGTACATTCAACGACTGCTGCAACGCCTCCCGTGCGCTGACGGGGCCATGAAAGCCTTGGTTGAAATTACCGGGTTGGTAGCCATCAAAAGATTGAGGGGCATCAATCAGCAGGCTTTCGGAGTGGATCAACCCCTCCTCCAGAGCCATACCATATAAAAAGGGTTTGAGGGTAGAACCGGGGGAGCGGATGGCCTGGACCATATCCACCTGACCAAAGCGGGTGTTATCCCAAAAATTGGCTGAGCCGATATAGGCTCGCACCTTTTTAGGGCTGTTCTCCATAACCAGAATAGCCAGAGAGCTACGCAGGGGCAGTCGGCCTTGCAGGGTCTCGACCAGCCCCTGCAAGGATTGTTGCAGGTTGCTGTCCAGTGTCGAGACAATGGTCCCTTGGTGGGCATTTTTTGACAGAGCCTTGAGTCGGCGGGCCAACAGGGGAGCAACAAAGGGGTGGGGATGGTAGTGGTCGGCAACACGCTCCACCTTGGCCTCCACCACCTGATCGGCGGACCATACTCCCCATTTTTGCAGACGGTCCAGCACTTTGTCCCGTGCTTTTTGTGCCCCGGCCGGGTTTCGGTCTGGTCGCAGGCGGGTGGGTGCCTGGGGGAGTACCGCCAACAGGGCCGCCTCTCCATGGCTCAACCTGTCTGGTCCCCTGCCCAGATAGGCATAAGAGGCGGCCTTGATGCCCAGCAGCGGCCCACCAAAGGGGGCGTGGTTGAGATAGAGGGTTAATATTTCCGCCTTGGTATAGTGCCACTCCAGTTGCAGCGCTCGAAAAATCTGGCTTGCTTTTCCCCAGAGAGTGCGAGGGTGGGGGGCCAGCAGTCGGGCCACCTGCATGGTAAGAGTGGAACCACCCGAGATAATCCGCCCCTGTTCAACCGCCTGCCATGCGGCCCGAAGCAGAGAGAGAGGGTTGACCCCAGGATGATAATAAAACCAGCGATCTTCGTAGGTTAACAGAGCCTGCAAATAGAGGGGAGAGACCTGGGATAGCTGGACCGGATGCCGCCACACCCCACGCTCTCCGGCAAAGGCTCTAAGAGGTGTTCCCTGTCGGTCGACAACCACCAGCCCCTTTTCGGCCTCCCCTGGGGGAGAGGGGAGAGGGTAGGAGCAATCCAGCAGTACAAACAGTAGAGACAGCCCTGTCAGCCCGCCAAGTAGAGATAGCCAACAGGGGTGTTTGTGGTGTAATTCAGGGGGCTTCAACGATCAAGGTCTCGCTGTGACCAATGCCTAAGCGGTCGGGTCGGTACATATCCTCGGCCAAAGGGGGTGGAAGGGTGTAGCGACCCGGTGTCACAGCCCGAACCAGATAAAAGAGCGTGTGGGTTCGATGGGGTGAGAGAGAGAGGGCTGCCATGTAGCGATCTTCCAGAAAAGCCTGTCGACGAATGCTCTTATCTTGTGTAGCCTGAGCCAGTGAGACGCCGTCTATGGAGAGGTCAGCCAGCTTCTCCCCTTTGCTGATGCCGCTGTTTTCCAACTCCAACCCGGCTGGCAGCAGATCTTCAACCAGCCCCTGCTCGATGGACTCCTTGCTGCTAACCTGCAGCCGGACCAAAAACAGCTCTCCCACCTTAAACCGTAGCCGATTGAGAGAGGCCCCAGTCAGGGAGAAATAGTGGCGCTGGATCTCTATTGGGCGGCTGATGGCGGGGGGCGGTTGCTCGGGAAATCCGCTCACCTCCACCTCGGCATAGAGTTTCTCTTCACCGCTGGCCTGCAGGGTGATGCCCCTGTTTAGCTCCCTTGGGGTAAACAGGCTCCTCCACACCCCATTTTTCTCTGTGTGGGTGCTCTCTGAGCCCATGGTGGTGGTGAGCTTCCAGGGTTCCAGAGCCTTTTTGTTGAGGGCTTGGTAGGCCAGAAACAGCGCATAGCGCTCTTGGGTACTCCAGTAGGTTCGGCTTGCCAAGGCACCATCCAGCGCAAAAAGAAGTTGATCTTGTTGCTTTTTTTGTTCGGCAGAGAGGGGAGCCTGCTCCAGCAGGGCCAGGGTCAGGGCGACATCCCGGATTTCTGAGCCATAATCCCCCAGATAAAGCCCTTTGGGGCGCTGCCGTGCCAGCGCGTCATCGAAGGCCATTCGGCCCCTTTTCAGGTCTCCCTGAAGATGGAGGGCAAGACCCAGATGGACCAGGGGCAGAGGGGAACGGGCCTTTTTTCGCTCTTGGTCGAAGAGATTTCGCAGCAGACCCAGAGGCGCTTTGTTCAGCTGAGCCAAAAGATAACCTCCATAGGCCTTGGCGGCCAACTGGCTGTGGCCCTGGTCGTCTGAGTGGTGGTTGCCGAGAATAGCCCTCCCCCCATGCAGCCGTTTGGAGAGGTTGTTGAGAGCCTGGGAGAGCATCTCTTCGGGGGGAGAAAAACCCCGCTTTTTGGCCTGGAGAAGAAAATCCACCACATAGGGGGTCAACCAAGGCTCTTCCGGGCTCTGTTTATCCCACAGCCCAAACCCTCCCGACCCCCGCTGCATGGCTGCCAACCGCTTGAAAGCGGTCTCCAGCCGTTTTTTTCGCTCCGCATAAGAGAGAGGCTCCAGCCCCATCTCTTGGGCCACTTTGGCATCGATAAAAAGCAGCGGGAAAGCTCGGCTGGTGGTCTGCTCCAGGCAGCCGTAGGGGTAGCCCAACAACCCCTTGACCGCCCGCCGACCATTGAGGGGCGGACGGGGGGAGAGTTGCAGTTGATACTCCACGGTCTTGGCCGCAAGCCCCGCCGACCAGGCCGGATTGAGGGCTGCCGGTTGGTTGGCGGTGACCACAAACCGTTGAGTTGTTCGCTGCAGGGGATAGGGCGAGCGCACCATCCGCTGCCAGCTTCTGTTCACCTCTACCCCTTCGCCAACAACCGAGAGGCTCAGGGTACCCACCCCGGCAGAGTAACCGCCGGAGAGGGGGAAACGGAGGGTTTTCATCTCGTTGTCAGCCAGGGTGAGCGTCTGGTTGACCGGGGCCATGCGCAACGGTTGGCTGGCAGAGAGAGAGAGTTGGAACTCCCCCCCCTGTCCGCTGCGGTTGTGCAGGGTCAGGGTTAACTGAGATTGATCGCCAAAGGCTAAAAAGCGGGGTGTAGAGATCTCTGCAATAACCGGAGCTGCCACCAATACCTCTTGGTCAACGGCTCCAAAACGGTCTGCTCCAAAGCCCACTGCCATCACCCTCAAGGCGCCGTTAAAGTCTCCAACCGGCAGAGAGACCTGTGCTATCCCCTGTTCATCCACCACCACCGGGCCGCTGAACAGAGAGAGTATTTTTACCTTGGCGGTAGGTTTTTTTCCTCTTCTTTTGTTGGCAGCGTCCCCCCCAAAACGGGGTTTGGCCAACACCCCTTTCTGGTTTTCAATCACCTTGCCATAGATATCTTTCGACTCGACCTGATAGCCTCTTTTGGTAAAGAAAAAGCTAAAAGGGTCCGGGCTCTCCATCTCGGTTATGTTTAACACCCCCACATCCACGGCTGCCACCGTCACCCTGGTCGGTCTGCTGGTGTGGTCAGGCAGGCGGATTGTCACCGGTAGAGAGCTGTTGGGTTGGATTGTCTCGGGTAGCTCAAGGGTCATGTTCAGTTGACGATTCTGCCGATCCAGGGGGAGGTGGATCAGCCCCAGTGCCCGGTTGGGGGTGATTCGGCTGGCCGACTCTCCCGGACGTAAGGAGAGGACGGTCAGGTAGATATCGTGGCGATTCCAGTCGGTCTGGATGGGGGGGAGGGTAATCTCGCTGCCTTTTTTGGAGAGGCTGAGCCGTTGTCCCCACAGCAGACCCTGGCTAGACTCCAGCAGCACCAACCCCTCGCCGGGTTGAGGGGGGATGATGGTCAAGCGGGGGGTCTCCCCGGTCTGATAGCTCTTTTTATCCAGTTGAAGATTAACCCGGTCCGGGCGAGGCTGACTGGTGGCGGCTCTGCTTTTCCAATCCCATCCGGCCTGAAACCGATGGGAGGATGTGATGCCGGTTGCCGGATCGGTTATCTCCAACCGATAACTACCATAAGTGACAGGGATGCGAACCACCCCTTTTTGGTTGGCCTCGAAAGAGAGGTTGGTTTGCAGAATGGGATATTCCGACTCGGAATAGAGATAGTCCCAGCCGCCGTGTTCTCGGTAGCTCCAGTAATAGTTGCGGTTTTCATGGATAACCCGGACCGCCAACCCTTCCGCCCCTAACGACTGACCAGCCCGGTTGACCTTGATCACCTCAAAGGCGGCCTCACCATCTCCCGGCGCATACTTGCCGGCATAGAGGGGGCGAACCCCAGTCAAGGTTTCCGATGGCCAGATCAGCCCGGTCTGAGAGCGGGTTACCGGACGTCCGCCGGATTCGAACAGATCCACCACCCACGTTACCCGCAGCAGAGCGTTGACGGGATCTTTGAGGAGGGGAAGGGAGATGGCTCTCTTGCCTTCGGCATCGAGGGGGCCGTCAAAGAGTTGCTCTCGCCTGTTTTTCCAGGGGCCATTATCCTGACCAAAATAGAAGTGGGGCCACTGGGGAAGCTGCTTGGTCTTTTTCCAGTTGGCCACCACTTTTAGCCGATTTCCGGCCGCTTTGGCACCGTGGAGATAGCTACCGGTCACCTCCAAAGACCACGGCTCTTCAGGCAGGAGGGGGCCGGTGGGTTTGGGCAGAACCAGCTTCATCCGTTCGGGAAGAAACTCCTCTACCTGAAACTTGAACAGTTGGTCCGGCCTTTTTTGGCCCGGGTCCACACGCACCTCCAGAGACCAGCGCCCGGTCTGGGCATCGTCTGGCAGGAGGATCTCCCCTTGATGATAGCCCAATTCCGCCGAGGGTAAGGTCTGGCGGGCGATCTCCTTACCGTCGGGCTGTTTGAGCCGGACCGCCAGGGGACGTTCCATCACCGGCCCACCGTCGTGGTCTCTTAATAGAATGGCATAGTCAAGCTGTTCACCGGGGCGGTAGAGATCCCGTGGTGAGTAGATAAAGGCCTCTACCGCTTTAAAAGGGGGGCCTCCAACCGGAAATTCAGAAAGATCCAGAGCCGGATCCTTTAAAGGCAGCAGGGTAATGTCACCCCCCCGTTTTGCCATCAGCAGGGAGGTCTGGCTGGCAGGAGAGGAGAACGACACTCGACCCTGCTTGTCGGTCACCCCTTGTTGGGTGGTGTTGCCTTGAGTATCAACCAGGGTAACAGCAACATCTGCCAGAGGTTTTCCGCTTTTCAGGCTGCTGGTATAGACAGAGATGCTCTGCTGATAATAGCGTAGATGCAGGCCAATATCGGTCACCATGAAGTGGGTTGTCTTAAACTTGCCAAAGCGACCCGCCCGGCCCATGACGGCCACATAAAGCCCCGGTTTTTGCAACTGGGGAATCTTCTCTACCGGAATGTGGGTAACCCCCCGGCGATTGGCTTTCAGGCCGGTGACAAAACGGGAGACAAACAGGCTCTCGGTCTGCTGGCTCAGCTGGTCCAGGCTGGTATCCCAATGGGCGCCGGAGCCGGACCAGGAAAAACGGTCGAGAAAAAGGGCGAGGCTCTCATCCTTGACCCGCAAAAACTCGATGTCTACCTCCGGTACGTTAACCGTCATGATGGGCAGACCCTCACTCAGGCCACTGGGCAGGATCATGCCGCTGCCGACAAAACCATAGGCGGGAATAACTGCACGGGTGGTAAGGGTTCGGCTCTCCTTCTGGGCCAAGGTGCTGCCTGAGAGAGCGGGCAGACCCGGTTGAATCTGGACGGTATAGGTGGTCTCTGGGTCGATATGGGGGAAAAAGAGGGTGCGTTGATCCTCCCCCAAAACCCACCCCCCCACAACCTGCTGCTGTTGCGGGTCAAAGAGGGTCAGGTAGCTGTCGTAGAGTCGGGTTCGGTCGAGTTTTTGCGAAAAAACCAGGGCCAACGCACCGCTGCCGTCCAGGGTTCGCTGTTCGGCAAGCAGCAGTTGAAGGGGCTCTTTTTGGCTGAGTGTCTGTTCAGTCGGGCCAAAGGGTAAGGAGGGCGCCGCCTGGGCCGGGGCCCCCATCCCAACCAGCAGAACCACAGCCAGATAGAGGAGGTTGAAGAGGTGTTGGACGGGTGCGCTGTTCATAGAGACCACCTGTTGGAACCATCAAGAGGGGGAAAGGTTACGGGGTGTTGTCGGCGATAAACTGCTGCCAGGGTTGGTCGTTGATCAGCAGGTTTTTTACCTGGGCACGGCCATCAAAAAAGACCGAAAGGAGAATTTTCCCCTGCTTTCCCCGTACCACCTTATCGAGAAGGGTGGCATGTTCCTGGGGGATGTAAAACCGCTCAATCCCCGCCTTGAAACGGCCCTTTTCACAGGCTCCCTTAATGAAAATCCGCCCGGGGTGGGGCGGCCAGAGGGAGAACTCCGCAGGGTTGAGGAGAATGTAGCCGGGGGTGGATTTTTGTGTGCTGGATTGATCGGTGCAGAGTTTTTGAATGCCGTACTCAATTTGATAGGTCAGATAGTGACCCGAGAGCAGATCTCGTGGGTCGAAGCCGACGATGGGCAGTAAAACCTCCTCCCCCTGGACCATTCGTTGATGTTTGTCCCAGGTTAATCCGCTGAGGGCCAAGAGGGGGATGAAGAGGGCAAAGATAGCCCATTTTTGTCTGTTGTTCATTGTTCAAGCCCCACAATCCACTGTTGAAAACGGTTTTTTCTTTTGTTCCATAGAGCAGCCAAGGCTAAGATCAACCCGCCGGAGAGGATCAACCCCACCGCACTCAAAGCCAACCCGCCAAAGGCGGCAAAATAGATGCCCAAAAACCGTAGACCTGTCAGGAGTATCAGTTGGGTCGAAAGCCGTCTATTGCCGCTTAAACCGGCCATGACCGAGGCCAAAGCAAACAGAAGAATGGAAAAAACCGCCCCCATGATCTCAAACGGCAGCAGCTGTTTGGTGACGGGGATCATGGCCAGATAGAGAAGCAGCATGGCCATGGTGATCTTTTTTTTGACTCGGGAGAGATCAGAAAACCACCAGACTCCAGCAAAAACCGGCAAGCTCAAGCCTATAGCCAGCCCATAGACATCGTTAAGATTGGTATGGGTCAGGGGGAAGAGGGTGTTGATGAAGAGGTCGAAAAAGATCACCCCCCCACCGCCAAGAATAAAGGTCCACTGCCAGAACCCTGCCCCGAGGGGGGCCAGCAGGGGAACCCTGGCCGACAGCATGGAGATGAGTGCCGTAGCAAAGGGGAGGGACATCACCAGAGCGACCCAGCGGACCTCTTCTGGATGGCTGGGAAACAGCAGATCTTGCGCCAGAATACGGACAATCAGGGCGGAGAGAAAGATGGCCACCCATAAAAAGGGGATAAATTGGTGTCGGGAGAGGGTGGTGGCCGGCAGCGTAATGAGGGCCCAGAAAAGCAGGGCATCCTCCAGCCGTCCGCCGGTATGGTAGATCTGGCTGATCAGGCCAATGGAGGCCATGCAGAGAATAATGAACAGAACCAGAAAAAGTTCCAGCATCTGACCACCTCCCCGCTCCAGATGGTGGAAGATACCAGCCCCAAGCCCCAGTAGAAGCAGCAGATCCATGCCCAGTTTTACCCCATCGGGAATCTCCATCCAGTTGGCGGCGATAAGGGCGATGAGGCCGATTCCGATAACCGAAGCGCCCAGAGACATAAAGCTGGTCACCATCCAACTCCGGTTGGCTCGTCCCGCCTCAAAGAGGGCGATCTTTTCGGCCTGTTCTGCTTGAATCAGCCCTTTCTCTACCCATTCAGAGAGCGTTTTATCCAGTCTACTCATAACTACCTCTGCCTCTCTGGTTTTTATCCTGGGGGAAGAAGGATAAAGGGACGTTGCAACCATTTATGGGATAATGAACAATTATCTTAATTTATCCTCGGAATAGAGGCAATAGTTTGCTATAAATGGCCCGGGTTCGGCTCTGGTATTCTGCTTGGAAATATCACAGAGCCAGCCGCCCAACGGTTCCTCTTGGTAACCCTTGGTCGAAAGACCAACCGGACGGAGATTCATCTTCCCAAACAGATAAGGAGAACGGTATCATAATGAATATTGAAGCGATGGATAAAAGAATCTGGCTGTTGGTTATTGTTCCTCTCCTTGTTGTTGTCGCCTTTACCATGGGGATCGAAGAGAGCTTTCTGGTTCTTATTCTACTCATGCCTTTCATGCTGATGCTTAAAAATCAGTTTCTTGAGAATAAAATAAGCTGGAAGGAGGAGTATAGTGTCGGCATCGAATCCATTGACAACGATCACAAACAGTTGCTCGATCTGACCCTGCGCATCTTTCAATCTCTGCGTAGCGCCCGAGGAGCCGACAAGGCCTCGGAGGTGATTGACGAGTTGATCGAGTATACCGTTACCCACTTTGCCCGAGAAGAGGGGATGATGCGGGATAATGGCTATGTCAATCTGGACGAACATATCGAAGCCCACAATGCCATGCGCAGCAAAATGGAGGAGTTTCGGAAAAACTTTGACGACAACAGCAACGAAGTCTCCTCAGAGCTGTTGAAATATCTCCAAGAATGGTTGATCAGCCACATCACCGTTACCGACAAACTCTATTCCGAGTTTTTAATCGCCAAAGGGGTTAAATAACCACGGGACTGAAGGGAGGGACTGCTCTACTCTCTGCATAACCGACAAAAAAAGGCCGACTTCACCCAGGTGAAGTCGGCCTTTTTTTGGGGGTGCGTCAGATCAAAAAGGTCTGGCCTTTTTTGATCAAACCCAAAAAGCCGTCCTGATCTGGCCGAACAGGGGGGTCTGGGCTGTAGTGGTAGAGCCACATTTTCTTTTTTATGGCGTCGGGCAGGGTAACAAGATCTTCGTAGTGGGCGTGGACATTGGTTCGAAAGGGGAGGGTTTCGGTGTCTTGAAAAAAAAGGTCCACTTGGGGTTCTAGGGTGGTGATCAGATTGAGCAGGTCGGTATTAAACACCGCATCGGAGGAGAAAAAGAGGGTGGAGCCTGCATCGACGGAGCGAATCAGCAGCCCATAGCTGTATACATTGCGGCGGCTGTTCTCCACGTGCAGGAGCTTGTAGGGGGTAAACTGAATCCCCTCCCATTCAAACGGGGTTTCGGTTTGCAGGGGGTGGACATTAAAATAGTCGGAGAGGCTCATCACCTTGTCGCTGATAAACCCCAGCCCCCCCTGAAGGGATTCGCTCCAGAGCATGTCGAGAATTTCACCGACAATAAACAGCTTGGGTTGGGGGATTTCTGAATTAAAATAGGTGCTGAAGGCCAGCCACTCCAGCCCACCAATGTGGTCGGCATGCAGATGAGAGGCATAGACGGCATCGATTTGCGGTGTTTTTATGCCGTTGAGCAGCCCCCACTCCGCCAGGGAAAAGCGAGCATCCGAGCCACAGTCAATCAACATTCTTTTGCCACTTTTGGCGGTAATCAGCAGGTTGGATTGATAATATTGGGCGGTTGTAAAAGCAGAACCGACACCGAGAAAAGTGACGCTTGCGGGTCTCTCCATGGGGCATCCTTACTGTGTTTTAATGGTCGATCCATTCCAAAAATAGGGGAGTGGATAAGATCATCTTATCAAGGCGTGACGGTCAATGAAGATTATTTGTCCGCCATTTTAATCAGGGTGCTGCCTTTGTTGTTGTTGAGTCTATCCAGATGCAAGGCAACACAGCCATCGTTGGGGTTTTCTATGGCAAGAGCCTGGAAGCGTGCGCGGGCTGTCGCCTTTTCTCCCTGCTCCAGGCTATGGAACGCCTCAAGATACCTCTTAAGATAGGTCGGGTTCTCCTCCTTGTCGGTCATAATCTCGAAAATAGAGATTGGCTCCTCTTTGCCTTTTAAGATGACATCGCCAATGGGGCGAACATAGCGCAAAGAGCTGGACTCTATGCTTTTTTGGGAGGCACAAATCTGGGTGCCGAAATATTTGTTCAGCCCCTCAATACGGGCGCCAATGTTGACGGCGTCTCCCAGAGGAGTATATTTAAAACGGTCTTCAGCACCAAAATTTCCAACCAGGGCCTCCCCGGTATGCACGCCGATGCGGGTGCGCCCAAACCCCAGTCGGATGGCCTCCGGGGTCTTTAGAAACACCTTGGTTACCCGGTTAATCTCCACCGCACAGCGGGTCGCCCGGTCGGCATGGTCATCTTGCTGAAGGGGGGCGTTGAACATGGCAAACACCGCATCACCGATTAAATCCACCACCATGCCGCCATGGTCCAGTACGGCGGAGCAGACCCCATCCAGATAGATGTTCATCTGTGGGGCAAGATCAGATGGGTCGGCTTTTTCGGAGACGGTGGTAAACCCTTCAATGTCGGTAAAAAGAAAGGTAAGCACCCGTCTTTCGGCCCCGCGGGAGAGACGGTCCGGGTCTTGGATGAGCAGGTCGACCAGCTCTGGAGAGAGATAGCGGGAGAAGGCCTGTTTAAGGAAGTTTCTTTTTTTGCGCTCTTCGAACCCTCGATAGATCTCTGAAAAAATAAAGGCAAACAGAAATCCCAAGGTGGGCAGAAGAAGGGGAATCAAAGGCCCCCCCTCCTGAAACAGATTGAAGCCCCCAAACCAGCAGGCCGGAATGGAGAAGAGGATCAGCCCCACCCGCAAGGTCAGGGAGAGGGGAATCCAGGCCAACAGGGTGCCCAGGGTTGCGGCAAGCCCGAGCAGGGCCATTTTGGTGCCGTTGCTGAGGGTTGGCGATGCTCTCTCATCCAGCAGTTGCGCCAACGAGTGGGCCATGACAAAAATCCCCGGCATGCCAAATTGTGCCAGCCCCTCTTGGTTGCGGGCCACAACGGAGAAGGGGGTGCGGTGGCGATCTCGCAGGGAGAGATCGGTACCGATCAGGATCACCTTGTCCGCAAACCAGGGGGCTGGCAAAACAGGCACCAGATGGGCCGGAAAGGTTCGAAAAGGGCTGCTCCCCTGGGCCTCATCCGGCTTGCCCCGCCAGGCGATCTCGATGGGGGTCCGGGGGGGAGATTTACCCAGTTTAGAGGCCATAAGAGAGGTGACACCGGGGATGAAAACCCCAGACTCCCCACGTTTGCCAGGAAAGATGTGGCGAACCGTATCGTCAAAAGGGTCCTTTTCCAGGTTGGCCAGCCCCAGGTGTTGCTTGGGTACATAGGCATCGAGAAAGTGGCGTTGGGCTGAGGTCAGAAGTTGGTTGGATGCCACATAACTGATGGCCAGGGGTTTGGTAAACTGTTCCAAGGTCTGTTTGAGTCGATCGTCTTTGGTCTGCTCGGTGGGTTGGTCGAGGAGAACGTCCAGCAGGGCCGCCCGCACCCCTTTACTCTCCAGGTTGGCTAACAGGTTGGCTAAAAAAGCTCGATCGATGGGGGATCGGTAGGGGAACTGTTGTAGTGTCTCTTCGGTGATGGTTACAATAACAATATCGGGATGTTGAGGTTCTGAAGGGGTGAGGGTGGCAATACGGACGTCAGAGATCCACCGCTCCATCATGCCCAGAACAGAGATTTTTTCCAGGCCAAACCAAGCCAAGCTCGATGCCAGGATGAAAAGGCCAAAGACCGAGGTCAAGGTGCGTAGAGAGGCCAATCGGTTTTTCCCAGAGTAACAGAACAGGCTCCCCGCAGAGGGGAAGTATGAAAAAGCCCCCCTCAACGGGTAGAAAGGAGGCCCAATTTACAGCATGGAGTGGGCCAGAGTCAAAAACTGTGGCAGGCAGCCTCTCTCTTTCAGCCAAGCCGCCTGTACGGCAGCCGACTGGACAGTCCGGGGAATCCTGTTCATGATTCCCGACACTTTTTGATTGTCGAGGGTAATCTGTACGCTCACCCCATTATGCAGGGGGATGGTGCGGGGAGGGGCCAGTTTGCTTTTACCCGAGGCCCACTCTGCCTTGGCGCTCCAGCCCCGCTCGGGAATCTCCAGATTAACCGAGGCGACTCGGTTTTTTTCGGGACGCCAAAAGACCAGACTCTCCCCTTCCAGGTAGCAGTAGGGGCCGTTTTGGGTGACATCAATCACCCAGGGGTTGGGGAGGGGGGCCGGTTTGGCTGCCAGCTTGAACAGATCGTCCGCACTGCGGGTGATGCCAAAACTTTCTGAGGCAGAGCCGGAGGCGGTCAGAAGGTTTTTGATGGCCTCCTTGACGCTCTTCTTCTCCTGTTTTTCCCCTTTACCCAGAGGCGCCCCTTCGTAGGGGCCGACCAGCTTGATCATTCTGCCGGTAGGGGAGATCAGGCTCACCTCTTCTCCTGGTTTAAGCGCTAAGGGTTGGCTGCCGTCAATCATCTCTCCCGATTGATAGGAGACCCCCTTGGCAGAGTAGACGATTAGATTCTCTGCCTGGGCCGTGGTCGAAATGAGCAGAGCGGCAAAGAGAGAACCACAAATAAAAAAATGTCTCATTCGAGCCATGATATCCTCCTGGTTGGGTGTCAAAAGAGTGATTGGGTGAATCACGATGCATCTTAACCTTTAGCAAAGCAACCATTATACCACAGTTGAAGGTTTTTTAAAGGCAAATAAATACAATCAGTTATAGTTGTTTGCATGCGTGAGTTCTCTCTCTGACGGCTGAAATGTAAAAATAATTTACATTAAAAAAGTAAAAAGATTTTTCAGTTCAGCCGGTGGAGCGTGGTATTTAAAAGCCACTTTCACGGATAAAAACCTGGGCAACTGTCGTGGTCAATTGATTGAGCAGAGACCTTTTTTCAACCGGAAGGGTGATCCGCCCCGGCTGTTCATGACGGAGGGTCGGCAGGGGAGAGAGGCTTTGAAAAGTGAGTCGATAGAAGGATTCGTAAGGGATGAGAGCACCCCTGCCATCCTGCCAAACCGGGACCTCCCCGCCGAGATGCGCAGCAAAATAGGGTTTTTTCAGGGCAGATATTGCTGCCGGAGCGATGGCTGTCAGCCGGACCTCTGTGGCAGGCTCTTGAAAAAGGTGGGGCTGGAAGGTGCCGATGCTCTGCAGAGAGAGACGCTGGATATCGGCCTCGGCAATCAGCCCCTCCAGGTGGACGGTCTGCAAGTCGACCAGGGTGATGACGGGGTCGTGGGCGGAGAGCCAGCGACCTGGGTGAAGCCCCGGCATGATATCGGTAATCATGCCATCAAAGGGGGCGGTGATGGTCAGCTTGTCGGCCTGCTGCCCAAGCCCCTCCCTTTCGGTCAGCAAGCCGGCCATCTCCCGCTGCATGATGGCGCTGTTTTCCAGGAGAATCGGCTGGGTGTGGGCCTGGTTGAGCTTCCATTCAAGGGCGGCAATACGGGCATCAATCTGCCCTGTTTTCTGTTTAAGGTCCGGTGACTCCAACACCAGCAACAGCTCTCCTGCCGCCACCCTGTCTCCCCTTTTAATCGCAACATGCCTAAGCCGGGAAGAGGCCGGTGGGTAGAGCTGCAACTGCTGACTGCTGGTTTTAAGCCCCGGAAGGGTGATCTCCCCCTGCCAGGGAACCAAAACAAACAACATCAAGCCAACGACAGCCAACAGGGTGGTCAGGGTATGGATGGTCCAAGCCAGAGAGGATCGAATCCTCCACCACCCTTGCAACTCCCGCCAGATGGGGCGGGCAATAAACCAGATCAGCTCGACAGCCATCATAACCAGCCCCGCCAACTTGAACAGCAGATGGTAAACCAACAGCGCAATACCAAAAAAGAGCAGCAGACGATAGAGCCAGGTAGCATAAGCATAACCAAGCAGAAGCCAGCGCCGTCTGGGGGAGAACGCTTCGGGTGGCGGGGTCTTCACACCGAGCAGCCAGGCGCGCAACTGCCATCTTCCCAGAGCAAAGGCACGCTCTTGAAGATTGTCCATTCCCAGATAGTCGGCCAGAAGATAGTAGCCGTCAAAGCGCATGAAGGGGCTTGCGTTGATGACCAATGAGGTGATCCAGGTGACGGTTGCTAAAAAAATCAGGCTATCCCGTGGCGCCCCCGGCGCAAGAAAGTGGGCCAGAAGGGTGGCGAGCAGGGCAACCATCAACTCGGCAGCCACCCCAGCCATACCGATAGCCATTCTGGCTCGGTGGTTGTTGAGTTTCCACGCTTCGCTGGTGTCGGTATAAAGAAGGGGAAAGAAGACCATAAAGGCGACCCCCATGGTCGGAATCCGACACCCCAACCGACAGGCGGTCAGGGCGTGGCCCAGCTCGTGGACGATCTTCACCAACAGCAGAGCGCCCAGATACCACATGGCACCATGGGGTGAGAGTATAAAATGGAAGGAGGCTTGAAAGCGGTCCCACTCTCTGGCCGAAAGATAGAGCCCCCCCAACCCCAGCAGCCCCAACACAAGCAAAAAGGTGCGGCTATAGATAAAGTTGACCCAGGGGAGCAGCCTCCGTAGCAGGGGGTCGGGGTGGAGAAGGGGAATTTTAAAGAAAAGGGCGTGGTGAAGCAGCTTGAGTCCCGTGGAGGGGGTGGTGGATTGGCGACGGCGCCAGAGAGTTCGGGCCGATGGGGCATCGGCGGCGACCAGTAGATTGTTTTGCGATAAAAAGCGATGCATCTGCTCAACCTGCTGTTGCGTCACCTGTTGACCAGCCTGCTGTCGCACCTGTTGAATGATGGCGGCTACCTTGCCGTTGTTCCAGTGGGTGAACAGGGTTTTATCCAGCCAGCCCAGGCGAAAAAAACGGTTGCGCAGGGGGTCGTGGACTGTCCAGGCCGGGCCGCTCTCCCGGTCGAAAGGGGCCGGATAGAGTTTAAGATCCTCTCGGAGCAGGCCGGTGAAAAGGGGCTCTGCTGGGGTGGATGTGGCAGAGTGGGTCGGTTTGGCCATCATGAGGCGGGCTCTAGAACCCCACTCCCTGACGAACGGCGGTCAGGGGGCGACGAAAAAGATAGTAGAAGAGGGTGGTCTGCTCTCCCAATAACTTGGCGGTTCCTTTCAGGCCGATGCGGGGAGGCGGATGGTTTTCGGCAAACAGGGCGATGAGACGATAGGCCAGTTGGTCGTTGGGGCGGATGGTGGCCTCATAGGAGGCGTGGTGTAGTCGTGCCTTCAGGGGGGTGAGGGGATCGCTGTTGAGAAAAAGCAGTACCTCCCGGCCCGGCTCCATGATGACGGCATCCTCTACAGCGAGAAGGATCTCCAGTTCCACCTGCTGCTCATCGGCGATAACCATCACCTGTTCCCCGACTGAAACCGGTCTGCCCTGCCACTCTTTAGGGTTGTTCAGCAGGGCGATTCCCCCCTTTTTGGCACGGATTGTGGTCCGTTCCAGCAGAGATTCGGCATAGGCCGACTCAGCAGCATGTTGGGCCATTTGGGACTGTAACAGGGTGAGTGTGGCTTTGGCCTGAGGATCATGAAAGGCCACCTTCTGGGCGTTGAGATAGCGCTCTTGGGCAACCTGAAGAGCCAGCTTGGTGACATCCCGACGGTTGGCTATCTCCGACTGCTCCATGCTAAAGAGAATCTGATTGTCGACCACGGCGGCATTGGGTTCTACCTCTATTTTTTTAATCACGCCGTCCAAGGGGGCGGTGATGACAGTTGGATTGTGGGCAACCACTGTGGCCGGTGCCAATACCGACTGCCTGATGGGGAGCAAAAACAGGGCTGTTGCCAGGAGCAGCAACAGAGCCGCCTTGCGGCGAACGGCTTTTTTTTGAGGGCTACCCGAGGAGGAGCCCCGGTCAGCCAGGGCCATCCAGCCATGGCCGAACATCTCACCCAACTCTTGGGCCAGGATCAACTCCCTCTCCGACCACGGCTCTTCTCGAACCATCCACCACCCACCCAACCCACCACCATCTGGGGTGGATAGGGGTATCCATAACCCATGGGGAGGTAGCCACTCTGCCCATGCCTGGCGGTCGGGCAGCCCTTCGGTTGTTTGGTCAACCCGCACCACCTGCCCACCCCCCTCTGTTTCGACCCACTGGGCCATGATGGGGCCGGCCCAAAGAATAAACGGGGCGTTGGGGTCGATCTCTGTGATGCCTGCGGCCTGGCTGATTCCCCCTTTTTCTCCCGGCCCGCCCTGCCAAAACAGGTTGGTGGAGGCGGGGAGCAGAGCCAGGGTTCGGTTGACCATAAGAAAGGCTAGCTCATCCTGGCTTTGGCAGGTGCGAATCTCCTTTTGGAGTTGAAGCAGGGTATGACAGACGGTCAGCTGTCTCTCTGGGTGGTTTGTCATGGTGTGGCAGGGGCCGGTAGGCCAAAAAGGGCGCTTCCCCCCATGCCGGCTCGTAGTTCTGGGTGGTTGCCTTTAATCGTGCCTTTGAGGGTGACCGTCTGGCTGGCTGGGTCGATACGGGCGCCAATGTGAGAGACCACGGCACGGTAGTTTTGATTGGTCTCATCCAGTCGAAAGGAGAACGGCTCCCCTTTGTGCAGCCAGAGCAGCCATTGGGAGGGGACAATCAGCCGAGCGAAGAGGGTGGTGTCATCCATGATCTCCAGTATCGGCTCCCCCTTGGAGACATACTGTTGGCTGTTGGCCATCCGCTGCACCACCAGACCCTGGAAGGGGGCATGGATGGCACACATTTTCAGGGTTACCTGGATCACCAACAGATCGGCCTCCACTTTAGCCAGGTTGGCCAGGGCTTCATGGCGTTTGATGCTGCTGCCGGTCCGTAGTCGAGCCAGTTTTTGTTGGGCCTCCAGAGCAAACCGTGCCCCGGTCAACTCCGCCTCCACCCTTTTTTTGCGAGCCTGATAGAGAGCGCAATCCATGGTTAGCAGCCGATCGCCCTTTTGAAAACGGTCCCCCTCCCGGAGGGAAAGCTGCTGAATCCGCCCTTCAATCTGGCTGGAGATAAGGCTCTCATCCTCCACATCCAACACCACACGGGCCTCTCTTTTCAAGGTCTCTCCACTCCAAGCCGACCCTGTTGCCAGAGCAAGGGTGATCCCTGTTAAAAAAAGAAGCAGCAGGGCCGGCGGGGGGGAGTGGGCTGTTGTGGTATCCATGGTGACGGCGTTTGCCCTAGTTGATGGGTGAAATAAGGGGGAGAATTTCCATGCTCACTTTAAGGGGTTCCAGCAGGGGTTTTCGGTCCAGTTTCAGGTGAGGTACCGCCTCCTCCTCTGTCGTTGCCATTGGTTCATTGAGCAGGGCGGCCAAAAAAGGTTCATAAACGGCTTGCCAGTTGCGGTTGGTTGGTTTGGGTTTGGCCTGAGGGACTGTTTTCAGGTGGTTGAGAAAGCTCTCTTGCTTGTGTATCTCCCACTCTGGGGTGTCTAACTCTGGATCGGTGAGGGGGGACTTGGGCTTTTTTTCCATCTCCCAGATTGGGCTGTCCATCTCTGGGTCGTCGGCGTCTGGTTGGGGGTGGCTGGGGGTGGTTGGGGTTAAGTCGGGCAGTCTGCCCGATGCGATGAGGCTGTTGCGGTTTTGAATATGAATCTGCAACGTGTCAAAATCCAACCCTTCCATCTTGGTCGGCAGGATGTCAAGCCCGAGGGAGACAAGAAAGTCGCCGGCGGCATTTTGTAGTTTGGCAAAGGCCATATCACGCTGGGCAAGGTAGAGAATACGGTCCCCTTCTCGGGAGATCAGGTCGATTTCGTTGGTTGTTTCCGCTGCCTTTTCTGCCTGGGCATGGCGATAGAGCCGCTCTTTGGCGTCGCTCAACCGAGAGGCGATTAAAAAGCCCTCCTGGGACGCTTTGACGTTTCGGTTGGCAATGTGCACCTGCCCCAAAACCGACATGTTGAGCGCCAGACGGGTGAGATCTTCCATGCGCTCCTTATCCCTTGATAGGGCGATGGTGTCGGGAGCGGAGAGAAGGTTGATGATGTTCCAGGTCAGGTTGATGCCAAACTCCGACCAGATGTTGTTGGCGTAGGTTTCGGTGTTGTCATACTGGAGGGATTGGCTGAAATCCAGGCCGGGGAAAAGGCGCAGGATGGCCTTTTTGGTGTCGTAGGCCCGTATCCGACGTTTATAGTCCCCCTGCCACAGTTCTGGTCGGTGGAGCAGGGCGTACCCCTCCAGGGTCTCCATGGGGGGGAGTCTGTTCAGGTCGATGGGGTTTCGTTCTGGGGGGGCGGCCAGGGTAAAAGCAAAGCCGGGGTCCAGCCCCATCAACTCGGCCAGTTGAATGCGGGCGCTGGAGAGCTCTTTTTGCAGTTTTTGTAGTTTTTGCCAGGTTTCCAACAGGGCTACCTGCTCTTTCAAGGCCTTGGCAGGCTCTTCGATACGGGCCTCTTCCGCTTGGCGGGCACTCTCGATGGCGCTGTTGATCTTGATCTTCAGGGGTTTGAGGGCGCTCTCCAACCGTTCGGCCGCCACCAACCGCCAATAGGCAGACCGAACCTCGGTCAGCAGGGTATGGGCCGCTTTGCGCTGAATCTCCTCGGCAATGAGCAGACGGTCGGTCTGTTGAATGGCGCTGAGATAGCTTACCCCCAGATCCAAAACATTCCAGGAGACACTCAAATCCCCGGTTGTGTTGGCGAGCTGTCCATCGCTGGTGGCTCTGTTTTGGCTTGTGTAACCGGCGTTGGTGGCCAGAGCAGGCAGCAGACTTCGAGAGGCCACCCGCACCATCCCCCGAGCCAGTACCTGGTTCATGATTTTTACCCGGTGGCCAATATTAAAGTGAATGGCCCGTGCCATGGCATGGTGGAGGGTAATGGGGGCTTGGGGTGGCTTTTGGCGGGAAAACTGCTGGGCCAGATCGACAAAAACCTGCTCTCCACGCTTTTCAGAGGTCAAGGGGGTCGGTTTAAGGGTGCATCCTCCCAGCACCACCAAAAAGGTGGCGAGTAGAAACAGGTTGGACAGGGGAGGCCGAGCGGTTTTGATCATCGCTATAAAGTCGTCAATACTAGGGTGAATCGTCTCATGGTAAATCTCAGCCCTTTTTAGGGTTTGTCAGGGGGTGGGCCAGCAGGATAAACAAGCAGAAACTGTGCCATGATGGGGTGGGGGCCAGCCAGAAAAGGGCTGTCAGGGGGTGGGCTTTGGAGACTCTTTGAAGAAAAAGTCATTACCAATCTCATGACCCGCAGAGAGAATGGCGCCATATTGAGGCTCTTGGGGGAACT
>PEAM01000001.1 GCA_002753565.1 Magnetococcales bacterium | reverse complement strand
TACTCTTGCCATCTACGTCAATGTTGGCATAGCTCAAAGCCAAACCAGCAATGACATTGTCCATTACCATGGCATCAACACCAACAGCAATTCCACCAACATCTGCATCGTAACCAGCAATCTTGTCACGCATGTCCATGTCGGAGGTAGATGCGAAACCTTGCACCCAGACACCGTTGCTCAAGCTGGAACCACCGGAGTTAACACCAGTGCCGGCCAAAGAAGCGTGCATGCCAGAGTAGTTGCCACTCTGAGCAATCACATTGCTACGATGTGTGCTAACAGTTCTACCAGCGGCAACGATACCAGCTACAGCACCTGCTGAGCTGCTGTTGGCATCTGATTGAATTTTATCAATCATGTCACGAGCTGTCTGACCACCGGTCGTAATGGCAGTCGAGAAAGCAGCTGAAGCGGCTGCGTTATTAGCCAAACCAGCGCCTGCAGTTGTAAGAGCTGCAGATTGACCTTCATTAACGTCAAAGGTAGAAGCCATCTCTGAAGCCGTTCTGGAGTTTGCCGTAATGATGATGTCATTGCCAGAAAGAGATGCTGTGTAGGTAGCAAGCGTGTTACTGGTGATCGTGAAATCTGTGATCGACGCAGATGTTGCAGCTGTGGAATCCAACAGTGTGACGGAACCCGTAGCAAAGGCTACATTCGGGGTAATAGTTACTGTACCCGTAGTAG
Organism: Magnetococcales bacterium; assembly: GCA_002753565.1. Classification (GTDB taxonomy): domain Bacteria; phylum Pseudomonadota; class Magnetococcia; order Magnetococcales; family JADFYX01. Next base: position 270,930 of record PEAM01000001.1, on the reverse strand, counting down.
CGCCGACGGCATCAGTGGTAGCACCTGCAAATGCGGTAGTACCATTAACCATTTCACTACCAAGAGTAACAGTTGACGCACTACCCAAATCAACCAAACCTGAAGCCGTTACCTTACCGTTAACACTTACCGATACAGCGCCGGAACCACCTTCGTTAGCTGTACCATTGGCGAGGACAAAGTTACCCGTCACACCAACAGTGCTCCCGAAAGTAGCACTGGCTGCACCACCCTTACCACCGGTACCTGTACCACCGGTTGTACCACCAGCACCACCAGTGATGGTCACGTTACCACCGGAAGTTACGGCACCAGATACTGTCAAGCTTGAAGCACCACCAACAGAACCGTTTGCAGCGCCTGTACCATCATTACCACCTGCACCACCGGTTACACCAATGGCTCCTGTGGTAACCAAAGTAGAGGCGAAAGTACCAGTAGAAGCACCACCGACACCGGAAACGCCTGTTGTGCCATCACCTTGATCACCAGCACCACCGACAAAGCTGTAGGCTCCGCCAGTTGCTGCACCAGTTACGGACAAGGAAGCTGCACCACCAGCACCACCGGCCAATGTTGTTGCTCCATCATCACCAGCACCACCGGTTACGGTCATGCTTGTTGTAGCAGCCAAAGTTGAAGCAAAGGTTGCTGTCGCTGCAGCACCAGTACCACCGGCACCTGTTGCAGCTGCACCACCCTTACCACCAGTGATGGTAGAAGCTTCACCAAAAGAGGAAGCGCCCGTCATGGACAGGGTTGCGATACCACCAGTACCACTTGTTCCTGTTCCAGCACCACCATCACCACCAGCACCACCAGCCATAACCAAGCCACCAGCAATCGTTGCTGTGGATGACCCTGTTAATGAAACTGCACCACCAACACCAGATGCAGAGGCTCCAGCAGACACACCACCAGCACCACCAGTGATAACCAAGTTGTCACCCGTGCCAGTTGTTGTCAGAACACCAGTAATAGTTGTTGTAGATGCACCACCGTTACTTCCGACAGTCGCATTACCATTACCACCCAATCCACCGATGGCTGAAAAGATTCCAGACTCAGTTACTGTGCTGCCAAAGGTAGCAGTTACGTCGCCACCAACACCCGCAAGCCCAGTACTACCTGTACCTGTTGCACCAGCACCACCTTGGATGGTTGTGTTGGCTGCTCCGGAGTATGCACCGGTTGATGTGAAAGAAACAGCACCACCAGCACCACCTGCGTAAACAGTTGAACCTGCAGCACCAGCACCACCCTGGATAGTCATTGAACCAGCACTAACGGTTAGCCCACTGGTGAAGGTTGTTGTAACTGCACCACCAGCACCACCAAATCCATTATTACCAGCAGTACCTGTACCACCAGTAATGTTGGAGTTACCACCACCACCTGTGATAACCGTTGCACCTGTAACAGTCAAGTTAGCTGCACCACCAACACCACCACCACCAGTACCTGCTGTTGCAGCACCACCAGCACCACCATCTACGCTCAGCAGACCACCAACAGTCAAAGTGGAAGCAAACGTACCTGTTGCAGCACCACCAGCACCACCAACTCCGACACCAGCAGCATCAGCACCACCAGCACCACCATCGATAGTAAGGTTATCACCAGTACCCGTCAATGTCGCTGTTCCTGTGACGGATAGAGCTGCTGCACCACCTGTACCACCAGTGTTGGCATTACCAGTACCACCATCACCACCAAGAATGATCACATCTTCGTCATCACTCAATGTAGAAGAAAGTGTCAAAGTAGATGCACCACCTTCACCACCCAAACCAACTGTACCGGCACCACCATCACCACCGAGTACGCTGGTAAAATTTGAAGACCATGCGCCAGAAGCTGTTGTGGTAATAGCACCACCAGCACCACCGGTTCCTACACCAGTACCCGCACCACCGGTACCACCATCCAGGGTTGTGATTGCACCACCTGTAAAGGCTGCAAGAGAGAGGGTACCAGCACCCGCTGCACCACCAGCTCCTGCTCCAGAAGCACCACCGGTTCCACCAGTCACAGTCAAAGCAGCAGTAGTAGTCGTCAAACCAGTAGCTGTAATGCCCAGAGCACCACCAGCACCACCAGCACCTGTCGTACCAGCACCACCAGTACCTGTTGTCAGGCCGGTTGATGCAGCCTGGATATTCAGAATAGCTGCATTCAAGGCAACAGCAGCACCAGCACCACCGGTTCCAGCACCAGTTCCGGCACCACCAGTACCACCGTCCATATCCATAGCAGTAGTGCCAGTGTCAAGTTGGGTTGCGGATGTAAAGGTAACCGTACCTGCTGCACCACCAGTACCTGTACCAGAAGCACCACCTGTACCACCAGCCAATGTCAATGCGACACCGTTCATATCCAGATAAGGAATGGTTACACTCACGTCACCAGATGCACCACCAGTTCCGGTTGTACCAGCACCACCAGTACCAGAAGTCAGAGTCAAACCACCATTGGCAAGGGTATTAACCGTTGTCAGGGAGGTAGACATGGTTACTGCACCAGAAGCACCACCTGTTCCAGCCGCACCACCAGCACCACCCGTACCAGAAGTAAAGATGTAGGTTGTGTTGTTAGCTGTTGACAACAGAGAACCGGACAGGCTTACGGTCACAGCACCAGAAGCACCACCATTGTTGGCACCACCAGTGCCAGAAATGAAGGAAGTGTTGTTTGCGGTATCGCTATCGATAGATACGGCTGAAACCGAAACAGCACCACCAGCGCCACCTGTATAACCGGTAGCACCATCAGCACCAGCACCAGAAGTGAAGGTAGAGTTGGCACCATCAATGGTTATCTCAGTACCAGAAGCTGTAAAGCTTACAGCGCCACCGCTTGCACCACTTGCAGAGGTTGTAGCAGCAGAACCGGCACCACCAAGAACCACAGCACCGCCTGCTATGTCAGCAGCATTGGCTGTAACAGTTACGGTAGAACTACCACCAGCACGCGTACCATTGGCAGCACCACCGGTTTGAGTGAAGACACCAGTCAGAACAAAAAGGTCAGAAGCAGCAACAGCACCACCACTTGCATGGCCGAATACGGCAGTCATGGCGCCACCGGCTTCGTTAGCCCCTGCAGCAGATCCGATCACACTGAGGTCATCAACTTTTACGTCATCATAAACTGTGACAGTACCAGTAGAGGATTCGTCATCCACTGTTCTAAAAATGATTTGACCACCAGAAGCTGTACCACCACCATCTTGGCTGATCTCATCGGTAACAATCAGGGAGACATTACCAGAGCCATTGGCGTTGTTACCATCCTCACCAAAATTAATGGTGAGGGATTCATTAGCAGTCGTGTTGAGCAGGATGTCGCCCGTCAATGTAAGTGTCGCAGCTGTTGTTGTGCTGTTATACAGATACAATGTACCCACTGCAGTATTGGTCTGGGTATCAATAGCAAGTGCTGATGTTTGACTGGAGACGTCAACTTTACCGAAGTCGTTATCGGCAGCAGCCTGCATGGTATCTCCACCAGCTGTTGGTGTCAGCGCTGTCGCATTTGTTGCAGCGTTTGCCGTAAATGCCGCCGTACCCGCTGAAGCAGTTTTAGGTGCCTGCGCTGCTACCACAGCAGCCAGACCAAGCAGACTGGCGCTTAATATACGCGTTCCTTTTCTCATTCTTTTCGTTCCTTTTCCAGAGTCAAGATATCAAATTTGTAAAAACATCATAATTTACGGCAGAGGGCTCACACAAAGCTAGAAACCGCCCACGGATGATACCGTGGCAAATACATCATTCACATACACACAGCCATACCAATAAAGGTTAACCATCTCCAAGTCAACAAAAAAACAACACCTGTTGCAAAAAAACCAATTTGGATGGTTTTTGACGCTACGTTTGTCAGTTGGTCGGTACTAAGCATAAAGCATGCCTTTCCCGCGAGAGTCTGACCAACTTAATCCTTGTTGATTTGCAACAGTGAGTCGTAACCAAATCCAACGACAAAGGGTTCCAACTCGCTAAAATGGGGCTCAAACCATTTACGATAATTCAACCAACGATATTTTGAGCGAACATATATCGGCTCCACCACCTGCTGATAGCTTGGCGTAACAGTCTTTTTTTTCTTGCTACGAGCATGGAGGTGAAAGTCCAACACTCCCTCGTACCACTCCAACCCCAAAAAGCCCAGCAACTTCTTAGCCTCCCCTTCTAAATCCTCTACTAGCGACTCATACCTGACCACATGGACGTTGAGCGGTAAACTCTCTACCGATTTTTGCCACAACGTCATCACCCGGCAATACAGATGAACAGCATCTTTAATAGTGGTAAAATTGGCCATGGCGTGATTGGGTACGAAATTTTGCATAAAGCTACTCAAAATTACATCACAAGGGTGCCGCAAGGCAAAAATGATCTTAGCCTCTGGAAAAAGATACGAAATAGCAGAGATATTTACCGTATTAAGAGGATGCTTATCAATAAGCATCCTCTTGGGCAACCGAGAAAAAAGATGATCTACTTTCATGAAATACAGCTCTCTTCCAGCCGAAATATCCATACCTTGTATCGCACTAACAGAATTGTTAAGAGCTTCTCTCCCTCCAACTCCATAGGTCGTTTGATGCGTGATAGCAGCCATGGTATCGCTCATCACCTCTTTCTCTTCCATAACCTGTACAGCAGGATGGCTATCAAGAATCTGATCTAGTAGAGTTGTACCGGATCGGGGAAACCCCAACAGAAAAGCCGGAACCTCTCCCGTAAGCACTTTGGGATCGGCAACCGACCATTGCACTGACTTTGATGCAAGATCAGTTAGAGCCTGTTCTACACCAGTTAGATACCTATTTTTATCGATATGTTTATAGAGACTTCCTTTTGTTTGCAGGTTGTTCCCCAAAATATAGTGGTGCATGGCCTTTTCATAATTACCCTGCCGATCATGGAGTTTACCTAGCTCAAAATGAACCTGCTCCCCGTCAGAACCATGACTACAATCAGCTAAAGGCTCAAGACTCTCTAGAGCCTCCGTCATCTTACCCCGACGCCGCAACAAAACGGCATGCAAATGTCTGGCTTTAAGATGGTTTGGCTCTATCGCTAAAGCCCTTTTAATGTAAGATTCAGCCTGTTCCAGTTCGTTATTCAACTCTCCAAGTGTTGCTAGCCAAATCAGAGCTTCGAAATGTTCTCCATTAATAGCCAGCACCTGTCTGAACTGGTCTGCAGCCTTTATCAAATCCCTTTTCAGAATGTACCCACGCCCCAAACAGGCCATCGCTTCAAAATGTCCTGGTTTGACTGTCAGCAGTTTTCGAAAGCGAACAATCGCCTCATCAACCTTATCTCCGTTCAACAGGAACTTGCCAAGTTCAAATAACTTTTCCAGATCAGAAGGGTTCTGAGCTACCGTCCGACGCAAATCGGCAAGCATATTCTTTTTTTGAAGTTTGGCTCCCTCTATTTCACTTATGCGATCCTCCACCTTTTTGTTAGCTGGATCGATGAGAAGAGCTTTCTTCATAAGAAGCAAAGCCTGATCACTCTTTCCTTGCTGCAAAAGCACTTGAGACAATCGGCCAAGAACAACTGAGTTTTCAGGGAAGGTTGCCAATATTTGTTCATAGAGTCCGATTGCTTCATTCAGCATCCCATTCCGCTGGTATACCTGCGCCTTATTTAGCTCGTGAGCAAGAGCAGATTCGCTACCAAACTCCTGAGTCCCTCGACGTGGAATCCATTTTTTTTTATGCTGTCGTGATAACTTACTCATACCTTATGCACCTTTTCCACGCTATTTCATACTGGGTTTCTGAATGTAAAATTGATACATACTAGAAAAAGTATTTGGATTTTCTTCTTCAAAAACAGCCCAGTTTTCCAAACTAAGGCCTTGGGGGTCGTCCGGAAACCGTTGAAAATAGGCTTCAAAGACCTTGTATACACCTTCAAACATAGCAAACCCCAAAAACCGCAATTGACGACAACTGAAAATCTCTTGCAACTGAGGGAGACTGAAACGATGCTCTTGAACATGAAAAAAAAGATCACGGCACGGGGATGTCGCAAAAAAATCATTGAACATGGTGTCTTTGCGAATCATATTATCGGCTGGTAAGGCATAAACTTTTTGCCGAAAATGACGAATATCTTTTATCGAACTTGAGTATCCTTGTTTGGCAACAAGCGACCGAGCAGCTATCACTCCTTGCCTGGCTGTTTCGCTATACAAACCCAACTGCATAACTCCTCCAGGCTTTAAACACGCCAACAAAACATCCAGCCCACGCTCAGGATCTTCCATGTGATGTAAGACACCAGAGCAGGCAATCAAGTCATATCGCTCCTGCCAATCACTCAACTCTAACAGGTCGGCCTGACCAAAATGAATATTTGAAATATCCATTTCTCTCGCTTTTCTTTGTGCATACGCTAAAGAGGCCCTACTTAAATCTATTGCCTTGATATCAGAGGCAGGCAGTGTTATCGCCAGATCGATCGGTTGCCGTCCTGTACCACAACCCGCAACCAAAATTTTAGGTGCAGAGGGCAACTGAGGAGGATTCTCTATTAAATTTGGTAAGACCGTACTCATATAATTTAAAATAGGAAAAGGAGGTTTTCCGTATGGCATGATCCATCGTGGATAGGGATTTTCTTCATATTGCTCTTGAACTTTACGAGAAATTTTACTGTGTATGGAAGTTAGTATCGGAATATCCTCACGTATCCGAAGCTCTTCACGGGGTTCATCAATCTGGATACGCAGCAGACGAGTCATCCCTGAACAATCCACCAAACCGGGATGATCCCTTAACTGATCAGCAAATGACTCTCGCCATAATGGACGGTAGGCACCAATCAAGGCTATGGAGGAGAAACAAGGTTTTTGACCAACTTTGAAAGCCTTAGCAACCCGATTAACCAAAGATTCCAACAGTTTTTCCTCAACTTCTGTCTGCCAGTAGATATACTCATTGAGGAAGCACTGGTTGGCCAAAGCACAAAGAAAAGCAAGGCCGTTATTCCAAAGAATGTCGTCTAGCGTATTATTCACAGACGCTTCCAGCAGATGGCGACGCATGGCAGACAAAAAATGTTCCAAAGGCGGGAATGTAACGATCTCCTCCGATAATGAATCAAGAAACAATGGATGTGATAATTCTTGGTGCTTGGCAGAAAGTGACTTGTCGGAGAAAAGATCATTAAAATTGGTATAGTGGAGGGAATCATCACCCAAAACCAACGAGGTCACGATAATCTGCCTAGACAATAGGATAAAGACAACCTTCCTAAGCTTCGAGCTTGCTAGTTCTGGCATGCTCAAGCAGTATTTGAGTTCATCAATCAGATCCTGACTAACTTGAAGCTCTGACATGCTCGTAATAATATCAACATAGCAATTCCAATATCTAATCTCAGTCCGATTGAAAGCAATAGCACGACGAATAGAGGATAACGCCGAAACTCTATCTCCCATCTTCAAACAGGCCTTGGCTAAATTAAACCAATAGATAGAATTGTTAGGCTCCATACCTACAGCCTGACGAAAAAAACGCACAGCCTGCGCCAACTCTCCCAGATCTTGCCAAGTAGCACCAATATTGTTAAAGGCAACCGTTAAATCTGGTTGAATTTCAACCGCACGCTCAAAACAAACAATTGCCTCTCTTCCTTGTCTAAGCTCTTTTAAAATAAGTCCTTTATTAAAATAAAAATGAGGCAAATCAGGATATTGATCCAATAGAGAATCAACCTCACGAAGCGCCTCCTCAAAATGCTTAATAGTAACAAGAAACTCTACCAACCGAGACCGATCAACAACTGGATCGCCATCTGCTCCCAACTGACGCAACCAAGCAATCGCCTCATCCGTCTTGCCCGTGCGATGCAATGCATTGGCACGGTTCAAAGGGAGACCTGACTGCCCACAACCAAGTTGAACTGCTCGATCGAAGGCACTCACAGCCTCCTCCAACTCTCCTTTCTGCATGAGTGCGACAGCCAAATTATAGTTAATATCAGCTGAATCAGGCAGAACTTCAACAGCTTGGGAAAACCTCCCAACAGCTATATCGGGTCGCCCGACTTGCATGGCAATTGAGCCAAGCAAACTCAAATGCTTGGCATGATCACGAACCAATGAGAGACAAAGCGACTCTGCCTCCTGCAAACGACCTGCCTCATAATGCTCCAAGGCAGTGGCGTAAATCTCATTCACAGCACTTTGATTCATGACATATCTCTCTAATGTTATAAACTTGTATTTAATAAATCTACCGCCAGAAATAGTATGGACATGTAGTCGGGATTTATTTCCCTAAAAAAAGTCTTTTGACATTCCAACGCCTGATGCATTCCAGTTCCTATTCTTTAGTAGCTATGACCAAGTCACAAAATTCAACCAGATCTCTCACCGCCTCTTTGCCAGCAATTAATCTCTCATAAGAAACATCATAAATGATCGAAGGAAACACCTTTTTCCAATGATCCATGATTGCGCAATACAAATTATAATACTGAATAATCTCATCAATATTAGATGCATAACAGTATTCCTTTGAAAGATTTCTGCGAAATATTGCTGAAGAAAGCTCCTCTTTGGATCGTACAGAATGGATAATCTTAGCATTGGGAAATAGCAAAATAACAATTCCAATATAGAGAAAATACTCAGGTGTTTTCTCTAATGCATAACATCTATTCATGACTTCTTGTAGTCTCTCAAGATATTCACGCCCTAACTCTCTAACAGTGTCCGAGTTCATTCTGGAAACAGTATAAGGAATCATACTTTTTCTGCCTGAAGACATTCTCTGCAAAACAATCTCTTTTAGTATTGCTATCTCTCCAGCTCCATATACGTTTTGATATTCTGCCAATAATAACTGTACTTGACCAACTCCAGAACAAGGCAGACCAATTATAAAAACAGGAGAGAAATCCGTATTACCATAACTATCTCGTGAAGCAAAAAAAATTCGGTCAAACGTTCTACTAAACTGCCTAAAAATTTTCGCTTCTTCACTCAGATCAAATTTGATTATCTCCCTCTGCAAACGGTTTCCTTCAAGAAAATAGGATTCAGCCTCAGTCTCCTTTCCTAGATCAACCAGGTTCTTGCCCAGCAAAAAGTAGATATCTATTTTATCTTTCACTCTACTGAACTGATTCAGCAACCTCTTTAATTTCTCAATTTCGGTGAAATCAGAACACTTTGAAAGGTACCCCAAACCACAGAGTGCCTCCAGATAGTCAGGGTTCAGGGATAACGCTTTTTGAAAACTCCGTCGGGCTTCATCAAGCCTTCCCTGTTTTTTTAGGATTTCACCAAGACCACAGTGGGCTTTAGGATAATTGGGGTTTAGTGCCAGAGCCTCTCGGTAGCTTGACTTAGCCTCATCAAGCCTCCCCTGCTCTCTAAAAACAATGCCTAGGCTACAATAAGCCTCTGGATTATCTGGGATGGACGCAAGTGCTTTTTGGTAGTTGGTTACGGCCTCATCAACTGACTTGAATTTATACAAAAAAACCCCCCTACTGAGAGTGTCTTCTGACTGAAATATCTCCAAATAGCTCAAATCTCCTTTAACAGCTGCATAAGCCAGCCAAGCACGCATTATTTTGGCATCATATGTCGTGATTTTCGAGTTATATCTGTCATGATTGTCAAATTCCAAGTGACCCATTAAATTTTTATCGGCGTACTCCTCATGCATACGCCATTCTTCATTAAATTGCATCATCCCTTCGCCATTCTCGGTAATCTTGGCATACTCAGGATAGGCAGGTGGATATTCTGAACAGCCTCTTTTGAGAACTACCGAAACATCGAAAGGCAAATTTTTTTTTAAAATCTCACGTATTATTTTCAACATTTCCTGCCCTGATAAAAGATCCTGGCAGTAAATAAGCCCCTTGTAGTGACCAGACACGTTTGGCCTCAACTCCACCATACATTTTCTAGTATTGTCTTTGGGTAATTTAAGTTTGTCAAAAAGAATGACTAGCTTAAAAAGTTCCACCACATTATGAAGTGTAATGGTGACTTTATAGCAGCTAAAACAATACTCAGGAATAATTTTAAAATGGTCAAATATCAGTAAATGTCTAGCACAACCATTCGGGGCATTGCCCTCCCAAAGCCGACCAGTAATTCCTCTGAAAATTTGAGGTATAAAAGCTGGCTCCCCCCCCTCCTCACCCTCAAGATTATCTCCCTCCCAAGAAATTAACTGAGCATGACAACTTTGATAAAAACTATAAACTTCTTCATCAGTAATCATGAGAGGAATGTCAACCAAAAAAGTAATTGTGCTCTATTTAATTGAAATGGCTTATGAAAAAAACTTTGTGTCACACCCTTTTTTAATTTCATCGAGTGCCTTTGAATGACTATGTGTGGCCAAAAAAAAACTTCACCTCTCCTAAGAACTGCTCTGCACGGTGAACACGCTGACACGACAATCCGGCTGTTGCCACCCCTCTGGGGGCAGTCCGGCCATGGTGGCTAGATTACTCAAAAAGGCCTCGGCGCTCCAGCCCTGATCTGTGGCAATGTGGGGCAGAAAGGCTGCTTGCATTGGGCCTTTTTCGATGGCAATACCATGTCGGCCTAACTCAATATCTGCCGGAGATTCAATGGCCTCAAGGGGGCTTAACGTGGTGATTACTAACGTGAGAGAGGAAAGCTCCTCCTGGGAAACAGGGGTGAAATTGGGGGCGGGGCGAACGGCTTTGATGGTATTTTCCAGAACGGTTTCGTAGAGCGACTTGACTGGCCGTACGGTGCTAAACGAACAGCGGGGTTTTTTCTGCTTGGAGATGATCACAAAAACACCCCGCTTCTGCCGCAAAGAGAGGGGAAGCAGATTGACATCGATCATTTTATTAACCGTTATCTTATCGGGCTTTTGGGTGACAGCAATTTTCAGACATTTTTCTGCCATGGTGCGAAGTGTCGGCAAATCCCGACCGCTAAGTTGACGACTGCCCTGCCCTTCTGACAAGGGGACCGGCGCCATGAAGAGGCCGGAAAAATAGCTGATCGAATTCTCTCTGTTCTTGTTGACGGTTACACTGGTGCCGTAACGAAAATGGAGAGGAACACTCTGCCCATGGAGCAGATGAAGCATTAACAGGGCCGGAGCCAAAAAACTGGCGGTAATCTTGGTTTGAATGGCGTAGCGAGCCAACCCTTCGGGGTCCCAGGTGAGAATGGCATCAACAACGCCCTGATCCAGCTTCTGTAGCTGTGTGGCAACCTGATCGTCTGGAGGAAAGGGAACATAACCGTGAGAGGGGCCGTAGTGGGTAAGGTCTCCCGAAATAACCAACAGATCCTCCGCCCCCAACCAGGGACGAATCGCCTCTGCAGCCGCCATAAAATCCTTTTTGCCCATACCACTGGTTAGGATAGGCACCAACTTCCACCCCTCTCCCAAGGTTCTCTGCAAAAAGGGCAGGAGAATTTCGATACTATGTTCTCGCTCGTGGGGAGTGCTACCATTTTGAAACAGGGGATGCTGTCTTAAGTCGTCCAGCACCGTCTGATCCAGGTCGATCTGGCCCAGAGGGGTTGCAAACTGATCCACCTCCGGCAAGGAGAGGCCATGAAACTTTTGACTAAGGGAGGGGCCGATAACAATCACCCGCCGGAAGACATAATCCTGAATATGCCGAAAGGCCTCTGCCATGATCGATCCGCTGTAGTCATAACTGGCATGAGGCGTCATCACCACTCGAACCGGTGATCGGATACGATCTGGCTTGATAGCCGCCAACATCCCATCAACCTTTTGGGCTAGTTGATCCGGGTTGGCTGGATACCAAGCCTCCGACAGGGTAGACTGGCGAGTGGTACGCTTTTTGGTTTCATCTGCAGGGGACATATTCAACTCCAGCCCGGTTTATCTTTGAGATATCTGTTTGCTCCATGGGGGATGAGCCAACGAAAGAGCTTGATCATTAACCCTAAAAACAGTGGAATCACTATAAACTTATCAGATGGATAGCTGCAAGACTTCACCCCCAACGGCCTTTAAAAGTGAGTTGAGGCAACCAATCATAGGCCCTGCCATCTGTTCCACCAACAATAAATAAAAGGGCTTTTTTTAGCTTAATTGAGTGTTTTCAGGTGGGCGTAGGCCTGTTTGAAACCTTGGGGAGAAAAGCTGATATTAAGCAACTCATGACTATCTCTCTTCCGAATGACAACAGTAGCACCCTCCTCAGTAGCACTCTCTAATACTTCGATTAATGTAAGAGGTTCGTTTGCCAAGGCAATACAGCCCTGAGCAATACACTGTTGAACGGTCAAGAGGTGAAAACTGGTTGATGTTCCAGTAAACAGGCGAGCCTGATCAGGAAGATAGAAGCCCAAGGGAAGCAGTGCTGTCACGACAGGCTCACTTCCGCCGCTCACTTTGGCTGGAATGACCGTCAACTGTAGCATCAACTGCCCCCCCTCATGGCGAGTCTGCTGAACAGTAATACAGTTTTCTCCTTTTTCATTACAGCGAACAACCCAATCGTCAAATTTTATTTGGGTTGGCCCTCCCCCTTCAGTCGAAATCTTATTGACTGCAGCAGGCTTGTCGCCTTCTCCTTGGAGAGGTTCCTCTTCAACCTCTTGATTATCCACTTTTTTTAGAGCAAGGCCACTCTCTGACCGGGGCGAGGATTTTTCATTTAAAACAGGTTTTTCAACCGTCTCTTCTTCTGTTCCCAGCCAGGGGAACTCTTCAGATAGCGTCTGACATCCAGAAAGAGCAAAAACAGCAAGGAACAGAAGAGTAGAGATCTTTTTAGTCACCATAAAACCAACCCGTTTACTTAATGGCCCTTAGACCTGCCGCAATACCTTTGAGTGAGACAGCAAAATCCATCTGTTTCTTCCGATCAACCGTGTGGAGGGTGACCTTCATTTTTTTGCCGCTTGCCAACTCACGAGAAAATTTCTTATCCAGCTCAATCTGGGCAACACAACCAGCCTGTTGTGTACAGAAGGCAACCAACAAACGACGGGTTCTACCTTTATCGACAGAGACTTTGACACCATCTGGAATGTAAAAACCAAGGGGCAAGGAAAAGATAGCCTGGTCCCTTTTCTTGGCAGGCGTATTAACAATGTTGACGCCTAGAATTCGCACCCCTTTTTCGGTAACAATTTTTTGACTAAGAGAGCAAGATTCCGATTTTTCAACCTTGGGGTCGGTATCCTTTGCGCAGTTGAGAACCCAATCGCCGTAGGCTTGGCTACGGGTAAATTTTGGGACCGCATGAGAGGACTGGAAAGGTAGCAAGATACCAAAAAAAAGTGCAAATATCAACGCAAATGACTGAAACATAAACTCTCCTATCTAAACAATTATAACCTTCATTAAACGTCAAGGCTAACAGAAACCATACCCAGGAGCAACCCAGAAATAGAGGCCAATTTATTCCCGCAGGTGTCGCTTATTTCTGATCTGGTTTTTAAGAGGCTGGTAGTTAAGAACACTCTTTCATAATGGAAGATTAGAATACCCCAAACTGCTTTATTCATGGTGAGCCCCCCTTTCTCGGGCTGTTATGAGGACATCTCCCGACTCAACACCCTCTTGATTTCATCACGGACAATCTCCCCTTCTGCCATGAATTGGGGTAGCCGTTTTTCAGCCTCGGGCAGATTGGCTTCGCTTCCCAGCCGTTCCAGATCACGGGCGATCTCTGACAATCTTATGGCCCCGAATGTGGCGGCTGTCCCTTTAACCTTATGAGCATTGACCATCAACGCTTCCAAGTTGCCGGCCTGGATCGCCGCGTGGACATCTTGGAGCCGTTCGGGGAGTTTTTCTAGAAAGATCTCCAGTGGTACAACGATCTCTCCTGCAAAATCCTGGCGTAGTTGATCCAGCACCTGATTGCTTAAACCGGGTGCTGTTTGCCCCTCTTCTGTTAAAGGAGAGCCCCCCGCTCCAAGGGGCTCCATCGGGTTGGTGGTGGAAAGGCTCTCCGGTCTTTTTTGTACACGGGATAAAACCTCCAGCAATCGTGTCCGGCTGACCGGCTTGGTTAAATGCAGGTCGCACCCGGCCTCCTGGGTCTGTTCAGACTCTCCTTGCAGAGCATGGGCGGTTAAAGCGATGATGGGAATGGGCCTTAGTCCCAACCCCTTTTCACGCTGTCGAATGGCTCTGGTGGCCGCGTAACCGTCCATCTTTGGCATCTGGATATCCATCAGGATCAGGTCAAACCTACCTTTTTCAAACGCCTCCACTGCTTCGAGACCATTGTGAGCGATGGTCAACTGGCAGTCACTGTCACGAAGAAATCCTTCGATTACCATACAGTTCTCCTCAACATCCTCTGCCAGAAGAATAGCAAGCCCAAGAGAGGTGGTGATCGCTCCATCTTGCTCCCGATCGGACAGATAGATCTCCACCCCCTTGGAAATCGACTCTGGCGAAACCGGCGGGAGAGGGATGGAAAAAGAGAAGGTGCTGCCCAGGCCGACCTGACTCTCCAGATGGATGCGTCCCCCCATCAGGTTCACAAGCCGGTTGCAGATAGTCAGCCCCAGCCCGGTTCCGCCATGACTGCGGGTGGTGGTGGAGTCGGCCTGGGTAAAGGGTAGAAAAATCCGCTGCTGCTTCTTGGGTGGAATACCTGGACCGGTATCTTTGATGACAAAGCGTATCTGCCCCGCCCCCCCCTGTGCTACCTGGAGGTCGACAGTACCATTTTGAGTAAACTTTACGGCATTACCAATAAGATTAAGTAGTACCTGTCGCAAGCGAGTGGGATCCCCTCGAACCCAAAGGGGGGTCTGCTCATCCCTATGGTAAACCAGGGAGATACCTTTATCCTGGGCAGTAAAGGAGAGTAGCTTGACCACCTCCTCGACCAGATCAGACAGATTGAAGGGGGTGTCCTCCAGCGTCAACTGGCCCGCTTCAATTTTGGAAAGATCGAGAATATCATCGATGAGGGCAAGCAGAATCTTGCTGGAGCGGGTAAGCGTGACCAGATAGGCGTCTTGATCCTTGGAAAGGTGGGTATTTTTCAGCAGTTCTGTCATGCCTAAAATGGCGTTCATGGGGGTGCGAATCTCATGACTCATGGTTGCCAGAAAATCGCTCTTGGCCTTACTGGCCTCTTCTGCATCCTTTTTAGACTGTCGCAGATACCCCTCTGCCTGACCAGCCAAGATAAGGTGAGATGCCGTCTCGGCAAGGTAGGCCATGAAGGCCTGCTCCTCTTCGGTCATGACATGTTTTGAAAACATGGCCAGCACACCGATGGCTTTTCCCTCTTGGCTGCGGACCTTATAACCGGCAAAGGAGATCAGCCCCAGCTTTTTGGCCCAGGCCTGATTGTGGATCTGGGGGTCGGTGGCGGCGTGGTTGGTCAAGAGACGGTTGGAGGCCCCAACCGCTAGACGGCCAATTTTAAACCGGCCTAACGGAACCCGTTGATGGGTGCCGTTGAGCTGGGTGTAACGGCCTGAACTGGCCTCCAGGTGGAGGCAATACCTTCGATTTTCACACACCTTTTCACCCTGGGTATCCACGCCCCCATGGAGACACCCCGTGTTACAGATGTCTCCCGGGCGAATAACCCAAAGCCGGCAAAAATCCTGATCAAACAGCTCAACAGCCATCTGGGTAATACGCTGAAACTTCTCGGGCATGGTACCGGGCTTGATCAACTCCTCCTGAAGTCGATTGATCTCATTGAGCCTTTTTAAATTATTCTGGCGCCGCTCCTCCTGGCGTTTGCGCTCGGTAATATCATGTACCATGGCCACAAAGTGGTTGATGGAATGGTCGGCATTTCGGATGGCTCTGACTGAGATACTGGCATGCACCAAGCCACCATCCGGACGGATAAACCGTTTATCCATGGAATAACCACTGGTCTCGCCAGCCATCACCTGATTAAAACAGGCGAGATCCTTCTCCATATCATCCGGGTGGGTAATGCTTGCCCAGGTGACCTGGGCCAAGCTCTCCCGAGTTTGGCCGAGAATTTCACAGAGACGATCGTTGAACTGTACCCACCCCTTCTCAGGAGAGGTGACGGCCATCCCAACCAGTCCCAGCTCAAAATAGTTTCGGAACCGGGCTTCACTCTCTTGAAGATCTGCAAACTGCTTGGCCTGATTTTTTTCTGTTCGGGCCAGTTCGGGTATCCAGCGAAGGATCAGAAAAAGAAAAATTAACAGAGCAGCAATAACATTGATAATTTTAGGGATAAAAACATACTGCGGCTGCACCAGCAGTTCAAACACCCACTGGGGAAAATAGCCTACTCGCGCCGAATACCAACTGCCAAAATAGATGCTCTCAAACAGGGTTCTAACCGCATCGATGGCTAACACAACAACCAAAACCCGCGTTGGTCCGTGGAAATCACGCAGGTTGCGATATTCACGCAGAATATAAACAACAATCAAACACCACAGCACAATGAGAACGGCGTAGGTCAGGGGCGTAATGAGCGTAAAAAGATCCATGAGGTTCAAAATCCGGAAAGGATGGCCAGACATTGGAGGTAAACAAGCTTATGTTAACGAATTGTATGAATACAATTCAAGGTTCCCCATTCCATGGACTCTAAACAGGGTAAAGGCTTTGCCGGGTTCGACCGTGCTTTTTCTGTTGGTTGGTCGGCAATAAACACACAGTTTCCTACAAACATTCAGCTCATCTACATCTTTTTTACAGGACAACTCCTGCAAATATCTGCAAACATTTGGAAGAGTGATTCTTTGGCGTCACTGTAATGTTTGTTGTCATCCACTCAATGGTATAGGATACCAGGTTGGAAGAGACCGTTAATCTGAACAAAAGAGTTGGTAGGATAATCGACATGAAATCTGGGCATTCCCTTGCAGACCGCTCCGAATCCTCCTGGATTCAATCCATCGATGGGATGAAACTGACCAGAAAATTTATTCTGATGCTGCTCTTCCCAGTGGCAGGCATGCTCTTTTTTTCCATCACGGGTGTGCTGGAAAAAAATACCGTCGTCAACCATATGGAGGCTTTTGGCAGACTCTCCTCCCTGGCTGAGCAGGCCAACGGCGTGGTTCATCAACTGCAAAAAGAGCAGAGCTTGACCGCTGGCCGTATCGGCTTGAACGATGGTCGGTTTCAGACAATGCTCAAAAACCAACAGGCAACCAACGACCCCTTGATTTCTGCTCTCAACACGGCGTTACAACAGGTGAGCAAGGAGACGTTCTATCCGGGTTTCCAAGCTGATCTGCAACAAATGTCCAACCGGCTTGCAACCCTCGACGCGGTTCGCCAGGGGGACACTGCTCCAGCTTCTGACCTCACGGAGGTGATGCAGCCCTATACCGATTTAAACCATGCTCTCCTCCAGCTCTCTGGTCAACTGGTAAGCTTAAGCCCGGATGTCAAAACCGCCTCGTTAGCCTCCACCTATCACAACCTGGTGCAAAGCAAAGAGAGAGCCGGATATGAGCAGGGTCTGCTTGGGTTTGTCTTTGGGAAAAACCATATCTCCACAACCCACTATGCCCAGTTTAACGCAACAGTAGCCGAGCAGAAAATTTTTGAAAAAGCCTTCCTTTTTTTCGCCAGCCCAAAGCAGGCTACCCTCTACCAGGAAAAGATGGCCCGACAGCACGCCCAGCAGGTGGTCACCATTCGTCAGGCCGTTCTGCAAAAAGGGGCAGCCAGCCCCAAACTGTTCTACCTCTCCACCCTCCATGAGGCCATGGGGTTTGGCGGGGCGATTCATCAGTTTAAAAACTTTTTATTGCGGGGCACACCCCACTTTCTCGACCAATTCAATGCCCGCTATCAACTGGTCGTCAAAACCCTTGCCGACTATCAAAAACTGGACGGTTTAAGCCAGGCAGAAAAGAGCGCCCTGGAGACCATCCGCCACAGTGCCGATGGGTACCATGACAGGGCGGTTAAAATGGTTGACTTGTTTAAAAAAGGGGAGCCTATCGAATCCATCGACTCCCATGTCATGATTGACGACACCCCCGCCTTGAACAGTTTTAAGGTTCTGGCCAAATCCGCCGCCAACCCAAGAGCGGCTCTGCTGGCCTCCCTCTATGAAGAGATGGGCTATGGCGGGGCGATTCATCAGTTTAAAAACTATGTTCTTCGGGGTTCGGAACGCTACTACCAGGCCTTCAACCAGCGCTATGAGCGTCTGATGGAGACCCTTGATGCCTATGATCTCATTGTTGGCCTATCCCCCAGGGAACAGCAGGCCATCCAAGCCATCCGCAACACCATCATCCGCTATCACGAAGCCCGATCCAAAGTTGCCGAGATGCTCAAGGCCGGAAGCGACGCCAAGGAGATCGATGGGGTGGTCAAAATTGATGATCGCTCCGCCATCAACGGCTTCCGTACCCTCTCTCATGCTGCCACCGGACAGGAGTTTGGCATCGATCCTGTTCAATGGTTTAAAACCGCCAACGCCCGTATCGATGGCCTTCAAGAGGTGGAGAACCGCGTCAGGGAAGATCTTGACAGCCAAATTGCCGATCTGACCAGCCAAGCCAAGCAGGGGTTGGCAACCAACCTTGTTGTCACCTTGGCGATCATCCTCATCGCTCTGTTGTTGGCCTATCGCATCGGGCGAGGTATCCATCATCAGATTGGTGGAGAGCCGGATGAGGTCAACCAACAGGTGCAACGCATTGCCGGTGGCGATCTGACCGACTATGAACACCACGAAACCGAAACCCAACCAACCGGTATTCTCGGTGCGGTGGTGGGGGTCAATGGTCTGGCTGAGAGCATGACCACCTTGATCCGCAGCGTCATTCTCCAGGCCGAAACCCTGGAGGCCATTATCAAAGAGTCTCTGGTGATTAAAAATGAGCTGAACAGCGATGCCGGCTCGGTCTCTGGCATGACCCGAGAAGCCATCGAGATGAACGCTGCTGTAGACGATGATTTCAGCAAGCTCAAACAGCATATCGACCTGGTTGCCACCAAGTTTATTGATGTCTCCGATGGGGCCGCCCGTCTCTCTGCCAACATCGACAGCATCGCTCTGGCCTCTAGCGAAACCAGCGAGAATGTTCTATCCGCAGCAGCCACAACCGGAGAGATGGTTGAAACAATCGGCAACATCAATCAGGGTCTGGCACAGGTCAACGAGGCGGTTGTTTCCGTCGCCCAGGCGGTTAAAAGAATGCATGAATCCAACAACAAGGTCGTCTCTTGCTGCACATCGGCCAACCATGAGTCCGACCAGGCCAACCGCTATGCCGACGATGCCATCGCCACCATGGATCAGCTCTATTTATCGGCCACTTCCATCGATGAGGTGGTTGAGCTGATCAACAATATTGCCGAACAGACCAACATGTTGGCCCTGAACGCCTCCATTGAGGCCGCCGGAGCCGGAGAGGCGGGAAAAGGGTTTGCCGTGGTAGCCAATGAGGTGAAGGATTTAGCCAAACAGACAGGAGATGCCACCCAGCTTATTTCACAGAGCATTCAAGCCATCCAAGACAATATTCAGCAGGCGGTAGAGGCCAATCAACGGGTCTCAAACAGCATCAGCAGCATCAACTCTGCCAACCAGGAGATCACCGAACTGGTCAACCGACAGGACCAAACGGTGCAACAGATCACCCAATCCATGAGCCATGTGGCCTCTGCAACCCAGGAGGTAACCGACCAAACGGCCCAGCTGGCCGGCTCTGCCGACAATGTTACCAGCGCCAGTACCGAGGTAACAGCCAGCGTAGCAGAGATCACCACCCAGGTTGGAGAGGCCGCAAGAGAGGCCGGCAGCTTGGATGAGCTGGGCAAGCAGTCCCTGCTGTTGGCAGAAGAGGCCAAAACCATGGGAAACACCATTTTTGAAGCCTCGGCCCATGTCCAGAAAAATGGCGTAAAAACCATGAACATCGTCAACCTGATGAACGGCTCCATCCACCAAACCGAGCTGATCGTCGATGTGATCCACGAAGCCAGTTCCGCCCTGGTTCAATCTACCGGCAATATCGATATCGGCAAGCCCGCCTTTGATGTCGGCTCTGTCAAGTTGGCCCATTTAGGCTGGCTGAGCAAGCTGGAACATGTCATCCGTGGCCGAACCAGCATGACAGCCGATGAGGTGGCGACCGGCTATGATTGTGCCTTTGGCCAATGGTACTACTCAGAAGGAGAGCAGTTGTTTGGGCAGATGGAGAATTTCAAGGCGCTGGGTCGGGTCCATCTCCATGTCCATGAGATTGCCCGGGAGATCGTCTCTCTGGCCAACGAATTTGAAACCATGGATCAGGCCGTTGCCAAAATGGAGGATTTTAACGCTGTCCGAGGGGAGCTGTTCAA
Source organism: Magnetococcales bacterium (assembly GCA_002753565.1). Lineage (GTDB taxonomy): Bacteria > Pseudomonadota > Magnetococcia > Magnetococcales > JADFYX01. The sequence goes on along the minus strand of PEAM01000001.1, from coordinate 250,616 downwards.
ACTGCTCGATGAGGTCTATCTGGATAAGGAGGCGGTAGAGATTGCCAACGCCACCCAAGAGTCCTGATGCCGCCATCAAGAAAGTAAAAAAGAGACAAAAGCGGCCAAATCCTTAAAGTGCGGACGATCTTCAACCTGTTTGACCACTTGCCTGCCGTGACCGGTTAACACCAAGGCTCCCAGGCAGTTTGCTCCTCGAGCCGCCTGCAGGTCCCGAACCGTATCCCCCACAAACCAGGTCTGTTGAGGGACAAAGGACCACTGCTTTTGAGCCTGCAACAGCAGTCCCGGCTGGGGCTTGCGACAGAGGCAGTGATCCTCATTTTGATGAGGGCAGTGGTAGATGGCATCAATTTTACCACCGGCCAGAGCAATTTCATCGCACATTTTCTGATGAATTCGTGTTAGAGTATCCGGCAGAAGCAGTCCTTTGCCAATACAGGCTTGGTTCGTGGCGACGAGTACCCTATACTGGGCTTGGGTGAGCCGGGCAATGGCCTCTGGCACACCGTCGATAAGCTGTAGCTGTTCGGGTGTTAGAACATAATCCGGTCGATCTTGGTTAAGAACGCCATCCCGGTCAAGAATAATGACCTTATTCTCTCGATTCATTTTTTTGTTTCCTGAGTTGTAGCATGTTGGGTCTGGGATTATCTTACACTTTTACCTTACAGACGGTAGTCATAAACCCTTTTTGAGCACTGAAAACAGTGTGGAGTTGGTCTACCTTGAACCTAGAAACGGCCGTTGTCGGCATGCTCCCGACACAACCTCTGAATTCACCTGGTGTCATCACAAATAATCTCCTTACCAGTATGGTAAAAGAGGTTTTTTCTACCCCACCAGATGGACCAATCGATTACGCCATTCACCCACCGCCAACCACTCTGTTCAGGTTGAGCCGTCGGGTACCTTTTCTTGGAACTATCATGCAAACACTTCTCTTCTGGAGAAAAACCTCCTTCACGCTCCTTTTTTTCCTCCTTTTTTCTGCAACCCTCTCGCCGTTGCAGGCTGAAGAGGGTACAAAGAAAACCCTCTATGGGGGGGTTCCGGGTGAACAATTTACCTTCAACGTCCATTGGATGGGTATTCCGGCTGGTCGGGCTGAGATGAAGATGAACCAGGCCGGTCCGGGAAAATTTGACCTGGAGGCCATGGTTGAGACCATTGGCATGGTCAGGTTTCTCCACTCCCTGAAAGATACCCTCCGCTCTAAAGGTGAGTGGCTGGAGAATGGGGGATTCCGTTCAACCAGTTATTTTAAAGATCAACGCAAGGGGAGCCAGGTTCGTCAGGTCGATTATCAATTCGACCGGGAAACCAAGGTTGTCACCCGGCTGCGCAAGGGAGAAAAACCGATTCCCATCAAAATCTCCTCAATCAAGGTCAATGACCCCCTGGCGGTTTTCTATACCCTGCGCGGCCTCTCCAATCTGGAGCCTGGGAAATCGTTGGTCTGGATCACTGTCGATGGTCGCCGGGAATATAACATGCAGGTTGATATTGGCAAACCAGCCCAGCGATTCACCCCCTTGGGACGGTTCAAAATTATTCCCATCAAGGTAAAGATACCCTCCAGTGGGGAGCTGTTTCGTCAGGAAGAGGCCATTGAAATCTGGCTGACCGATGATGAAAGACGCATGCCGGTCAGAGTGGAAACCCGCTTAAGTCTGGGCGGAGTCGCCGCCGACCTGGTTGCCTATAGAGATGGCCGTGGAGGCCATGGAGAGCTCGGAGAGGAGAGGTAGATGTCTGACAGGGTTCTGGTCATCATTCCGGCCCGCTACGCCTCGACTCGCCTGCCGGGTAAACCGCTCATCTCTCTGGCGGGTAAACCGATGATTCAGCATGTCTATGAACGGGCCTCTCTGGCTGAAGTAAGCCGGGTGATTGTTGCCACAGATGACAACCGAATTGCCCGAGCGGTAACCGATTTCGGTGGTGAGGTGATCCTGACCAGAGCCGACCATCTCTCTGGCACAGACCGGGTAGCAGAGGCGGCTCGCCAGACCGATGCGGATCTTATCATCAATGTTCAAGGGGATGAACCGCTTTTAAATCCCGACTCCATCAACCGGGCCGTGGCACCGTTGCGAGAGCAGAGCGCCATCCAAATGGGCACCCTGGCCCACCCCTTGACCGACCCAGAAGAGGTATTCAACGCCAACATCGTCAAGGTTGTCTGTGATCAACAGGGGTTTGCCCTCTATTTTTCCCGTGCCCCCCTCCCCTACGACCGAGATCGCTTTGGTGCCCGTCTGCCGGTTGATACGCTCTCTTTGGCTCCCTCCTCCATGATGCGCCATATCGGTCTGTATGTTTATCGAGCCGATTTTTTACAACAGTTTGCCTCTCTAGCGCCCACCCCATTGGAAAAACTGGAAAAACTAGAACAACTCCGCGCCCTGGAGAAGGGCCATCGGATTCGGGTTGTTACGGTTGAACAGTCCGTTGTAGGCGTGGATACCCAAGATGATGTGGAGAAGGTGAAGGCTATTCTTGAGGAGAAATCAATATGACAGGTCTGCCGATTGAGCGAGAGGTTCAGATTGGGTCCAGGGTCTCCAACCGGATTGATGCGACTGAAACCGCCACACTCTACCGAGGCGAGTCGGTTATCATTATAACCATCCTCGATATGGGGCTGGAAGGATTCGGCCTGTTATCTCCCCACCCTTTAGACCAAGGTGAGACCGTTAATCTGGATATTCCTGAAGAGGCTGGAGCGGAGCGCTACATCTGTCAGGTTTCGTTCTGCCGGAAAGAGTCGAATGGCTATGCCGTCGGTCTGAGAATTATTGACCATGGGGATGACCTGGTTCTCATTCAAGAAGAGATCTAGTCTCTTCAGTTCTTTCATCTTTATCCCAATCTGGTCTTGACTGACCATATATAATCCATTAAAACCAAATTTGGACAACGGTTAAAGGCAAAGTCAACACCTTGGGAGGCCTTGCAGGCCCCCAAACCTTCACGCTTTTATAATTAAAAAAAAGCAAAGTCAAAGGCTTAGGACCTTGGGCGCTGCCCAAACCCGCTGGGAAGGCATTCCTACCTTCCCAGACCCATCCGCAATCGTTTTGTACAAATTTGGTTTGAAATCTCTACAGAATGATCATAACAACACCCCCCTGGCCCCACACGCCACTAGTGGTTTTTCTTACGAAGACGCTTTTTCCAAACCCACGGGGGGGTTGGATTACGCTCTTGCCATAGCCCCAAACCAGCTTTTCTGGCTTGCTCCTCCAGAGTTTTCAGCATGGGATCTTTGGCAAAATAGATGTGGCGCCAGGCCAGCCCCATCCGAACCAGGGTATGGGCCAGATTGCGTCCATCCGGCAGAAAAACCTGGGCAACCATTCGACCATACTTGTCTCTCTCCTTGACCTGGATTCGGACTCTCTTGTTTTTTGCCAGACGTATGGCGGTTTTTTTGGCCTCCTGAGCAAACGGCTGCCCTTTTTCCGGCGTATCGATCCCCTGAAGACGAATCACAACCCGCTCTCCCCCACGCTTGACAATCAGGGAGTCCCCATCCTGAACCCAGACAACCGGCCCACTCCAATCAGCCAGGGCTGGCTGGATAAAAAACAGGGAAAAAAGCAGTAGAAGAGCCAACCTGACCCCCCCCAGCCCCCTCTGCATTGATCCTCTTTTTATCATGATCCGCATCCCAACGATTATGATGAAACCAGATGTCAGTGTAGCATCTTCCAAGGTTGGCCGACACAGAATAGAGAATCCACCTCTCAGACTGCTCCCTTTGACCTTGAGAAGAAAGCCTCTATACTGGTTTACCCTCAGGGGTTATCGCCTACACCTTACCGACCACCAGAGCGTTCTTAGCCATCTCTGGATCCCCACCAAAAGTTTGGCTTATTTAGGATGGAAGAGACACGATGGACAGCGAGCTGAATATCGACCTGGCTGCCTTTAAATCCCTGTTATTGGCACGGCAAAAAGAGCTGGAAGAGGTCTCAGCCTCTGCCAAGGAGTCCCAAGGGCCGGTGGAGTTGGATCAAACCCGGGTTGGTCGACTCTCCCGCATGGATGCCATGCAGATGCAATCCATGGCCCAGGAGACAGAACGGCGAAGAGGTATGGAGCTGTTGCGTATTCGCGGAGCCTTACAGCGAATGGAAAACGGAGACTACGGCTACTGTACTGTCTGCGATGAACCCATTTATGAAAAACGTCTCTTACTCGAACCCTCCATCCCCACCTGTATCGCCTGCGCCCGTTCCTCGGAGCAGTAGCGCCCCACCCGGTTTAGAAACGCCCCTTGATCTTAAGGCTCCCACCCTGCAACTGGGGCTTTCTCTCCGCCAACCCCCCAACATCCGGAGAAACAGAAACATCCATACCCCCTTTATCAGCCACACTACCGGGTGCCAAAACGTTGTCCGATACATCCAGGTTTCGGCTTAGCTCCCTCCCCTCTTCCATCGCCTGCTCTTGAATAATATCGCTGGCGGCCTCGAATAGATTGGGGGGATCTTGGGTTGATTGGGCTGTTGAGGGTTGCTTGGGGGGGGTGTCCAAGATGGAAGAAGAGAGTGCCATGGTCCCCTTCTCTTCTGGTTCCATCAGCCCTTCACCCTCCTGAGCAAAAAGAGAGAATGGCAGACCAAATACGCAAAGAGCGAGCATGAAAGCAGAGGCTCTATTCATGATAAACACGGATTATCTCCAAAAAAACCGTTGGCAACAATATCAAACAACCCAACCGACCACCAATCTCATCAGGATGGGGTGTTGGCGATCTCCTGCAACACTTTAGGAAGAGGAAAAACCAGATTCTCCTCACTGATGGAGAGCACATCCACCCGCTCCACCCGATGAGAGAGGAACGCCAGCAGTTCTGTAATGAGAACTTCTGGTGCCGATGCCCCAGCCGTCACCCCCAAACAGGTCACACCCTCCAGCCAAGACAGATCGATATCCTGAGCTGATTCAATAAGGTAGGCCCGAACCCCACCCCGTTCTGCCACCTCCCGAAGTCGATTGGAGTTACTGCTATTGGGCGCACCGATCACCAGCACCAGATCCGCCTCTTTCACCAGGGCTTTGACCGCATTTTGACGATTTTGGGTAGCGTAGCAGATATCCTCACGGCTGGGCTCTTTAATACCGGGAAACTGCTTGCGCAGGGCCGCAACCACCTCGGCAGTCTCATCCAAAGAGAGGGTAGTCTGGGTAATAAAGGCCGTTTTATCCCCCTCACCAGGAACCAACGCCTCCACCTCTTCTACCCGAGAGAGAACCTCAATCTGACCAGGGGCCAACTGCCCAACAGTCCCCTCCACCTCTGGGTGCCCCTTATGGCCGATCAGGATAACCCGTCTACCGGCCTCATCCAGACGTTCCGCCTCTCGATGGACTTTACTCACCAGCGGGCAGGTAGCATCCAAAACCCTAAGGGGCCTCGATGCCCCCTCCTCCTCAACCGATTTGGAGACCCCATGGGCGGAATAGATGACCGTCTCTCCATCGGGAACATCGCTCAACTCCTGAACAAACTTTGCCCCTTTACGCCGTAAAGAGTCCACCACCCAGCGGTTATGGACAATCTCATGGCGCACATAGATAGGCGGCCCAAATTTTTCCAACGCTCTCTCAACAATGGCAATGGCCCGATCAACGCCCGCACAAAAACCTCGGGGTTCCGCCAACAATACCCGCATGGCTATCCCTCTCGATTATCTACCCTGAAGTGTACCGGTTAAAGCCGACACCGATCTCAAGCCAGATCGGCTCAGATAGGAGTCGATCCCCGTCACAATTTCACCGCCAACCAGCGGATTTTTAAACAGCGCCGTCCCCACCCCAACCGCCGAAGAGCCGGCAATCAGGAAGGCCAGGGCATCTTCACTGTTGGAGATGCCACCCTGCCCCATAATGGGGATACCGTGGGGTTTGGCCACCTCATAGACACGCCAGACCTGCAGCAGAGCGACCGGCTTGATAGCCGGACCAGACAGCCCGCCCTGAACATTACCCAAAACCGCCTGACGTTTATCCACATCCACCGCCATACCCATCAGGGTATTGATCGCCGAAAAACCGTCGGTACCCGCCTCCAAGGCCGCCTGGGCCACGGTGCGAATATCGGTCACATTGGGAGAAAGTTTGGTGATAATCGGCTTGGAGGTGCCTTGACGAACCGCCGCAACCACTCGAGCCGCCATCAGAGGGTCCGAACCAAAAGCAGCCCCACCTTTTTTGACATTGGGACAGGAGATGTTGATCTCGATTCCTGCCACCGGGCTATCATCAAAAATCCGTGCCACCTCTTCATACTCTTCCACGGTAGAGCCGGCTATATTGGCGATCAGTTGGGTCGGCCAGTGCATGATACGAGGTAGAATCTCTTCCACAACCTCTCGGGCGCCGGGGTTTTGTAATCCGATGGCGTTCAACATGCCAGAGGGGGTCTCTACGATACGAGGGGGGGGGTTGCCCGATCGAGGGGTCAGGGTGGTCCCTTTCAGACAGATAGCCCCAACCGAAGAGAGGTCAAACCCCTGTAAACGGGCCAGATCTTCACCAAAACCCACACACCCCGAAAGCAGAACCACCGGGTTGGCTAACGAGATGCCCGCAAAATTGACACGCAAATCCGGCCTGTTCAATGGTTTACCCTCACGCCTCTTCCCACGAAGGGAACGCAACCCCTTCACGCTCCAGTATGGCTGCCACTTCGGCAACGATTTTTCGCAACCCTTCCCGACTATCCGCTTCCACCCGTGCAACCAAGGCTGGCTGAGTGTTGGAGACCCGTAACAGCCACCATCCGCCCGGAACCTTGACCCGAACCCCGTCAATATCAGAAAAATCGGACCCCAAACGCCGCTGTTCGGCCAACACCCGCTCCATTACCTGGAATTTTCTCTCATCCGGGCAGGTAATCCGCAGCTCTGGGGTTGAAAAAATGTCCGGCAGACCCAGCAACCGTTCAGAGATGACCGTCGGTTGGGCTGCGACCAGTTCAATCAGGCGTACAGCTGCATAGAGGGCATCGTCAAAGCCGTAATAGCGGTCGGCAAAAAAGAGATGACCACTCATCTCCCCTGCCAGTGGAGCGCCAGTCTCGCGCATTTTGGCTTTAACCAGGGAGTGACCGGTTTTCCACATCAGCGGCTCCCCCCCCGCCTGACCGATGGCATCAAACAGTAACTGAGAACATTTCACATCGCCAATGATCATGGCACCAGGTTGAGCCTTGAGAATATCCCGACCAAACAGGATCATCAACCGATCACCCCAGATCACTCGCCCCTGCTCATCCAAGGCACCGATTCGGTCCCCATCTCCATCAAAAGCGATCCCCAATTCGGCACCGGTCTCATCCATCCGCTGGCGCATGGCCCGCAGGTTTTCCGGTACGGTCGGGTCGGGATGGTGGTTGGGAAAGGTTCCGTCCACCTCGGGAAACAGCACCTCACCCTCCACAGAGGGCAGTCGCGCCATCAGTCCAGGAGCCGCAACCCCTGTCACGCCGTTGCCACAATCCAAGATAACCTTCATCGGCCTGCCCGGCTTGAAATCGGCGACCAGCCGATCCAGATAGATATCGAGTATCGGCTCCTGACGGACCGTTCCTGCTGTGGCTGCCTCGGGAGGCAGACCTGCCAACAACCCTTTTTTCAGGGCCTGGATCTCCTCACCATAGACCGGGCGGTTATCTCGAACCATCTTCAGCCCGTTATAGTCTGGTGGATTGTGGCTGCCGGTCAGCATGATACCGGCATCGGTATGGAAGTGGTGGGTAGCAAAATAGAGGGTTGGCGTGGGTGCCAAGCCGATATCCACCACCTCCACCCCACCCAGACAAAGCCCCTCGGCCAAACTTTTTGCAAGGGCAGGAGAAGAGATCCGTCCATCCCGACCAATGGCGACCGAGAGCTTATCTTTCGTGCTGTTTGCCTTTAGGTGGGCAGCAAAAACCCGCCCCAGATTACAGACCAGCTCCTCCGTCAAATCCTCTCCGGCAACACCTCGAATATCATACTCCCGAAACATGTGCAGATTGATATCTTCCATGATTTATCTCCCAATACAGATATAGTGAAATCCCTGTTGTGCCATGGGTACCGGATCGTAGATATTTCTAAAATCAAAAAAGAGATACCGCCCATCCTCCCCCCCCTTCATGCCCCCCTTGAGTCGATCCAGGTCCATGCTGCGAAACAGATTCCACTCCGTCAGAATAACAATGGCATCAACCCCCTGGCAGGCTTCATAGACCCCCTTGGCATAGGCAACCCCCTCCAGATGTTTGGCCGCCTCTTTCATCCCTTCCGGGTCGTACGCTTGAAGGGTCGCCCCCCGCTTGATCAACTCGGGAAGAATCGTCAACGAGGGTGAGTCTCGCATATCGTCGGTGTTGGGCTTGAAGGTCAACCCCAACACCCCTATGACAACCCCAGAAAGATCCTGACCCATTTCCGCCAAAATTTTCTGCGTCATCCGCTCTTTCTGTTGGCTATTGGCGGCAATCACCGCATCGACAATGGTGATCGGCTCGCCATGATCCCGTGCCGTATTGGCCAGAGCCTGGGTATCTTTCGGAAAGCAAGAGCCGCCATATCCAGGGCCGGGGTGGAGGAATTTTCCACCAATTCGTCGATCCAACCCCATACCCTTGGCCAGATCATGAACATCCGCCCCCACCTTTTCGCACAGATTGGCAATCTGGTTGATAAAGGTGATCTTGGTCGCCAAAAAGGCATTAGCCGCATATTTGGTCAGCTCTGCGGTGGGAATGTTGGTGAGCAGAATGGGGGTTTCAATCAGGTAGAGCGGTCGATAGAGACTCTTCATCACCTCCGCCGCACGAGGCTCCTCCACACCGATAACCACCCGGTTGGGGCGCATAAAATCCTCAATGGCAGCCCCCTCCCGCAAAAACTCCGGGTTGGAAGCCATGGCAAAATCGGCCTCGGGGTTCTCTTCCCGAATGATGCGCTCAACCTCCTTGCCGGTACCAACGGGGACCGTGGATTTGGTCACAACCACGGTAAATCCCTTCAGACCCTTGGCCACATCTCGGGCCGCCTGATAGACATATTGCAGATCGGCCGCCCCATCCCCTCGCCGCTCGGGTGTGCCCACGGCAATAAAAACCACATCACTGGCCCCCACCTCGGTGACCGTATCCAACGAAAAGCGTAACCGGCCCGCCTCATGGTTGCGGATGACCAGACGATTCAGACCCGGCTCAAAGATGGGAATTTCACCTCGGTTTAATCCGGCGATTTTATCCGCATCTTTGTCGACACAGGTGACCTGAACCCCAAACTCCGAAAAGCAGGCCCCAGAGACTAAACCGACATAGCCGGTACCGATCATTGTAATTCGCATGATATTTTCCTAAACAAATATGCGTTACTCAGCCTCCGCCGACCCCTCCCCAATGGGCCAACTGCTCTTGCAAAAACGGAAGCAACCGCTCCCTCATCTCCGGACGATGGAGTGAGAGTGCCAGGTTGGCCATCTGATAGCCAACTTTATCCCCGCAGTCAAAGCGGGTACCTTCAAATCGATAGCCATAGACCGACTGGCTGGGGAGCAGGGCACAGATGGCATCGGTCAACTGGATCTCCCCTCCCGCCCCTCGCTTGCCGTTCTCCAGCAGATCAAACACATCAGGGGTTAGAATGTAGCGACCAATCACAGCCAAGTTGGAAGGGGCCTGAGCCGGTTCGGGTTTTTCAACCAACCCCTGGGTCTGAATCAACCGCTCCCCCGGCTTGATCTCCCTGTCAACCGGGTCGATCACCCCATATTTGTCGGTTTGAGAGGGGTCCACCTCCATCACCGCCACCAACGAGCTACCCTTGTGCTGGAACGCATCAACCATCTGACGAAGAACGGTTGGCGTCGACTCCTCTGTCCAGATCAGATCGTCCGGCAACAACACGGCAAAGGGCTCATTCCCCACCACAGCCCGTGCGCACAACACCGCATGGCCCAACCCCAGAGGGGCACTCTGCCTTACCGAGGCTATTCTTCCAACACCGGCAGGAGTCAGCTCTCGCAGGGTGGCCAACAGCGCCTCGGCCCCCTTGGCCTCTAAAGCTGACTCCAACTCTGGGCTGGTATCGAAATGGTCTTCCAGAATCGCTTTTCCCCGGCTGGAGACCAAAACCACCTGCTCCATCCCAGCCGACCAGGCCTCCTCCACGACATATTGAATTAAGGGGGCGTCGACAACCGGCAGCATCTCTTTAGGCAGGGATTTGGTGATGGGCAGAAAACGGGTTCCAAGACCCGCAACGGGGAGGACAGCAGTGCGAATAGTCATAATAGGGCTCAAAATCTAGAGGTCATTCATCCAGGTCTGACTTTTCATAATCCATGAATGGTTCCGATCATACGACCTCTCCCCCCTCTTTTTCCAGGAAGATCCGTTAATGGATTAACAAATATCCTTTTTTTTCTTCTCCAGAAACGTTAAAAAAGCCTCCGCTGGAAGAGGACGGCTGTAGTGATAACCCTGCACCTCATTACACCCCTCCACCTCCAGAAAGATCAACTGCTCACCGGTTTCCACCCCTTCGGCCACCACCCGCAGATCCAATCCGTTGGCCAGGGAGATGATGGATTCGATGATGGCGGCATCTTTGGAGTCCGAACTCAGATCTCGAACAAACGATTGATCAATTTTCAAGGTGTGGATGGGAAACCGCTTTAAATAGCTCAGCGAGGAGTATCCGGTGCCAAAATCATCCACCGCAATGGAGATCCCGTGGGAACGCAGTTGGGTCAGGGTGGCAATGGCCCCCTCCACATCATCCATCACCATGCTTTCCGTAATCTCCAACTCCAACATCTCCGCCGGCAGGCCCGTCTCTTCTAGAATTTGTTTGATCAGATCGAAGATACCCACCTGACGAAATTGGCGAGCCGAGAGGTTAACCGCCACTTTTAGAGGGGTATAACCGGCATCCAGCCAGATTTTTGTCTGTCGGCAGGCGGCACGTAAGATCCAATCTCCCAAGGGGATGATCAGGCCGGTCTCTTCCGCCACCGGGATAAACTCTCCCGGAGAGATCAAGCCGGTCTCCGGGTGCTGCCAACGCACCAACGCCTCCATCCCCACCACCTGATGAGACCCAAAAGAGAGTTTTGGCTGGTAGTGGAGAATAAACTCCTCTTTTTCCAACGCCACCCGAAGATTTTTCTCCAGAGTCAACCGCCGGTCGGCCTGCTGGCCCATGGTCTCTGTGTAGAATTGACAGCCATCCCTGCCGGCCAGTTTGGCACGGGTCAAGGCCATATCGGCGTATTTGATCAGGGATTCAGTATCCTCACCGTCATCCGGGTAGAGGGTTATGCCGGAACTGGCGGTTATGTGCAGCTCATGTCCCTTGATGTAAAAAGGCTCCGAAAGAACCCCGGTCAGCTTCTGCACAACCGTCAAGGCATCTTTAAGATGGCCGATTTCTCGAAGAATAAAGCCAAAAGAGTCCCCTCCCAGGCGACAGAGGGTATCCTCCTCGCGGATAAAATCGCGAAATCGGTGGGCAACACTTTTGAGAAGTTGATCGCCACTGCCGTGACCTAAACTGTTGTTGATTTTTTTAAAGTGGTCCAGACCCAGAAAAAGAACCAGAACCTTTCCCTTTGTCCGTTGGGCGGTAATCACCGACTGCTTGAGTCGATCGATAAAAAGTCCCCGGTTGGGTAGATCGGTCAAGGTGTCGTGGTGGATGCGAAACTCGAGGAGTTGCTCCCGAGCTTTAATGTCGGAGAGGTCATGAAAAACAGAGACGTAGTTGGTAACCACCCCAGCCCGATCACAGATGGCGGTGACCGTCTCCCACTGGGAGTAGGCTTCTCCATTTTTGCGCCGATTCCAGACCTCACCCTTCCAGACGTTGCCTTGATGGAGGGCTGCCCATTTGCGCTTGTTTAAATGGTCATTCTGATCGGTGGATTGTAAAAAATCGGTGGTGTTGCCGACAGCCTCTTTTTCCGAATAGCCGGTAATGGTCTGGAAGGCACTGTTGACCGTCTGGATGATCCCTTTTTCATCGGTAATAATCACCCCTTCAATCGCATTTTCAAACACCTGCGCCGTCAGGTTGAGCTGGGCCTCCACCTCCTGCATGGCACCACCAAAAACCGAGGCGGCTATTTTCAGATTGCTCTCCGCCTCCCGCTGTTCGGTAATATCGTGTACGGTGCCGATCATCCGACATTTTTGATGGGTCTCATCCTCACAGTACGGCTCTCCCAAAGCCCGCACAATCCGCTTTGACCCATCAGGACGCAGCACCCGATACTCCAGGTCGAAGGAGCGACGCCCCTGAAGGGCAGAGCGGATGGTCTTCTCCAACCTGTCCTGGTCATTGGGATGGACCCGGTCCAGATAGTCTTGAATGCGACCACCAAAAAAACCGGGGGAAAGACCCAAAATGCGTGAGAGTTCATCGGAGATGGTGATTGAGTCGGAAACGGTATCCCAGTCCCAGTTGCCAATATGGGCAATCTGCTGGGCTTTTTTGAGAATCTCCCGCTCTCCCTTCAAGCGACCGGCCAGATGTTCGATGGTTCGAAGATCACGAAAGGCCCGCAGAGCGGTGGTGACCGAGGTGATGAGCTGCTGGCTGGTTAGATCGGTCTTTTCCCGATAGTCGTTGATATCGTACTGAGAGATGACATCCAGCTCGGGAGCCTGACCAGCCTGACCGGTACGCAGGATAATACGGACAAAACCGTTGCGGAGTTCATCGCGAATGGTCTGGATCGCCTCCAGCCCGGCATGGTCTGTCTCCATCACCACATCGAGTAGAAGCACCGCTATGCTGGGATCTTCGGCCATGAGGCGGCAGGCATCTTCACCAGAGTAGCCACTGATCAAGGAGACGCCTCGCCCATCAACCTTCAAGCCCCGAAGAACCATCCGGGTCAAGTGATGGATATCTCTATCATCATCGATGATGAGAATCTTCCAACGCTCTTCGACAGTCAGGTCCGCCAGGGAGTCGTCAAGGGACTCTTCTGCAAAGAGCAGGTCACTCTCAGAATGGTTTTCCTGCTCCATTTTTTTGTTTTTTGCCGATCTCATCGCAAAAATAGCTTCCATTATGGCTGTTTCAACACTAAAAACACAAAAATCGCGGCCAATCACAAATAATCACATTTGGAGATCGTATAAAACCGCGAGATTTTAACACAACACCCCCCTCACTTCAATTTTTCCCGCGGCAAAATCTTTGCCCCTGTTGAAAATTCGAGCAAGCAACTATTCGCTTATTCTACCCTTATTACCCAACCCCAGGTTTCTCCCCATAAGGAAGTGTCTTCCAGATATGTCAGCAACTGAATAACTTCACATTCTATTTAGCCGACGGGGAAACCATGATCCCCCCCATGAACACATTAACCAATTTTCCAATATTCCAGGCTGGTCGTCATCAGGATATCAGTGGGACGACCGTATCAATCACCAAGGTGGAGCTGGACAAAACAGCCTCTGCCTACCAACCGACTCGTCATGAAGCCCCGCTGGTTATCGGCCATCCCCAGGATGACGCACCGGCCTGGGGATGGGTCTCCAAGCTTTCGGTAAAGAACGCAACTCTCCAAGCCTCCGTGCAACAGGTGGACCCCGCTTTTCGCCAGATTGTTCAGGCGGGACGCTACAAAAAGGTCTCTGCCAGCTTCTACACTCCCACCGCAGCCAACAATCCGGTTCCGGGCACCTACTATCTGCGTCATGTGGGTTTTTTGGGTGCTCAGCCTCCGGCCATCAAAGGGCTTGGTGATGTCTCCTTTAACGAAGCAGAGAGCGGAGTGCTCACCTTCAGCGGGGCCGTCGATCTTTTAACCACTCAACAACCCAGCCGTGCCGATTTTTCTGAAACCCCATCAACAGAGGAGAACACCATGAAAACACCACAAAAACCCACACCACCCAACCAGGAGGAGCTAACCAGACGCCAAAAGGAGCTGGATGAGCGGGAAGAAAAACTGACCAGACGGGAAGAGGCCGTCGGCCTGAAAGAACAGGAGAACAGAAAGGGAAGCCTGATTCAGTTTGTTGATCAATTGATCAAAGAGGGTCGCATTCTGCCCCGAGACCGGGAGGGGCTGCTTGCCCTGATGGATAAACTGAAAGAGACCGGCATCATTGAGTTTTCTGAAGCGGGTGCGGCGGGGGAAAAGGTCACCTCCGAAGCGGTCAACTACTTGCAATCCTTCATGGCCCGACTCCCGGTTCAGGTTGCCTTTGCCGAAACCACCCCCCAGACCGATCACACCACCTCTCAACCCAGCCATTACACCACCCCAAGAGGATACCAGGTGGACCCGGACGGCTTGAACACCCACCAGAAAATTCTGGCCTATGCCAAAACCCGTGACATCGACTATCTCACCGCCGCCCTGACCCTGGGTCAGTAGGCCAAACCATCTACCTCACCATTTAAGGATCAGACCATGAGCCAACAAAATATCTCTGTACTCACCTTGACCCTCACAGCCAGCGGGACCGTATCCAGCCATCGAGCCATCGGTTTTGACGGTGCCCAGGCAACCAGCCAAGGGCAAAAAGTGGCCGGAGCCACCCTCAGCCAGGCTGACGATGGCGGTTCGGTTGCGGTCATTACCCACGGAACCGCCATTATCGAGTCTGGCGCCAGCATCGCTGTAGGGGACTCTTTGATGACGGATAGTCAGGGCCGGGTGATTCCAGCCACAACCCTGGGGATTTCCAGCGGTGCTGTAGCGGTCAGCAGCTCCGCTGCCGACGGAGCCATTCTGGAGGGGGGTGACCTGCCGGAATTTGTCTTTGCCGATGCCCTGCAGGGGGCGGCCTCCGCCGGAAAAAGGATTGAAGTGCTGCTTCGTCGTTAAAAGAACCCTTTTTAATACCAACTTTTTATTTGAATAAGGATAATGGAACATGTCTATGTCAGCCAGTCAAGTACGGGTCATCGATCCGGTTCTCACGGAAATTGCTCAAGGTTATCGCCACTCCGAACATATTGGACACACCCTGTTTCCACGGGTATCGGTACCGGTTTCCGGTGGTCAGGTGTTGGAGTTTGGCAAAGAGAGCTTCAAGCTCTATCAAGCCCGCCGTGCCCCCGGTGCCGCCACCAAACGGATTCGGTTTGGCCATCTGGGGAAAAGTTTTGCCCTGGTTCAGGACTCCCTAGAGGGTCAAATACCCCGTGAATATCTTCGAGATGCCGCCCACGCTCCCGGAATCGACCTGGGTGGTCGTGCCATCAACAACACCTTGCGTGCCCTCTCCCTGACCCTGGAGTATGAACAGGCTCAACTGGCTACCGACACCAACAACTATGATGGTGACCACAAAGTAGCCCTCTCCGGCAGCGACCAGTGGAGCGATGGTGCCTCCGACCCAACCCAGGCCATCAATGTGGGCAAAGAGTCGGTCCGCACCTCGGTGGGTATCAATCCCAACACCCTGGCCCTCTCCTCTCAAGCCTTCAACGCCTTGAAAAACCACCCCACCATCATCGAGCGGTTCAAATATACCAGCCGAGAGTCCGTCACCCCGGACATGCTCGCCGCCTTGCTGGATCTGGAGCAGGTGGTGGTCGGCAAGGCGGTTGCCTTTGACGATGAGGGTAACGATATCGACATCTGGGGCAACAACGCCATTTTAGCCTATGTTCCCAGCTCGCCCTCGGGTATGGAGGACCCCTCCTTTGGTTACACCTATACCATGGATGGCCATCCGCTGGTGGAGAAGCCTTACTACGAAAATAACGCCAAAAGCTGGATATTCCCGGTCACCTACGAGCGTATCCCTGTTTTGACGGGCATCCTCTCCGGCTACCTGATCCAAAATCCGGCTTAACACCCATGGCACGGTTTACCGTACTCACCCCACTGCACCACGACGGCAAACGGTTTGCCCCCGGTGCCGTGGTTGAGATGGGACCAGACCAGGGGGCTGCTCTGCTGCGGGTAGCCGCCCTGGGAGAGCCACCCGTACAGGAGGAAGGGGGGACTGGGCATAACCCACCAGACGCCCCCCTGGGGAAGCTCCTGCACCAACTGGAACCGAACAACCCCAACCACTGGACCCGGACCGGCCTACCCCGCACCGAGACCCTGACAACCCTGATGGGGCGCAGGGTCTCGGCCTCGGAACGCAATCGGCTTTGGACACAATGGATAAAGGAGAAAAACCCATGAGCTTTGCCGCACCACACCATCTCCTCGACTGGTACGGAGCCAAAGAGATGGCTCAAATTGCCACCCCAGACGATCTGGCTCTGGTTTCGGCCCAGCTGCTTCGCCTGACACTGGCAGAGGAGGATCGGAGCGGTTTTTCAGAGGAAGAGACTACCGCTGCCGATGCCGCCCTCAATCGGATGACCATCGCTTTGGAGGAGTCCAGCCAGTTGATTGAATCCTATCTGGGTCACCGTTTTTCCCTACCCATTGCCCCAGAGATGGTTCAGTCCAGCCCCCTGCCACGGGCTTGTGGCGCCATGGCACGTCGACTTCTTTATGACGATGGCGTCCCGCCTGAGGTTGAACAGCGCTACACCCTGACCCTGAGCTGGCTGCGAGATCTGGCCAGTGGTCAGGCCCATTTGGGCAGCTCTTTGACAACCCAAGGGGGGGTTGGGGCTGGCTTGGTCGACTTTGAGGCCGGCAGTCCGGTTTTTGATCGCCCAACCCTCAACCAATTTATCAGCCGGTAGGAGAAAATGATGGATGATTTTTTTTCTGCCGAGTCGCTCCTGCTAGACCGACTGCAAACCCTTCAGGGAGCCTTCAGGCTAATCACCACCGCTCGCAGCCAGAAGGCTCTGCAGGATCAACCCGGCCCGGTTCCGGCACTCTATCTGGTGTATGACGGACAGGAGCCCTTTTTAGGGGCTGGCCAGGAACAGGCCATCGACCAACAGTGGCTGTTGATTACCGTTGTGCGTACCGGTCGAGAGACAGTCTCCGGCTCGGAGGAGCGGGCAATGTCCGGGCCGCTGTTGATCCAACTTTGTGAAACCCTGATCGGCTGGCAACCCGGCGCAGAGTATGGGCCTCTTACCTTCAAAAAAGTGTCTGGGCCACTCTATCACAATGGTTATGGATTCTACCCGTTGCGGGTAAGCACCCGTCTGATCTTACGGGGCCTTTAGCAGCCATTTAGGAGATTGAAAATCAGATGAAAAAACTCGGAGAGCTTCTTTTACCCGACTCCCTGCAGTGGATTGATCGTTATGCGGTCTCTCCGGTGGCCCAGACGGTGGTCCAGACCTTGGCTGGCACGCCGGTGGCCTTTCACCGTCAGGGGGGTGGAACCCCCATCACCCTGACAGCAAGCAAAGAGACCACCTGGTTGAGCCACACCACGACGGAAGCCTTGCTGGAGATGGCAGCCCAGGCGGGTGCCATCTACCCTCTGGTCTGGGAGGAGGTGACCCTGAATGTCGGTTTTCGCCATCACCAACCCCCAGCCCTGGATTTAACCCCTGTGTGGCCTCACCACACCCAATTTGTCGGCACCATCCGACTGACCGGAATTGTATCCAACCCCGTTTCCTAAGGAAGTGACACCCATGGCCATTCAAACAAGCGAAATCAAATGGTATAAACCTGCCCTGATCAACGACACTGCCACCAATGGCGGCACCCTTTCAAACAGCGAAATTCCCGATGGCGTCAAGAACAATGTCTGGCCCGACGTCCCCCAGGTGGAGCGGACGGCGGGCTCCATCAAGTATCGAAAAAGTTTTATCAAGGTTGCCAACGATGACGATCTGACCCTCATCGACCCCAAGCTTTTTATCGAGACCCAAACCCCCGGTGACGACAGCATTGTTCTGATGAGCGGCACCCAGACCGATACCCAGGGGGATGCCGATGATTATACCCGTTTTTACGGGGCTGGAACCCTCGATGCCAATGTGGCGGCTCTGGATACCGGTATCACGGTGAATGTGGAACCGGGAAACAGTGCCGCAGGCCATGCCATCTTCCAAAACGGTGACCTGATCCGCATCTCCAACCAGACCAGCATCGACGATCCGTCTGGCAACAGTGAGTTTCTCCGCCTGGCTGCCACGGGGGGCGTCTCTTGGAATGGGGATCAGGCAACCCTGACCCTGGCCTCTGGGGTGGCACTGGCCAACAGTTATCTGAGCGGCTCGACCAAAGTGGCCTCTGTTCTGGAGGCTGCCAACATTGAAGCCAGCGTCGATGGATGGGGAGAGTCGTCGGTGGCCGGTAGCTATGACGAGAGCGCCAACCCACCGATTACCGACCATATCGGCACCATCGAGCAGACCTGGATCGTCACCTTCTCAGACGCCAGCAACTTTACCTGCTCCGGCAATACGGTGGGCAATGTGGGTAGCGGCTCGATTGGTGGTGGTGATTTTTCTCCCAACAACAGCACCTTTGCCAAACCCTATTTTACCCTTACCGATGGCACCCCCCCCTGGGGGGGCACCTGGGCATCCGGGGATACCCTTACCTTCAAAACCCACCCGGCGGCTATGGCCATCTGGGAAAAACGTACCGTTCCCGCCGGGGCCGACAGCCTCTCCGGCAACAAGGTGGTGATTGCCATCAGTGGAGAGAGTGAATGAGCGAGTTGCAGGCCGGACTGACCCTGGATTTTCTCAGTCAGCAGAGACAATCCCCCTTCACCCTGATGGCGGGAGATGATTTGGGGGCTTCACCGATTCTGGTCAAGCCCAAGCTGGTGGGAATCTGGAGCCGAAGCCCGGACCACTACGGTGATCAGGTCGAGACCAGCTTGAGAATGACCCATCGGGGTACCCGCAGGTTGCGTCTCTACTGCTCACGGCAACTGGCCGAGACCGCTCGACTAAGCGTCCATACGGGGGAAGCCACCGCTCTGGGCCGTCGAACCGCTCGGCGGACCGAAACCCTGACCTGGACCAACAGAAATAGCCAATCTCTCCGTTTTACCTATGATGAACTGAGTGTGGAGGTGGTGGACAAAACCCGCTTCTTCAACAGAGAGGGGCACGAGGTCTCTCCACCGGTCTTTCTGCCCGATCAAGGCCTTTTTTACCACACCGAAGCGGTTACCGGCGCACTTGTAGTCCAATACAGCCCGGAATTTTCTCTGTTCGAGGTGCGCTATGACATGGGAGAGGAGCAGATGGATCCGGACCGTTTCCGAGAGATGAAGCTGGCCTGGCTTGCGGGCAATATTCGCGATAGTGACATTCCTCCAGTCCATGTCATCGCCCTGGCAGAGGGGCACGCCACCCAGCTCTCTTTTCAACGCCAGTTCTGGCCCGAAGGGTCGGTGGGAAAACGGGGCTATGCCAATGAACCAGCCCCGCCACCCTTTGATCTCCTCCCGCTTTTGGAGGATCTGGACCCCTGCTGGAAAAAATGTTGGCAACAGATAACCGGTGGCAGCCAAACCATCACCCCCAACGACTACCTGGCCATCAGTGAGTGTGTCGCATCGGCCAATCGTGACACCCCCCTGCACTACGTGGAAACCGATCGCCAAACTCAGGTTGAACGGATCTATAACCAGGATGATGCGGATGTCTATATCGATGTCGAGCGACCCGTTTCACTCACCATGCAGCTGACCCCAGCCAATGGAGAGCCGACCTGTGAAGGGTGGGATGCCCACCCCTATCTTCCTGAAATCACCTTTCGATTCAGCCAATAAAGAAAATGACGATACTCCCCTCATCCCCTCCCTTCAAAGCCCCCGGACCCTTTGGCCGCATTGTGGCCATTCAGTTTGGTCAGATGGCCCGCTTCAAGTTTCAACTCACGCGGGACGATGGGGTGACCTTCTCCCCCGATCTGGATGAGACCATCACCCTGACCCTCTACACCCCCCTGGGTCTTTTTCTCTTTAGCGGCCAGAGCCGGCGGTCCAACCCCAACCAACCCCTGGATTACTTCGAAGGGGCGGAGGGGCTGGTGGTCCGTTTTCATTTTGAGTTGGGCTACTACCTGCTGGAGCTGGATCGACTGCTGCTGCAGAGCCGCTTCGATATGGGGAGGGAGAACCTCCGCTGTTATCTTCGAACCAGTGGATCAAAAACCTTGGAGACCGGTTATCATCGTGTCTACCATTCAGGGGCGACCTCCGCCCTGATTGGACCGGGAACCTGGGATCTCACCTTCCCCTATTGGCATCAAGTGACTCAGTTCAACCATCCGACGCCAACCCGGACCGAGCAGCAGACAACCCTCTCCAGCTCAGTCCCCTTTCAGGCTACTCTGGAGATGGTCGGTGGCCAGGCGCTGTTGGCTTTTCTCTTTCCCGTACTGGGTATTATCTGGCACCCCAAAGCGGACCTTTCCGGCTGGCATGGCACTTTTGATATTCGAGATATCTGTAGCGGAGGAACCGTCACGGCCCCCTGGCAATATCCGGCCGGGGTGACACAACCCACCGAGCCGCCGGAAAGCCTGTTGGACCGACGTTACACACTGTTTGAAAACATCACCCTCACCCTCTCCGTTTCAGCCTGTCCGGGAAGATGGAGCGAGCCGGCTGTTTCCATTCAATCCAATGTCGGTTTCCAGACCCAACTCCCCACCATTTCAGCCGATGAAAGCTTGATCGACCTGGAGCAGCCTCTCTCTGAGTTTGGCGGCAGCCTGGCAGGAGAGACCTTCTCCCTGACCGGCGAACTACTGTGGGATAGAGACCACTTTACCTACAGCACCGGGGAGCCTCTCCCCCTCAGCGGCCAAACGGCCACGCTGGTCGAAAGTCCTGTCTTGGACTTCGCCTCCTTTATCTTCAACCCCTTGCCGGAAAAATAATATGGCTACCCACCGTTACTGGCGAATCACCATCACCCAATCCACCTCCGGAGCCGATAATCTGCTCTCTTTCTATGAGGTAGAGCTGCGCGGAACCCCTCAGGGAATCGACCTTTGTCATGGTGGCACCCCACAAGCCAGCCACAATAACAGCTCGGTCGACAAGCTTTTCGACAACAATATCAGCCTCTACTGGAGCAATGGCGGCCCTTCGGAAACCTGCTGGATTCAGTATGACTTCTCCGCCGGGGATGTGGCAATCAAGCAGATCTATTTTCTCCCGAGAAACAGCTATCAATGTCCGCAGGATTTTACCCTCTCCTCTTCGGATGATGGCACCGACTGGCACGAAGAGATGGCCTGGAACGGGGTGTCGGGGTGGATTGGTGGGGCGGGAAGAACCTTCACTGTTCCCGGCCCCATGGCTCAAGCCAAGAGTAGCCACCCTTTCGCCATGGCCCTGATCAGGGAGAGCAGACAGCCGGCTGCCATCGGACTCTTTGTCCACCATGCTGCCACCCTCCCCTTCAGCCTGCCGGTCGGCCATCACCACAGCCACCCCTATGGCCTGCTCCTGGCCAGACAGAGCACCCTCACCTACCCCCTCTCTCTGGCTGCCGACAGTGCACGACCCTACCCGGTTGTTTTGGTAGAAGAGCATCGGCAGAGCTGGAAAAGATGGCTGCTTGGTCACTCAAGCCAACCTCTCCATGACCGCATACACCAGACCAATCGAGCCGAATGGTCTCTGCGCCGGATCCTCAACCACCACAACCGCCAACCTTTCACCCAGACTCAGAGCCAACAGAGCGCCTGCCGACACCTCTTCGATCTACGACTCTACAACCCGGTTTCCCGTACCAAAAAAGGCTTTTGGGATCTCTCTTCCGATCCGCTCTGGCTACAGCGCTCTCAACCGGAGATCCGCCTGAACGGCCTGCCCATCAACCCGGTTGAACTGGAGATTCAAGCCAGCCAGGACCATTTTGGCTGGCAGGCTAAGCTGACCCTGGCTCCCGAACAGGCCGGGCAGGCTCTCAACCTGGATGAATTGATTATTTTAGAGGTGGGCCAAGCAAGATTCAACCTGATCATCCACCAACAAAGCACCCTCCGTGATGGGACGGGAAAAGGGGTTCGAGTCATCAACGCCATCAGCCCGGCTGCCCGTGATGCCGCTCCTTACGCCTTGCCGTTTGACAAGGTGTGGTCAGAGAGTATCACCGCCAAAACAGCGGTAGAGACCCTGCTCTCCACCCCCCTGGAGTGGCAGATGGTTGATTGGTCCATCGCAAGCAACAAGCTACAGAGCCAGGGCCAGACCCCCATGGAGATGGCCCAGACCATTGTGGGTGCGGTGGGCGGCGTCATCAACAGCCTGCCCGATGGCTCTTTGGTGGCACGGCCCCGTTTCACCCCGTCCCTGCCCCACTGGCAGAGCAGCCAGCCCAACCATGTTTTGACCGACCAAGCCGATAATCTCAAGATGCGAATCAGCAGTCTGCCACAGCAACCGTTCAATGAGATAACCATCCATAACCGCAACCCCAACCAGGCAGAAGGGTACCTCTCCATCCATCTGGATCAGCGTGTCGCAGGGCCCAATCGGGGCAAGAGCCATTTTCAACCTGGCGATACCGCCCATCTGCTCCTGACCGCCGGACCCAATCAGGAACCGGCCCCTCTCACCCCCTCGACAGCAAGCGTCACCTCTCTGGGAGAGGTCAGCTATACGGTGACCGAAAACCTGGTTTTCCTCCAGTCCAACCAAGCCAAACTCAAGCGGCCCATCCGCCGTATCGACCACCATACCTGGTTGGGAAGAGATCTGGGCACACCCCATCTAAGTGCCGATGGCCGCACCCTGACCACCCCCGACACCGGCACCGCCATACTCCACCTGACCGCCACCACCACCAGCCAGAGTTATCACTATCAGGCCCCCTCACAACTGGCCGGAGAGGCGAATTTTCCCGTGGCCTTTTCCAGTTATGCTTACCGCCAACCGTTAGCGGATGAGACCGTCACACTCCAACGGGATAACGGCGGCCATCCAGGCGCAGAGATCGTTTCGCACCTGCTGAGCAGCCAATCGGCCCTGCTGGCTCGAGGAGAGCAGGAGCTGAACCGTGGAGCCACCTGCCAGCAGGTGGAGCTGACCATCGTCTGGCGACCTGACCTGGCCCCCGGTCAACTGGTGGAGGTTCACGACGCCCTCCACGGTGCAAGTTTTAGAGGGCTGCTCACAACCCTGCATCACCATCTTGAACCCGACAGCCAGATTTCTCGGCTAACCCTAATCAAACCCTAATTTTTTTACCTATTAACCTAACCCAAGGAGAGTATCATGCCCCACTCGATCCATATTGACAAAAGCAAACTCAACAACCTCCTGAGTGGAAAAAATCTGCTCACCACCCGAACCGACTCCACCACCGTTGACAGCACCGACTATATCTATATGGGCAGCGCTGACCCCGGCAGCAGTGAATCGGACCCCGTCTGGTTGATCCAGAGAACCGCCCTCTTTGCCGATGGCTCTACCGCCACCCTGTTTGCCAACGGTCGAGTGACATTTGACCAACTGTGGAGCAACCGTGCCGCTTTAACCTACAGCTAACCGCAAAAAAAGGGGGTTAAACCCCCTTTTTTTTAAACGATTCCTTGCCCTATACCAGAATGAAACGTAAGTTACGCTAACGAAAAATTCAGGGTATAGAGGATGAGGAATGGGTTCCAACCTGCCAGCGGATCTTGAAAAAATCATTCAGCGCATGCGCACCATCGCCCCGGGCAAAGAGTGTGACAACGAGCGGCTCAATCACGACCTCTGCCTGGCCGAGACCTATCTCGACCGTCACCCGACCACCAGCCACTCTATTTTAGGGATGATCGCCACCCTGCAGGGGCGAGAAGAGAAGATGCGCGCCCATTTTAAAGCGGCCCGCTGCATCGACAAGGTCTCCTACTCCATTCGGGTCAACCATATCTTGGCCCTTCAGGGCTTCGCCTGTTTTTCGGAGTCGGCAATCGAGGCCAGGGAAGCCAGCCAGATCTACCAAAAAAATCCCGAGCTACTGGCCGAAACCGTCCATGCCTGTGTACAGTCAGGTCGTTTTCACGAGGCCACCCACTGGATGGACGATTATGACCGGGCCACCGCCACAACCGACACCCTGCCCACAGCCAAAACCATTCGTCGCATCAGCCTCTTTTTGCGGGAAAACCGGGTCGCCGATCGAGATCTGGAGTCTCTGCAACAGCAGGCGGCCTCCCTGCTACGGGAAGAGAAGGTGCTGGGGGCGGCTCTGCGCTATCAGCTCCGGGAAGATGAGATAGACCGCTGGTTGAGCTTCCGTTTTCTGCTCCCTCTTCCCGAAGAGAGAGTGGTCGCTTTGGAGTGGGAGTTAAGCCAACGACTGGCGGGCTCTCGACTGTACGACCAGACCTGTCGACATGTCTCTATCGGATTTTTGGCTAAGGAGCAACCGTGAGCATCACGCCCCAGGATTTTATCCGCTCAGCTGAAAAATTATTGGAAGAGGATCTGGAGATCAACTACCGCAATGCCGGTAGCCGAGCCTACCAGGGGGCCCACCATGCCTGTCGTCAGCTTCGGGAGAGACTCAATCTCGGCCCCTTGATCAATGTCCCAGAGCGGGAGGGGTGCCACAAAAAGCTGATCCGCTCGCTTCAGCAGACCCCGCTCCCCTTGCAGAAGGGTCCAGCATGGCACCGGGCAATCAACATCCGCCAGTTGGGCCACCTGCTAAGCAGTGTCCGCGATCTTCGCCATGGGGCCGATTACGGCCTGGAGCAGCCCTTTACCCGACAGAAGGCCCAACAGCTTGTTCTCTCCAGCCAAATTATTGTTAATCAAGTGAATCAACTGCTTGATCATTCCGAGCATGGGGTGGCGAAGCCCCAACCAGCAACACTCTAAATTCTAGGAGGATCCATTGACCAACACCATCCGTTTTTACTACATTGCACTCCTCATCCTGACCGGTATAGCCATTCAGCCTGCCGGGGCAGCCACAACGACAAACTCAAACTCTGGAGTAAACCCCATGGTTATCATGACCACATCCCTTGGTGAAATCACCATAGAACTCAATGCCGAAAAGGCCCCCATCACCGTCGAAAACTTCTTGAAATACGTTGATGAAGGCTTTTATGATGGTACCATCTTCCATAGAGTCATCCCCAACTTCATGGTCCAAGGCGGCGGCATGACCGATGACATGGGAGAAAAAGCCAACAATGCTCCCATTAAAAATGAAGCCGACAATGGCCTGAAAAATGAAAAGGGAACGCTGGCCATGGCCCGTACTCAGGTTGTGGATAGCGCCACCTCCCAGTTTTTCATCAACCTCAACAACAACAGCTTTCTTGACCATGGCGGCCGGGATTTTGGCTATGCGGTGTTCGGAAAAGTTGTCGAAGGGATGGAGGTGGTTGAAAAAATTGCCGAAGTCAAGACAGGCATGAACCGTGGTCACAGCGATGTTCCTGTGGAGACGGTCTTAATAGAATCCGTCAAGCGAAAGTAACGATATCATCATGGAAATGGAAGCGGTCGGGAAAACCTTTTTGCAGGTTCGGATCTTCAATGCCGACCAGACAAAAAAAGGGCTATCGGAACCCGATTGGGCCGAGTTTTTCGACGGCTTTCTACAGAGTGCTCAACAGACCATCCACCCCCACGGGGGAGAGATCGTCAAATTGACCCCTGACGGTATCCTGGTCGTATTCGAGGATGCCGTTCAGGGGGTTCAGGCGGCTATTGACCTCCAGGAGAGTGCCACCACCATCAGCGCTCATCCCAGCTGCGCCATCGGTATCTCCTCAGGGCCTGTGTTTGAGTGTTACCTTCAAGAGGGAGAGCGCCCTGACTATATTGGCAGCCCCATCGACATAGCCGCTCTTTTATCGGTTCGCGCACGGGGAAATGCCATCCTGCTCAACAGTGCCGACTCCTACCCGGCGGACTCTCTTCAAGTCACCTCTCAAGCTGGTCGGGCGTCAAACCGCCCGCAAAATGCCTATTTTGTCGAGCAGTCTCCCCTCAAATTTCCCTCTTTGGCTCAGCCGGTTGGCTGCTACTCTATCTTTTGGCAAGAACAGCCAACCCATTTTCTGACCACCAACCCGGTCGAAGAGAGCCTCACCAGCGAGATGGAGGTGGACCTTTACCAGGAGGAGCAGATCTATTTTGGTCGGGTTTCCGCCTTCAAAAAAGAGCGAGGATTTGGGTTTATTCAATATTATTCCGAAGATCAGGAGTATCGGGAGATCTATTTTCACATGACCTATGTGATCAACCAGATCTCCATCCAAGAGCATGACCATGTGCAATTTACCATCAAACCCGGCAAGGAGGGTCGCCCCCAAGCCTGTTCGGTTCTGGTGATGGGCAGTCGTCTTCAGGGTCAAATGGAGTCTCTGGAGTGTGACGGTTCCGGCCATGTCACCATCCACAATCAAGACTCCGGCCTGATCCGCTTCTTTGTTCTCCCTCAAGAGTTAAGATCCAGCACCATCCAGGTTAACGATATTGTTGAGTTTACCGTCGGTTCCGGCTCTGAAATGGAGGGGTTGATTGCCCTTAATATCCAGCCCTTCGAAGGCAAGGAGGGTCCGTCCGAAGTGGTAGGATCGGGAGACAACCTGAAGATTGGCTCGGTAGAGAGAGCGGTGATTACCGTCTATTTTGTTGAAAAAGGCTATGGCTTTGCCAAATGCCGCAGAAACAATGTCTATATTCATGTTTCTGAGCTGACATCCCCGGAGAATGTCCCCAATCCGGGGGATATTATTGAGTTTGATGTCTTTCCTGGTCGTGATGGAACCTATCGGGCCAACAACATTCGTCTGGTCATGAAAAAAGGCTTGACCCTCTAGCCCCCTACCTGTTACTGAGCCTTGGTCAACTCCTGACTGAGGCGGGTAAGAAAATCCATCTTCTGCCGCAACTTTCGCCCCGCCTCCCGCGCCCTCGTTCGTGCCGGGTCCAACTGTGCCCTGAAAGAGAGAATAACCTGTTGCCGGGCCTGCTTGGGGTCTGAGCCGCTCTTTTTGGCCTCGGCTACCGCCTCAACCACCTGCTGCCGGCGGCGGCTGAGCAGCGCACGGTAGCGCTGGTTCTCTTCATGAAAAAAGGCTCGGTCAACCTCCAGCTCCGCCGTCAGATCGACCACCTTCTTTTGCCAATAGCTCTCTGGTGTAAAAAAATGCCGCAGCTTCTCCCAGGTACTGTCCTTGGCATAAAAGCTGGCATCCAGGCTGGAGGAGTTCGGATCGGAACAGCCGGTTAAAAGAGAGAAGAGAACAACCAGAACCAACCCCCTTTTATGTTGGCACCCCCCCCTTATAAGCCCTGCATTATCGGGCGGCATATTCATTGAGCTTGTTCCGCAACGTGCGGATGGAGATACCCAGCAGCTCAGCGGCTCGGGTTCGATTACCGTTGACCTCGTTTAAGGTACGATGGATCAAAATCTCTTCCATCTGCCGGACCGTGGTACCGATAGGGAGACGAATATCCTCTTCGTCTCCTGTAAAAGAGTCCCCCTCCACCGCCTCCATCGAGCCACCTGAATCGGCACCGGTATCCAGATCGTCCGGAACATCCAACATCAAATCTTCCGGCTCAATCTGCGCCCCTTCCGCCATCAGCAAAGCCCGCTGAATGACATTCTCCAGCTCACGGACATTGCCGGGCCACTGGTAGTTGGTCAAGGCCACCATGGACCGCTTGGAAAAGGAGATATCGTTTCTGGCCAACTCCGCAACAAACCGTTTTCTAAAGCTGTTGGAGAGTAACAGAACATCTTTGCTTCGCTCTCTGAGCGGGGGAAGCTGAACGGGGAAAACATTGAGACGATAGTAGAGATCCTCGCGAAAATTACCCTCCATGGCATAGGCTTTCAGATCGCGGTTGGTTGAGGCGACCACACGGACATCCAAGGAGATGGCAGCCTTGCCGCCAACCGGGTCCACCTCTCTCTCTTGCAACACCCGCAACATTTTTGCCTGCAGATTGAGAGACATCTCTGAAATTTCATCCAGAAAGATGGTGCCGCCGTTGGCCTGCAAAAATTTACCCTTCCGGTCAGCCGTAGCACCGGTAAAGGCCCCTTTGGCATGACCAAACAGTTCGGACTCCAACAGGTTTTCGGGTAGAGCGGCGCAGTTGATGGCAATAAACGGCCCCTTGGGGCGGTCGGAGACCTGATGCACAAAGCGAGCAATCAACTCTTTTCCGGTACCGCTCTCCCCCTGAATCAGGACGGAAGCCTGCGAACGGGCTACCCGGCGCACCTGACCCAACAGCCGTCGCATGCCGGGGTCGTTGGTGATGATTCTGCGGCCACGTCCCAGTTCAGGATCAAAAAACTGGCTGCAATAGTTCTGGATGATCGACTTGAGCTTATCCTCCTCCACCGGAAGGTGGAGATAGTCTGCCGCCCCCAAGCCGATCGCCTCTCTGGCCTCGGTCAGGTTCCCTTTCACCGCAGAGGCTAAAATAGGCATGCCTCGAAAAAGAAAGCTCAACTCCCGAATCAGATCCAACCCATCCTCAACCCCTTCCAGGTCGACAATGACCATCCCCACCTGTGGTTGGGCAATCTGTTTTTTGGCTTCGATCACCTGATCCATCAACACCACTTTGCTCCCAAACATGCGCAGTTGGGAGACCAGGCTGGTTAATGGGCTGCTGGTTGATCCGATTACAACAATTTCATTACGTTCCGACATAGTGACTATTTCCCTACATCCATGGCCATCTGAAGCTGAGCGGCATTTTCGTTGGCAACTTTCGCCCAAGGTGTTCCGGGGGCCAGCTTTACCGCTTGCAGATACTCTTCACGTGCCCCGGAAAAATCTCCAGCCCTTTGAAAGATGTCACCGATACGAACCCGAGCCAGGGCTTGTATTTCCGGGTCGGTAGCCTCTTTGGCCACCCGTTGGTATGCCGCTTGCGATTTTTCATCACCCTTCCACTTTTGCAAAATGGTGCCATACCAATAGTAGATCTTACCATCTCCCAGGGGTTTCTGGAAAAAAAGATCTTCCAGATGCCGAACAGTCTGGGGAAACCGCCCACGCCCGGCCTCGGCCTGGGCCAAAAGATGGAGCCGTTTATCCCGGCCCGCCTCGTTGAGCAGCTCAATGGGCAGACGCTCCAAAAGAATCAGCACCGCCTCCCACTCTTTGCGGCGAACCAGCCTCTCCCCCTCATCCAGACGAACCCGAGCCACCGACTGGGGCATGCTTTCACCAATTTCCGTGACCGTTGGCAGCCCCATATAGGAGCCGTTGATCAGGGTCCTGCCCAGTTGAGCCAGTTCTGTGGCTGGCTTATCATTCAGACCATCGAGGATAGGCAGAGCCTCTTCACTGGCCCCCATACGCATCAACGCTTCCGCCAGATGGACCCGTGCTTTGGGATAACGGGGGTCGTTACGCCAGTTCTCCCCGTAGATCTCAGCCAGCAGGGCGGCAAATTCCGGTCGGGCCTCATCCAGAGCCGCCGCCATGCCATCCACCAAGAACTCTTTTCTAAAACGGTCCGCCCGCCTCACCACCGCCTGACGAGAGGTCAGAGTCAGTAGATCGTTGAGGGTATTCAACGCCTCATGGTAGCGACCCGATTGCCCCAACAGCTCTGCCCGAGAGAGTTGAGCCTCAGCCAGAGCATCCGGCAAGGCGATCTCTTCAATCAGGGTGTCCAATTTTTTCAATCGCTCATTGACATCGGTCTGCTCATCCATGGACAGCTCAAAAATCCGGCCCCAAACGGCGGCATCGGAGGCCACATGAATATTTTTCAGCCGATCAAAAAGTAATCTAGCCTCTTTGAGTCGGGCCTCGGCCTCTTCGGTCTCGCCGGCTGCAGCGGCTATTTTGGAGAGTTGATGGCTCGACTCCGCCGCTCTCAACAAGGCCCAAGGGGCCATCTGGTCCAGAGTGGGATAGTTTTCCAGCAGAACCGCATAGTGGCGCACCGCATCACCATAGCGGGTGTACTTGTAATAAAGGTCGGCAATTCCCATAATCCGATCCGGGTTTTGGTTCAACACCGCCATCTGTTCTGGGCTTAAGCCATCGAGAAGGGCCAGGGTTTTATCCATATCCCCATCGTTATCACTCAACTCGGCCAGCAGATAGTTGGCCTCGGCACTGTGCGGCCCCTTGTTCCTGGTAATGTCGATAATCTTCTTCAAATAGCCCGCTGCCGCCTTCTGATTGGCCTCGGCAGAGACCTGGGCACGGGCCAGACCGATGGTTGCCCGCCCCCGCTCCATCCAGACCGCTGGCTCCCCTTTGGGAAGATTGGGGTCCCACATGATGTTATAGGCGTTTTCGTAGAGCTTGGCCTGATTATAGAGCTGAAGTTGCCATAGACGGTGCGCTGAATAGTCCGGTTCATTGGGGTGTCGAGCCAGAGCCGCTTCCAGTTCGGTAAGCAACCAACCCGGTTTCCAGTTCATGCGGCTGGCCAGATCGACCTTGTAAAAATCGATCACCTCCCGGTTGGGAGTGTCGGGAAACACGTCGAGCAGACTATCCAGATAGGCGCGGGCCTGGGCAAAATCCCGGTTACCCTCAGCCTCTTTGGCATTTTGCATAAAGTAGGCTTCGTCCACCGTCCTGCCGCCAAGCTCTACCACCTCATCAGAGGGCTCGAAAAGAGGCCAGAGACGATTGAGTGGTCTGGGCGCCCCCGCCTCTATCTCGGCCAGACGCTGACTCATGATCCGATCGATGTCATCTTTGCGACCAATACCGTTTTTTGTCACCAGTTCAACAATAAACAGCCCCAGCTTGGAGCCTCGATGAAAGCGCACATTTTCTGTCTCTTCGTTGAGCAGGATCTCCAGCTCTACCTGACCACGGGGAAACTCATAGGCGAGAATTTTTTCCACCAGCCCACCCGGCACCACATCCCGCCAACTGGCCCCCAACCCGGCTGAACGCCAGTGAAGACCAACCAGTTGGCTGCTCTTATCTATGGTACTCTCAACAAATCCGTTGCCAGAGTGGGAGAAGAT
Organism: Magnetococcales bacterium; assembly: GCA_002753565.1. GTDB lineage: Bacteria > Pseudomonadota > Magnetococcia > Magnetococcales > JADFYX01. The sequence goes on along the minus strand of PEAM01000001.1, from coordinate 219,780 downwards.
AATCAAGGTGCCATCTCTGCCCACAAGCACCCGACCCTCCAATAATTTGGCAGGTCCGGTTTCTGACGGTTTTTGCGGTTTATCAATCTCCAGCCGATAGAGAGAACCGTCAACAATATCCTCTTTACCAATGGAGTCCCGAAAGTTGAGAAGCGGCTCCTTCAAGCCGATCATAATCTGCAGCCCCATCTCACCACCGGGAATCTCTTCTACCTGAAAACTGTTAATCCAGCGGGAACGATCGGTATTGAGAGCCGAGGCCGGCAGAGCCACCAAACCGGGAACCGTCAACTTCAACAGCTTCTCCTCCACCAGCTTGATCCGAGGACGAGAGCTGCCGGGTGGCACTCGAAAGGAGAGAACCTCCCGCTTACCCATCTCTTCGGTAGAGTAAGAGAGCTTGGAGAAAAAAGCGTGGCTCTCACCAGGTGTCATCAATGCCAACACCATGAAAGCCCCTGCAAGCCAAATGGACAAGCCGATTCTGGTCATTGAACTCTTAGCCCTCATTCTCATAATCCCCCCCACAGATCAACTTTCCAACTTCTCCAACCCTTTTTTCTTGATCTTCTCGACCAGGGTTGTTCGGTTTAGATTGAGCAGACGTGCCGCCTTGTTTTTGTTCCAGTCGGTACTGTTAAGGGCAGAAAGAATCAACTGGTTCTCAAAAGAGGCAACCTCCTTATTGAAGTCAAACCCATCTGGAATGGTTTCACCAACCGAAAAGGCCGAAGCGGGTATGGGTTGATTGGCATTGGCATCGGTATTGGGATGGGTACCGTCCAGCAGCTTAAGAGGCAGGTCTTCATGTAAAACCGAGCCATCGGATAGAACCGTCAGCCGTTCCATCAGATTTTCCAACTCGCGCACATTGCCCGGCCAGGTATAATGGAGAAAAATATCTTGAATCTCTTTGCTGACCGTTACCCGGTCACACCCCATATCCTTAACGCATTTATCAAGAAAAAACTCCGCCAAGAGCGTAATATCCGCCCCTCTCTCACGCAGAGGAGGGACATGGAGCGGCACCACGTTGAGCCGATAGAAAAGATCTTCCCGAAAACGGCCCTCCGCCACTTCAGTCTCCAGATTTTTATGGGTGGCCGCCACCACTCGAACATCCACCTTGATGGACTTGACACTACCAACCGGCTCCACCACCTTCTCTTGGAGAACCCGCAACATTTTGACCTGAAGCTTGGGACTCATGTCGCCAATCTCATCCAAAAACAGGGTGCCACCACTGGCCAGCTCAAATCGCCCTACCCGAGCATGAGCCGCACCGGTGAAGGCGCCTCGCACATGACCAAACAGTTCAGATTCCAACAGATCTTCGGGAATGGCGCCACAATTGACAGCAACCAGTGCCTGGTCCTTCCTGGGTGAGGTATAGTGCAGGGCGCGGGCAATCAACTCCTTGCCGGTTCCGCTCTCGCCTTGTATCAGTACAGTGGAATTGGCCGGCGCTACCCGTTCAATCATCTTGTACAGCTTTTGCATCCGTGGGGATTTGCCTATGATTCCATACATGATGTCAAAAAATCATCCTTGCCTGGTTGACAGGGTGGACCGCCACCCCCGATCTTAGAAGCTTGATGTGTCAAAATTCCAACAGAGAGTACGACAATTACGTCTCGTCAACAAGTCGATTCACCCTGAAATTGTATTTTTTTTCATAACACCACCCGGGTAGAGTATATTCTCCATGAAAAAGGACAAAAATACCAATCGTTACAACAATCCCCCCCCTTTCTTGGCTGGCCGGTCCAAACCGGCCACCATCGGAGAGTGGATCACCCTGGTGGCAGACAACCTCCAAACGGAGGAAATTTGCCTGGAGAATGGCTCGCAAGAACCATACCTAGAAGCTGAATATTTAATATGTTATGCATTTTCAATAGCATTTAACGAAATTGAACAGAGGCTGGATCAACCCCCACCGGATGATGCTGCCAATCGGGTGGCACCAATTTGGGATAACCGTATTAACAAACGTCTGCCAGCGGCCTACATCACCCAGGAGGCTTTTTTCGCTGGAGAACGCTTTTTTGTCGATGAGCGGGTACTCATTCCCCGCTCCCGATTTGAAAATATTTTTGATGACGAAGAGGGTTTTGACGCCTTGTTGGAAACCGGACAGGTTTCGCATATTCTCGACCTCTGTACCGGTAGCGGCTGTCTGGCCATTATTCTGGCCCGAACCTTTCCCCATGCCCAGGTTGATGGTGCCGACATCTCTCCTCTGGCGCTGCAGGTAGCCCAGATCAACAGAGATCACTTTAAGCTGGGCAGTCAGCTCCAACTGATCGAGTCCGACCTTTTCCAGGGGCTGTCAGGTAAAACCTATGATCTCATCGTCACCAACCCCCCCTATGTTTCCACCCAGACCATGGATACGCTCCCACCGGAATACCGCCATGAACCTGCCCTGGCTCTGGCAGCCGGCGCCCAGGGGCTTGATCTGATCATCCCCCTGCTGCAACAAGCTGTTGACCATCTCAAACCGGGAGGACTACTGCTGTGCGAGGTGGGGGATGAAACCCAGGAGATCATGGAAACCTGCTGGCCTGACTTTCCAGGCGACTGGCTTCTCTTTCATTTTGGCGGCAGTGGACTGTTTGCCATCGACCGGGAACAGCTGTCCCAATGGCTGACCGTCAGAGGCAGCCTGGACCACCCGAAAACAGCCCCCTCTCCAAGCAAGGATTTGTAAAGTTTAATCAACCTTTTAACAACACTATTACCGCCAATTAACCCATCGAATTACCCCCACAACACCGATCGGCTTGTGGATGGGGTCTGGTTATAGTAATTTGTGATGATGTATTTATTGAGCGCCATCCCCTCTCATCTGACGGCAGATTTTGACTATTGCCGAGATATTGTCCGGAAGAATACCGAAAACTTCCCGGTTGGCTCTCTCCTGGCTCCTCGACAGATTCGCCACCACCTCCACGCTGTCTATGCTTTTGCCCGAACCGCTGACGACTTTGCCGACCTGCCCGGCCGGGAAAATGATACCAAACTGCAGCTACTGGACAACTGGTCCGATCGCCTGATGCTGGCAGAGGAGGGTAAGCCCAACCACCCGGTTTTCCGTGCCTTGCGCCACACCTTCGACATGACCGGACTGACCTCAGCCCCCTTCCACGAACTCCTTGTCGCCTTTCGGATGGATGTAACCAATAAGCGCTACGAAACCCTGGCAGAGCTGGAAGAGTACTGTCGATACTCCGCCAATCCGGTGGGTCGGATCATCCTGCATATTGCCGGAGAGGCCTACCTGGAACCGGGGGAGCCTCTGCCGCAAAAAATTCGCTATTCCGATGCCATCTGTACCGCGCTTCAACTGACCAACCATCTCCAAGATCTGGGACAAGACACCCTGACCGGCCGCCCCCTCTACCTGCCCCGAGAGGAGCTTGAGCGGTTTGGTGTCGATGAAAAGATGATTCTTATCCGCCGTTTTTCTCCCCCTCTGGGCAATCTTGTCAAACATTTGGTGGAGCAGAGCCGGCAACTGTTTGAATATGGCTCGCCCCTGGTCAAGCAGCTGCAGTGGCCCCTCAACCTGGAGATGGCAACCATTATCGAGGGTGGGCTGGCGGTACTGGGCAAAATTGAGGAGATGGATGGCAACACGTTGCGGGGACGGCCTCGCCTGACCAACAGCAATCGTGCCGCCTGCCTCTGGCGTGCCATCAAGCGAATTCGCTCATGACCCCCGCCGCCTACTGTCGCGACCGCACCCTAAAAGCCAACAGCTCTTTCTACTATCCCATCCGACTCCTCTCCCCTCCCCGGCGCGCTGCCATGTATGCCCTCTACGCCTTCTGCCGTGAGGTAGACGATACGGTGGATGAAGGAGGAGACCCAGAGCAGGCCCGAGAACGGTTGAATCACTGGCGGGACGATCTTAATCGAGCATTCGCCCGCACCAACCCGGAACACCCGGTCTGTCAGGAGTTGGCTCAGGCCATACAGCTCTTCAAGCTACCCACCCAGCCCTTCCACGACATTATCGACGGCATGGAGATGGATCTTGACCAGCCTACCTTCAAAGACCAGGAGGCCCTTTCCGACTACTGCCACAAGGTGGCGGTCGCTGTCGGTTTGATCACCCTGCCGATCTTCTGCCGGGAGAGACCCATCAGCCCGGCACAACAGGCCAAGTGGGATCAGTTTGCCTTCCATCTGGGGATGGCCTTTCAGCTTACCAATATATTAAGGGATATCAAAGAGGATGGAGAGCGGGGTCGGGTCTATATTCCCCAGAACCTCTTGCTGGCCAATGGGCTCAAGACAGAAGATATTCTGGCGGGCCGCTGGAGCGAGCCTCTTGGCCGGGCGTTGACAGAGCTGGGGGCCCTGGCCGAAACCCATTTCCAGGCTGGGGAGGGGTTGATCCAGGATAAAAAAGAGCGAAAATGTCTCTTTCCCGCTCTGGTGATGTCTGCCATCTATCACCGCTACCTGACACTTCTCAAGGCACGAAAATTTGACAGCTTAACCCGACCGGTCCAGCTCACTTCTGTCAAAAAACTGATCTTGACCCTGCGGTTTTGGCTCAAAGAGTCGTTTCCAGGTTAAAGTGATCCCCCAGCTTTTATTCTGAGGGTGGGGCTGCTGGTCGGCAGGGAAAAGCCTCTGACATCGCCTCAAAAAAACAGAGGGAGGCCGCGCTGTCCATCTGCTCAGGATGTTTCTCCAGGTAGCGGAGGAAAATTTTCTTCAACTGTCCGGTTTTCATCACCTCCGGAAAACAGAAAACCCGGTGTTTCTCCAGGTTGACCTGCAAAAAAATTTCCCAGCCACTCAATCCCGCCAGATACCCCAGGCAAGAACCATACTCAATATTGTTGCTACTCTCACACCCTTGCGCAACCTTGCGACAGGTATAGACCCCACCAAAAGCGTCATGGAGTGGAACCACCCCACCGATAACGCCCCAGACCACTAAAACCGACAAGAGTAATATCCGACCCTTTTTTGCCATAGTGTACCTTTAATCTACCGGGATAAAAGAGCCTTCCACAGAGCAACGGACAGGCGCATCACCCGACCACACAATCTCTACCCAACTTTTTGGCCTGATAGAGTTTTTTGTCAGCCGACTCAATCAACGCACTCCAGCGCCCCTCCTTGGAAGGGGTCATACTGGCGATACCCAGACTGATGGTCACATACCCCTTGCCGGTTTGAGAATAGGCATGGGGTATCTCTAACGAGGCGACCCTCTTCCGAAGTTTTTCAGCCAACACTTTTGCCCCCTCCGTATCGGTCCCCGGCAAAACGCAGACAAACTCCTCCCCACCATAGCGGGCGATCAGATCGGTAGAGCGCTCCATGGTGCCAAACATGATCGAGGCGATCCTCTTTAAACAATCATCCCCAGCCGTATGTCCATAATGGTCATTATACGGCTTGAAACAGTCAATATCCATCAGGATAAGAGAGAGAATCGAGCGGGAACGTAGGGAGCGTCGCCACTCACGATCCAGGAACTCATCAAAATGTCGCCGATTGGCTAAACCGGTCAGACCATCTTTGGAGGAGAGGTTTTTATAGTGATCCTGAAGAATCTTCAACTCCATGTGGTTACGAATCCGCAGCCGAACCAGGTTGGGGTTGATGGGTTTGGTAATATAGTCGATACCACCCAGCTCCAGACCGACCGTTTCATGCTGCTCCTTATCCAAGGAGGTGATGAAGATGACCGGAATATCACTGGTTCGGCTATCGGATTTAAGCCTGGAACAGATCTCATAACCATCCATTTCTGGCATCATGATATCCAACAAAATCAGATCAGGAGTCCCCGTTACCGCACTCTCCAGAGCATCCACGCCGGTGGTGGCAAAAATAATCTGGTACTCCTTCCCAAGAATTTCACTTAAAATCCGGATGTTTGCCGTAGAGTCATCCACTATGAGGATGGTGCTTTTTTTCTTAAATATCTGCATTATCCCTCGTAGCCATCTGCTTTAATTTGCGCACTATCTCTGTTAGAGGCTCCTTGGCACCGACATTATCCAGACGACTGAGACAGGATTCAAGTCTCTTCAGGTCATAGATAAACTCAGGAAGACCGCTCAGAGCAGCCTTGATCATCTCCAGGTGATTATCGCTCTGAAGATCTCTCCGGTCCAGATAGATTGATAACTCTGCGGCCCATTGCAAAATTTTCTCCGGGTCAACCTCCTCCACCACTTTGACAACGCCACAAGAAGCCAACACCTCTTGTTCCGTTAAAATTTGGGCAGAATCCTTCAGCTGCTCAATCCCCTTTTGCAACCGTAACAGCAGAGGAGACAACGGCTCTTCCGATTGATCATTCAGACGCTCTTCCAACGCTCTGCAGACGTGGAATATCTCCGTGGCAGAGATGTTCCCCGCCAACCCCTTGACCTGATGCAGAAGAGCCAACGCCTCCCCCCTCTCTCCTGACTCCAGATGGTGAGCCAAGGCTGCTGAGATATCACCGTACTCCCGAATAAATTGGCCAATCATTTTGGCCAACAGCCCGCCATTGCCTTCAAATCTACGCAGCCCATCCTCCCGGTCGATTCCCGGCAACCGCTCCGGCAACACAAACCCCTGCCGTTCTGTTTTATCATCCCTGCTCTCCCCCCTGTCGGCTCGTATCGGTGCCCGCCTCTCCTCATCAACCTCAACCCATTTGAGCAGGGTAGCAAACAGATGCTCCACCTCGATGGGTTTGGCTACGTGATCATTCATGCCAATCTCCAGACATTTTTTCACATCCTGAACCATGGCACTGGCCGTCATGGCAATAATGGGCACCGTCTCCTCAGGATGGCTGCGAATCAGACGCGTTGCCTCATAGCCATCCATCCCCGGCATCTGAATATCCATTAAAATACCATCGAAAAAGCCGGGGGAGTTTACCACCCTGTCCACCGCCTCCTGACCGTCGTTGGCACGGAACACCTCAATACCATAGGGAATGAGAATCTCCGTGAGAATTTCCAGATTATCCGGCAGATCATCCACCAGGAGAAAGCGTGCACCGGCCAGATCTTGAAGCCCTTTAGCCCCAGCCCCGTCTTCAGAACCCTGAGACTGTTGGGGTATCGCTTGATTGAAGAGAGTCAGAATCCGATTCTGCAGATCCATCAGGTTGACCGGCTTACGCAACAGCGCTACCCGACGGAGTTGACTGCAGAGGCTCTCTACCTCCTCTCTCTCTTGACTGCCAACCAGAATAAGTACCGGCATATCGGCATATTCGGCACGGGCTTGAATCTGATGCGCCAACGCCACCCCATTCATCCCCGGCATCTGCCAATCCACCACCAGAAGATCGAAAGGGGTCGGCTGTTTTTCTCCCGATTGAGAGAGAAGCCCAAGCGCCTCCTCTGCCGAGGCCGCCATCACACAGGATAGCGAGAGGGAGACAAGATAGTCTTGCAGAATTTCGCGAGACAAGCCATGATCGTCAACAACCAGAGCCCGGATGTTTTCCAACTCTTTCGGCAAGCTAAAAGAGGGCTGACAGGCTGGTTTCTGGAGGCCAAAACAGGCGGTAAAGACAAAGACAGATCCCCTCTTCTCTCTGCCCTCCTCCACGGTAATGGCACCTCCCATCATCTCCACCAATCGACGGCTGATGGAGAGCCCCAGGCCGGTTCCGCCATATTTTCGGGTGGTGGAGGCATCTACCTGTTTGAAGGGCTGGAAGAGATTTTGACTCTGCTGTGGTGAGATCCCTATGCCGCTATCACCAACCTGGAAGCGCAGCACAACCTCCTCAGCCTCAGCACGATCCAAACCCACAGAGACAAAAACCTCCCCCTCGGCGGTAAACTTGATGGCGTTATCACACAGGTTGGTCAAAACCTGACGTAACCGAACAGAGTCTCCAATCAATCTGCGAGGCACCTCCGAGGGGATGGAGAAAAGAATCTCCAACCCTTTCGCCTCCCCCTTTGCCAGGGTGATATCATTTAACTGGGTCAACAGTTCGTCCAGATCAAACGCCGCCACCTCCAGCTCCAACTTGCCTGCATCGATCTTGGAAAAATCCAGGATATCGTTGATAATACGCAGCAACGCCTCCGAGGCCATACGGATTTTCTCTAGAAACCCTCTCTGTTTGAGAGTCAACTCGGTCTGCAGGGCCAGATAGGCCATGCCGGTAATGGCATTCATGGGGGTGCGGATTTCATGGCTCATGTTGGCCAGAAACTGCCCCTTGGCCTGATTGGCCACCTCGGCCTGGATTTTGGCGTAACGCAGATCATTTTCCATCACCTTACGGGCGGTAATATCCTGGACCACGCCCAGCATCCGATAGGGCTTTCCGTGCTCATCACGCAGGACATCGCCTCGCTCACTCACCCAGCGCAACTGATCGGATTTTTGGATGATGCGGTGTTCAATGTTGTAATCCTCTCCGTTATCGACACACTTTTTAATCGCATCCAACACCCGAGGGCGATCTTCTGGGTGGATGGCAGCCAGAAAGTTGTCATAGGTGGTCTCCACCTCTCCTGGCTCATAGCCAAAGAGTGGCGCTATCTTTTCTGACCAGTGCAAACTACCTGTCTCGATATACCAATCCCACACCCCGATGTTGGCAAACCGGGAGCTGATCTGAAACCGCTCTTCACTCTCCTGGAGCTGGTCGGTCAGCTCCTTGCGGTAGGTGTGGTCACGAGAGGTGACGACAATCCCCGACACCTCACCATCCTCCTGAAACTGCGGAAAATAGGAGATATCCATCCACCGCCTGCCCTGGACGGGAAAAACAAACCAACCTTGAAAATTCACTACCTCACCCGCCAAGCAGCGATCGAGATTGGCTTGAATTCGCTTAAAAACCTTACCCCCTAACAGATCTTCCACCGTTCGGCCAATAATATCATCCTTCTGCTTACCGTGATTGATCAGATAGGCATCATTCACCGCCCGATAGATATAGTTCCGGTCTAAAAAAGCCATATGATCTTTCGAAGCAGCCACAATGGCAGCATATTGGCGCAGAGACTTTTCCGCCTCCTTTCGGGCTGTCAGATCCAAAATGACCGAACGGCTCTCAACCACCTGACCCTGTCCATCCATTTTGGGGGAGGTAGAGACGCTGGCCCAGATGATGGTACCATCCTGGCGCACCATCTCCACCTCCTGATCCATAACAGAGGCGTTGCTTATCAGCGTGTTGAAAATGGTCTCCGCAATAGGGAGTCCCTGGGGTGTATCGGCATACAGGTTGAAGATCCTGAGGCTCTCCACCTCCTCAGGCAGATAGCCAAACAGCCGCTCAAAGGCCTTGTTACAGCGTAAAATGCGTCCATCCAGCACACTCACAGAGATAAAGGCCACCGGAGCATTTTCATACAGATCCCGCTGTATGGATTCCGACTCCTGCAGCAACCTTTCGGCCTGTTTGCGTACCGAGATATCACGGACAATGGCCAGATTGTAGATCTGATTTTCAAACTCCATGTAGCTGGCGCTGATCTCTACCGGCAGCAGCGGCCCTTTTTTGGGTATCATGGAGGCCTCAAAAAACAGCCAGCCTTTTTCCTTCAACTCCTCCCAGTGCTCTAACCAGATATCAGGTGGATGATCCGGGTTGAGATCAGAGGTTTTCAGCCCCATCAATTCCGACCTGGTGTACCCCAAGGTGTGACAGGCCGAGGGGTTGACATTGAAAAAAGTCCCATCCGGATTCACCCAAAATACCATATCACTGGTATTTTCCAACGACTCCTGGGCTAGACGCAACCTCTCCTCGGCCACCATCTTATCGGTCAAATCGTTATAGATGGCGACAATCTCTCCCGACTCCAGCCGATAAACCCGGTTTTCCAACCAGGCCTGCATCTGATCATCTTGGTAGAAAGTGGCGGGAAGATTGGTCGGCTCTCCGGTTCGATGAACCTGTTGAAAAACACCCAGCAGGCCAAAGGATTGGGCTTTCGGAAAGACCACCGTCAACCGTTTCCCCACCACATCTGCCCGTTTTACCTGGCTGATCTCCTCGGCTGCAGCATTTAAGTCTTTAAAGACAAAATCTTCCCCATCCCCCACAACCGTATAGACAGCCACCCCACTGGACATGGTATCAAACAGGGTTTTATAGCCCCGTTCGCTATCTTGCAGAGCCATCTGGGTGCGACGGTGGGAGGCCGCTTCGCGAAGTCGAATCAGCCCTTGGGCCATCTGCTGGGCAAGATCCTCTAAAAGCAGGACCTCACTCTCATCAAAAGCCCCCTCATCCTCACTGTATAGGTTGAGGGCACCAAAGACCTGCTTGTTGTTTTTCAGGGGAAGAGCAATACTGGAGGCAAAGCCACTCTCCTCGGCATCTAGGTGCCACAGTTTGAAATTGGGGTGTAAATGAATATCTTGTACCACACGGGATTGTCCGGTACGAATGGCCATGCCGGTCGGACCCTGCCCCAGTTCGCAATCGGCCCAAGAGACCTTGATACGATCCAGATAACCCTGGTCAAAACCAAACTGGGCCACGGGAAGGACTCGCTTCTCCTCATCGTCCTGGGCAAACCCCAGCCAACAGAGACGATAACCGGCCTCTTCCACCAACACCTGACAGAGCTTGTCGAGAATACTCTCCTCATCGGTGGCTGACGACAGAATCTCCGAGAACATCAACCGGGCCTTCAACGCACGATTACTCTGGGATAATTTTTTTTCCGCAAGCTTTCGCTCGGTCATATCCTCCTGAACAGCCACATATTTGCGAATCCTGCCCTGATCATCTGTCACACCACGGATATTGAGAGCAGCCCAGTAAAGCTCACCATTTTTTTTTCCGATTGAGGATCTCCTCATGCCAGCTCTCACCACGGGAAATGGTATCCCAGAGATCCTTATAAAGGGCCGCCGGCAAAAGCCCCGACTTCAATACACGAGGAGTCTGACCGATGACCTCCTCAGACGAAAAGCCGGTTAAATCAGAAAAGGTGGAATTGACATACTCGATCGTCCCGTCCAGGTCGGTAATAACCACCGAAATCGGGCTCTGCTCAACAGCAAGGGTAAGTTTTTTAAGCTCAAAGGTCTGTTTTTCCAGGGAGTTTCTACTTGTCTTGGCAATGATCAGAATAACCGCTGCCGCCCAGATGGCAAAAAGAGCATAGAGGCGGTTGAGCAGGACAACCCAGATCACCCCCCCCGCCGGAGAGAAGACAAAACCGGCCAGGGTAAGGATGGAGCTTAAGGCAGCCAGACGCAATAGAACCAGCTTGCCGCCGGGATACCACCATCCGGTCATGACAACGACCACATATGGTACCGCCCCTGCCGCCCCCAACGGCAAGAGCAGATCTGTCACAAAAATCAGGGCTGCCAGTGTGCCGGTCAGTAGAATCAGCCCTTTGGATAAGGTCGCTTCACCCCCCCCTGTATCCTTTGGTGGTGGTGAAGGGGTCGTTTCATTCACAGTCAGGCGTTCCCCTCGATCAGGTTATAGTCCCGACAGGCTACCTGTTTATTGGACAAAAATCCAGAAGAGCCTCCACCATTTTTAACGAATTTAAAGTGTTATTTATCCATCTCTCCTGTAACAGCCTCATTTTGACCAGAGAAACTCAACCTTTCCACCACCGGCAACAGCCCTGCAGAAAGAATCCGAGCCATCTCAGCCGTACCCTGGGCAGAAAAATGGATATGGTCAGAAAAATAGTCCCCCTTCCCGCTCATCTTCTGGGAAGGGTCGAGAACCAGCGCCCCTTTTCTGTCGGCTACGCTGGTGATGATCTCATCTATTTTACCAAAAATCTTCGGGAGCATCTCTGGAAGAAGATTGGTTGGGTCAGGCCCGAGAAACGTATAACTGATCCGCTTTTTTTCTGCCTCGCTATTGTCCGGGTGGGCCAAGCGGGCCTGCTTGACCAACACCGGCACCGCACCAATATTGTTAGCCAGATCTACAAATGTCTCAATATTGAGGCGGTACTGATTCAAGGCAGACTGTTGGAGGGAATAGGGTGGTATCTCCTTATCGGGTGGGTTGGAACCATCCACTTGGTTGATCACCCCCTCGGCCGTAATCCCAAACCACCAGAAGACAAATCGGTCGCGAAGCTGAACATAAAGCTGGGAGTGTTCACTCAGAAACCGATCCAGTCCATTGACATAGTTATAGCGAACGTGGTCGGAATCACTGGCTTTTTTTGGTTTATAATGGCGGAATAGGTTGGTCTTGAGATGGAAATATTTAATGTCGTTCCACCCATTGCACAACACCACAATATCGGGATGAAATTGGTGGCCCTCTGAAAAAAGCCGCCCGACCGAATCGAAAGAGGCCAGCCCCGGAATACCGGCATTAATCACCTCGACGTTCGGATAGCCCGAAGCCCGCACAGCTCTCTCAATCTGCCGAGGCCAGTCATTATCCCGGTTACCCCCCCCATTAAAAACCTGAGAGCCTCCATAGATGAGAATGCGCAAGGTACCCTCTGGTTTGTCCGGCAAAAAATCCGGCCCTCGATACCCCAACGCATTAATCCGGTACTCAAACGGCTGGGAAGAGGTAAATCGGATGGTGGTACTGCGCTGCTTGATAAAATGGCGAGAAAAAAGAGCTGGCTCATACTGAAGAGATTTATCCCGGAGAATCTCCGGGGTCAGATATTCCACATTCCAGCGAATATACAATTCGCCCAAAAGAAGGGCGATAAGCACAGAGATTGTAACCAGAAAACCGATAAACTGCATTTTACGCTTGACTGTTAAGGGCGGGGTAGCACTCATAAAAAGAGATCCTGATCCCATAAAAAGGCTGATTGTCCCAAAGAGCCGTTCCGGTTAAAGCGGTCTTTGGTCGGTGGTCGGAGCGATAAGAGCAGAATTACTCTCCCGGTGGTACGTCAAGATTCCAAACTTGAGGAGCCGCCCCTTCAGGCAACAGGTCATGACACTGTTGGCAGGTTCTCTGCAGCGTCTCCAACGCCTCAATGACAACCCCTTTTTTACCCTCCTCCAACTCTTGGCGGGCTGCCAAGTGGAGCGACTTCAAGGTTTTGGTGCTGTTTTTAGCCAACAGCTCAAAGCTCTGGGCATCGACCCGATTCGCCTTCTTTACCCGGCGGTGCATGGTGACAGACTTAGCCGTATGCCAATCCATGGGGCCCAGCAAGCCAAAGGTCTGCTGGAGCGCTTTAGCGTGGCGGGCCAGATTTTCAGAATATTTAAAAGAGTTGGTCGATAGCTGACGAATGGCCTGCTCATGAAGTCTCAGCAAGGTGACGACCGAAGAGACATACTTCTCTTTTTCACTCTTCTCCGCCAAAACCGGACCACTGTGGATAAGCGTAAACAGAGAGAGAGCGAGGGCTGATAAAACAATTCTATTCATGGTATTCCACCTAACATGCTTGAAAAAAAAATGAGATCACGATGAACTTGGGCAAAAAAAAGCAAAGAAAGTTCCCAAACACCAGAGGAGGAGAGCCACCCCCCTACCCTCTGTTGGTGAAACAACCGCCCGTGGCCGTGCCAACCTACCGGGGTCAGGACGCCTTCTCTTCGTCCTCCTCATCCTCCTCGTCTGGCTCCTCCTGCTCCTCATGGGCTATGCCAGAGTGGCAATCAATACAGGTCTTGCCTCCCTTGTTCATCACCCTGGTATGTTTCCTGGAGGCCGATTTACCCTGATCCAACAGAGCCATGGCCTCATAACTGTGACATTGTCGACACTCCTTGGAGTCCCGATCCCGCATGTGTTGCAAAACATCCTGAGCCAGGCGATACCGAGACTTTTCGAAGGATTGTCTATCCGGGTAGGTGCCAATCACATGATGGTACAGGTGACGAGTGCCGACGATGACCTTATCCATGAACTTATCGTAGTAGTCCAAAAAATCATCCCCATGGGGAATATGACAGTCGGCACATTGGGTGCGCACTCCCGAGTTGTTTTTATAGTGAACGCTCTTTTTATACTCCTGATAAACCCCCTCCATCTCATGGCAAGAGATACAGAGCTCGGTACTGTTGGTACCCTTCATAAAGATAAAATGGAACCCCAAAAAAAAGAGAACGCCTAGTGTCAAACCATACCCCAGAAAAAGGGCGGCCGGTTTACTGCTTGGGGTTGTGGCCCAAGTTCTAATTTTTCCAAAGAGAGACATGAATAGTTTTTCCTTGATTCGGGATAATCGGACCTCTCCAACTAAAGAGAGGCCATCTAACAACAATAAAACCAGCACCTCAAAAGACCCGGAAGAGGCCAAATTAACGGGCAGTCACTTGCCATGCTATCGTATTAGAAACCGCACAGCAAACGCAAAAAACAACCTCGTTCAAATCAACGCCATCCCAGCCAGCCAACAGGCCACTCACCTTGGTCATGTACCCCCTTTTCCCTCTCCTGTCGGTAGCTGTTGTGCCGATACGCCATCCACATCTTCCCTGGCTTTTTTCTCTAGACCCAACCAACGCAACAGTTTTTCAATCCCTTCAACCCTGCTCGCTTGAAACAGCTCAGCGTGCTCCTCCATACCGACCGACCGCAGCAAAAGCTCCACACCAATCTCCTCTTCCGTCAACAGGTGATCAATCGATTGATAGAATTGCTTTTTATCCACTTCCGAAAAATAGCGATCAGCCGGTGTCCGGCTCTCTTCAGAAGGTAGCTCCTGGCTGTCGTCATCACCATCCCCTTTCCCATCAATATAAAAACGGTTGGTGCGACTATCCACCGAGGGGAAAAGGTGAGAAAATTTCATTTGGGGAATCGCTGGATAGGACTCAATGGAGCTAATTAGATAAGAGAGGATCTTGATATAGGGAACCTTTTGATTATCCGTCAAAAACGCTTCCCAATCCGGCAGGGTCATCAGCTGGTCCAAATAGCCATAGCACTTTTCCAGATCAAACAACACCAAAGACAATATTGCCCCCTTGCTGAGATCTGTCAGAGGGTCATCATGGTGAGCGACAATGGCCGCAGGGGATTTGAAAACAGTAATCTCACCCTGTTTTGCACAACGTTTTCCCGAAAACCGAAGCCCCAAGGGAATCTGTCGGGTATGTTGAAAAACATCTGGAAACATCTGGACATCGGATATTTCAAAATCAAACCGTTTAAAAAGAGTATTTAAAGCCGGAAACGTCTCCTCCAGATCAAATTCACATTGAACAACCAAACACTTTCTCTTGAGTAGGGTCGACCCTCCAGAGAGAATTTTCGGTTCAGCTGACTCCACATCCAAAGAGAGATAGTCCGGTAGGGGAACATGGGAGAGAGAAGGGTTGTCAATCAACAGGCTATCCAGGGTAGTCACACCAACCTGGTGCACGGCATCCACACCATGCAAATCCAGATCCCAACCAAACTGCCTGTTCTCTTCAAAACGGGGGGATGTTTCAGCGTCAGGAGCAAAAAGCGAGCTTTCATAACGGTCCGGCTTAAGAAAAAGAGGCTCCTCCCCCTCTCGATCAGATAAACAGAAAGGCAGCACAACATAACGAGAATACATCTTTTCACAGTTATCCTTGATCTGATCAATACACCGCTCATCAGCATCATAAAGCACCCGCACCATGTTGTGCTCGACAAAGCTGGGAATTTTTTTTAAAGAGGTGGTTCCAGAACGCCCACCGACATGATGAACCGCAATATCAAAATGATGATCAGCCATGATTGATCCTAAATAAAGGAGAGAACTATCTCGCTAAACCGGAAAACGGTCGTTAAGCGCGTACATGAACAGCACACAATAAAAGACCAATGTACCCAACTGCAACCGACAAATCCACATCTGCCGTTTGTTTGCCCCATGCTGGCAAAAAAGAGCTCATTCCCTCAACCAGGATTCCACGCTTCTCACCCTTTTTCCTGCCCTTTCATTCGGCGCAAATAGTCATCACAACGGTCTGCCAAACCGGTATACATGAAGCTATTTTCATCATGTTCAGCCTTCCGAGCCTGCTCTAGAAACCCCCTCTTTTCAGACTCTAAAAAAACACTGGTTTCGGCTCTTTTTCCCCAATGATTGAGCAACCCATCATGCAACCTGGTTAGCTCCTCCTGCTCTTTTTCCCACACCTCTTTATTAACCAAATGAATGGCGTAGGAATCCAGAACCTTCAAAAGGTATAAAGAGATAAATGCAAACGAAACGGCGAACACTCTCTTCAGGAATAGAGGGTCAAATCCCCAGATAAAACCGTCGGGCATCAGAAGCAATATACCAATAGATCCCAGGTAGACCACCCCAACCCAACCGATGATTAACAGAGCCAGATAGACCCGCCCAATAACCGGTATGGCCTCAATGGATTTGGTGAAGTCGTAGTACCGCCAGGGATCTCTTAAACTCAGGGTGATGTGAAAAACGACAAGCGCTAGGGATAGCAGAAACATCAAGCCAATCAGGGTAGGTAGAAGATGGGTTTGCCCACCACTATTTTCCATCAAGTTGATCATTAACCCGCTCCATTCTGCTTTTCTTGATGATTAACGCCTGAGAAATCGTTTTACCTCGTCTATGAGCCAGAAAACCACCCATAGCCATGGGAATGGGAATAAGCGGGAAGCTCATCAAGAAACTCATCATTGAGACTCCTAACATGGACAGGGGGTTGGCCCAACCAGCCAAGGCGTCGACGTCCCCGTCCGTTACCAACGTAAAGAGCATAAAACCCAGATTCCATAGTATTCCGACAAGAAGATAGGTGAGTAAACTGGCGAGTAGACCAGCCAACAGGCCATATTTCAGGGTATGCCGACCTTTTTTCTCAACAATAAACCACCACATGGTGGAGCTTGCCATAAAGATTGCTGGCACAATGGCCCAGATAAACAGCACCAGAAAAGCACTCTCTAAAAAAACTGAAACCACGCCAAGAATAACGATAGACGACAGGGAGAAAAGGGCGCCAGCAAGAAGCGATGCCTTTTTTCCTGTGGGTTGAATAGTCATACTCTCTTCATGCATGGGTTCTACCCCTTTTCGATCAAGACTCAGCGATGAGCAGGTTGGACGATGGAGGGGGGGCAGAGTCGTGTTGCTGACTCAACAAAAAAAGGGGCCAGACCATTTCCAGTCTAACCCCTTAGTTTTATTGGTAGGCCGTGGCAGGATCGAACTGCCGACCCGCTGATTAAGAGTCAGCTGCTCTGCCAGCTGAGCTAACGGCCCGTCGCTTTGGGTTGGAGATAAGAGTGTCTGCTCCCCTGTAAAGCTCGGTAACTCTGCCATACTACCCGGTCTTGGTCAACAGGTGCTCATGGGCACTGGGCTATTTTTTGTCCGGGGTTACTCCACCAAAGAGCCTAAGCTGGCTTTCAGGGGGTGAAGGTGCTTCTCGTAATGTTTCCAACGCTGTTTGGATTGGGTATGAATCCGCTGTCGAACCTGCCAATGGCTGGCCGTGTTGACCGTTCTCTGTTTGAGGTGGGGCTGCAGACAGTCTGGGTGCCAGGGCAGGCCTAGAAACTCCATAATCCGACGACTCTCCTGCTCAGGATCACAAACCAGCTGGTCATAGCTAACCTCGTACATTCTTAAAGGTAGATGCTCCCGCCAATGGGCCATCAAGTCGGCATACAACGCGTAATATCGACCGAGATCCTGCAGATCATTGGTATAGCTTAAATTATTGGTGAAATCCTGAAAATAGATGGAGAGGCATGTATCCATCGGCTGGCGCTGACAGTGGATGACTCGGGCGTTTGGAAACAGGCGGGCAATCAGCCCCAGATAGAAATAGTTGTGGGGCATTTTATCTGTGACACGCTCAAAGCTATCCGAACCCGAAATCCGTATCAATTCCGCCTCAAACCCCTGAGCCATCTGCTCGACAATCGGTATGGTCAACTTATCCATTGCGTTGGGAAAGCCCTTTTCAAGACCAAACTTTTCCGCCATCTGAGAGGTGGCCTGGCTGAACCAAAGCAGCTCTCCCGCTCCAAAGGCGGCTGGGTGGCTGGCAACAATCTGTTCAACCAAGGAGGTTCCAGAACGATACATGCCCACAATGAAGACCGGCCTCTGGGATTGTGAGCCTGTCAAGGTGTTTGTGGAAAAAAAAGGGCCACCAAAAGCGTTTTTTATCTGCTCAAAATAGTGGGCATATACCGCGTGATCAAAAGCGCGCCCCTCTTTTTTTCTCAGATTGTTGCCCTGGCGATATTGTTCAAAAGCCAAATCATAGGCCTGACAATCGTTATAGGCTTTTCCGAGAGCAAAACGTAATCCAGCCTCGTTATGGGGCGTCAAGTGACCCTGGTTAAGCACCCATTGACCTTGAGCCAGATCAGGATGATCCACATCCTTATATTTGATCAATGAGACCAAACCGACATGAGCCTGCCCATAGGTGGGGTCGGCCTCGATCACTTTTCGATACCATTGTTCGGCCGCCTCACTCTCCCCATGGATGGAGAGAGCATCGGCCAGGTTGGTCAGAAGAGAGAGGTCTTGAGGGTTTCTATCGGCAGAGCGGCTGAGAATAGCGACCCCCTCACTGGCACAACCGCTCTGGGCCAGGGCAACACCCAGACAATTTTCTACCAAAGCATCCTCTGACTGAATGGTCAAAAGGGCTTTGAACTGTTGGATGGCTTCAGTAAACCGGCTTAATTGAAAGTAGGAGAGTCCCAGTAGTTTCAAAGCAGCGTGGTTGGATGGATCAAGCTCAAGCGCGTGCTGAAGAGAGGGGATGGCCTGATCAAACTGGTGCCGCAAAAAGGCAATACGTCCCAACCACTCATGAAAACCAGACTGCTCTTCATGGAGTGAAGCGACGCTCTGCAGGGTGGACTCGGCAACATCCAGCTGTTTGGCTTCACACAGCAGATCGATCAGATCAAGAAGAGCCTCAAGACTCTGAGGATGCTGTCGACAGGCGGCGACAGCACCATTCAAACGCTCTTCAGGGGTTGGAGGGGGTCTCATTGTGATTACTTAAAGGATTGAACCAGAGACCCAACAACCAGAGACCAGCCATCCACCAACACAAAAAGGATCAGCTTGACCGGCATGGAAATGACAAGGGGAGGCAACATCATCATACCCATGGACATGACCACACTGGCCACCACCATATCGATGATCAGAAAGGGAAGATAGATCATAAAACCGATCTGGAAGGCGGTTTTCAACTCCGAAACCATAAAAGCCGGTACGGCCAGGCGGAGCGGAACATCCTCAGGGCGCTGAGCTTTGGTGACCCCAGAAAGCCGCATGAACAGCTCCAGATCTTTCTCTCGGGTCTGCCGAAGCATAAAGCTTTTGATGGGCGCAACCACCCGATCCCATGCCTGTTCTTCGTTGATCTGTTTATCCAGATAGGGGCGCAGGCCATTCTCATAGGCGCGGTCGAAAACCGGCCCCATGACAAAAAAGGTGATAAACAGCGCCAGGGAGATCAATACCTGATTAGGTGGCTGACCTTGAAGCCCCATGGCCTGACGTACAAATGACAAAACCACCACCACCCGAGTAAACGAGGTGACCATCACCAACAGTCCGGGTGCCAGGGAGAAGAGGGTCAGGAAGGCCAGGATTTGCAGCCCCGTCCCAACCTGATCAGGCTCAGCGGTACCGACAGCCTGCCCGGTAGAAAAGGAGACCCCCGGCAGGGTAATATCAGCCGCAATCGCTGGGTCGATGGAGAGCCAAACCAACAGAGGGGTCAGACAACTGAGTAGAAATGCGACAGTTAAACCGGATCGAGTTGCCAAATACTTCACGAAGCCCCCTCCTTGGAAGGTCGTATCTCCTCTTCGCTCATCTCAGCCAGGAGGGATACCCGTTCGCGGGTGACACCAATCAACCAAGCCCGTGACCCGACTCGGATAAGGCGAACACCCACACCAGGGGCCAGATTATGACCATCTTCAATTCGAATCAACCCCCCACCACCCATACGGGGCTGAAAATGTTTTCCTACGCGGATAACCACCGCCGCAATAACGATAAAAATAAGGAGATAGCCAACAATCTCTACCCCCTCTTTCATCAGGTCGATTGGTTCAGGGGAGGGCTCACCACCTGTGGCAGCAGCCAACAGAGGAGAAGAGAAAAGCAGAACAGAGAGCCATATCCAGAGAGGGAAAATACTTTTGAATATCCGATCTCCAGAGAAGAGAGCGCCCCCTCGCACACCATGGGTAAGGGTTCGTGCCAGGCTGGGACCCAACCTCATCCTCGCAAATTCTCCAACCGCTCATTCAGCGAGACGATATCGGTAATACGGATACCCAACTTGTCTTTGATCATCACCACCTCGCCATAGGCCATCAGGCGATTATTAACATGGATCTCCAGGGGATCATCGGCCTCTTTTTCCAGCTCGATCAAGGAGCCTTTATTCAGTTTGAGCAGCTCACGAACCTGCATCTGTATTTGTCCCAGCCGGACAGAAACGTCCAGAGGCACATCCATCAGGAGTTCGAGATTTTTTGGAATACCATCGGCGTCAAGCTCTGCGCTCAGCCCGCTGGTAGTCGAGGGAGTTGAGGCTGCCACCTCTTCCGCCAGGTCCATATTGCCCAAAAGATCTCCACCAAGATCTTCGTCCATCGCCTCGTCCATAAACTCTTCTTCAGCCATCGCCCACTCTCCAGAAATTGCTTGCTGATAATGTTAGAATGGGACCTTTGCCCCGTCAATCGTCATCACGGACGATCTCTGTTATACGCACGGCCCGCTTTCCATCCACCACACCGGCCAGACCTTTAAATTTGGTAATGCCTTCCACATCCACCGCCATCTCTTCAGACATATCGTGACTCAGGGTGATGACATCACCCTTTTTCAGGTCAAGCATCTCTTTGACCGTCATTTTTTCTTTGGAGATAACCGGCGAGACAGAGAGAGGCACCATCCCCAACTCGTGGGTCAGGGAGGCCATCCAGGCCGAGGAGCCTTCTACCTTGTCTTTCTGCTGAAAGCCCACTTTGAGCTGCTGTTTGAACAGCTCCAGGATAACCGAGGGATAACAGATGGTCAGCGTCCCCTCCGCATCACCCACCTCGATGGAGAAGCTGATCAGGAAGACCGTCTCATCCAGGGGCATGACAGCGGCAAACTGGGGTTGATTTTCCCAGCGGGTTAAAATCAGGTTGAAAGAGTCATCCAGTTTTTTCCAGGAGAGCTCAATCTGCTCCCGGGTCACATCCATGATCCGGTCGATCACCTTCATTTCGAAGGGAGAGAAGTTTCTGAACGGTCGTTCGGAATCCCCCACCCCTCCGAAGAAACCCTCCAGAATCTGATACATGATCTCCCCATCAATGGAGATGAGAGCCATGGATTGTGAGGGTTCAACCCGAAGGATATTGATAAAGATCGGTGGATCCAACGCATGCAGGAACCGCCCAAAAATCTGGTTGGTCGTCGCCTTTGGCTGGACATGAACCTCCCGTCCAACCTTCTGGCTCATTTTAAAAGAGAGCTGGGAGGCCAGATGTTCGTTGATCAGGTCCAGACCAGGAAGAGCACCAGCCCGAATGGAGGTTTTCTGCCCAAAGAAAAAAGAGGTTACCGTATCATCTTGAGAGTTGGCAGGAAGCTCCTCTTCGACCGAATCCAGGTCGATGGACCCCTCCTCCAACCCTCTCATCAGGGCATCAATCTCGTCCGTTGATAAAATCTGCGTCATGATTCACCCAAAGCTGACAATTTTACTGAATCACAAATTCAGTGAAATAAACACGGGTAACGATTCCGTTGACCAACAAGGCGTTGATCCGGGAGAGCAGTTCCTCTCTCAGCCGGAATTTACCTTCCAATGCCTGGAGCTCTTTGGAGGATTTAGAGGTCAGCAGAGACAGAATGACATCCTGCAACTGGGCATTACGCCGCTCCAACTCAGCCATCAGCGCTTCGGAGTCCATCTCCAGTTGGATGGTTGTTTTCAGGTACCGATTACCCCGAGGCTCGTTGAGATTGACCACAAAGGGGTCGAGTTTAAACATCTCTCCCACCATGGAGTTGGGGTCTTTATTGACCGGCTCCGCCTTGGGTTCGAGCTTTTCGGCCTCTTGGATACTCTGTTCCGTCATGGAGCCACCCAGATAGAACCCCCCTCCGGCACCGATCAACAGTGCCACAATCGGGATGACCAGCTTCATGATGCCGCCGCCGCCCGATGCCTCTTCCTGTTCCGCTTCTTCCGCCATGACACACCTACTCTTTATATTTTGTGATAGTTCGGATTCAGAATCGACCCAATTTAACAGGTTAAATACCCATTTACAACGGCTTTGCCACCACCCATGCCATTTTAACGTTAATTAGGGTGGTGGCCTATCCTGCTCCCGCCGTCTTTCCATTTTTATGGGGTACGATTACCGCTTGAGGGCGATCAACTCTTCGAGCATACCATCTGTGACGGTGATAATGCGTGAGTTGGCTTGGAATCCACGTTGAATGGTGATCATCCGAACAAATTCGGTTGACATATCCACATTGGAGTTTTCAAGAGAGAAAGCTATGATCCCACCCAGACGACCGGTCTCTGCCCCACCAACCAACGGTGTGCCCGACTCCAGGGTCTCAACGAACAGGTTGGAGCCAACCTGTTCCAAACCGGTCTCATCCTTAAAATCCACCATGGCAATCTGAAACAACTTCTTGGTTTGACCATTGGTGTAGCTGGCACTGATGGTGCCGTCACCACTCACCGCCAACTGGTCTAAAAATCCTGCCGGAAACCCATTTTGAGCCAAACTGTTAGTGGAAAAATCCAACGATTGTGCCTTACTGCCCAGCCCACCGGTATTACCGGCATCGGTGGTCAGGGTAGCATCACCATAGGTCAGATCCAACGTCGCCTTGGTAAAGTCGTTGGTGGCATCCCCATTGGTACCATAGGCATCACCAAAATCAAAGATGATCTCCTGGGAGTCTGAGCCGGCAAAGGTAAACTTGATGGGGGTCGACCCCTCATTCTTCAACTTGCCCGACTTATCAAACTCCAACCGTCCTGCCGTATACCCGGCATTGTCTGCCGCAGCCTTGACATTACCACTGGTTAAATCCAGCGCCGTCAGATTTCCACTACCCTGCTGAGAGATATCCAACTCACTGGACTTGACCACCGCATGCCAGGTCCAGATGTTATCGGTACTCTCACCGACAATCTCCTGAGTCTGATCATCGCCAACCAAATTGGTTAATACCTTGGTGGCTGTACTGGTGGTATCAGTGGGGGTTGCTTCATAACTGATCTTGTATCGTACATCCTTTGCCAGAATCGGCTGGGTAGCGGTGCCTGATGCCAGAGTGCTCAAATCAATCTGATTGTTACCCTGGGCCAACGTGATTGAATCAGTCGTAATGGCCGCACCACCGTTGATGGGGGTGAAAGTCAGTTTAACGTCAGCAGCTTCGCTCAAATCAAAACCGATGGTGTTATTGCCATTTTGACCAACAGCCGTTGCAGCAACCGCCATAGGGAGCTTGCGAAACTGCAACTCGACATTATGACCGGTACCACGGGTATCAAAAATCCGGACACTGGTGGCAAAATCATAGGTGGTCGGGTTGTTGGGGTCATAGGCCAGATTGACATCTTTGGCAACCACGCCAGAGTCCAGATTGGCCCCCACCTCCACCAAACTGGTCGGTGTGGGATCGGCTACGTTAAACTTGGTAAAGTTGATATCTTTCTGGCCACCGGCAATCTGGTTGCCATCCACATCCAACTCCCACCCCTGCAAAACCAAACCGCCAGAGTTGATCAAATCCCCCTTCACATCTTTTTTAAATCCGCCCGCTCGGGTGTAGAAGATATCCTCCGGCTTACCGGTCTGATCAACACCGGTAGAGCTGGCATTGATATCCTTGACCATGAAAAACCCTTTTCCATCAATGGAGAGGTCGGTCACATTGGCCGAGGGGTTGAAGGAGCCTTGCGCCATATCCTGGGTAATGGCCCCCAGCCCCACACCGGTACCAACCTGGGTGGAGGCCCCACTTCCCTGGGTTCCAACTGTCTGGATGAGAACATCCTGGAACTGGGTGGAGCTGGATTTGAATGAAGTTGTATTGGCGTTAGCAAGGTTGTTGCCGATCACAGTCATGGCTTCACCAAAATTGGTGAGACCGCTGGAACCCGAATACATCGCTTGAAGAATGGACATGAATGCTCTCCTGAAAACAGTGCCGGGTTACCCGGCCTTAAATCAGCTTGTTTGTTGCGCTACCCGGCGGACGTCAGCCAGAGATATGGTACGACCATTCACCTCAAGCTGTGGACCCGAATCCCCATTGATGACGCCAGTCACCAGCCCAGCCTCATAGGTCTTGACTGCGGCCGAGTTGCCATCTTCTCCACGGATTGAGACGGCGAAAGAGTACGGACCGTCAGCCAGTGCCGGATCAATAAAGGTAAAGCTCTGATCCCCTTTGTTGTAAGACTGGGATTCGGAACGGATAAACTGACCGTTTTCACCATACAGCTTGATGTCGGCAACACCGCTTTCGGGCATATGGAAGGAGACCTTCGCCTCCCCTTCGGCGGCCATGGTACGATCGCCATCGAAGACCACCTGGTTGCCAATATAGGAGACCACCTGATTGAGTTCGTTGACCGATTGGGAGTCAATCAGTTTTTGCAGGAGTTCATTGCTCTTCTGCTGCTCTCCCAGGGAGGTGAATTGAGCCATCTGCTGAGTAAACTCGGTATTCTCCACCGGGTCCATGGGGTCCTGGTACTCCAGTTGAGCCGTCAACATCTTGAGGAAATCGATCCTAAGCTGTTCGGCATCCTGACCACTGTCGGCAAACTTGCTCTCTTCCACAACTGTTGGAACAGCGCCATAATTTCCATTTACTTCCATTGTCTCTTCTCCTGCTGATTTGTCGAACCGTCCGTCTCCCAAAGAACAGTCAACTCAGCTCTACAAAATGTGTAATTCTGCCGTGACAAACTCTATCACCATTAAACACATACAATATTCATGCCGTTCTGTCACAAATATTTACTCTTTATTTTTTCTTTTTTTTCAATGCTTTATAATCTTAGTAATGAAATTTTACAGTGGAGGGAAAATTTTTCCTCCTTCTGGCAAGGCATTTTCTTCCCAAAAAAAACCTAACCTTCCTCTCGGCGTCAAAATTGATCTGTTACGTTAAACCTAGAAACGTCCGTTTCCAGGTTAAATGAAGACACTCATCCCGCCATCGCTGGATCGGATCACCTTGCCCAGGATCAACCGCTCTTCGTTCACACCCCCCCCATCCGCCTCTTTTCCCTGACCAGATCTCTGACCATCCGATGACCGAAAGCGACCATCACCACCCCACGCCAATTCAGCCTGAGTCTCTGCGCCGGCCTCTCGCTGTTTGACATCCACCTGAATATCCACATCCCCAAACTCCATACCCTGCTTGATGAGAGCCTCCTTGAGTTGAGAAATCTGGTTTTTAAGAAGATCCTTAGCCGCCTCCGACTCGGCCGTCACCATCATATGGACCCGGCTATCACCATCCACCTGCAGGCGAATATCCAGATTACCCAGATCCCGTGGCACCAGGTTGATACGAACCTGATCGGAAACACCTGCCCGGGAGATCAGTCGCAGATTCCCTACGCGCTCTGCCAACTCCTGGCTGAACTTGGGAGATTGTGCTGACAAGGGAGAACGGTTGATCGAGGGCTGGGCTTGACCATTGCGTGAGGCCGGAGGACGCAACTCAAACGGTAGGCCACCCCCTTCAAAACTGCTGTTTTTGCCAATAACCAGGGTGCCGCTTTTCATCCCCTGGGTTACCTCACCCCCATCAGCCAGGTTTGGCATGACAATCGGCGAGGAAGCCGATTTCAAACCAACCTGGGTAACAGTCCCACCCTTGGCCATACTCAGCTCAACAGCCGGGTCAACCGGTGCGGGCGGAGGGGGTTGAACCCCTTCCGGGAGAGCGGCAAAAACCGGTTGCGCCTCTTCACCCTCCCCTTTTTTCGTCGTTTTACGGTTTTTCTCCATCCGCTCTTCACGGTTGGTTTTCTCTGTAGAGGCGCTCTCTGGCTCGCTCTTTTCCCCTTTATTGGCCGCCTTTTTAGTCTCCTCCTTAGGGTTGCTTGCCTGATGGCTCTCGGTCAGCTTCTGTTTGGCTGCCTTTTCGGTGGCGGAGACATCCTCCAAGGTTTTGGGGAAATCGGAAGAGCTCTCTTTATTAAGCACTTTTTTAGCAGCCGCCGCCTCTCCAGCCGTTGGGGGCTGAACAGTGGGTAGGGGCACATTAATTGGGGTCATAACCACCTCGAAAATATCGGCAAGAAAAGGGCGTGGGTCACCTGATGATATTCAACAGCCGTGCCAAACTTTTAACTATCTGTTATTACATGATTTTGAAAAAAAATAGAGGAGAAAGTCTGTCATGAAGAGATGACAGGACAAAAAAAAACGGCAGATAATCCCCCCGTGTGGAATTTTCTGCCGCCTAAACAGCAAGCTGAAATCAGCGGGAAGGGGTTACCCCCTCTTCCCGGATAGAAGCCCCCAGCCTAAACCAGGTGAGAGACCAGCTCCTTCATGATCTCACGCACCGGCTGGATGGATTTGATCATACCGACGCTCTGTCCCGCCATCACCGAACCATTCTCCACATCCCCGTCGATAGCAGCTTTTTTTAGAGAACCTACCCAGAACCGCTCCAGCTCCAGCTGTGCCTCTTTACGATCTCGCCCCAACTCCTTGACCTGTTGAATCAACTGTAGTTGCAGGGCGTTAAACGCCTGCGTCCCCTTATTGGCCAAAGCCCGGACCGGAATCACCGGAAAAGCGGGGTCAAATTGAGAGGTAACGACAGCATCCCGAGATTGGGCGCGAATAAAGGCTTTTTTAAAGTTGGCGTGGGCCACACACTCCTTTGCACAGACAAAGCGGGTCCCCAACTGACAACCAGCCGCCCCCATCCGCACCAACCCTTCCACCATACGACCGTTGGCAATACCACCCGCAGCAAAAACCGGCACCTCAGAAATTTCGTGCAGAATCTCTTGAATGAGAACACTGGTTGAGACCGGCCCCACATGCCCCCCTGCTTCACTCCCCTCGATGATCAACGCATCCGCACCGCGCCGAATCAGCCGTTTGGAGAGGGCCAGGGAGGGGGCGAACAGAATGACGTTAACACCGGCCTCCTTGAGTTGAGCGATGGTGTTCTGATCGGGCAGCCCCCCAGCCAAGACACAGTGGGTCACCTTCTCTTCCAGAAGAACCTCCACCAACTGTGGCAGCTCCGGGTTCATGGTAATCAGGTTGACGCCGAAAGGTTTACTGGTCCGCTCACGGGTGGCCTGAATCTCGCGACGGAAAAGAGCTGGCGGCATGTTGCCCGATGCAATGACGCCAAACCCACCGGATTCCGACAGCGCACTCACCAGCCGATGTTCGGATAGCCAAGACATGGCCCCACCCAAAATGGCATATTCTGTCCCCAAAAATGCCCGGCCCCGAAGCCACGATTCCGGCAATGTTTTGGATTGGGGTTGCGTTGTCTCCGACATAAAAAAAATCTCCTTGAATAACCACGAAACAGATAACCATTCCGCCAACTCTAGCAAAAAAAGAGAGTCGGGCACAAAGGCCCGACTCTCTTTTTTTGCCAGGATGGCTGACTCAGACCCTTTTTGGACTCAAAAGCGCCCAGCCCACCCTTAAATCAATCGCTCTGTCATCAAGCGGCACAGGCGGTTTGAACGTCGGAATCCTTGGTACTGTTGAGCAGAGACTCTTTGGCCTTGCGGGCTTCGGGACTCAACGTGACCTCCAGCCGCTCTTCCAGACGGTTCAAGGCCCACTTGGGGTCGATGTTGACCAGGGAGCAGATCCAGTTGAAGGAGCCGGGCTCCATGGAGGTGGAGTGAAACCATTTTTTCAGGGTTCGGTAGTCGTATCGAAAAACCGGATCTTCCATCACGGCAGGATCCTGACGATACTTTTCCAAAGCAACCAGATCACGGACGGCACGATCCATGACAGCCATCCATAAATGGGTGTCGTTGTTATCGTAAACCGCTTCTCCAACGGCTTCTGAAACCACTGATTTTTTCACAAGGTCTCTCCTTAATTTGCTGAAAGTAAAAAACGATAGCCCCCACTCACCGGCCCTTCCAGGTCGGCTATGAATGGTGGCAGGTTCGTCGTATACACATAGATTAAAAAATGATTAATTGTAGCGAACAAACTTGGAAAATGATATAGAAAAATTCACCTGTTTTTGCAAGCGCATAATAAGAAAGAGGGGGTGAAAGACGCAATGTCTTGATATTTTTATAGCAATCACCGAGAATGATCACTTTGGGTCATATTCTACTTATCAAACTAGGTTTTGCCATTATAAGGTTGCGTCATGTCAGAGGAAGATGATGAACTACTAGGGATGTTCGTTCAGGAGGCTGCTGAACATCTGGAGACCATCGAACCCGATCTTCTTACACTGGAAGAGAACGGTGACGACACTGAGCCGGAAATCATCAATCGACTCTTCCGGGGTGTGCACTCCATCAAGGGGTCTGCGGGGTTTTTCGGTCTGACCAGCATTACCAAACTGAGCCATACCATGGAGAATCTCCTCGGCAAGGTTCGGGAAAAGACCATGCCGGCTTCTCCGGCGGTGACCGACAGCCTGCTTTCCGGCCTGGATAAACTCCAGACCATGATCAACGACGTCGCCGCCAGTGATTCCGTCGATGCGACGGAACAGATTGCCGTCATTCAAGCCATCCTCGATGGTGGTCCCGATGCCAAACCAGCCGAAGCACCCCCTGCGGCGGATACGGCCGAGGCCGCTCCCGACGCACCGGAGCCAACTCCTGAACCGGCCGTTACAGAACCTCCCTCTTCTCCGCCAGCCGCCGAGGCCGCTCCCGACGCCGACACGGCGAGTGCGCCCAGCGGCTCCTTCGATCTGACCCAATATCCTCAAGTAGTTGCCGACGCCCAGACCCATGGTCGCAAATTTTTCTCCTTTCTTCTCGATCTTCCCGGAGAAGGGGCCGAGAAAAAAGAGTCTTTCACCCGCATTCGGGCGCTGCTCTCCTCTGTCGGTTCCCTGGTCGATACCGACCCCCACATGTTGGATGATCAGGCTGTTGCCAACTATACCGGCTCATCTCTCAGCCTGCTTATTGCGACTGTGCTGGAGGATGACCTGCTCATCTCTCTTCTCCAGACGCAAGAGAGCAAGGTGAGTAAAATTGCCATTCCAGCCGGCATGGAAAAAGCCAAAACCGAGATTCCCGCAGCCACCCCCCCTCCCGCCTCTTCTGCTCCAGAGGGAGAGACAGTGGCTGACATGCCGGCCGGGGATGAGGGTGTTCGCAAACCGGGACTGATCAAGCCATCCATTCAGGCAGTTAGCAGCACCGAGAGCAGTAAATCCAAGAAACCGGCCCCATCTGGCGCCAAGGGTTCCCATCCCACTGTGGAAGAGACCCTGCGGGTCAGCGTCTCCCTGCTGGATGAGTTGATCAACAACGCCGGTGAGCTGGTACTGGCCAGAAACCAACTCAGCCGGGCCGCTGTTGAGGTGCAGACCCAGTTTCCCCACTTTGGTCCTCTGGTACAAAATCTGGACTCCATTACCAGCCGTATCCAAGAAAAAGTGATGCAGGCTCGAATGCAGCCGGTGAGTATAGTTTTCAATAAATTTCCGCGGATTGTTCGAGATCTGGCTCGCAAACTGGGCAAAAAAATCGATCTGGAGCTTCGAGGCGGTGAGGTGGATCTGGACAAGTCGGTGATTGAGCATCTCTCCGACCCGCTCACCCACATGATCCGTAATGTGGCTGATCACGCCATTGAAATGCCGGAAGAGCGGATTCAGGCAGGAAAAATTGATGCCGGACAGGTTGAACTGGCGGCCTACCACGAAAATGGCATGGTCAATATCGCTTTGGCAGATGATGGCGCCGGTATCGATGCGGAGAGAATCAAACTCAAAGCGCTGGAAAAAGGCCAGATTACCGAACGAGAAGCGGACATCATGAGCGAAGAGGATGCTCTGGACCTCATCTTTGCGCCGGGTCTCTCCATGGCCAAGAAGGTTTCCGACGTCTCTGGGCGAGGGGTGGGGATGGATGTGGTACGTACCAACATCGAAAAGTTGGGCGGCACGGTTCAGATCCAGTCCAAGGTTGGCAAGGGTACCACCATTATTCTCAAGCTTCCCCTGACCCTGGCTATTATTCCAGCCATGATCGTCTCATCCGGCAAGCAGCGTTTTGCCATTCCCGAGATCGGTCTGGTTGAAATTGTGCGGATTGCCGAGTCCGACCGGGCCAACCAGATTGAAACCGTTGGCAATGCGCCGGTTTTAAGGCTTCGCAACATGCTGCTGCCTCTGGTGGATCTGGCTGAAGTGCTTGGCGTTCAGCGAGTCTGGCCCCATGACAGCACCCAGATTGATCAACGAGAGCGGCTCTCCGATCGCCGTGCTGCCATGAAAAAAGCCGCCAAGGCCAAAAATGCCGACGGGACGACAGGACGTGACTCTACCGATGATCGTCGTGACCCCAATAATCTGGTTGCCTATGTGATGGTTCTTAACGTCGGTGGTAATGAGTTTGGCATGGTGGTGGATGAGGTGCTCGATAGTGAGGAGATTGTGGTGAAACCCCTCCCCTCTTTCTTCAAAGACAACCTCTGTTTCTCGGCAACCACCATTTTGGGCGATGGTAGCGTCTCTCTCATCATCGACTATGCCGGATTGATGGAGCAGGCCAACATCAACTTCAGCAACGTAGAGAAAGCCACCCGCAGCGACCTGGATCAAGAGCGCCGGGCGGCTCTGCGCGAAAAACAGAACATCATCCTGCTGGAGACCGATACCGGGCTGATCATGGGCATTGTCCACAGCATGGTACGCCGGGTCGAGAAGATCTCCCCCTCCTTGTTGGACAACATCGGCGGCCTCCCTTACGTCCGCTACGATGGTAAAACCTTCCGGGCCATCTATCCTGACCAGGTCATGGGGCTGGAAGGGATGGGCTTGAGCATTCGAGAGACCGAGGAGGGTGAGGAGGAGGAGGAGAACCTCTGTATGGTGGTTCCCAATATTCCAAACATTCAGGCCGGATTGATCTTTTCCCGAATCCTCGACACCCGCGAGACCCATGTGGATCTCGACTGTCGTGCCATTCAATCGGAAGGGCTGTTTGGTTCTGCACAGATTGATGACCGGGTGGTACTGTTCCCCGATGTCAACCACCTGCTGGAGATGGCTGGCATTACCGACTCGGGACGCATGCCGTCGGTAGATGGGACAGGATACCGGGCGTTGGTGGTGGATGACACCCCCTTTATCCGGGTTTTAACCAGCAACTATCTTCAATCAGCCGGGTTTGAAGTTGAGCAGGCTGAGGATGGCCATCAGGCCATTGCCATGCTCAACAAGGGTGAGTACGATCTCCTTGTTACCGACCTGAACATGCCGATCATGGATGGATTTGAGCTGGCCTTGGAGGTTCCAACCACAGCCCATGCAGAGATTCCCATTATTGGCACCACCTCCTCCATCTCTTCGGAGATTCAACAGCGCTGTAATCGGGCCGGCTTTGTCAGTTGTGTTCCAACCATCGACAAAGCTCGACTGCTGAGTATTATTGCTACCTTGCAGCCACGGGATGGATAGAGCGAAAATAGACTCTGTTTTTATTGACGATTTTTTTTGGGACTGTGACAAACAGTCTGATTTTGGAGAAAGAAGGCTATGTTAGTCAGCACTTTCACCTTGGGCGAACTCTACCTGGGCATCGATATCATTCTGGTTCGAGAGATCAACCGTTCCATGGAGTGTACACCGGTTCCCGGTTCACAAGATTATATTCGGGGCATGCTCAACATTCGTGGCCGGGTCATCTCCCTCTTCGATCTCAAACGACGTTTGGGTTGGTCGGAAGATGAGGTGAGCGACAGTACCATCAAGCAGTACAACGTCATCATGAAAACCCGAGCCGAGGTGATGAAAATCAACCCGGAACTGGCTACGGCCCGCTGCCCATGGGAAGACCCGGTCGGCTTGGCAGTGGATCAACTGGGGGATGTGCGGGAGATTGTCGACGACAACATTCTTCCCCCACCAGCCAACTTACGGGGTATTGCCGCCGACTTTGTCCATGGTGTGGTTGAGTTTGAGCAGAACCTGCTGATCATCATTGATGTCGCGATGGTTTTGGGGCTGGATAAACATAACCAATAAGGTGGATTGATCCACGTGACCCCCTTTTTTTCAGGGAGCAGCTCCGTTCAAAGCGTGCTGACACCAGGCAAAATATGCCACAAACCTTCACCAAGAGGTGAACTGTCTCATTGCCGTTTTTTTAGGAATATTTAATGAGTGACGAGTTAGCCAGAAAACTCTCCAACGATCTGAAAGCTGAACTGAACCGCGAGGTGGCGAGTGTTCGCATGGAGATGGAGCAGATTCGTGATCTGGTTCAGGATGCCATTGTTCGTCTGACTGACAGTTTTGGCGGCATGCGCGATCAATCCAACCGTCAGTTGGCACTGGTGACCACCCTGACCTCTTCCATGGAGGGTAACAGCGACCAGGAAGAGGCTCAAGAGGGAGAGGATGCGGTCAAACGGATCAACATCCGCAGCTTTGTCTCAGAAACCGACCAGATCCTTCGTACCTTTGTCGACCATATCATCCTGGTGAGTCGACAGAGCATGGAGATGGTGCATCGGGTTGATGAGCTGGCCACCCAGATGAATGAGGTCTCCTCTCTGCTCAAAGATATCAACGCCATTGCCGAACTAACCAACGTACTCTCTCTCAACGCCCGCATTGTGGCCGCCCGAGCCGGTTCGTCTGGGGCGGCTTTTTCGGTGGTGGCCGGTGAGGTGCGCAAGCTCTCGAAAAACTCCCATGAGTTCAGCGACAAAATCGGAGCGGTGGTTGGCTCGGCCAAGACCAATATTCATGCCGCCAAGAACATCATTGAGGTAATGGCCTCCAAGGATATGAGCTTTGCCATTGAGTCCAAGGGGCGCGTGGATGAGATGATGGAAGAGGTGAGCGACATTGACCGCTACA
Organism: Magnetococcales bacterium; assembly: GCA_002753565.1. Classification (GTDB taxonomy): domain Bacteria; phylum Pseudomonadota; class Magnetococcia; order Magnetococcales; family JADFYX01. The sequence goes on along the minus strand of PEAM01000001.1, from coordinate 186,781 downwards.
CCAGCGAAACCATCGCCCAGGTCTCGGGGATTGCCGATGAACTCAATCAGAGTGTTGGCAATGCGGTGATGTCACTGCAGTTTGAGGATATGGTCTCTCAACTCTCGGCCAGTATGGAGAGAAAGTTTGCTGTTATCGAGCAGTTTGCCGAGGTCATCGGCATTGATCAGTTAACGGATGAGTCTCAGCCGATGGCAGAGCGGGTGGAAAAACTTCAAGAATCCCTGAACATGCAGATCCAATCATTTGATGAAGTGGACCGACAAGCGGTTCAACAGAGCTCCATGGATGAGGGGGATATTGAGCTGTTTTAAGCGGGAATCACCCTCCTCTACAAGATAAGAGTGTAGAGAAACGGGTGGTCTTTAGACGATTTCCAGTCCATCCCTCTCTTTTTTATGGGTAACCCGGCCCTTTTTTTGTTAGAGTTGCCGGGTTGGGTCTTTTTGTTTTTTGATGATAACCATTAGAACTATGCAGGAGCTTTCAGATGTCCGGAACTATTTCCGTCACCCGAGAAGAATCGGAAACCGTTATCAACATCAAAGGTCGCTTCAACTTTGAGATGCACTCCCAGTTTCGTGCAGCCTATCAAGAAGATACAGGTGGTGACAAAAAAGGTCGTCGTTTTGTCATTAATCTTGCCGGGACGGAGTATATTGACTCTTCTGCCTTGGGGATGCTGCTTCTTCTAAGAGAGGAAGCCGGGACCAACGAGTCCGATATCGAAATTACCAACGCACGCCCCGAGATCCAAAAAATCCTTGAGACAGCCAATTTTCAGCGACTATTCAAAATAAGCTGATTTTGAACAAAAGAGGATGTAAAACGCCAGCAGGGGCATCATGAAGATCCTGATTGTCGACGACGACCGAATCAATGGAGCCATTCTGACCCGTCTTTTGGGTCGGGAGGGACATCCAGTGGTCATCGCCCATAACGGTGAAGATGGTGTCGACATGTATCATCAAGAGCAGCCGGATCTGGTCTTGATGGATATTCGGATGCCCCGAATGAATGGCTATGATGCGGCTCGCCTCATCAAGGAGTCGGCATCGGATCGGTTTGTACCGATCATCTTTCTGACGGCGGTAACAGATGAAGAGGGTCTGGCTCAATGTATTGATGCCGGTGGGGATGATTTTTTAACCAAACCCTTCAACCGCACCATTCTCCAATCCAAAATCGAAGCCATGGAGCGTATTCGCCAGCTCCATACCGAGTTAAGCAATAAAAAAGATCTCCTTGAACAGCATCAAGATCAACTTCAGCAAGAGCTGGAGGTTGGCAAGCATCTTTTCTCCAATATAGTCCGAGCTGGCAATCTTCTGGATGCCCCCTGCCTGAAACAGTGGACCTCTCCCCTCTCGCTTTTTAATGGCGATCTCCTCATGGCCAGCTACAACCCGGCTGGCGGCCTGCACATCATGTTGGGCGATTTTACCGGCCATGGTCTTTCTGCGGCGGTTGGGGCGCTGCCCATCTCCGAAATTTTTTACGATTTAACCGCTCAGGGCTTTTCCATCGGTGATCTGGTGGAGAAGATGAACGCCAAGCTTCTCACCGTCATGCCGACACGGATGTTTTGTGCCTCTTGTCTGATTGAGGTGGATTTCAGGCAGAAAAGTCTGGTGGTCTGGAATGGTGGCCTGCCGGATGTTTGTATCGTCGATATGGAGGGCAAGCTGGTTCTCAAGCTCCCTTCGGACCATCTGCCCCTGGGCATCACCACCATGACCCGCGATGACCGCAAAGTCCGTATTTTTGAGATGCAGGAGAATCACCGACTTTTTCTCCACTCCGACGGTCTGACAGAGGCCAACAATGCCAACAACGAGATGTTTGGCATGGAGAGGTTGGAGGGTTTCTTTGATGGTCGTACACCGCCAGATCAACTGTTTGAGGCCATTTTGGATGGGCTGAAACAGTTTCGTGGTGAGGCGCCCCAGTCGGATGATATCAGCTTTCTGGAGGTCGATTTCAGTCAGTCCAACAAAACCCAGGCAGAAGAGTCGACGCACAAAACCACCAAGATCATTCCGCCAGCCCCGTGGGAAATCTCTTTTTTATTTACCGCCGAAACCATAAAAAATGTTGATCCTCTGCCAACCATCATCAACTCTGTCATGAGTCTTCAGTCGCCACTGGGCCACCGGGAGAAGATATACACCATTCTGGCTGAGCTGTTTTCCAACGCACTGGACCATGGATTGCTGGGTCTGGATACCAAAACCAAAAAAACTCCAGAAGGTTTTATCCTCTATTATGCACAGCGGGAGGAGCGTCTCGCCGCTCTGGAACAGGGCACCATCCGCCTGATGCTCACCCACAAACCTCTTTCGTCCATGGATAACCGTGAGATTGGTGGAGAGATTAAAATCTCTATTGAAGACAGTGGACCGGGTTTTGACCATCAGAATGTACAATCCATTCTCGATGGCAACATGGCCCATGGTGGACGGGGCATTGCACTAATCCGTTCCATGTGCAGGCAATTAGTGTATTATGGCTGCGGGAACAGGGCCGAGGCCTCCTATCGGTGGACCTACAAGTAATCTGACTTTCTAAATTTAGCGAGAAATTTAGTGGCAAAATCCCTCAAGGTGATGGTGGTTGACGATACTATCACTTATAGGATGATCATGAAGAAGGTTGCGGAGAGCATACCAGGTATTCTGGTAACGGCTACGGCATCCAATGGAAAACTTGCCGTTGATAAAATCCAAAGCCTGATCGCCTCCAAGTCGGACTCTATTCCAGACATGATCCTTCTGGATGTAGAGATGCCGGTCATGGATGGGCTGACAACCCTGAAACATGTTCGGAAAAACCATCCGGAGATTGCCGTTGTTATGGTGAGCGCCCTTTCGCGCTCCAACGCCAATATTGTTTTGGAGTGTTTGAACGCCGGCGCACTGGATTTTGTCACCAAACCACTTGAGAGCCATGTGGACAGGGCGAAAGCGGCCTTAAGACATGACCTGGAGCCGATTCTATCCATTGTTGTCAAGGAGAAGTTGGCTGAAGCGGATAAGAAAGCAGCCTCGGAGACCGCCCCCCCTTCTGACAGGAAAACAGCCGCCAAACCCATTAAAACAGTTACTAAACGACCGGCTTTCAAGCCCTTTTCCCCAGCCAAGGCCAGACCAGGAAAAGCGAAACTACCCGCTCCTCAAGCTGCCAGAGTTCCGCTCTCTGCCCCTGGACCAGCCGTCAAAACGGCGAAGTATGGCAGCCAGATCAAGCCGGATTTAATTCTGATTGGCTCATCGACGGGAGGGCCAGCGGCCTTGACCAAACTGTTGGGAAGCCTGGGCGGCATGCTACCGGTCCCGACCCTGATTGTTCAGCATATGCCGCCGGTTTTTACCGCATCCCTGGCGGCCCAACTGACCCGAACATCCGGCTTGATTGTCAAGGAGGCGCAAGACAACATGCCCCTGACTCCAGGCAGCATTACCATAGCCATGGGGGGTAGACACATGACCCTGCTAAATGATACTAAATCTCTTAAAATCGCATTAAATGATGGAGAGAAAGTAAACGAGTGTAGACCCGCAGTTGATGTTCTTTTCATGTCGGCTGTTGCCTCTTTTACCGGAAATATTCTGGCCATTATTCTTACCGGCATGGGTCGTGACGGTGCCAATGGCGTGGACGCTCTTAAACGGGCGGGCCGAACATTCTGTATTACCCAGGATAAACGGAGTTGCGTCGTCTACGGCATGCCCCGATCCGTAGACGAAAAAAATCTGTCCGATCTCTCTCTACCCTTGGATGAGATTGGCCCGACTATCGTAAAAATATGTTCTTGAATTTCGGGGAGAAATAGCTGAAAAATGGCCATCTCAGAAAAAGAATTTGAGCTTATCCGACGTTTTTTACATGACCACAGCGGTATTTTAATTAATACTGGCAAGGAGTATCTTGTCGAGAATCGCCTGACTGTTCTCATGGTGCAAAGTGGTTGTGAAAACTTTGAACAGCTTCACGAAAAGCTGGTCAAAGACAGCGGAGGAGGGTTGCGGGCAAAAGTCATTGACGCCATGACGACAAACGAAACCCTCTGGTTTCGAGACGCCTCGTTTGCCGATGCTCTGGAGAACCATATTGTCCCGCTTCTCATTCAAAAGGCCCAGACCAAAGCCAAGGTTCGGGTCTGGTCTGCGGCCAGCTCTACTGGGCAGGAGGCCTACTCTCTGGCCATGCTGTTGGAGTATGGACTACGCAAAAAGGGCACCTCTTCCCTACCGTTGAGCAAGTTTGCCATTCTGGGGACCGACATCTCCCCCTCGGCAGTGTTCATGGCTAAATCGGGGCGCTATAGTCAGCTGGCCATCTCCCGAGGTATGAAGCCGGGCTTTCTAGAGCGTTATTTTACCAAGAATGGCATGGTCCAGGAGATCAGCCCGGAGATCAAAAGTCTGGTTGAGTTCAAGCAGTTCAACCTGAAAGATGATTTTACCCCGCATGGCACCTTCGATTTTATCATGTGCCGGAATGTCTTGATTTATTTTTCTGATGAGCTAAAACGTGAGATCTATGGCAAAATCCATAAGGTGCTGGATAGCGATGGAATCATGGCGATTGGCGCTTCCGAGTCTCCTCGGGGCTATACCAACGACTTCGAACAGATCATGATGGGTGGAGCCGCGATGTTCCGTCGCAAATAGCCTGTCGTACCCTGTATCCTATATGAGAGGAACAGCTACCTTGCCAAAGGGGCGGATGGTGAAGAATGAAATTATTGACAATTGATGATTCCCGAACAATTCGACGTGTGATCAGTGGCATTGGTGCCATGTTGGGTTATGAGGTTCTTGAAGCGGAAAATGGGGACGTCGGATTGCGGGTTCTGGCTGAACAGCACGATGAGATCGGCTTGGTCTTGTTGGATTGGAACATGCCTGGCATGAACGGTCTTGAGGTACTCAAAAAAGCCAAGGCCGATGCCCGATTCGCCCATATCCCGGTTATGATGGTCACCACCGAGGGAGAAAAAGATTATATCATCAAATCCATCCAGGCCGGGGCTATTCACTATCAGACCAAACCCTTCAGCCAGGAAGAGATGGCCGCTAGAATCATGGAAGCCATGGGCATGGGTGGGGTATGACCTCTTTTACGTTGTCATCGACAGACAGGTTACGGCATCATGAATGAAACCAGTTCCGAAACAAACAAAGAGAAAATTCTTGAGGCTCTCCGGGTATCTGTCGTCGAGATCATGAGCACCATGGCCATGTCGGAGGTGATCTATACGGGACGGGAGACCGTGGACAACTTTTACCTCAGTAAAGAGGTCTGCGGCTTGGTGCGAATTGGTGGCGCCCATGAAGGCATGATTGCGATCTCCTGCAACCTGGAGCTTCTTGGTGTGATTGTCTCGAGCATTGTCGGTCTTTCGGTTGATGAGTTGCAGAGGGATGATCTCCTTGACGGAGCAGCTGAGTTGGCCAACATGGTTGGCGGCGGCATGAAAACCAAAGCCCAGATTCCGGGTGTTGCGCTCTCCCCCCCCATGTCTATCATTGGTGGGGACTATATGGCGGAGTGGAAAACGTTGCGGGCAACAGAAATTTTGACATTCCAGATGGAGCTTGGCATTCTCCAAATACACGCCAGCCTTTAATGGGACTCTTTATTCTGTTTCATGGCGTCATTTACACCGCTAAAAGCTGACAACCTAGCTCTTATGGATTGTGGGGCAGTACAAATTTACTAACGGCAAACAAAGATGTTTTAATGATTGGAGATGAAAAATGCGTATCTTGATAGTTGATGACTCCAGTGTCATGCGGAAAATTGTTACACGCGGCCTTCGCCAAGCCGGCTTTAAAATGGATGAAGTCGTAGAGGCTGGAAATGGGCAAGAGGGACTTGATGCTCTGGCGGCGGACAGTAATGTTCAACTGATCCTTTCGGACTGGAACATGCCGGTAATGGATGGTCTCAATTTTGTCAAAGGGGTGCGCAGCAGTGGCAACAACACCCCTATTATCATGGTTACCACCGAGGGTGGTGAGTCCAAGTTGCAGGCAGCCATGGGGGCTGGTGCCAATGGTCACATCAAAAAGCCCTTTACCCCCGATACACTGAGAGAGACTTTGGGCCAATATTTCAAATAAGAGCCAGCCACTCTTCTGGCCGTTCCCGTCTTAATTGGGTCTGAGCAATAAGAAGAGGGACCAATTTTTTTGTCTGACTCCTCTGGCCTCTCTTTTCTCTCTGCTTTTTTTTCAGGCAGCTTTGAGAAGAGAGGCCAGGAGCTCTTTTCCCCTCCTCGACGGAACCCCTTTTTTTTTCACACTGTTGTGCACCGCTTTTTTTAAAAGATTCGAGCAAGAAACTGCTACTGAAAACGTTTGGTGGTCAAGAGATAGTCTCTCCTTGGTGTCACTTTTTTGTTTTTTTTATTTGAGCGATACGGCAGATTCCTACCATGACGATCTTCAGCCAGGTAATATCACCCTTAATCCCAAGCCGAAGAACCTTCTCAGTTTAAGCTTACAATTCATGAATCTACAAACCATAATAGCGGGTTCTATCAGGCTATTATCTGGCATTGCAGTGGGCAGGTTCAAGGTAAAATTCAGACAATTGTTAGTTTTTATTAATTAATGGTTCATAATTTGCATTATCGTCGGGTGTACTCATTCCTTTTTATTTTTCTTGGTAGATTACGAGCGAAGGATCTATGGAGACTCCTGACAAAATTATCAAAAAAACCCGTCCTTTCTTCCTGAATTTTTTCGGTAGATTAAGTACGGACCTCAATACGCTGACAGCCGCTCCGGTTACCGTCAACCTGACCGACGTGGAACTGTTGCGTGGTGAGGATGATTTGGAAAGTTCGTTCGAAAAAGACCGGTGCGTCGCCTACGTCCGTGAAGACGGTCTGAATACGGGTGATGTGCATCTGATTTTTGACGTTGCCACCTCCATCGCCCTGACAGGGCTGATGATGATGATGGGTGAAGGGGTCATTCAAAATCAGGTTAAAACCCGAGAATATAATGAAGAGATTGAAGAGGGTTTCAATGAGGTCTCCAACCAGATTGTTGGCGCTTTCAATGATCTGATTGAAAAAAAGATGCCCAATGGCGGTCATCTGTTTTTGGAAAATACCGCCCGTTTTGAATACGGCGATCTTCCCACAACATTCAAAGAGACCACAACCTATCTAACCGCTAATGCTGAGATTCAGGTCTCTAACTTTCCTCAGGAGACCTGCCGCATTCTCGTCTCCAAAGGGCTGGCCGATGAGCTGCTTGGCGTCACCATTGAAGGCACCCCAGAAGAAGAGGCGGAAATTGCCGCCCGTAAAGCTGAACAGTCTGGCGGTGAAGAGGCCAACTCCGAAGAGGTTGCCGACTCCTTAAAAGATGCCCTGGGTGATACAGCTTCCGGTAGCGATGGGGCTACGGGTGGTGCGGGCGGTTCAGGGGCGGATGGAACTGCTGGAGGTGCGGCAGGGGCTGATGGCACCGGTGGTGGAGCAGCAGGTGGAGCAGGGTCTGCTGGTAGCGGGGCTGGTGGCGATTTTGATGATGACGGTACAGAACTGGAATCGGGTGGGTTACTGGATCAAGCCGGTGGTAACCTTAACTATTCCACCAGTGACGGACTGCCTGTCCCAGACGAACCGGGTAGCATCAAGGTTGTCATGACCGAACCCCCCTTCTCCTTAAAAGAGGATGAGAAGATTATGACCGCCATCAACGCCATGCGCCACGATGGCTTCCGCTATATCGGCGTTGAGAGCAAAGGCAAGCTGATTCGGGTTGTCAGTCACAGTGACCTGCGTCAGGTGATGGGACCCTTTTTTGGAACCAAAGCCATGGGACCAAGAGATAAAGCCATCTGTACGTTGGCCTTTGGTAAACTTAATGAGGGACAGCAGTTGATCCGTATTCCTCTCTCCGGCTCCATCAACCAGGCGGCCGACCTGCTGGCAGAGTTCAATCTGCGTTGTCTGCCGGTGGTCAGCGACAAAGGGGTGCTGCGGGGATTCATCCCGGTTCACTCGGTGATGAGTTATTTCCGCAAGAAAAAGAACGCCTGATCAGAGCATGAAAGGGGCCATCAGCTTTGGCGTCTGAGGCGGGCGGCAAAAAAACCGTCCATGGCATGCTGTCCCGGCTCCACCCGAAAATCTCCACGCTCTGAGAGGGTATCCCCTGGCACCCCCTCTTTGGCTACCGTAACAGGGTCTCGGCACCAGGTGGGATGGTCCGCCAAAAAACGCTCCACCCTCTGCTCATTCTCCTCTGGCTCCATGGAACAGGTGGCGTAGACCAACACCCCACCCGGACGCAACCGACCGGCAACGGCGGATAAAATAGCCGCCTGATCCTGCATCAGAGAAGGGATATCCTTCGGGCGCCTGCGCCATTTGATCTCGGGATGACGACGAATAACCCCCGTACCGGTACACGGTGCATCCACCAAGATGCGATCAAACTGCTTCCCCACCAACAGTTCTGGAAGAGAAGCATCTCCCGGACAGACCGTGACACCGGGAACACCGAGCCGTTTAAAATTTTGCGCCATCCGCTCCAACCGGGAAGGAAATTTTTCAACCGCGATAATCTCTGCCTGACCCTGAGCCAACGCCGCCAGATGGGCTGTTTTACCGCCGGGTGCCGCGCAGGCATCGAGAAGATGGTCACCAGGCTGAGGGTCCAGAAGTCGGGATACCCATTGCGCAGCCTGATCTTGAACCGCAAACCACCCTTCACTAAAACCAACCATGCTCTCCACAGCCCCGCCAGCAGGAACCAACAGGGCATCCGGGGTGAGAGGGGCGGCCAGGGCACCGCTTGGGGCCAGGGCCTCCAACAAAGCAGCACGATCACGCTGCAGCGTGTTGGTGCGCAGCGTCAAGGTAGCGGGGAGGTTGTTGGCTTTCATCCGTTGGATCACCACCTGCCGTTCAGCCTGCTCCAACCAGCGCTGCACCATCCAGGTGGGGTGAGCATATCTTAAGGCCAGTTGCTGAACAGGGTCGGCAACCCGAGCCATAACGGTCTCTGGGTCAACCGTGATGGCTTTTCGTAGCACCGCATTGGCAAAACCGGCATGGGCTTTCTCTGGTGAAAGCTTGACCATATTAATGGCCTCGTTAACCGCTGCCCGGCCAGGGACCCGCATATATAGAGACTGATAGAGAGCGCTCCTTAACACGGCCCGCATGAAATGGCGCTTTTTAGAGAGTGGCCTGGGAATGCAGCTGGCCAGAATGGCATCCAGCAGAGAGAGATAGCGTATGGTTCCGAAAGCAATTTCGAAGGCCAGGCCTCGATCTCTGGTTTCCAGTTGGTCTGCCTGGATTGGCAAGGCCAAGGGGAGTTGATCACGGGTGACCCGCACAATGGCCTCTACCGCCAACAGGCGAGGATTGGATACAGGGGGGTGGGAAGTTTGGGTGTCTGTTTTCATAGTGACGGGGAGTGTAGCCTGACTGATACCATTTTTCCCGGTATCACGTAAAAAATCCACCAAGGAGTTTATCCAGACATGCCCACCCCAACCATGGTAAAATAAAATTTATATTATTATGTAAATTTTATTTTACTTAACCCCTTTCATCTCTGGCAACAGAACATTTATCTTATTGTTTTTTTGTCTGTTTTCTATGGCATATTTTATGCTTATGGACTGATGGTGCCTATCTTCTCAAGTTGGGATCCATTGGACGTCAAAAGAGAGCTACTCCATGATAAACTCACCCTATACGGAAGAGCAGATCAAGCAGATTCGCGCTACCCTCCATGCCACCATGGGCAACACCCTGGACGGGGCTTTGGATAAGCTGGTGGCACGCCTGGATGCCAAAGGGGGAGGAGAGGATACCGAAGAGACCATCCTAAACCGCCCCCTCCCTTCTCAAGAGGAAGAAGAGGAGGAGACGCAAAAGCTGGATCTGGATGCCATCATCCAGAGTGGAAATGTGGCCAAGCTTCTGCTTAGCCTTAAAAAAATCAAGGGCGATTTGGAGACCTGCGACAGAATAGTCGACGCCCTGCTGGCTCATCCTAAAGGTAAATCTTTTCAGTTGGTTGACGCCCTGGAGAAGACCTTTCACCACCCGTCAATACTCGAAAAGATTGTCGACGGCCTGGTTACCAGAAAAGGGGTCACCCCCTTAATCGAGGCCCTTAAATATACGGAAACCTCCCCCTCATCCGCCACCAAACTGGCAACCGCCATCTGCCATAACGGCACCGTAAACCACCTCATCCGCTCCCTGGCCACCCTTCCCAGTGGATTGTCAGGAGCGGAAATTGTCCTGGCGATGGAGATCATCGCCCGCGGGGGTGTGCAGCAGATTCTCGAAGCCTGCAAGCTGCTCTCCCACCACTCCCCGGGTATTATTGTCTTGGCTACAGGGCTGACAAACCGTCAGGATCCAACCATCGAGCCGTTGGTGCGAGCTTTAAATGCGGTATCAGAAAATCATGTTGCCTCGGCAATCCTGGCAACCAAGCTGGCCCAGATATCCGACCCCAAGTCCCTTGTGGCCCTCCTCGCAAAACATCTTTCCGATGAAACCAGTGCCGGTGAAATTTTGACCTGCCAACTGGTCTATCACTGCCTGCAGAAAGAGGGTGGCACCAAACTGATGGCCAAAGCGGCCCGTTATATGCGCCAGGACTCCCTCTCCGGCAACATCCTCGCCATGGGGATTGTCAAACAGGGCAACGAAAAACAGATGGAGCGGGCCTACAACCGAATGAAATCCCACCCCATGGGGCAGAAAATTGTCGCAGCGGGTATTGTTAAAAAGCTTGGAAAAATAAAAGCCATAAAAATATTAGGCCGAAAAATATTCAAAATATCCGGCGATGAAAAAAGCACCAAAAAGGCCCATAAAGAGGCTCTGACCCAGTATGAGATGATCCTGAAAGGGGACCTGAAACTGAACCCCTCCTCATCCGCTGGATAGAGCCTCCAACGTTTCCCAACGCTTATAATCAACCAGCAACGCCGCCTCCAGCCCCTCAAGCTGCTCCGATAACTCAACCACCTCCCGCCCCGCCCCCTGATAGAACTCTGGGTCGGCCAGGCGGGCCTCGATGCGGGCCTTTTCTGCCTCTTTTTGTTCAATCTGTCCGGGCAGGGCTTCCAGCTCCAGGCGCAGCTTATAGGAGATTTTTTTAGCCTTGGGCCGGACGCTCTCTTTTTTGGTTTTTTTGCTGAGATCCCCCTTGAGAAGCTGGGGTGACTGGGCGAGATAGTCATCATATCCGCCCACATATTCCCCAATTTTCCCCCCACCTTCAAAGACCAGCAGCCCCGACACCACATTATTTAAAAAAGCCCGGTCATGGCTGACCAACAGCAGGGTCCCCTCATACTCCAACAGCAACTCCTCCAACAGCTCCAAGGTCTCCACATCCAGATCGTTGGTCGGCTCATCCATCACCAAAATGTTGGAAGGACGCAAGAACAGTTTAGCCAACAGCAACCGATTGCGCTCTCCCCCCGAAAGCACCTTAACCGGAGATCTGGCTCGGTCGGGTGCAAAGAGAAAGTCGGCCAGATAGCTGATAATATGGCGATCCCGCCCGCCGACCATAATCTGTTTACGCCCCTCCCCGACATTCTCTTCAACGGTCTTCTCTTCGTCCAAGGCCGCCCGAAGCTGATCAAAATAGGCCACCTCCATACGGGTTCCCTGTGTGACCGTTCCCTGATCAGGGGTCAGATTGCCCAACAAAAGCTGCAGCAGCGTGGTTTTGCCAGAGCCGTTCGGGCCAACAATGCCCAACTTATCCCCCCGCTGAATGGTCAGGGAGAAATCTTTGATGTAGGGCTTGCCATCATAGGCAACCGTCGCCTTCTCCACCTCTACCACCAGCTTACCCGACTGATCAGCCATCTCCATACGCATCGTCACCATACCCTGACGCTCTCGACGCTGGCGACGAGCCTCGCGCATGGCTCTCAGGGCACGTACCCGACCCATATTGCGGGTGCGGCGGGCTTTGATACCCTGTCGAATCCAGACCTCTTCCTGAGCCAATTTCTTATCAAAAAGCTGATTGTGTTTCTCTTCTGCGTGGAGCGCCTCGGCTTTGTGGCGTTGATAGGCGGCAAAATTGCCGGGCCAGTCGGTCAACTGTCCCCGATCCAACTCTAGAATACGGGTAGCAAGATGGTCGGAGAACATCCGGTCGTGGGAGATAAAGAAGAGTGCTGATTTATAGCTGCTGAAAAAGGATTCCAGCCAGTCGATGGACTCAATATCCAGATGGTTGGTCGGCTCGTCCAGCAGCAGCAGGTCTGGCTGGGAGACCAGAGCGCGAGCCAGCATCACCCGCCGTTTAATCCCACCAGAGAGGGTGATAAAAGGGAGTTCCGGTGTCAGTTTAAGTTGGGAAAGGGTGGTGGAGACCCGGTTGTGGGCATCCCAGCCGTTGGCGGCATCCAGGGCCTGATGGGCCTTTTCCAACTGGGCCATCAACGCCTCTCCCCCCTGCTCGGAGAGCTGGGTGGTAATGCGGTGATAGTCGGTGATCAACCGACCCAGCTGACCCAGGCCATCGGCTGTCACCTCAAAGATGGAGCCGGTATAGGAGTCCGGCACCTCCTGCTCCAACCGGGCAATCCGTACTCCCCGGCTACAAATAATCTCTCCGCTGTCGGGTTGAATCTCGCCAGCCAGCAGTTTGAGCAGGGTCGATTTTCCGGTACCATTGCGCCCCACCAGACAGACCCGCTCCCCTGCATCCATGGAGAAGGTAAGATTCTCCAACAACAACGGGCCACCAAACCCCACACAGACCCCCTGAGTACCGATCAACGCCATGCTTGTATTCCCCACTTAATAGTTTTCATCTCCACAGGGTATCATGTTTGCCCAAGCCAAGAGAATGGACGTTGACCCCCAGAAGAGACAACCGTTTTTTTCCGCCATGGCTTTCGGTAATAAGGGCGCTTTTTTCCTCCTTGCCCTACAGCCAGCCAGAGCAAACAGAGGCCAAACCCTAAAGAGAGCAGCAGATCAGGCTGATTGGCCTGAAGATTGCTTCTCATCCCTCGACACCCTCTCTTTATAAGAGGTGGCCCTTCCCACCAATTTGAGGGGTCAGTCAGGTGCAGGGCAATCCTTCGCTACCGGTTTTGGTAGACATCCTTGGAAGATGGAAACAAAATATGAGCATACGAAATAGCTGTAAAACCATAAAGATTTCAGACGAAGAAACCACACCGTGGTTTAAACGCCCCTGGTTTGGGCTGGTGATGGGCTGCCTGCTGTTGGCTGCCTGCCAGAACTCCAACATCAAATCCTCCAAAAGCCACTTCTTAAGGCCAACCAACCCCCCGATATATATGAATTCTGAGTCGGATGATGAGGGCATGGAGGATTTTTCTCAATCGGCGGCAAACAGTCAAGCCAAGGAGGAGGAGGTCTATACCATAACCGTCACTGAAATGTCGGTTCGAGATCTTCTCTTTGCCCTGGCACGGGATGCTGACAAAAATATCGATGTCTATCCCGGCATCGAAGGCCGTGTCACCCTGAGCGCCATCGACCAGACCCTGCCGCAAATTTTGGACCGAATCTCCAATCAGGTAACCATTCGCTACGAGATCAACGAGGGGACCATCATCGTCTCTCCCGATCTCCCCTACCTGAAGATCTATGAGGTTGATTATATCAATATCATGCGATCGTCCAAAAGCACCAACAAGGTCTCCACTCGGCTCTCATCAGCCGACTCAGACCCCAACGCCAACCTGAGCCTGACCAATGGCTCCAACCTTTCCACCTCCAATCTGGACACCTCTACCACCAACCAGTTTTGGAAGACCTTGGCAGGCAATATCGAAACCATCTTGAACCCCCGAGAGAGCCAAGAGGCCACCTCACCCTCTGCAGCCAAGGCGGTAACCGATGGGGATGACCTGCTGGTCTCCGACCCAGACGGACTGAACCTTGACGCCCTACCCAAAGAGCCACCAGTCGAGGCCAGCCTGAAAGGCCCAGGCATTCTGGCTCTCAACCCAGAGGCCGGTCACATCTCCATCTACGCCTCTTCTCGTCAACATGATCGAATCACCCGACTGCTGGACTCCATCATGGGTAGTGTCCACCGTCAGGTAATGATCGAGTCCACCGTGGTTGAGGTGGAGCTGAACGATCAGTTCCAAGAGGGTGTCGACTGGGACATCATGCTGAACTCGGCTGCAGATATCGGCATCAAAGGGATCTTTTCCAAAGGGGGCTTTTTCTCCTTGGGCAGAGACCCCAGCCCAGACACCTTTAACAGCAACAACAGCAGTGTAACCTCTAAAAGAGCCATCAGGGCCGCCATTAAAGTGCTGGAGACCTTTGGTAACACCAAGGTACTCTCCAGCCCGAAGATCATGGCACTGAACAATCAGCCCGCCCTGCTCAAGGTGGTCAAAAACAAGGTGTTCTTTACCCTTAAGTCCAACCCCAACACCACCACCTCGGTTACCGACGGCACCACCGCCTCATCGCCGGTGTTTGATACCAAGATCCATACCGTACCGGTAGGCCTGATCATGAACGTCACCCCACAGATCTCCAAAGATGGCATTGTCACCATGAATGTCCGTCCGACCATCACCCGAATCACCTCAACGGTGAATGATCCCAACCCAGCTCTTCAAGCAAACAATACCACCAACGGTATTGAAAAGGACATTATCAGCCAAATCCCCGAGATTGAAGTGAAAGAGATGGAGACCATCATGCGCATCCACAGCGGTCAGGTGGCTGTAATGGGTGGTTTGATGCAGGATGAGATTGTCAACGAGAGTAAAGGGGTTCCCGGTTTGGGTAGAATTCCTGGCCTGGGTATTCTTTTCAGCCATAAGGATCGGATCGTCAAGAAAACCGAGTTGGTTATCTTCCTGCGTCCGGTTATTATCGGCTACGACTCGCCACGCAACAAAAAACAGCTGGCCTCCCGCAACCGGGGACATCTGTCAACCGACACCCGTGGCAACCAGACGGCCAGCCGAACGGTTCGCCAACCTCAAGAGGATGTAGCCCCCATTTCCAACCCCGGCCGAGACGCCATGCCGACCATCTCCCGGACGGCACCCACCCCCGGAGGGGGCTCCTATCTGGACTTTACCAATCCCCAGCAAGGCATGAACAACGGGGCGGTACAGCATGCTCCCTCACCCGGACCAGCCATGTCTCAGCCCCAAGCCAACCCAGCCAGCTTTGGCGGCATCGCTCCGGCTCCCATGCAACCGGCAGTGATGCCGGCTCAACTGCCCCAACAACAGCCCCGTTTTCAACCGGCCCCCTATCCAACCCAGCAGAGCTTCCAATATCCTGGCGCGACACCGGCCTATGGTCAGGCCCCACCACAGCAAGGGGGGTTCTTTGTTGACCTGGGCTCTTATCTGCAACAGGGCCATGCCAACGATGTCACCCGCCAGGTGAGCGCCATTGGCCTGCCGGCTCATCAAGAGTCTGCTCTGGTACAGGGGCAGACCTATCAGCGGGTCCGCTCCGGCCCCTTTCCCAGCCAGGAGATGGCGACCCAGGCCATGGCTAAAATCACCAACTATACGGGAATTCAGGCGCGCATTTCTCGCTTTTAAAGGGGGAGAGGCTGTCTTGTTCAACTCTTTGTAAGCGCAGAAAATTTTAATAATCAAGCCCTGGCAGAGTATCTGCCAGGGCTTTTTTGTTTTCTTAACTCTGCGTTTTTCAAGGTTTCTTTCCTCTCCTTCCCTCTGTGGATCAGCCCCTTTTCCTGATTGTTACGATATATTACCGCAAAAAGTCATAGTAACTCTCTTATGTTGAGGTATACTCCATTAGAGTGCTGGAGGTGTGTGTTCTGCTTTTTTACAGTGGAACGGATGGTCACTTTTTGACGTAGAGATATATGGGTAACTTTCTTCGAAACAGGTTTTTTTTAGCCATACTGATTCTGGTCGGGATCACTGTGGCTGGAGGATACCTGTGGCTGGAGTCCGGCAAGGAGAGTCAATGGACCCTGGCTCACGAGCTGAAAAAACAGATTGAAGAGCAAAAAAAACCTCAGCCCCCCTTTACCACCACCGTCGACCAGCAGGCCGCCACCCCCTCCCAGAACCAAACAGCCCCCCCTCAGCAACCACTCGATCAACGGCAGGTGGTCGGGCTGGTTACGCAGGTAAAAGGGTTGGTTTTTTCCGAGTTCAACCAGGTTAAACGCACTCTGCTCAATGGTGCGCCGGTCTTTCAGGGAGATCGACTGGTTACCGGCAAGCGGGGCCGTCTGATCATTAAAATGGTCGACGATGCCATCATTGCTCTGGGGCCGGATAGTGAATTTTTAATTCAGCAATACCGTTTTTCCAGTAAAAACAGAACCGGCAAAGGTCTGTTGGAGATGACCAGGGGGCTGCTTAAATTTACCTCGGGCAAGCTGGCCCAGCTTAAAAAAAGACCGTTCCATATTGTCACCTCTGTGGCCACCATGGGGGTTCGGGGTACAGAGGGTTTTATCAAACTATCCGGCCCGGTTGACGATCAGGAGATCGAGGTGATCACCCTGGAGAAGCAGGTAGTGGTCTGGATGGAGCGCCAAGAACAGCAGCTGAGCTCTTCCAGCGGCAGAATTTTTTCCGCTCTCCCTGCCCTACTCTCCACAGCCTATGCTGCCGACCTCACCAAAAAACCGTACCCAGTCAGAAAAAACCGGGCTCTCACTGCCAGCAGAAAGAGTGCCCCCTCCATCAAGAAGGCAAGCCGGGCGCAACTGAAAAAGGCGCTCACCTCGACTGTCATCAAAAGTCTAAGTACGGCATCCCGAGAACAAATGGTGCAAAAAGTGGCTCAATCCCTGGTTGAACAGGGGGCAGCAAAAAACATGGAGAGTGCCGTCACCTCCCTTCAGCAGGCACCCGAAGCCATCAACGAGCTGGTTGAAGCAGCGGAGGCGGTTCTGCTTCAACAAACCGTTGAGGGTGTGGAGAAGGTTTTAGCTCAGGCAGAGAAGATTGAAGCACTGGAGCAAAAAATCAACACAACCCTGGGCAAAGAGAAAGTTGCTGAGATCGAAGGGTTAAAAAGACAACAGCAGGCCGAAGCAGAGCAGTTGGTTCGAGAAACAGAGGAAAAACTTTTCTCTCTGCTAGGAGACGGAGATCAGGTTGATCAGGCCCGAGAGATTATCCAGACACAACAGGATCAACAGGAGGTGTCCCAACAGGCTCAACAGGAGGCCCTGGGTGAGGTACTGGGCAACAAGGCGGAAAAAATCCTGGCTGCACTGGCTCAAAACAGTTCCAATCAATCCTCTATCCTGGCCAGCCTTAAACCGCTCCTTCCAACGGATCTTTTCAAAAAAACCCAGACCATCCTGGCCCAACAGCAACAACAAAACAGCCAGGCCACCCTGGAAGCCCAGAAGGCCATGGAGCTGGCTCTCCCTGCCGATAAACGCGAGGCGGTTCAACAAGCCTTCGCCGAGCTGGCCATGAAACAAAAACAGCTCGCTGCACAGACCCGCCAGGAGATTCAAAAGAGCATCCCGAACCGAGTCAAACAGGCCATTACCCAGATAGAGGCCCGGAAAAAGCACCTTGAGAAAAACCTGCCCGACCTCAACACCCTCCTCTCCTCCTACACCACTCCGGCCGATTTGAGTCTGGCTATCGGGCAGATCGACAAGCAGATCAAACGGTTTAGCCAGGAGATTAAACAGAGTATGGCGGAAGGAAAAAGCCTGCAGAATGCCATCAATCAGAAGGCCCAGGAACAGATAGAAAAACCAATAAAAGAGGCCCAAGAGATGGGGGTGGATCTGGTTGCCGCCAATCAAGAGGCTCAACGGGTTCAAAAACAGACCGATCTGCCAGAAAAATTGCTGCAATCGGTCCAAAAGGATCGAGAACAAGCGCAGAAAAAAGGTGACCAACAGGGGAGTGAAAAGGGAGTCTCTGGCAAACAGTCGAAAAAAACGGCCTCAGAATCCAACAAGAAAACCCAAAAGGGAGAGGCCAAAAAACCGGTCAGCAACAGCCGTGGTAGCGACTCACCCACAAAGGGGACCAGCAAACCCAAACCCGACCCAAAGCCGGCCTTTACCCTCTTGTTAAACCAGACCTCTGTCTACGCCAACGCACCCATCGGCACGGTTATTGGATTTTTATCGGTGGATAAACCCCAAGAGGGCAATCAGTACACCTTTTCCGTGGCAGGCAACAACCTCTTTGCCGTAGCAGGAGACAAAGAGACAACCAGTTATAAAAAAAATGCCCTGGTTGTCAACAGCGACGGTTTGCTGAGTGGTCAAAGTTATTCGGTTGTTATCACGGCAACAGCCCTCAACCTGACCACCCAAGCTCAGGAGAGCGTCAGCCAAACCTTTACCATTCTCTGCACCACCTCACCCTTTGTCAACGGCATGACCGACGTGATACAGGGGGGGTTTACCTCTGGCAAAGATTATGAACAGTCTGCCGTGGTCTTGTTCAAAAGCATGATTGCCCATATCGCCTCAAGCACACCGAGGGACTTTGAACTCTCCGAGAACGATCTGCGTACCCTGGTTTTGGCTAAACTCAATCAACAAATTACCGGCTCTACCCCCGGCATCGCTGATATTACCGACATCATCAGTGCCATCGGTGTTGTCGTCACACAGAGCGATATTCAAATCACCACACGCATTAAAGCGCTGGATGCCATCTATAACCGCCTGCCGGCAGAGGTACAAGACAACTTCAAAGATCTGGTCGATACGGTAACCCCCTACGATAACGGCAACTTTGCCTTCGACATCAAGCTGACCCTGGCCCCCCTGTTCAACAACCCCTTAATCACCTATGGGAGCGGCTCTAAACTGGAGGTACTCCACCTGATGATCGTCGGCAACATCACCTTTGAGATCGAGACCCTCATAAACGAATACAATAAAGCCATTGAGGTCATGAGCGACCTGACCTTTTTCTCAGGTGGCGGTATTCCCCGCTACCTTGTAGAAGATGCCCTGGGAGAAGAGGAGGATGGTGGCGCAGTTTATGATGAGATGTCCAGCCTGGGCTATTGGGATGGGTTTACCTCACAAAGCCGCAAGATCTCTTCACAGGGCATTCGGCTCGATTACTATCTGCCCGGTAAAATTGCTGGCTACACCTTGATGACCGGCAAGGTTGTCCTGCACCACGATTAACAGAGGCCTGCTCAGGATATACAGAGAGAATTTGTTTTTATATCCAGAGAGAGATATAGTGATGAAATGAACCAGGAAACGAAAAAAGTGCGGAAGAGCCTTAGTCGTTTCAACCCAAGCAAAAAGAGGATGGTGGAGACTTTTTCTCTCCCCTTATTGCCCCGTCTCCCTCTTTCACACTCGACCTATTGACCCAACAGAGGATAACGAGATGATCCGATCCTATCCCAAAATAGTCTCTCTTATGGCCTGGGCTCTTATTACCCTTTGGGGTGTAACCGCACAGGGGGAAGAGGAGACCGTCCACATTCACATCAAAGGGTCTGATACCCTGGCTAACGTCATCTCTGCCTGGGGAAAAGCCTATCGTGAAAAGGTTGGGGAAGATATCCTTATCGATGTCTCAGGTGGCGGCTCCGGTAACGGTATCGCCGCCTTGATCAACGGCCATAGCGATATAGCCAGCACCAGCCGAAAACTGCGTAAGCGCGAGAAGCGGCTAATCAATAAAAAGTCTAAAAAACAGCCCTATGCCGTGATTGTCGGTCAGGATGCCGTATCGGTTCTAGTCCACAACAACAACCCGCTAAACGGTATCTCCATCGCCCAGTTAGCCCAAATTTATGGCAAACGAGGTGAGTTCGACAACTGGTCAGACCTGGGGATTAAGGTCCCCGGCTGTGAGTCGGGAGAGATTATCCGGGTTAGCCGGAAAAACAACTCAGGCACCTACGCCTTTTTCCGTCAGGCTCTGTTTGGCAAGTTGGCCCACTTTCATGCCGATATCATCACCTTCGGCTCCTCCAAACAGTTGGTCAGCCATGTCGCCAAAAACCCTTGTGCCATCGGATACTCCGGCATGGGCTTTTTAAACGCCAGCGTCAAAACCCTCTGCGTGGCCCAGACCACTCTGGAAGAGGGGTGCATTCCCCCCACCGCCACCTTCACCCTCGACCACAGCTATCCTCTCTCTCGCCCCCTCTTTCTCTACACCTTGGGAGAGCCAAAAGAGCCTATCCGATCGTTTCTGGCATGGATTCAAGATAAAGAGGGGCAGCATATTCTACGCAAGGCCGGATTTGTCTCCTCTACCCACTAACCGCCCAATCACCATCCCCCTGGTTCGAGGAGACCTGACCCAAGAAGACCAGAGAGCGCTGCTTCAACAGGCCGTCACGGACCCTCGGAAGAAAAACCAGCCTCTAGAGAGGTGGGAGGCGGCTTGGCAGGCGGTGTGGCAACGACCCTGCGTCGCTTTTGCCGACCCCTCCGAACTCCTCACAGCCCTGAAAGATCTGTTGGGTTGGGCCTCAGGCCTCACCCTTCAAACCAGCCCCCTGCTCCACCCAATCTGGCGAGAGGCCATGGAGGAGGCCTGGCTGATCCCCTCCGGAAAGAACCCCATCGACAACCTGGGTCGAGAAGACCCTCTCTCCTCGGGGGAGACAGCCCCACGATGGGTACAGCATCTGTTTGGGCTTCCCGCAGCAGTCGACCCACAGCCATCTATTGTTTTGGAAGAGGTCTCATCCCTCATCAAACCATTAGCCAGCAGGGTCAACAGCTTGGTTCAACTCATGGTGTTGGATGGCAACCGAATGATACAAGCCGGGGCCACCGCTCTGGTTTTTTCCCAAGATGGGGATTTGATAGAGGCGTTGCGCAACATCCGAAAACGGCCTCCTGCGCCAGCTATCGCAGCCTTTGGGCTTTCGCAGCTAAAGCGTCTGGATGATCTTATCACCCGCCGAGAGCTGTTGGCTTCACGCTACCTGAGACTCAGAGACCGTCAGCAGTTCACCCCGCCACCGGTACCTGAAGGGGGCCGCCGTTGGGAGAGTTATGTGATCGATCTTCCCAGCCGCGAAAAACGGCAGGGACTGCAATTTTTTCTCAATAAAGCCGGTATTGGTGCCGCCCCCCCCCTCTGGTATCACGTAGCCAAACCCCAAACCAATGATGCCCAAGCTCAAGCCTTAGCCCACCTGCAGGAAAACGCCCTTGCCCTACCCCTCTATGCCCACCTGAGTGACAGGGATCAAAAACGCATCATCAATCGAGTTCACCGTTGGGTAGAACGGGGTGGACCCCTCCGAGAATAGCCTCCTGACTGGCACCGGTTGCACCGGGATCCGAACTGGGCAGCCCCTTGAGGGTTCGTACCGCCATCCAGGCAAAACATTGACTCTCCAACGAGTCGGAGTCTATTCCCAAAGCATGGCTGGAGACCACCGAAACAGCGGGTAGTATCTCCTCAATCATCTGCAGCAAGGTGCGATTTTTCCCTCCCCCCCCACAGACCACCAATCGATAGGGCGTTTGGCTGGCCAGGGTCCGACAAGCCGCCGCGATGGTTTCGGCGGTAAAGCGGGTCAAGGTTGCCAGACCATCTTGGTTGATCAGGTGGGGAAAACGCGAGAGGAACCTGTCCAGATAGTCATCCCCAAACACCTCACGCCCTGTTGATTTGGGGAAAGGTCTGGCCAGATAGGGGTGGGTCAACAGCCAAGAGAGCGCCTGTTGATCGACAACCCCCTCCGCCGCCCCAGCCCCTTGGTCATCATAGAGGTGGCAGCTCCCCTCCTCCCCTTGGATGCGGCAGACCAGATGGTCCATCAAAGTGTTGGCCGGTCCGGTATCGCCAGCCACAAGGGAAGTGGCCTCTTGGGAGAGCCAGGTTAGATTGGCTATACCGCCCAGATTAAGAATGGCCAGATCTTCTGATTCGGCCTGAAAAATAGCCCGATGAAAAAGCGGGACCAGCGGCGCCCCCTCCCCTCCCCTGGCCATATCGGCTCGGCGAAAATCGGCAACGGTTTGAATCCCCGTGCGGGCAGCAATGATGGCAGGGTCAGCGATTTGCAGGGTAAAGTCGGGCGGGCGATGGCGAATGGTCTGACCATGGCTGCCGATCACGTCCACCTGATCCGGGGATAGTCCCGCCTTTTGACAGACCGTCAAAGCCGCCTTGGCAAACAGCTCTCCCAGGCGATTATCCATCCGCCCCATCCGATCTATTTCATTGGGGCCAGGCTGGTAGAGTGCCAACACCTCTTGGCGTACTTCTGGGGGATAGGGGTTCTCCTGGGCTGCCAACAACTCCGGAGTTCCCACTCCGTCGGTACGCACCACCACCGCATCGATACCATCCGCTGAAGTACCGGAAATTAAACCGATGGCCAATAAAGATCTCTCCATGCACTCGCTCCTGGGAATGTGATAGAATGGGGGTCTGTAGATTAAATAACACTCAACCTGGAAACAGCCGTTGTTAGCCCATACTTGGCGTAACCTCTTGATTCACCTGCTGTCATAAAAAAGTCTCACCACCCATTGGGTGACTTCAATTTTTCCATGACAGCAGCTAAACCAAATTTTTGCGCCATTCATGCAGGCCCAAAGGCCACTTCCAGGCTCAATCGAATTGGACAGTAGAACCCATGAAATCCGTACAAGAACAGATGGCAATCATTGGTCGGGGGGCCTCTCAAATCATCTCCCAAGAGGAGTTGGAAAAAAAGCTGGCCCGCTCCCTGGAGACCGGCAAACCATTAAGAATCAAAGCCGGATTCGACCCCACCGCTCCCGACCTCCATCTGGGACATACGGTATTGATTCAAAAATTGCGCCAATTCCAGGAGTTGGGTCATCATATCCTCTTTCTTATTGGCGACTTTACCGGCCTTATTGGTGACCCAACCGGCAAAAACGAGACCCGCAAGCCCCTGACCCAGGACGATGTCGCTGCCAATGCCGAAACCTATAAAGAGCAGGTTTTTAAAATTTTAGACCCAGCCATCACCGAAGTGGTCTTCAACAGCGCATGGATGGGAACAATGAGCCCCGCCGAGCTGATCCAGTTGGCGGCTCAACATACGGTAGCCCGTATGTTGGAGCGGGATGATTTCAACAAACGCTACAAAGAGAACCGTCCCATCGCCATCCATGAGTTTCTCTACCCCCTGATCCAAGGCTACGATTCGGTCGCTCTGCGCTCCGATGTCGAGTTGGGAGGAACCGACCAGACCTTTAATCTTCTGGTGGGTCGAGAGCTGCAGAAAAATGCCGGCCAAGAACCGCAATGTGTACTGACCATGCCAATTCTGGAGGGGCTGGACGGGGTCCAGAAAATGTCAAAAAGCCTGAACAACTACATCGGAATCAAAGATCCGGCCTCTGAAATCTTTGGCAAAACCATGTCCATATCCGACACCTTGATGTGGCGGTATTATGAGCTGCTTTCGGCCTTATCTCTGGAGGAGATCGCCAGGTTACGTCAAGAGGTGGAGCAAGGCACCCAGCACCCCATGGCGGTTAAAAAACAGCTTGCTGAGGAGATTACCGCCCGCTTCCATGATCCAGAAACAGCCCGCCAGGCTCAGGAGGGTTTTGAGGCTCAGTTTAAACGCAAGGAGACCCCGGACGATATTCCCGAGGTGGAAATCTCGGCGGGGGATGAGGGGAGTCTGGGTCTGGCTGCGGTCATGCGGGAGGCGGGACTGGTGAACTCTAATGGGGATGGGATGCGTATGATTCGCCAAAACGCCGTCTCGTTGGATGGCGAAAAAACCACCGATACCCGCAAAACCCTAAAGGTTGGCGATCGGGTTTTATTAAAAGTGGGCAAACGCAAATTCAGCTACGTCACCCTGGTCTGATCCACGCCTCTCCATCCCCTGGATACTTCACATCACCGAAGATCCAGGGAGAGGAGCAGCCCGCTAAATATTATAGCGGCGCTGGAGAGCAGACTGCATATCTTGTATCTGGGTAAAGGCATCTTTGAGGTGGTTACGCTCAAAAAGGCTTAGCTCTGAAACAGGCAAAAAGTTGGTGGGCGCTTTACCCGCCTCAATCTGTCTGGCTTGATGGCGCAAGCGTGTATGGGCGATATACTCAAACGCATCTTTCAAATCCAAGACATCACAGCGGCTCACCTCTTTACCTTCGGCGGCTGCCGTGAGCCGGTCACGGGTGTTGACCGAGTCGGGTGTATCGGGCAACGCGTAGACCCGAGCCAACTCAACAACCGGTATGATGCCGTTCACCTTCAGGTTGATGGTCTTATTGTTTTCTCCCCCTTTAATCAAAACCAGATTTTTAAACAGACCAAGAGGCGGCTGAAACAGGATGGAGTTTCGGGCCAGCATGCTGAGAAACAGCCGGTTTTGACTACAGAGCTTTTTCACATGTTTTTTCAGGCTTTTAGCCAGTCCCGGCTCCCCATGAACAAAGCGAAGGTCGAAAAACATGCACGAGTGCATCAACGCCTCCGGGTCAGGCTCGGTAACCCATTTATTAAAATATTTTTTCCACTGTTTCAAAGGTTGCCGCCAATCACTGTTCTGGGCCATGATCCCCCCAGGACACAACACAAAACCCGCCTCATTCATACCCGAGCAGACAAACTCAGAGAGGGCCTTGAAATAGTCCCCATGTTTCTCTGCATCATAATCGTTATCCAATACCAAACAGTTATCCTGGTCCGACTGGGCTGTCTGCTCCTGACGACCTTGAGATCCGGCTACCATCCAGGCGTAGGGAACAGGGGGTGGTCCCAGTTTTTTTTCTGCCATCTGTAACAGACGAATGTTAATGGCATCGGTCACTGTGGTCACCATCTGACCGGTAGCATGGGGCGATGCGCCCCCCTGCACCAGACCGCTCATCAACTCTGGAATACGCTTGGCTATCATCCGCAACCCACTGATCGAGTTGCGTTTATAAGCATCCCCCACCAAAAATACCGAGGAGGTTGTTTGACACTGCTGCATATTGGTGGTGGTAATCACCCCAGCCGGCTTGCCCTTCATTAATACCGGCACATGATGGATATTGTTATGGGACATCAACATCAGCGCTTCAAAACCATAAGCATCAATATCCACCGTCAGGGGAGAGGCGGTCATCACCTTGGAAACAGGCTGCTTGCGAGAGACACCATCCGCCAAAACCCGACAACGCAGATCCCGATCCGTTACAATACCAGCCAGCTTGCCGTTTTTGAGCAGCAACATGCAACTTACCCGGTTTTTCTTCATCGATTTTGCCACGTCACGAATGGAGTCATCCAGACTCATCGAGATCGGTTTGCGCTGAATAAGGTCTCGGATAGGCAGGGTTAAAAAATTTCCGGCCGGGGTCGCATACTCTTGCTGCTCGCTCTCCATGGCCTCACGCAGCCGGTCTCCGGTACTCCGTTCATCCTGCTCATCACCAGATAGCTGCTTGGCAACAAGGGCGGAGAGCTCCTTGGCGGGAATTTGAAAAATAAGGGCTGCATCCAAACATTTGGCGGTTACCGGCACCGACTCACCTTCATGACCGGAGAGAGACCTCTCCATTTCAAGAAGTTCTCCAGCACCAAGCTGGCTGATCGACGGGCTGTTGCCCCCTTGGATTCCCATGGTGCCATGGTAAATCAAATAGAGCCACTCTTTCGGACCCTGGGCAGGGGTGAAAAGCTGGTTTGGCGTCAGATGGATACGAACCACCTGGTCTGCAAGGGAGGCCAGGGCCTCGGTAGGGAGCTTGGAAAAAAGGGGGTGGGCCTGGAGAAAATCTCTGGCCTCATCGGTTTCTGTTTTGGCACCACTCATACTCTTAACCTTATGATTACTTCATTAGCCGGCTCTTGGTTGAGATGCTTCGGCACCAGGGGAGCCTCTACACTCTAATAAGGAAAGCAATGGTAGTGCCACTATTCCGCTATGCAGCATGAATATTTTTTATCAAATTTTCCAGTGAGTTGTCGGTCATTACCCCAGGAGATACCATAAAAAAATCAGACTATGCGACAAAATGTTGCAACACAGGGTGTCTCATGACTCATTTTGTGCCACACTCAAACCGACTCTGCATCAAAAAACATCAAAACCCAGCCCGATAGATATAGTCAGTTAAAACCTAATTGGGACAATGGTTAAAGGCAAAGTCAACACCTTGGGAGGCCTTGCAGGACCCCAAACCCCCACGCTTTTAAAATTAAAAAAAAGCAAAGTCAAAGGCTCAGTACCTTGGGCGCTGCCCAAACCTGCTGGGAAGGCATTCATGCTTTCCCAGACCCATCCGCAATCGTTTTGTACACATTTGGTTTGGAATCTCCATAATTCTTTTAAAAAAAAAGGCCGCTTTAAAAAGCGGCCTTTTTTATACAACCTATAACACCCTACCCGGCAAAGCTACAGGCACTCGCCTTGGTGCGGGTATCCATATTCCGACCTCGGTTGGTGTGATCATCAATCTCTGCCGCACTGCCGATCATCCGACCAAACAAGAAGGTGGTAAAAGCCGCCTTCTCCAATGAATCCCCACTGATCTCACCGCTTTTGTAGGGTTGCCACAACATCTTGAGCAGAATAACCGCAATCACCGCATCCACATTGACACAATAGACGTTTTTACTGACTTTGGTCTCTTTCAAGGATTGAACCATGTTGTGGTAGAAATCTTGGAAGATGTTGTACTCACCTCGTCCCTTGAACAGCTCGTCAACAAACACCTCACGAGGATCAAAGTTGACCGGTTTATCTTTGAAGACCGGATGGTTGATACAGGGAATTTTGGCATAGCCCAAGTTACCCGCCGCCTTGGCTTGAACTTTGTAAACCTTGTACTCCTTGGCATAGGCTGTTGCCATGGCTTTGAGGTCCAGGCCATGGTTTTTATCACCCGGATTGGTCAGGTCGACATCTTTGAATCGCTCCATCAAAAAGGCAATGGCTTCAAATCCATTGCCACCATGGGCAAAACCGGTATGGGAAAGAAAACCAAGATAGCCTTTGTTGATCTGAATCCGCTCGGGAACCTCCGGTCCGTCTGCACTCACCGCCCCTTTGGCGCCCTGAGCTGAAATGGTACCCGGCCCGTTGGTAATCAACAGCCCCTGCAAGACCGAAAAGGCAAACCTCTCCTCCTCACTGGGACGCCGACCCAGCAAAGCGGCAAACGCGGTCTCGGTAAAGCTCCAGTCGTTGGTGATGATGCCGTTATCCTCACCCCGGAAGCTCTTTTTATCCTGACTATCTGCCGGAACCGCCACACCAACCAAGGTGCTGAAGATTCGGAAGTGCCACGGCATGTTAAGCAGTGTATTGACCGACAAGCGACGACGCATAAAGGCACGCCAAGCCAGATGACAGGTAATGGCTCCCAACACCTGAACATCCCGCAAGCCCCCTCCGGTCCGCTCGGCAACGGCTTTAAGGAAATCGATAAAGACCGACTTGACACCCCGTGCTTCCAAGGCGGCCAGCATCATTTTGCCACGCTTGCCACTCTTCTCCGAAACAAGGATACCTCGAATCTTGAGCTTCTCTTCACTCTCCTCATCCGCCTCAACCGACTTATCTGCATCGGCAGAATCGCCCTCTTGGGCAGGCTCCGCAATGACCTCACTGGCAAGAGCTTGCTCCACCTGAGCAGAATAGTCAAAATGGATATCGGCCGCATCGGCCAATTTAGCTCGACCAAACAGATCGATCAAACTGTTAACGACCTCTTTAGAGGACTCAGCCTCCTTGGGACCCAGCAGGGCAATGGCAGAAGCCAGACAGGCGTTGGGACTGCTGCCCGCCTCTCGGGCGGCATCAGCGGCGGCCAGACCTATGGTACCACTCTGATTGACAAAGGCGTTCAAAGCCACATTGGCCATGGCAGCCCCATTGGCATCAGGGTATTCCCGCACCAACGATTGAACCAGATTCTCTTCCAGGCTACGGGTGGAGGCATCCAAAACACTGACACCATGAATCTGGGTAACCTGACTCTTGGCATCCATTCTAGAGGCACCTGAACAATCTTTCATGTTTTGTCGGGGAAAGATGGTTCCAACCAGCTTGGAGAGCTCTTCAATCTGCTCATTATAAGGGGCAATGGCCTCTACAACCGGCGTTTGCATAGCCTCCGGCAACTCCAGACCTTGATCGTTTCGGAACCAACATTTGGGGGTCAGATCACCGATAGGATCAAAATCGGGCTTCATGCCGTTCATCATCATCACGGCTGTCATGGCGGCCGGAACATGAGAAATATTGGTCACCACCGCACCCTTGGCTGAACAGGTGGGGGAGTCTGGGGTAAAGATCGCCTTCACACCAAACTTTTCTAAAAACCAGCCCTCTTTGGCTTCCGCATTGTCACCACTGCCAGCCACCGCCCCTGCATGGCCGCAAGCCCGTGTCAGCTTTGCCTTCCAACGCCCGACGATACAGGCTACTACCGGTTTTTCAAACTCCAGATCTTTCTCATAATAACCGCCCGGCTCAATATACATGACCATGGCTTTGGTGCGGTCATCATTGTGCATGGCATGGGTAAACTCAGGGGCGGAATAGTGGATGTAGAGATCTTTACCCGAGGAGATGGAGACCGTGGTTCCCCAACCGGCTGTCAGCAGGTAAGTAGCCATGGTGGTGGTAAAGTTGCCGGAGTTGGAATAGATGGCCACCGATCCGGGAATCAGCGACTCCTCTGGTGCGGTACCACCCAAGGCGCCACCCAGACGAATCTTGTTGTGGGCATCACCAATGCCCAGACAGTTGGCACCAAAAACATCCACCCCCCGCCATTGGCAATATTGGCGAATCATCCGGGCATGCTTAACCTTCACCTTCTCTGTCAGGATGATGATCTTTTTCAGGCTGGGGTTGACCCTAACCGCCTCAATCACCGAATCCTTTACGCCCGAGGGTGGTACATAGACAACCGCAACATTAAAGTTATGGCCTGCCTCCAACGCCTCTAAAACGTTGTTATAAACGGGAATATCACCAATCTTGGTCTGCATGACCGAACCGGAACGGCCCGGCATGGTGCCACAGACAATATTACCCCCGGAAAATTCATGGCTGGTCGGCGTAACCGTTCTGCTCTCCCCACCCAAAATATTCAAAACACAAACCCGGTCTTCCTTCGTGGCCAGATCGGCCAGAGAGTGAATACCGACATAGTAGGGAAATTCGCTCTCCCCACGAGCGGTCATAAAGTTAAACCCTCGGTTTAATTCCGTATCAATCTGCCCTGTCTTCACTTGCGTCGTCATGGCTAACCTCAAATTTTGTAACCCAAAATGTCCAGTTTGGCCCTCGAAACGGTGTTTCGTGTCCAAACCGGTACCTTTACTCCCCTTTTTTGGGGAGTCGGTTGACTATTTGATGCCCATCTTATCGGCAATGGCTTTACGCCCGCCACTGGCCATCCAGGTATCCGTTGCCTGAGCAAAATTAATCACTTCACTCATAGCCGAGTCATAGCCAAACATGGCGTAGGGAATCCCCAGGCTATCCAGGGTATCTTTCACATACCCCATACCCCGAATCACATTAGGCCCTCCCCGTCCTACCAGCACGTAGAGTGGTGTGGGTCCGTTCTCGCTGAAATACTCCCTCAAGGCATCCGCCATGGCTCGGAAGGTTTCATAGATATCGGTATTGTTGGCTTTACCACCGATAAAAAAGAGAACGTTGGTTTGAGACAGCCAGTGTTTATAGGTAATCCGACTGATTTCAAACATTTTTTGGTAGGGAGGATTACCGCCAAAGTCGGAGGATATGGTCGCAGAATCGCCTAAAAGCTCTGTCACCAGGGCGTTGGCTCCACCACCAAAAGTCATGGCTGTAATGGTTCCAGCCGGGTTGACAATGGTGACATCCGACTGCCCCTGATAGGTACGCAGTTGGTTAACCTCCAACTCGTAATCAGAAAGATCTTGAGAGTCCAAGTCACTGGGGAGGTTCAGACGGAAACGGTTGCGATCATCGGTATCGAACGCACATTTAAAGTCACAGGCAATCGGCTCCAACCTTCCTTTGTCATTGCGCCGCATCCGAATCGGATTCAGCTCCAAGGTGGTCATGCCATAGCCGTTGAAAAGGTCCCAAAGTTTGGTAATATTCTGAACCAAAGGGCTGATAATTTCGTTGGGAGCACCCATTTTTTGCAGGGCGTTATTGACAATAAAACCCTTGAGACCCGTCAAAGTATCAAAAGGGACAACCGCTATCTGATCTTTAGACAGCTCTTCGATATCCATGCCACCGTGGTGGGTAATGGTCAGGGTTGGCGCTCTGAAGAGGGTGTTGTCTGTGATGGAGACATAGATTTCATGCTCTGCCTCAACAAAAGCTTCAAAGGTGACACCATCCGATTTGGCAAAGGTGTTGCCATGACGGTGTTCAGCAAAATAGAGGCGCTCTTTCTCTTTGAGAGCTGTTCTAAGATCCCGAGCTATACCGAGTAAACCTGCTTTACCTTTCTTCCCGATTCCACCCTTGAAAACAGGCTTGACCATCAGCCCGCCATGTTTATCGATCATGGCCTGAATCTGTTCGGGTGTCGCTTCTGCTGGAAGAATCTCTGCGGTGGGGAAATCAACATACTTGAGCAGTTTAGCCCCCCATTTCATGCCTGTAATTTGCATCAGTGCGGCTCCTCACTCATCATGTGCCGGTTGCAGACTCTCTGCAAACCTCTGTTAGGTATTTTTGCCTTTATCTCTCTTTATCATGAACAAGTTTTTTTTATGCTGAAATTAAAAATATAAAGGAAATCTACCGATAAAAAAAAAGGTAAGCCCGAAATAAATCCGGCTTACCCAACGTTGTAACATCTATTTTTGAATGAAAATTAAAATTTTTTCAATCCCTTTAACGAGAAACGGATTTAAAATTTTAAAAATGGCGGGAGCGACGGGACTCGAACCCGCGACCTCCGGCGTGACAGGCCGGCATTCTAACCAACTGAACTACGCCCCCATCCAATTTTAGGGCCACCCACTCATCAAAAAAAGGTGTGGCCCAAACTAACAAAGCTTCTCAACGACGTTTTAAAAATGGTGGGCGGAACAGGGCTCGAACCTGTGACATTCGGCTTGTAAGGCCGACGCTCTCCCAGCTGAGCTACCCGCCCAATCCCATACGGGATGGACTAAAACGTTGCTCGAAACAGTAAGTCTCCTATTTTTTCTTCTTCTTCTTTTTCTTGCTGCTGGTGCTTACTGGTACGGCAACCGCATCTTTCAAACCTTTGCCTGGGCGAAATTTTGGCAATTTGGCAGCAGGAATTTTAATCTCTTCTCCCGTACGTGGATTGCGACCTACTCGTGCAGCCCGATCTGTAACCAGGAAGGTACCAAACCCAACCAAACTAACCTGATCGCCAGCTTTCAGTGTGGACTGGATAGAGTTGATTACGGCATCGACAGCTTCAGCCGATTGTACTTTGGTCAATCCAGTCTCTGCAGCAACGGAGTCTACCAACTCAGATTTATTCATTGTCTTGCCCTCCCCTCGATATTAATGGGTTCACCTGTTTGGTTGGGTCAGACAACCGTTGAAGCAGGTTTGCCAGACAGGTGCTTTCATTTAACTACCTCCTCCTGCTCGAGGCTCAAACCTTAAACCATCCGTGAACCGCTTCAGCAAGACGTAGGAGGTTGTATACGTGCCTTGAGCCTTAGTGTCAAGCCACTTTATCGATTTTTTTTCATTCCCAGTGCTCTAATGACAGGACAACTTAATGGGTGATGGATGGCATGTCCGGGTTGGGCACCTCTTTTTGTAACACGGCAGGCTCCACCTTCTTGTCATCTGACTCCTGGTTTTCTTTTTTGTATCCAAGTGTTTCCTGGCACAAGGCCAATTTGAGCACCTCATCCAGATGCTGCACAGGATGAATTTCCAAGTCACGCAGAATGGTCAAAGGCATCTCTTTCAGGTCTTTGACATTCTCGTGGGGAATAAGAACATTTTTAATCCCTGCACGATGGGCCGCCAGTAGCTTTTCTTTCAAGCCACCAATAATCAACACCCGTCCTCTCAGGGTGATCTCACCGGTCATGGCCACATCTCTGCGCACCGGAACACCGGTGAGAATACTGGCTATGGTGGTGCAGATGGCGATACCGGCCGAAGGGCCATCCTTGGGGGTTGCCCCTTCGGGTACATGAATGTGGATATCGTGGTTTTGGAAAAACTCCACATCTTCCAACCCCCAATCCTTGGCCCGAGAGCGGGCATAGGTCATGGCGGCCTGAGCAGACTCCTGCATCACATCACCCAGCTTGCCGGTAATGGTCAGCTTCCCTTTGCCAGGCAGAAGTACCGCCTCAATCGAGAGCAACTCTCCCCCCACTTCGGTCCAGGCCAGGCCGGTTGTCACACCCACCATATCCTGCTCTTCCGCCAAGCCAAACCGGTATTTCTTCACCCCCAGATATTTTCCAACACCCTGAGAGTTGATCGCCACCTTCCGGCGCTTTTCATCGATAAGCAGAGTCTTGGTCGATTTACGGCAGAGACTGCCGATCTCCCGCTCCAGGTTACGCACACCCGCCTCTCGGGTATAGTAGCGGATAATGCTCTTTATCGCCCCGTGGGAGAGGGTAAACTCCTCATCCGTCAATCCGTGAGCCTTCATCTGCTTGGGAATCAGGTATTTGGTCGAAATACGCCATTTTTCCTGCTCCGTGTAGCCAGCCAGACGAATCACCTCCATCCGGTCCAGCAGAGGTCGAGGAATGTTGAGACTGTTGGCGGTTGTAATAAACATCACCTGGGAGAGGTCATAATCCACCTCCATGTAGTGATCGTTGAAGGTGGTGTTTTGCTCCGGGTCCAGAACCTCCAGCAGGGCTGAAGAAGGATCCCCTCGGAAATCGGACCCCACCTTGTCGATCTCATCCAGCAAAAAGAGGGGGTTGTTGGTGCCCGCCTTCTTCATGGATTGAATGATTTTTCCCGGCAGAGAGCCGATATAGGTTCGCCGATGTCCCCGAATCTCTGCCTCATCCCGAATCCCCCCCAGGGAGATCCGTACATACTCCCGACCCGAAGCTCGGGCAATGGATTTGGCCAGGGAGGTCTTACCCACCCCCGGAGGACCAACCAGGCAGAGTATGGGGCCTTTAATCTTGTCCACCTTCTGCTGCACAGCCAACTGCTCGATAATCCGCTCCTTGACCTTCTCCATACCCCAGTGGTCCTCTTCCAGGATCGCCTCGGCTTCGGGCAGGTCATGCTTCAGTTCGGAAAATTTACCCCAAGGGAGTTTGATCAGCCAGTCGATATAGTTGCGAACAACCGTCGCCTCTGCCGACATGGGGGCCATCTGCTTGAGTTTTTTCAGCTCCGATTCCGCTTTGGCTTTGGCCTCTTCACTCAGACCGATGGTCTGAATTTTCTCCGCCATTTCGTTCAGTTCATCTTTATCTTCATCCCGATCACCCAGCTCTTTCTGGATGGCTTTCATCTGCTCGTTGAGATAATAGTCCCGATGGCTCTTCTCCATCTGCCGCTTGACACGACCCCGAACCCGTTTTTCCACCTGAAGAACCTCAATCTCCTTCTCCAGAGCCACCAGCAACCCATCCAGACGGTCTGTAACCGAGACCATTTCAAGCAGTTTCTGCTTTTCGGGTACCTTCAGGTTGATATGGGTTGCGGCGATATCGGCCAGTCGATTGGGATTATCAATGGATTGAAAGCTCATCAATACTTCTGGGGCCAGCTTTTTATTGAGTTTGGCATAGGACTCAAAACGGCTGACCAGAGAGCGCATCATCGCTTTGGCTTCGGTAGGATTATGGAGATCCTCCTCCAGATTGCGCGCTTCAACGACAAAAAAGGGGGTGTGGCTGATAAATTTTTCAATGTAAACCCGACGCCCACCCTCAACCAGCACCTTGACGGTACCATCGGGTAGCTTTAAGACCTGAAGAATCGAACCAATGACACCAATTCGATGAATATCAGCCTCGGAAGGGCTATCAGTTGAGGGGTTTTTCTGGGCAACCAGAAGAATGTGGCGATTCTCTTCCTGGGCCGTCACAGCGTCCAGGGCTTGGATGGATTTATCCCGGCCCACAAACAGGGGGACCACCATCTGAGGAAAAACGACAATGTCACGCAACGGCAGAATGGGGATGGTTATCAATTGTCCAAAATCTGAATCAGTGGGGATAGTCATTGGCAAGCCTCAACATTGGTGTTCATAAACCCAGACTCGGCAACGGCTACCACACACAAAGCTAAACCCACTGATTCTCTTGGCATAACGAACAAAACCGCCCCTAAACAGGAGGACGCCGATTTTTTTTCTATTACAGCCAACAAACCAATCTGTTACACCCTGCGCATTATGCCAACTGCCGCAATCGGGGAAAAAGGAGAGCGTTCAAAACGCACTTTGACAACAGGCCCCAACCGAGTGACAACGTCCACCTTTCAAAGGGGTGTGGGCGCTTCAGGTTGAGTCACAGACTGTCTTGATCCCTCCTAAGCTTGAGCTTCTAGGCGTGTCTCTTCATAGATCAAAAGGGGTTCTGCTTCATTTTCGACAACCTCCTGATTGATAACCACCTCCCGGACATCCGGTTTGGCAGGAATATCAAACATGACATCCAGCAGGATGGACTCCAAAATGGATCGCAGTCCACGGGCGCCGGTCTTGCGTTTGATGGATTTGGCGGCAATGGCCTGAATCGCCTCATCGGTAAAGGTAAGGCGGACATTCTCCATCTCGAACAGTTTGCGGTACTGTTTGAGCAACGCGTTCTTGGGCTTCTCCAGTATTTGGACCAACGCATCCAAATCCAGTTCCTCCAGAGTGGTCACAACGGGTAGTCGACCGACAAATTCTGGTATCAAACCAAACTGGAGCAGATCCTCCGGTTCCAGCTCTGGCAGCAGATCGTTAACCTTCAACTCGACAGAGCTATCCTTGACCTGAGCACCAAAACCGATGCCATGGCTCTTGTTGGAACGCCGCTCGATCACCTTCTCCAGGCCATTAAAGGCACCGCCGCAGATAACCAGAATATTGGTGGTATCTACCTGAAGATACTCTTGCTGAGGATGTTTGCGCCCTCCCTGGGGAGGTACACTGGCAATGGTGCCCTCGACAATTTTGAGCAGCGCCTGCTGGACACCTTCCCCGGAGACATCACGGGTGATGGAGGGGTTGTCGGATTTTCGGGAAATTTTATCGATCTCATCGATGAAAACAATGCCCCGTTGCGCCTTCTCCACATCGTTGTCCGCTGCCTGAAGCAGCCGAAGAATAATGTTTTCCACATCCTCACCCACATAACCGGCTTCGGTGAGAGTGGTGGCGTCGGTGATGGTAAACGGAACGTCCAAAATTCGGGCCAACGTCTGGGCCAGCAAGGTTTTACCCGAGCCGGTGGGGCCGATCATCAGAATATTGCTTTTGGCAAGCTCAACATCACTGGTGGTATCTTCCGTAACACTCATCCGTTTGTAGTGGTTGTAAACAGCCACTGCCAACACTTTTTTTGCCATCTCCTGACCAATGACATGCTCATCGAGAATTTTTTTAATCTCATGGGGAGGGGGGACGCCGGTGGAACCTTTGTCTCCCTCGCTCTTTTCACCCTTCTCCTCTTTGATGATGTCTCGGCATAACTCGACGCATTCGTTACAGATGAATACGGACGGTCCAGCAATGAGCTTGCGAACCTCATGTTGGGTTTTCGCACAGAACGAACAGTGCAGAACGCTTCCAGAGTCTGAACTTTTCTTAGCCATGATTTCCTCTCAACTTCTAAGTTTCCTGTCTGGGCAGACCTCAAACCCATGGATTCATCAGGGGTGCCCGGATACAACACGCTCTCGTTTCAGTCACTAAACAGCAGGGTAATGGAACCCCTGCCCGCCCTTTCTGGTTCAACTCTCCAGTGGCGCTTCTCGTTTATCGATAACCTGATCAGCCAGCCCATAATCACAGGCCTCTTTACTGGTCATAAAATAGTCTCTTTCCGTATCCTTGGAGATTCGGCGCACGGTCTGACCGGTGTGTTTGGCCAGTACCCGATTGAGGGTCTCACGGACCCGCAACATCTCCTTGGCATGGATCTGGATATCGGTAGATTGCCCCTGAAAGCCGCCAAGAGGCTGATGAATCATCACTCGGGAGTTGGGAAGAAGCAGCCGTTTCCCATCTGCGCCGGCCGCCAGAAGAACCGCGCCCATACTGGCGGCTTGACCGATACACAAGGTGCTGACTTGGGGACGAATAAACTGCATGGTATCATAAATAGCCATACCTGCGGTCACATGTCCTCCCGGAGAGTTAATATAGAGATGGATATCTTTTTCGGGATTTTCAGACTCAAGAAAAAGTAACTGGGCAATAATCAGGTTGGCGACATTATCGTTGATGGAACCAACCAAAAAGATAAGTCGTTCTTTGAGTAGACGGGAATAGATATCATAGGACCGCTCTCCGCGGTTGGTGGTTTCCACCACCATAGGAACCAAATTCATCGGCGCTCTCTTCTTTAACGATTAGGCAGAGTGGTGACGACCCCATTCATACAGGGCGACTGTAACAGTTATCGGGTGGGATTGCACAATTCACACCAAATACGGCAAAAAGGGCAAAAGCCCTGAAAAATCTTACATAACCAACTGTTTAAAAAAAGAAACAACAAGGCCGTACTATTTTTCAGGGCACAAACTCCACCCCTCCCCTTTTACCTCTCCGGCATCTTTTGCCGAATCGTTCAGGCCTCTTGATCGTCCTGATCTTCCTTCTGAGACATTAACTCCTCAAGGGTACTGCTTTTTTCTTCGACCGTACCATTATTGACGATCCAGTCAATGATGGCGGTCTCCAAGACCGTACTCCGAACACCCTCAAGACGCTCTGGGTCCTCTTTCATCCATTTACGCATGGCAGAGGCTTGGTCGCCATACGATGCGGTCATACTGTCTAAAAAGGCATCCACCGCCTCCTCAGTGGCTTCGATGGACTCAACCCGGGCAATGGCACCCAACAGCATGCCAACCTTCACCCGCTTGGCGGCCTCTTTTTCGAATCCGGCCGCCAGATCTTCGTCTTTCATGTTGAGCATGGCCGGGTCCACCCCCTGCCGCTTATACTCTTGTTTAAGCTGCTCAACCATCCCCTCCTGCTCCCGCTTGATCAAAGAGCGGGGAATCTCTATGGGGTTGGCTTTAAGAATTTGGTCTAGAATGGATTTCTTGACTTCACTCTCGCTCTTGCCGTCGGCTTCTGTCTTGAGTTTGGCAGCGATCTCTTCACGCAGTTTGGCCACACCCCCCTCTTGGATGCCGGCCTTTACAGCCAGATCATCATTGACTTCCGGTGCCACAGGAGCCCGAACCTCGTGAATCCGACATTTAAAAAGGGCCTCTTTACCCGCCAGATGGTCCGCTTGATAATTGTCGGGAAAGTTGACCGTGACATCCACATCGCTCTCCGCTTTGGCACCGATAACCTGATCTTCAAAACCGGGAATAAACTGCCCGCTTCCCAGGACCAACTCATGCCCCTCCGCTTTTCCGCCATTGAAGGGAACACCGTCGATGGAGCCGTCAAAATCCAATTTGACCTGGTCTCCCGACTGGGCAACACGACCCTCTTCCACCTCAAACTTGGTGTTCTGTTCCCGAATCTGCTCGATCACCTTATCGACATCCGACTCTTCAACCGTGGCGGTTATCCGACTCAGGGAGAGCCCCTTATACCCCTCTGGGT
The DNA here is from genome assembly GCA_002753565.1 of Magnetococcales bacterium. GTDB lineage: Bacteria > Pseudomonadota > Magnetococcia > Magnetococcales > JADFYX01. Next base: position 149,102 of record PEAM01000001.1, on the reverse strand, counting down.
TGACCTCGGGAATCTGTTCGAAGGTGGCGGTATAAGAAAAATCTTCTCCGCGAACCACCTGACCGACCTCCATTGTTGGCCGATCGGCTGGATTGGCCTTATTCTCCGTCAGCGCCTTGGCGTAGCTCTCTTGGATCAACTGCTCGGCGACCGAGCCGTTTATATGGTCCTTATAACGAGACTCCAGCAACTTGACCGGGGTCTTGCCAGGACGAAATCCCGGCAAGTTGACCTGAGCCGAGAGTCTTCCCAACTCCTGCCCAATCAGTTCATCCACCCGCTTTGCTTCTATACGGACAGTAATGGCACGCTCAAAACCTTCTTTTTCTTTGATTGTAACTTCCATGGGTTCCTGACTTAAAGTTGCAGTTATCGATAGTGAGATCATACTCTTAACAAACTAGAGGCCGCAATACTATGAATTTTCCTTGTTCACGCTGTTTTTATCTCTGCCAACCTGGTGAAAAAAGAGGATCATCTCTCCGATTTAACGGGTCATCCTATTCAGAAAGACCGGGGGGAAAGGCTGGAGAGACAGGGGTAAGAAGGGGGGAGTAAAGAAGAGAAGGAAAAACAAAAAGGGGACCACCCTCCCCTCTTCCCGAAAGCTTCTGCTCACCCCAAGAAACAGTCAGGGGTGGAGCCAGCGGGAAGAGGGGTGGACCCTGCAGGGGGTATCAGACTTTGATGTCCAATTTGCTTTCAACATTCAAGCCACCAACGTTCTCGCCGGTTTGAATCGGCTCCGGGGAGCGGGCAGAGCGGGCGTTTTCACTGATGCTCACCTGGTCCTCTTTAGGTGTCGTCCGTCCGGTCCGGCTCTCTTGTGTGACCTTTTCAGCCATATCCGGTGGCGTGGAACGGGGGTTGCGGCTGATCTGCTGAATCTCTCCCGCTTTCTGAGTGGGAGTGACCCGAGAAACCTGATTGATATTCCTGGTGCTTTGAGCCAGATCGCTGGTTCCTGATGAAGGCACATTATTGGCTGCATCACCTGAGTGCAACAAAACCGGACTGGAAATGTTTCCAACTGTGGGCATGATGTATGACTCCTGTATTCTCTTTTATAAAAAGCTTGGAAGGCAAAATTTTCAAAGAATGTCCGAACAAGACCACCGTCCCGTTCGGAATGTTCGTCTGGCTTTGGTTGAGCCAATTTCTACCTAGCTTTAACACAAACCGACAGGCGCTTCAATTATAATGTAGAAATTATCGGCGAGAAAAGTGAACCACTCCTTGCGACGTCGTGCTTGAGGTATGGCGGGGGACCGTTTACACTTCACCTTTGTCAGGCGTTGGATTTTTTGCCAACGGATACGGTTCAGATGGAGTGGCACACGCCACTCCTTAAACACAGTTCCACTACCCCATTGGGAGGAGCAAGATCATGCGTCGAAGTCTACCTTTTAGCCTGGGTATTGCGGAGGGAGATCCCGAGAAGAAAAAAATGGCTCTGGCTCTCTCTCGGGTTGAGGCCGAACTGGAACAGGCCTCCGTTCGTCATGCCCGGTTACTACGTCGGTTTTCCGACCAGGAGAAGGAGATGTCGGACAGGTTGGAGCAGTTGGCCCAGCGGCAGTCAGCCACCTTGCGCCAGTTGATGGCCAAAGAGGCTGAAATCAACCAGAAATTGACCGAGCTATCGGAAAAACAAGAGGAGATTCTTCGCAAAACGGGATAGCTCCTCTTACGGGGCTTTGGTAAAACCAACTCCAGACCCCCTTGAGTCTCAGCCGGGTTGGTGGTCAATCCTGTGCATCTATCCTCTTTTTTTTTTGAAAACCCTGTCAGGGATTTTTTTATGGAAACTGTTGAACCCTACCATCTACTCCTGGTCTCTTTTTTTGGCGCCCTCTGGGGCAGCTTTCTCAACGTCTGCATCTATCGAATCCCCCTGGGGGAGAGCATTGTTTTTCCAGCCTCCCGCTGTCCTCATTGCCACAAAAACATCGCTTGGTACGATAACATCCCTGTTGTTGGCTGGTTGATGCTCCGTGGACATTGTCGTCACTGCCAAAAAGCTATCTCTCCCCTCTATCCCCTCATCGAGGTTGTGACCGCCCTGCTAACGGTTCACATCGTCCTGGTATTCGGCTTCTCGTGGACAACCCTGGCCCTGATCACGTTGGGATATGCCTTCCTGGTTTTGATGGTGATCGACCTCTACCACTATATTCTCCCCAATGTGATTACCCTGCCGGGCATCCTAATTGGTCTGACAGTAGCGGCCCTGCCACAGGTTGGGCCACCCATTGCCACCCTCCACGATGCCTTGATTGGAGCAGCCATAGGCGGCGGCGGACTCTGGGCCTTTGCCTGGATTTTTGAAAAAATTACCGGCAAGGTGGGCATGGGGTTGGGAGATGTCAAGCTGATGGGCATGATCGGAGCCTGGCTGGGTTGGCAAGCTCTTGCGTTCACTCTCTTCTTTGCCGCTCTGTTGGGGAGCATTGTCGGACTGTGTTGGATTGGCCTCATGGGGCGGGACCGGGCCAAGCCTATCCCCTTCGGCCCCTATCTGGTCCTCTCGGCCTGGAGCTACCTTTTTATCGGTGCCCAGGTTTATGAGTGGTATTTCCGCACCACGGTTCCGGGCTATTGAGGTCACCTGTCTTACCTGGACCTACAAGGGATTTCAGTCAAAATTGTGAATAATCGACAGCTCTTTATTGTTGGCATTACCGGCTCCATGGGGTGTGGAAAAAGCGCCGTTACCCGCCTTTTTTCCCGACTGGGTGCCCGCACGCTGGACGCTGACCAGCTGGCCCGACAGATTATGGAACCCGGAGAACCCGGTTGGCAGGAGGTGGTCGCGGCCTTTGGTGAAGAGACTCTCATGGATGGTGAATCCTCCGGACAGAACCGGCCCCTGGACCGGAAAAAACTGGGGATTCTGGTCTTCTCCGACCCGCAGAAAAGAGCCCTTCTGGAGTCGATCATCCACCCCAAGGTAGAAGCAGCCCAAGCAGAGGTTCTGTACCGCTGGGAGAGGGAGCAGAGCCGGGATAGTGACAGAATTGTCGTGATGGAGATCCCCCTGTTATTTGAAAGCGGGGCGGACCACCGCTGCGATCTCACCGTGACGGTCACCTGTGGCCAGCAACAAATGCAGCGATTGAGCAACCGGAGGGGTATGTCCGAGCAGGTTAAACAGGCTGCCATTGCCCGGCAACTTAGCGAGTCTGAAAAAATAGAGCGAGCAGACCGGACCATTGATAACGGCAAAAGCTGGAAAGAGACTGAAAGAGAGGTGGAACGTTTATGGCAAGAGGTCACGCTTCTCGCCAACAAGCCGGGAAGCCGGGTCTGGCCTTCACATTGGCACCAAGATGGATGATTCGTGAACCATTTTGACCGGTTGTCCTGCTTTTCCTGACCATCCAACCATCATGAACTCTGTTAAAAAAGTGGGGTAATGCTAATATTTTATTGACTTTGGTCTCGATGGCTATTAGCTTCTCTTCTCAGTTGCGACGGATTTGTTATACAGTTTTGCGGTTTTTGGAATCAGTCTCACCCCGTTATCCGCTTTTCAACCTAACCATCTCGTTGACTTCTTGGCAGATTGAGTGTTCCTGTGGCCCGATCTGCGATTCAGACTAATAATTTCGAGTTCATCATTTCATTTAATCATTATCGTCACTGCCATCTCTTCTCGGGGAGTTGTTCAGTCTGTGTGAATGGACAGATTCAAGGCTTTTCATTTGGTCGATCTGCTCTTCTATAGATGTGTCGGAGCGTCACAACCCTAAAACCCTATACCCAAGAAATCCTCCTTTCAAACGACTAAAAACATGCCCACAAAAAAATCTTCTCCAAGCACAGAAAGTGCATCCACTATGAACCTCAAGACGCTCAAACTCATGAGCGTCTCTGACCTGACTGCCTTGGCTGTTGAAAAAAAAGTCGAGGGAATGAACGGCATGCGTCGACAGGAGCTGGTCTACGGCATCCTCAAGGCGGAAAGCGCCAATAAAGGACAGATTTACGGTGAAGGTGTACTGGAGGTGCTCCAGGACGGATTCGGCTTTCTCCGAGCGCCAGACTCCAACTATCTGCCTGGGCCAGACGATATCTATGTCTCTCCGTCGCAGATCCGCCGCTTTGGTCTGAGAACAGGCGACGTCATCGAGGGTCAGATTCGTTCTCCCAAAGAGGGAGAACGCTATTTTGCTCTGCTCCGGGTCGAAAAAATCAACTACGAAGAGCCGGTAAAATCACGGGGTAAAATCAATTTTGACAACCTGACCCCACTCTACCCGGACGAGCGACTGATCATGGAGGTCGAAGAGGCCCCCTCTGAAGATGTGGGTACTCGGGTAATCGATCTGGTCTGCCCCATCGGTAAAGGACAGCGGGGCCTGATTGTCGCCCAACCCCGTACCGGCAAAACCATGTTGATGCAAAGCATTGCCCACGCCATTGCCAAAAACCATCCTGAAGTCTATCTTCAGGTGCTGCTGATTGACGAACGGCCAGAAGAGGTGACCGATATGCGCCGGTCGGTCAAGGGCGAGGTTGTTGCTTCCACTTTCGACGAACCGGCGACTCGCCATGTCCAGGTGGCCGAGATGGTGATTGAAAAGGCCAAGCGATTGGTTGAACATAAACGGGATGTGGTCATTCTTCTAGACTCCATTACCCGTCTGGCTAGAGCCTACAATACCGTTGCTCCCTCATCGGGAAAAGTGCTGTCTGGTGGTATTGATGCCAACGCACTCCATCGGCCCAAAAGATTTTTTGGAGCCGCTCGTAATATTGAAGAGGGTGGATCTCTCACCATTATTGCCACCGCTTTGGTGGATACCGGATCCCGGATGGATGAGGTGATTTTTGAGGAATTTAAAGGTACCGGCAACATGGAACTGCATCTGGATCGCAAACTGGTGGATAAGAGAATCTTCCCTGCTATCGAGATCGCCAAGTCCGGTACCCGTAAAGAGGAGTTGCTGACCACGCAGGAAGAGTTGAAAAAACTCTGGGTTCTTCGCCGAGTCCTGTTACCCATGGGGCCGCAAGACTCCATGAGTTTTTTACTGGACAAAGTGAGAGCAACAAAGAATAATCTCGAATTTTTCGATAGTATGAATAACTAGACGAACAAGAAGGATAGCGCCATGAAAAAAGATATCCACCCGGACTACAAGGATGTTACCTACACCTGTTCCGGCTGTAATAGCGAGATAAAAACCCGTTCAACTGGTGGAGATCAGATTTTGGGTGTCTGCTCCAGTTGTCACCCTTTCTATACGGGCAAGCACAAACTGGTTGATACCGCTGGTCGAATTGAGCGTTTTAGACGTAAGTATGGTATGGAAGCGGCCAAATAGGTCGAACGAGACCAGACCCCTCTCTGGGATCTTTTTTTACTTTCAAAGTACATTCGCAAACAAAAAAACACACGACCCGTTAGGGGTCGTGTGTTGGGTCGTGGGGTTTTCCTGGCTCGACTTCAATCGCTTGCCGATCATCATGCATCACCCTCAATATAAAACCACAATGGTCAAATTTGGTTTGAAATCTCCATAAAGACAAAGTCAACACCTTGGGAGGCCTTGCAGGCCCCCAAACCCCCACGCTTTTAAAATTAAAAAAGCAACATCAAAGGCTTATAGTCAATAAAATCCAGATTTGGACAACGGCTTAAGACAAAGTCAACACCTTGGGAGGCCTTGCAGGCCCCCAAACCCCCACGCTTTTAAAATTAAAAAAGCAACATCAAAGGCTTATAGTCAATAAAATCCAGATTTGGACAACGGCTTAAGACAAAGTCAACACCTTGGGAGGCCTTGCAGGCCCCCAAACCCCCACGCTTTTAAAATTAAAAAAGCAACGTCAAAGGCTTAGGACCTTGGGCGCTGCCCAAACCCGCTGGGAAGGCATTCATGCCTTCCCAGACCCATCCGTAATTGTTTTGTTCAAATTTGGTTTGAAATCTCTGTCGTTAGATCAATCAGGAGCCCTAACCCCTTGATGGTAACCTGAGCCGTTAATCACTCTCTGGTTCCCAATCAAGGGGCGGAAAAGGTAGGAGTACTTCAGGATAAAAGGAACAACCTATCCCTCAAAAAAAATTGTTGCTACATAATTTCGCTATTGTGATCCATACCCATCGGCAAAGCGTGGGCTATCCCCTTGTGACAATCAATACAGGTTTTACCAGCCTCAAACCCTCTTTGATGGTTATCAAAGGCTCTACGACCCTGCTTGGTAAAGTCCATGGAGTCATTGTCATGACAGTTGCGACACTCTCTGGAGTCGGTCTCTTTCATGGCCTTCCAAACATTTTCAGCCAACTGAAGCCGTTTGGACTCAAATTTTTCCTTGGTATCAATAGTACCCAGGATTTTATGGAGAATCTCATTACTGGCCTGAATCTTACGAATAATTTTATAGTGCCACTCTTTGGGAACATGACAATCCGGGCAGGTTGCCCGAACACCGGAACCATTCGTAAAATGGACAGTTTGTCTCAACTCCTGGTAGACATTATCCTCCATTTCATGGCATGAAATGCAGAACTCCTCGGTGTTGGTAATCTCCAAGGCCCAGTGAAACCCACCCCAGAAGATAATACCAAGGATAAAAAATGTGGACATCACCTTCAGGCTCGTTTTATTGGATTCGCTCATCTGATCGTTCCCATCCGCAGTTTTTTTTAAAATCCCCATCCTCGACCGCTTAGTGGATCAAGGCGCCCCAATCACCGGTCATAAAACCCACAAAGGTCAGTGACTGGCCAATGATTCGACAGGCGTAAAGGTATTGTCCACCAATGGACGAGCATCCCGTTGTGGCACATGGCACTGTGTACAAAAATAACGCAGGGGAGAGACATCAGCCAACTCCGTGCCAAACCGGCTACGAAAATGGGTCAAGCTGATCTTGGTCGCCCCAGAATCCTTGTAGCGGCTCCAGCTATGGCAACTCAGACACTTATTCTGTCTTAAGTTGATCCGATACTCCTCCGTTGTATGGGGTACCAAAGGAGGCTGCTGTAGATAGCTACGCTTGAGTGGTTGCTGATCTTGTTGCCAACGTTTGAAGGTAGGGGCATGAGAATCCTCATATAAATCCTGACCACCCCGCATGGATTCCAGCCCTCCAACACCTCCGGAACCCGCCTGAGATTGAGGCGCTCCAATCAAAAGACCGACGACAAACAGAACCACAAAAATGGTGCCCTTTTTCATAACGAAATCCTCGACTTGTCTGGAAGATGAATTGCAAATTCAAATACATTAGGCGCACAGATATCGACACAACGCCCACAGTTCGTACAGTTAATATCCTGGATTGTCGGTCCCTGCCCGGTTGCCGCCCCTTTTAAAGCCGGCTTAATAACCTGAGGCTCCGGACAGACCTTGAAACAGTCCAGGCAATCGTTACATTGATCTCGTTGCCGAGCCTCAACACGTAGCAACGCGACCGGCGTCAGCAGGCTATAGAAAGCCCCCATCGGACATAGTCGACCACACCACCCATCCGAACTGACAAATAGGTCGAACAAAAAGACCATGACAATCACGACCCATGCCAACCCTACGCCAAAAATCAACCCTCTCTGCACCAGTGTGACCGGATTGACCAGCTCCCAAAAGAGTTGCCCGCCCACAGCAGGAAGGATCAAAGCCACCGCCAACATCCAATAGCGCGTCGTTCGACTCAGCCCCATACCCTTTTGCAGCCCCAACCTTCTGCGCAACCATGCGGCGGCATCGGTAACCGGGTTGATTGGACAGACCCAGGAGCAGTAGGTTCGACCCCCAATCAGAAGATAGATCCCCACCACAACAGCCAAGCCAATCATCGCCGGATATTCCATACCCAACCCAGCCATCAACACCTGCGAGGCTAAAAATGGGTCCGTCAGGGGGATCAGATCCAAAATCAGGCTGGCATTGAGATTTCCCTGAATAAAATGGATCTCTGCCAACGGCCACAACAAAAACAGCCCAATGATGGAAAACTGACTTGATCTACGCAAAATCAACCACTTATGCGTCCTCAGCCACCCCTTTTTCTCTACCGCTTCCTGACCTACCAGACGGGCTCTCTTCACGGGTCCAGCCCCCACTGACCTAGGGGCTTATTGATAATATTGGGGGCCAGAGGCCCACCCTTCTTCTCCTTTTCAACCCAGCCCAGCCGATAGTGTTTACCCATCTTCCCTTTCACCAGATCAATGGGAAGAATGTTGATGGCTGCCTCTGTTAAGACACAAGCCCGTTCGCACTTTCCGCAACCGGTGCAGTGGTCGGAATGAACCACCGGGATAAACATGGCGTGCCGCCCGGTTCTCTTATTTTGCAACCGCTCCAAGGTAATGGCTTTGTCCATCACCGGGCAGACCCGATAACAGACCTCACATCGCAAACCCAGAAAATTGAGGCAGGTCTCTTGATCCGCCAGAACCGCCAATCCCATCTGAGCCTTTTCAATATTCTTCAGCCCCTTGTCCAAAGCACCAGTCGGACAGGCGACGACACAGGGAATATCCTCACACATTTCACAAGGAATCTCCCGAGCCTTAAAGAAGGGGGTGCCAACGACACCCGGCTCCTCCACCTTACCCAACCGCAGTGTATCGTAAGGGCAGGATCGAACACATAATCCGCACCGAACACACTTGGCCAGAAAATCCTGTTCCACCAAAGCCCCTGGTGGACGGATATGCCGCAACGGCAGGGTATGGGCCGTCTCTGCTTTAGCCCATAACCCCACCCCAACCAAAGTAGCCACACTGGCACCACGCGCTGTCTCACCTAAAAAGACCCGACGTGTGATGCCCTCCTGCTGCTGACCACCCTTTTTCTCCTTATTACTCACAGCTTCTACTCAAATCATGCGTTATATCAGGCCTTGGAAATTTTAACAGCACACTTTTTAAAGTCCGTCTCTTTAGAGATGGGACAGGTGGCATCCAAGGTGAGTTTATTGATGAGACGTCGGGCATCAAACCAGGGAACAAAGACCAATCCACGAGGGGGACGATTACGGCCCTTGGTCTCGATACGGGTGGTAATCTCTCCCCGACGGCTGGTAATTTTGGCGTTCATACCCCGACGCAAGCCACGCTTCTTGGCATCGTCCGGGTGCATATAGATAACCGTATCCGGGAAGGCCCGATGCAACTCGGGAACCCGCTGGGTCATGGAGCCTGAGTGCCAGTGTTCCAAAACCCGGCCTGTACAGAGCCAGAGATCATATTCGAAGTCCGGCTCTTCCGCAGGTGGTTGATAAGGAAGGGCAAAAATCCAGGCACGGCCATCAGGCTTACCATAAAATTCAAATCCAGCACCCTTTTTGACGTAGGGGTCGGACCCCTCTTTAAAGCGCCACAAAGTCTCTTTGCCATCCACCACCGGCCAGCGCATACCCCGAACCTTGTGGTAGGTGTCAAAGTCACCCAGATCATGTTTGTGGCCCCGGCCAAATCCGGCATACTCCTCAAACAGACCCTTCTGAATGTAGTAGCCGAAATGTTGCGCCTCTTCGTTCTCATAGCCTTCCTGAATTTCGCTCAGCGGGAACTTATTAACCTCTCCGTTGGCAAAAAGGATATCGTATAGGGTTTTACCCTTATATTCTGGCATTTTCTCGATGAGTTCAGGAGTCCAGACCTCTTCGACCTTAAACCGTTTGGCAAACTCAACAAGCTGCCACAGGTCTGATCGCGCGCCACCTGGGGGAGAGATCTGCTGACGCCAAAACTGAGTACGCCGCTCGGCATTGCCGTAGGCCCCCTCTTTTTCCACCCACATGGCGGTTGGCAGAACCAGATCCGCCGCTTGAGCGGTTACCGTTGGGTAGGGATCGGAGACAACGATAAAGTTTTCGGGGTTCCGGTAGCCAGGAAGGGTCTCTTCCAGCATATTGGCAGAGGCCTGAACGTTATTGTTACACATGACCCAGTAAGCGTTGAGCTTGCCATCTTTGAGCATACGATTTTGCAAAACCGCATGATAACCAGGCTTTGCAGGAATGGTTCCCTCTGGCAACTGCCAGCGTTTTTCGGCAATATCCCGATGGGGCTTTTTCATCACCACCAAGTCGGCAGGCAGACGATGAGCAAAGGTCCCCACCTCACGAGCCGTGCCACAAGCCGATGGCTGTCCGGTCAGGGAGAACGGTCCATTACCCGGCATGGAAATTTTACCGGTGAGCAGGTGGATATTGTAGACCAGATTGTTGACCCAGGTACCCCGAGTGTGTTGATTCATACCCATGGTCCACAAGGACATGACCGTCCGGTTTGGATCGGCATAGAGCTTGGCCAACTCCTCCAGATTACGCTCTGGCACACCGGAGATCTGGCTGGCCTTCTCGACGGTATAGTCGGAAACAAAGGCTTTAAACTCTTCAAAATCGATCGGGGAGGATGCTTTGGCATTCCCAGCATCTTTGGCCCCCTTCTCCTTGGGATGCTCGGGACGCAGCCCGTAGCCGATGTCGGTCACACCTTTGCGGAAATTGGTGTGCTTGGCCACAAACTCCTCATTGACCGCGCCGTTTTGAATAATATAGTTGGCAATATAGTTGGCAATAGCCAGATCGCTCTGAGGTTTGAAGATCAGCTCGTTATCGGCCAGATCGCAACTACGATGGGAATAGGTGGAGAGTACGGCAACTCGAACATGTTTGGCGGAGAGACGACGGTTGGTCAGGCGAGACCAGAGTATGGGATGCATCTCCGCCATGTTGGAACCCCAAAGAACAAAGGTGTCCGACTGATCAAGATCATCGTAACAGCCCATGGGCTCGTCAATACCAAAGGTGCGGATAAAACCGGCCACAGCCGACGCCATGCAGTGACGAGCATTGGGGTCGATGTTGTTGGAGCGAAAGCCCGCTTTATAGAGCTTGGAAGCCGCATACCCTTCCCAAACAGTCCACTGACCAGAGCCAAACATACCTACCGAGGTCGGCCCTTTCTTACGCAGAGCCTCTTTCCATTTTTCGGCCATGATATCGAAGGCTTCATCCCAGGAGACCGGGGTAAACTCACCCTCTTTATCGTAGACGCCGTTGCTTTTACGCAAGAGGGGCTGAGTCAGGCGGTCACGACCATAGGGAATCTTGGAGAGAAAGTAGCCCTTGATGCAGTTCAAACCCTTATTGACCGGTGCGTCCGGGTCACCCTGGGTGGCTACGATACGCCCTTTTTGCGTGCCCACAAGGATGCTGCACCCCGTTCCGCAAAAACGACAGGGAGCCTTATCCCAACGAATGCTTTCATCCCCTTGAGTCTCCGCAAGGGCCTTCGTCGTGGGAAGGGTGATCCCGGCAGCCGCTGCTGCTGCGGCAATGGCATTGCTCTTGATATACTCGCGCCTAGTCAACTTCACGTTACCGTCTCCTCCAGTTTGGGAAAGATCCTTAATGGGCTTTATCGCCATCACTGGCTTTATCGCCATCACTGTATTGGTATACCAGCTCAGCTGAGAGCACCCCCTTGATATCTCGCATGGACATCAGAATATCGGCCACCTCCCGGTAGCGGGGACTCTCAACAGTTATGATAATCCGGCCATCATCTCCAGCATTATGGACTTCAACCCCTTCGATATCGTTCAGGCTCTGTTTAACACCCTGCACCTGATCCTGACGGGCAAGGATAACGGCACTGGCCATATGAATGGGGTCAGACTCCATACGATCACTCTCTTACAATACGCCCTAAAAAAAACAAAGGTCAGCCACGCTGAGTGGTAACCTGGATAGCGCCACTGGGACAGGGTGCGATGCAGGCCCCGCAACCGGTGCACAACGCCGCATCCAAAAGGGGGGGGCTCAGCCCTCCAAGTTGCGGCGTGAATCGAATCGCACGGGGTTCACACTGATCTCGACAGGTCATGCAGACCACCCCCTTGTAAACAATACAACCGGGTTGAATCTCAACCTTGTGCTGCCAGGGTTGAACCGCCTCTCCGACAACAAAAACCCCCTCGGAGCAGGTGGTACGACACGCCCCACAAAAGGTGCACTCTCCCAGATCAAAGCGAACGACAGGAAATCCACCATCCCCTCTGACAAGAATCTTCTCTTCACAGCCCCTGATGCAATCGTCGCAACGGCTGCATTTTTCCAGAAAAGTGGCCTCTGACAGGGTCCAAGGCGGACGGATAAGAGAGGCTTTGTCTCCTCTTCCCCGGAGAAAATTTCGTCTTGATTGATGCACGCTCTTAATGACCTGAAAAAATATACTTAATTAAGTTGTAGAGCATTTCATCCGTCTTTTTCAAGGAGTTATATTTATTTTTTTATCTCATTATCTTGTTTTTACTTTCAACGCTCTCCAACCCTGTTTTATCAACTCCTAATAGTTATTGCTTTTGCTCTAAAAATGTTTCCACACACCCCTGATTTTCAGGATAATAACGAAAAAAATGGCACCAAAAAAAATGTGCCCGCCAACGGCAATAAAGCGAGAGCGATTCTGACTTAAAAGAATACATTCTGAGTTAGCATCATCCTGTTGAACACAGGAATAGAAGAAGAAAATACTACCGCAATACATGCAACAGCACAGTATACATCTATAAATAACCCAGTAAATTGACCGAAATCAATTTACTGGGTTATTTTTTTACTTTTTGTTTGGCGTGAACTTACTCCACCGTGACACTTTTGGCCAGATTGCGCGGCTGATCGACATCAGTCCCTTTCAGGACCGCAATATGATAAGCCAACAACTGTAGGGGAGCCACATAGAGAATCGGTGCGATCAAGTCACCACAAGCCACCATGGAGATGACATCATCGGCCTGGCACACCATCCCTTCCGAAGCCTGATCCGTTGTGATGACAACCAGACGTCCCCCTCGTGCTCGGGCCTCTTCCAGATTACTCACCACCTTCTCAAACAGGGGATCACGAGGGGCCACCACCACCACCGGCAGATCTTCATCAATCAGGGCAATCGGTCCATGCTTCATCTCTCCCGCTGCATAGCCCTCGGCATGAATGTAGGAGATCTCCTTCAACTTCAACGCCCCTTCCAATGCAATGGGAAAACAGGAGCCTCTTCCCAAAAAGAGAAAGCCGTTGGCATGCATCAACTTGCGGGATATTTCAAAAATCTCCGCGTCGTTGTCCAACACCCGCTCCATCAAATCGGGAACCTGCAGCAGTTGTTGAACATAGCCCTGTTCTTGTTCCAGACTGATATGCTGGCGCTGCCGACCAATACAGATAGCCAGAGCAGCCAACACCATCAACTGAGTTGTAAAAGCCTTGGTGGAAGCCACACCAATCTCAGGGCCGGCACGGGTATACAAAACGGCGTCGGCCTCGCGAGAGATGGTCGATTCCGGCACATTGACAATGGCAATCACCTTCTGCCCCTGGCTTTTGGCATATCGTAGCGCAGCCAAGGTATCGGCTGTCTCTCCGCTCTGGGAGATGACCACCGTAACAGTTCCTGGAATGATCGGTGGCTCCCGATAACGATACTCCGAAGCGATATCCACCCCCACAGGAATGGCCGACAACGACTCAATCCAGTAGCGCCCCACCATACCCGCATGCCAAGAGGTGCCACAGGCGATGATATTGACTGCCGTGACTTGTGAAAGATCGATTGCCGAGGTCAGGTCCGGCAGGTCTACACGGTTATCCATCGGCTTGAGCAGTGCCTTCAAAGTCTCCCCCAAGACAAAGGGCTGTTCAAAAATCTCTTTTTGCATAAAATGCCGGTAGCTCCCCTTTTCGGAGAGGTCCGAACTGACCTTGGACTGCTTGATCACCCGCTCAACCGGATTACCTTCCAAGTCTGTGACCCGAACGCCATCCCGACTCAAAATGGCCACATCATCATCATCCAGGTAGAGCATGCTGCGAGTGTAGGGAACCAACGGTGTCGCATCCGAGGCGATAAAATTTTCCCCCTCCCCCAGTCCGAGAATCAGCGGACTGCCTCGACGCACGGCAAACAGCTTATCTTCCACCCCCTGAATCAAGATACCCAAGGCAAACGCCCCTTCCAGATAGCCCACCGCCAACCGAATGGCCAACTCAGGCTCTCTACCCAAAGCGAGCTCTCGCTCAATCAGGTGGGGTATGACCTCCGTGTCGGTATCGGAGAGAAACACGACCCCGTCGGCCATCAACCGTTGTCGTAGTTCACTATAATTTTCGATGATGCCATTGTGAACCACCGCAACCTTAGCGGAACGATGGGGGTGGGCATTGATCTCTATCGGTGCCCCGTGGGTTGCCCAGCGGGTGTGGCCAATCCCGGAAAAGCCGATGAGGGGCCGCTCTTTTAATCGATTTTCCAGATTGATCAGCTTGCCTTCCGCTCGATTACAGTGAATCTCCCCTTTATGGTTGACCGCGACACCGGCAGAATCATAGCCACGATACTCCAGGCGTTTCAGCCCTTCCAGCAAAATGGGCGTCGCATTTCTCTCTCCGATAACGCCAATAATTCCGCACATATCAACTCCAGACCAAAAAATGAGTGTGTTTTCACCTGCACGTTTAGTTTAAATCGGCGTTATCTCAAGCAGGCTTTTTTTTGTGAGTAGACCAACTCGGCACCACCCGTTGCGGCGCTCTCGTCAGTGCCAGAGAGTCTGCTGCCACACTCTTTGTTATGGCGGAACCCGCACCAATAACGACCCCATCCGCCAAAGTAACCGGTGCAACCAGTTGGGTTCCAGAGCCGATAAACACCCCATCCCCAATAGTGGTTTTGTGCTTGTTAACCCCATCATAGTTGCAGGTAATGGTACCGGCACCAACATTCACATTGGCCCCCATCACCGTATCACCCACATAGGAGAGATGATTAACCTTGGAGCCTTCTCCAATGATAGCTTTTTTTAACTCACAAAAATTGCCCACCTTGGCTTTTGGGGCCAAATGGGAACCCACCCGCAACCGAGCATAGGGACCTATTTCATTGGGTCCCATCGATGTGGCGCCATCCAGGTGGCAAAAGGCCCTGACAACACTCCCTTCACCAAGCCGGCTCCGACTGATTTCACAAAAAGGGCCAACCCGACACCCTTCACCAATCGATACCCCAACCCCCAATAGAACATGAGGAAAAATAACCGTATCCTGTCCCACTTCAACATCGGGAGCCAGCCAACAGGAGTCAGGATCAATAAATGTCACACCAGAGGCCATAAGCTGCTCCACCTTCCGGTCCCGAAATACCTTCTCCAGCCGAGAGAGCTGCATACGGTTGTTAACTCCCGCCAAAGAGAGAGAGTCCTTGTGATGATAAGCTGCCCCAACCCCAGCCGCTACCGCCATGGGAATGATATCCGGTAGATAATACTCTCCCTGCGCATTGTCATTGGTTACCTGCCCCAACCATTGGCTGATATGTTGGGTCGAAACACAATACATGCCAGAATTGACCTCGGTTATCTTCTGCGTTCTGCTATCGGCATCCTTCTCCTCCACCACCTCCAGCAACCCCCCGGCAGCATCTCGAACCACCCGCCCATATCCAGTAGGAGGATCCATGGTCATGCTCAACACCGACAAACCCCGCTCTTCGCGGCGATGGTGGCCGATAAAGGTCCGCAGAGTTTCAGACTCCACCAACGGTGTGTCTCCATTGAGAATCAACAAATCCCCCTCAAACCCCTCCAGAGCCGGTAAGGCACACAAAACCGCATGACCGGTTCCTTTCTGCTCAGGCTGTTTAACCCAAACAATGTCCGCCGAATCGAGTGCGGCCTCTACCAGCTCCGCTTTGTGTCCCACAACAATTACAATACGCTCAGGATTCAAGGGGGCAACCGCATGTAAAACATGCTGAAGCAGTGGCCAGCCTGCCAGCTCATGGAGCACCTTGGGTAGATGAGAACGCATTCGGGTTCCTTGACCGGCAGCTAAAACAAGAACAGCTAATGATGGCATGAAATCAATTTCCTAAAAACGATAAAGACAAGGGTATTTCCAAAATGGGTTAAAAAAAAGGCCAGGTACAAACATGTACCCAGCCCTTCCCATTGATTCATCTCTGATCACAATCAACAGCCTCTAGTCCTGCTTCCTGGAAACCTCCAAGCAGGCATTGGCATAATCACGTCGTTTTTCCCAATAGTTCCGTTCTGGATCTGACGATGGGAGACCAGCCAAACTCTTCTCTGCTTCAGCCAGGTCGGCCTGCACTGTTTCAATGTTAATATCGGCTTTAGCTATGGCCCGTTCAACCAGAATGGTTACCCGATCCGGCAAAACTTCCGCATAGCCACCACTGACGGCATAACGCTCAGGATGCTCACCCCAACCAACCGAAAGCTCACCAGAACTCAAAACAGAGACCAACGGGGCATGGCCAGAAAGGACACCAAAATAACCCTCAATACCTGGAACAATGACAAAGTCTGCATCCTGGGAGAGAAACTGCTTCTCTGGCGTGATAACGCTAAGTTGGTAAATGGCTGACATGGCTTCTCCCGTTTACTCGGCCAACTGACTGGCTTTGGCAATGGCATCTTCAATGGTACCCACCATGTAGAATGCTGCCTCCGGCAGGTTGTCATGTTTTCCTTCAAGAATCTCTTTAAAGGAGCGAACTGTCTCACTCAAAGGAACAAGAACACCCTTTTGGCCGGTAAAGGCCTCGGCTACATGGAAGGATTGGGAGAGGAATTTTTGCATCTTCCGCGCCCGGGCAACCACCAGCTTATCCTCTTCAGAAAGCTCATCCATACCCAAAATGGCGATGATATCCTGGAGAGATTTATAGGTCTGCAACACCTCTTGAACATTACGGGCTACATCGTAATGCTCTTGACCAACAATTTGAGGATCCATAATCCGGGAGGTGGAGTCCAGAGGGTCCACAGCCGGATAGATACCGATTTCTGCAATTTGGCGAGAAAGAACCGTGGTAGCATCCAGATGGGAGAAGGCTGTCGCAGGGGCCGGGTCGGTCAAGTCGTCAGCCGGAACATAAATAGCCTGAACCGACGTGATGGAACCGTTTTTGGTGGAGGTAATACGCTCCTGCAAACCACCCATATCCGTTGCCAGAGTCGGTTGATAACCCACAGCCGAAGGAATGCGACCCAACAGAGCCGACACTTCGGAACCAGCCTGGGTAAAACGGAAAATGTTGTCGATAAAGAGCAACACATCCTGGTTTTTTACATCGCGGAAATATTCAGCCACTGTCAATCCGGTCAGCGCCACACGGGCACGAGATCCAGGGGGCTCATTCATCTGACCATAAACCAATGCCGCTTTGGAGTTTTCGGGGTTTTCCAGATCAATAACCTTGGACTCGATCATCTCGTGGTAGAGGTCGTTCCCTTCACGGGTACGCTCACCCACACCGGCAAAAACGGAAAAGCCGCCATGGCCCTGAGCCACGTTGTTGATCAACTCCATGATCAAAACGGTCTTACCCACACCAGCCCCACCAAACAGACCGATTTTACCACCCTTGGAATAGGGAGCCAGCAGATCAACCACCTTAATGCCGGTCTCAAGAATTTCCGCCTCGGTGGATTGATCTTCAAAAGAGGGTGCCTCCCGATGCATGGGAAAGGTCTCTTTGGTCAACATGGGACCACGCTCGTCTTGGGGATCACCCACCACGTTCATGATACGCCCCAAGGTTTCGTTCCCCACCGGTACTTGAATAGGAGCCCCGGTCGCCTTGACCTCATCGCCACGGACCAAACCATCGGTTGCGTGCATGGCGATGGTGCGAACCATACCTTCACCAATGTGTTGAGCAACCTCAAGCACCATCCGTTCAGCATTTTTGCGCTCCAGGTGCAAGGCGTCAAGAATGGCAGGTAGCTCACCATCAAAACGGACGTCAACGACAGGCCCGACGACCTGAACTACTCGTCCCACATTTTCACTCATTGGAAAGACTCCATCTTCGTTACTGTAATGAAGAGATTAATTTTCAACGATCAATCCAGACAGCGCCAAAGCTACCCTTTAAGGGATTCGGCACCGCTGATGATCTCCATCAACTCTGTAGTAATGACCGCCTGTCTTGTCCGGTTGTAGGTGGTGTGCAACTTACGCAGCATATCACCCGCATTCCGAACCGCATTATCCATGGCCGTCATTCGAGCACCATGCTCCGATGCGTCAGACTCAACCAACGCCTGAAAAATCTGTACCGTCACATTTTGTGGCAGAAGAACCTTGAGAACCTCATCCTCCTCCGGCTCATAAAAAGGAGATCCACCCGCTTGATCCCCCCCCGTATCTTCCACCGCCTCTGGGACCGGCATCGGAACCACCTGGCGCCAGGTCAACTCCTGACTGATGGCCGATAAAAATTTATTATAGACGATCAGACAGACATCAAACTCGTCTCTTTCAAACTCCGCCAAAAGCCGTGCAGAGACTTGACGTTCCGCACTCTCGAAACTGAGGTTTTTAGCAATACCCACCTCAACCCGAGTAATCAGATGGCCAAATTGACGTTTAAGAACATCATTGCCTTTGCTGCCGACACAAAGTAGAGAGACCTCAAACCCCTCTTCCTGCAGTTCAACAATCTTTGATCGAACAGAACGGACAATACCGCTGTTAAAACTACCACACAACCCACGGTCCGCCGTAAAGACAACCAAGCGAATCCTCTTGCCTCTTGGGGCAGCCAATAAGGGGGGTGCGCTCTGCTCATCTGCCATGGAGGCGATGGATTGAATCATCCGTCCCATTCCCTGGCTGTAGGGACGTGTTGCAATGGCACGCTCTTGGGAGCGACGCAACTTGGCAGCCGCCACCATTTTCATGGCTTTGGTGATCTGTTGCGTGTTTCCAACGGAGCGAATCCGCGTCCGAAGACTTTTCAGATTAGGCATGACCCCAAGCTCCCGTTACGACGAAGTGTGCATCAGGTTTTCTGCCATATCAGCTTCATGAGCAGACAGTGGAGCATTGGCCGAAGCAGAATCTTCATACTTGGTGATAATTTTTGCCAGCACTTCCGTCAACTTGGCTTCCATTGATTCGGTCAGTTTCTTCTCTTTGGCAATGGCTTGGAGAAGATCCTTATGGTAGGAGCGCATATCATCTAGAATACCCATCTCAACCGCTGTCACATCCTTGACCGCCACACCATCCAAAAGACCACGGGTTCCAGCAAACAGAATGATCGCCTGCTCTTCCATGGAGAGCGGCTTGAACTGAGGCTGCTTGAGCAGCTCCATCAAACGCTCACCACGATGGAGCAGTTTTTGGGTCGATTCGTCCAGATCGGAGCCAAACTGGGCAAAGGCCGCCATTTCGCGGAACTGAGCCAGATCGAGTCGGAGGGTACCGGCCACCTGTTTGGTCGCCTTCACCTGAGCCGATCCACCCACACGAGAAACCGACAGACCCACCGAAATAGCCGGACGCATGCCGGAATAGAACAGTTCGGACTCCAGGAAAATCTGACCGTCGGTGATGGAGATCACGTTGGTCGGAATGTAGGCAGACACATCGCCGCCCTGGGTTTCGATGATGGGCAGAGCCGTCAGGGAACCGCCGCCATTGGCTTTATTCAGCTTGGCAGCCCGCTCCAACAGACGGGAGTGAAGATAGAACACATCGCCCGGATAGGCTTCACGGCCCGGAGGACGACGAAGAATCAGGGACATCTGACGATAGGCTACCGCCTGTTTGGACAGATCATCATAGACAATCAGGGCGTGCATGCCGTTATCGCGGTAGTACTCACCAATAGCGCAGCCGGTATAGGGTGCCAGAAACTGCAACGGCGCCGGATCGGATGCCGTAGCGGCAACCACCGTGGTATAGGCCATGGCACCGTTATCTTCCAGCACCTTGACCACCTGGGCCACGGTCGACCGCTTTTGACCGATTGCCACATAGACACAGTGGACCGGCGCGTCGGTTTCGAAGGTACGCTTTTGGTTGAGGATGGTATCGATGGCCACGGCCGACTTGCCCGTTTGACGATCACCAATGATCAACTCACGCTGTCCCCGTCCAATGGGCACCAGAGCATCCAGCGCCTTAAGACCGGTATAGAGCGGCTCGGAGACCGATTGCCGGGGAATGATGCCCGGTGCAACCACGTCAACCAAACCACGCAGGTCGGTGTCGAGAGGACCCTTACCATCGATGGGATTGCCCAGACCATCGACTACACGGCCCAAGAGCCCCTTGCCGATAGGCACATCAACAATACGCCCTGTTCGTTTAACGGTCGTCCCCTCCTTGATGCCAACATCGGCACCGAAGACAACAACACCAACATTGTCCTCTTCAAGGTTTAGGGCCATGCCCTGGGTGCCATCGTCAAATTCGACAAGCTCCCCGGCCATTACCTTATCCAGACCGTGGACACGAGCAACACCATCACCAATGACGATGACCTGCCCCACCTCTGATATCTCGGCCTCTTTGCCGTAGTCCGAGATCTGTTTTTTGATGATATCGCTGATTTCGGCGACGCTGATTTGCATCGACTTCTACCCTCTCATCTGAGATTTCAACCGGTTTAAATGACCGCGCACGGAATAGTCCATCATCACGCTGCCAACCCTAACCACCACACCACCCAAAAGGGTGGAATCCGTGGACACATCTAACTGTACTTCTTTGCCTGTCAAGCTCGATAAGGAGGTAGCAAGCCCCTCCTCATGTTTTTTGTTTAATGGCTTTGCCGAGGCAAGCTGAATGGTAATCCGACCACTGCGCTCCTCAACCATACGATTGTAGGAGGCGACAATGCCGGAAAAAATGCCCATCCGTCTTTTATCGATCAGAACCCGAAGAAAATTACCGGTAACCGCCTCAACTTGATCATTGGAGGCGAAGGAGTCGATAATCTTATGCTGATCCCCTTTGGAAACCGTGGGGCTGGCAAGAAGGGCTGAGAGACTTGGTGTCATATTGATCAACTCAAGGAAAAGGCCGAGATCCTCCCCTACCTTTTCCAGTCTATCACCTTCTGTGGCCAACTCAGCCAAAGCAGAGGCATACCGTTTTGCTAAGGTGCTGTCATGCACGACCTGAAACCCTTTGCCAAAGTCCGATTTAATAACGACATGGAGTAGCGCTGCAATATTAGGAACGCCTAATGTAAACCACCCCTAGAACCGAAAAATAACTACCATACTTCCTCTTCCATTTCAACAATCCTTAATGACCCATTCAATTTTTTTTTTTCATACTGGTCAAACCAACCGGTTCTTTGTCACTATGGAGAAATAAAAAAGAGGGGCCATAATCAGCCCGGTTTTCCACTGGTAACAGGAAAAAAAGTCGCTATGTTTCGTATACTTCTCATTCTGTTCATCACCCTTCCCATTCTGGAAATTTATCTGCTGATTCAGGTCGGTGAACAGATTGGACTGTTTCCTACCCTGCTGACCATTCTTTTTACCGCCGTGTTAGGGGCCTCTCTGGTACGACGGGAGGGAATCAAGACCCTGCACGCCCTCCAAGAGCGGGTAAATAACAATGAAACACCTGGTCGGGAGCTAGCCGACGGTGCCCTGCTTCTACTGGCGGGCATTCTCCTGGTGACACCCGGATTCTTCACCGACGGGATCGGGTTTGCCCTGGCCTTCCCTGTGAGTCGTGCCCTGCTCAGGAACAGCCTCATGAAACTGTTCATCACCCACATAAAAGTGAATGGTCACAACGTTCATTCAGGCCAATGGGGACCAAACGAAACAGATGAAAGCACCATAGAAGGAGAGTATCAGCACCACGAACAGAAGCCAACCCCTTCTAACAACGAGAAACCACCCCGTCCACCACAGATTGAATAGTTGCCATCGGTACCGCCCCCGGACGCAACAGCTCAACCGCACCGTCCGCCCCAACCTTCACGAGGGTTGAGGGCAATGCGTCAGCATCCACAGCCCCAGAGACCACACACCCTAACGCCTTGCCGAAAAGAGCGGCAATTTGATCAGGGTTGGAGAGGGCCGGCGTGTTACTGCGGTTGGCACTGGTCGAGACAAGGGCCCCACCCCAGTCAGCCAGCAGGCTTTCAACCAACGGTGAGGGAGAGTGGCGCACGGCAAGGGTGCTGCGTCCGCCGGTAAGCAGGTCCGACACCGTGGGAAGAGCCGGCAGCACCAGTGTTAAGGGGCCGGGCCAAAAAGCATCCAGCAGGGCTTGAACCGTCGGCGCCAGCAAACACTCCGGCGGCACATAGTTGGTGAGAATAGCACGGTTTGGCACAAGAAGAATAAACCCCTTATTGGCCGAACGCCCCTTGAGCTGAGTCAGCCGCTCCAGAGCCTCTTGGTTGTCTGGGTCCACCGCCAGACCAAAAAGGGTCTCCGTTGGGTGGGCCATGATGCCACCAGACTCAAGCACCTTGACCGCCTCTCTGATTTGATCGGGGCGTAAAACCACCGGCCTCTAACTCCCCTGTCGGGATCGCTGTCTGATTTTTCCAAAAAGCTGCTCAGTCAGGTCGCTGGTTCGGCGGGCTTTACGAATCTCGGTCTCTTTGGCCTTGACCTCGGCGATATAAAGCTCCATCAGACGATCATCGGAGACATTCAACAGGCCGCAGCCATAATAGATATACTCTCGAGCGCTCCCCTCGGCTTTACGGTATTGAGCCTTGGAAAGAACCCGGACGATGGTATGGATAACGCCAAAATGTTTCTGCCGGGTCTCCAGGGAACATTTAAGCTGATCACCTTTTTCGATGTTGGCTGATGAGACCGGCGCGGCAAAGCAGAACCCCTCCTCGTGTATATCGAAGAGTATCCCTTTCAGGCTCTGGTCACCACTGCGAATTTTTTTTCTGACCGCAACCAAACAGGGCATTTTGGCTGGAATGCGGTGGCGGACCAGCTTGCGCCGTCCGGCTACCTGAAAAATTTTGGGCAGCGTGACCCGATAGGCGAGATTTTGGCCGATTTTCTCTTCACCAAGAAAGGTTAATCGGCGGGCCTCCAGGTTAAACCGACCATGCTCGTACCCGACCATGATCTGGCTGCTTTTTTTAATCCGCTCATTCTCTTCATCGGATTTTGCCGGGGCAATAAAAACATGGTCAATCGTGTCCGAGGCCCAGTCTGTACGCTCATCCGGGATGAAAAAAGAGCTGATGATTGGCTCTTTGCCGTCGGGAAAGAGTTTGATGCGCCGCCCTTTGGAGACGGCGTCATAACTCAACAGCCGAATAATATCCTCTTCGACAAACAGATTTTCCAACTCCAGCAACTCTTCAATCGGGTCCTCTGCCATCAATATACCCCACACTCAGCCAATATTCTGCAACGCCTGGAACTGTAACTGCAATGCCCGATCCTTCTCCTCGACGGCGGCTACCATCTCTTGGCGATAGCTTTCGAGCCTCTCTGCCAACTCCGGGTCGGATAATGCCAGAATACGGGCTGCATAGATAGCAGCATTTTTAGCACCGGCCTTGCCGATTGCCATACAGGCCACCGGTATACCACCCGGCATCTGAACCGTCGACAGCAACGCATCCATTCCCTTGAGGTCGGTTGCCGACAGGGGCACACCGATAACCGGCAGGGGAGTGATGGCCGAGACCACCCCGGCCAGATGGGCGGCGGCTCCGGCTCCAACAATCAGAACCTTCAGACCCCGCTCGACGGCAGAGTGGGTATAGTTGTGGGTTTTTTCTGGTGTCCGGTGGGCTGAGGTGACCATCATTTCGAAGGGAATACCCAACCCCTGCAACGCCTTACCGGCCTCCTGCATCACCCCCCAATCGGAGTCTGATCCCATTAAAATTCCTACCACTGCACGGTTACTCATTTCGCTTCCCTCTCCACTGCTCGATAGCCGATATCTCGGCGATAATATGCCTTATCCCATTGAATCTTATCCACCGCCTCATAGGCCCGTTGTTGTGCAGCAACCACCCCATCTCCCAGAGCCGTCACCCCCAAAACCCGCCCCCCAGCCGTCACCACCTCACCCGCTGGCGAAAGGGTGGTGCCGGCGTGAAAAACCGCCACATCTTCCAAGGCACCTGCCGCCTCCAGACCAGCGATGGGGATACCTTTTTCATAACTGCCAGGATACCCTCCCGCCGCCATCACCACACAGAGCGCCGTCCGATCGTCCCATTCAATCTCCACCCCCGCCAGAGATCCAGCCGCCGAAGCCTGCATAAGCGGGACGATATCCGACTTCATCCGCATCAAGAGGGGCTGGGTCTCGGGATCACCAAAGCGGGCGTTAAACTCCAACACCTTCAGCTCGCCCTTGTCGATCATCAACCCGGCATAGAGAACCCCTTTGAAAGGCCGCCCTTCTGCCGCCATGGCTCGAACGGTGGGAATCATGACCTGATTGATAGTCTGGGCGTGTAGAGCGGGGGTGAGAATTGGTGCCGGGGAGTAAGCCCCCATCCCACCGGTATTGGGGCCGGTATCCCCCTCACCCACCGCTTTGTGATCTTGAGAACCGGCCAGGGGCAAGACATTCTCCCCATCGACAAACGCAATAAAAGAGAGCTCCTCACCGGTTAAAAACTCCTCCACAACCACCTCATCTCCTGCCGAGCCGAACTCCCGGTCCACCATTACTCGCTGCACCGCCGTCAACGCCTCCTCCAGGGTGTGGCAGACAATAGCCCCTTTGCCGGCTGCCAAGCCCGAAGTCTTGACCACAATCGGCGCACCCTGCTTGCGGATATAGGATCTGGCGGCCTCTGGCTCGGTAAACACCTGATAGCTGGCCGTCGGGATGGCATACTGGGCGAATAGCCTCTTCATGAAGGATTTGGAGCCTTCAATCGCCGCCGCCGCCTTGGAGGGGCCAAAAACATCGATACCGGCCTCTCGAAGCAGATCCGACAAACCCGCCACCAACGGCCCTTCTGGGCCGATGACAGCCAGATCAATTTTTTTATCCAGCGCAAACTGTTTGATGGCTGGCAGATCCTCCCCATCAATGGGCACACACTCAGCAAACTGGGCGATGCCGGCATTACCCGGTGCGCAGTAGAGTTTTTCCAACAGGGGCGACTGGACGATCTTCCAAGCCAAGGCATGTTCCCGACCGCCACCACCCACCAACAAGATTCTTTTACCCATTTTTTCTACTCTAACTCCCAAGATCAAGAAGGACTGGACGAAACGTAAAGATTAATGCAAAACTGGATAAACAGCCATGAGGATAGGATAACCCCCTTTTGATTAGGCGAAAAAAATGCTCTCTTTTCCCACTTCCCCTTCGCCAGACACCCTCGCCTCTCCCGTTAAAAACAGAACCCGTTCGAACAGTATCATTTTTCTCATCATTTTTCTGCCATCCCTCATCGTAACAGCCTATTACGATATTTTTGATATCTTTATCTCCTGGGTGAGACAGTATGACGTCTGGTATCTGGATGAGGTGGTCTCCATGCTGATTCTCTGCCTCCTCCCCTACCTGATTTTTTTAACCTACCGGCTCTACCAGTTAACCGTTGCCTTACGACAGAACGAGGCCACCATCCTCGGCCTGAGCAGCCAGAACCAGCTGATCCTAGAAGCGGCAGCCGATGGGCTTTTCGGACTGGATGGTGAAGGAAAGGTTACCTTCATCAACCCCTCTGCCGAACGGATGCTGCAACAGTCTCGCTCTCAGATAATGGGCCAACACTATCAGAAAATTGTGCTACCCAAAACCGTCACTTCTTCCATGGAATTGGGGGAAACTAACGCGATATCGGCTACTTTTCAAGATGAAAACAGCCATACCAGCCAAGATGAACTCTTTCAGCAAGGGGATGCCACCCCTTTCCCGGTGGAGTACACCTGCACACCCATCCATAAAAAACAGCGTCTGGTCGGTGCGGTGGTCACCTTTCGGGATATCACGCAACGCCGAGCAACCGAGGAGAAGGTAGCTCGACTGGCAGCCGCTCTAAGCCAGACCGCCGACATGACCATCATCACAGATCATCAAGGTATCATCCAATATGTCAACACCGCCTTCGAACGCTGCTCTCTCTACAGCAAAGAGGATGTCACCAACCAGTCGGTCGCTCTATTGAAAAGTGACCAGCAGGACCCGATTTTCTACGAAAAAATGGTGCAGGTGGTCCGTCGTGGGGAGATCTGGAAGGACCGTTTTATCACCCGAAAAAAAAATGGTGACTTTATCCATGTCGATGTCATCATCTCGCCAATCCGCGATCAATCCGGCACCCTGACCAGCTTTGTCGCCATTGTTCGGGATGTGACCCATGAAGTCGAGCTGGGACGGCAGCTCAGGCGCTCTCAGCGGCTGGAGGCGGTTGGCACCCTGGCGGGGGGGATCTCTCATGACTTCAACAACATCCTGACGGCGATTCTCTCCTATACCGATCTTGCCATGGATGACATACCCCCGCAGAGCCTGACCTATCGGAATCTCCAGGAGGTGATGGTCGCAGCTACCCGTGCCAGAGACCTGATCAAACAGCTTTTGACCTTTAGCCGACGAGGGGAACGAACACCGGTGCCTCTTTTTCTCAGTGAGCCGGTGACCGAGGCGGTCAAACTGCTTAAAGCGGTTCTTCCTTCCAATATTGCCCTCCACTACCACCGGGATGAGGAGGAGTTCCAGGTGCTGGCCGATCCAACCCGAATCCATCAGGTGGTGATGAATCTCTGCACCAATGCCGCCCAAGCCATGTGGGAAAAGGATGGTAAACTGGAAATTCGTTTGGAAAAAGCGCCCATCGAGAATAGAATGGAACAGGAGAGTGTGACGTTGGCTACCCTCCAGGGTAGCCACCATATGGTTCTGACCATTCGAGATAACGGTTGCGGCATTGCAAAACACAATCTGGACCGGATCTATGAACCGTTTTTCTCAACCAAAGGGACCGGAAAGGGGTCGGGCCTTGGACTATCTGTCGTCCATGGTATCGTCCAAAATCACCAGGGTATCATCCATGTCGAAAGCGGTGAAGGAGAAGGCACCACCTTTCAGGTCTACTTCCCCAGGCTGGAGATCCAACCGGCCACTGAGGAACAACACTCTGGTGTGACGGTTCAACCTGGAAACTGAGAGCCTGCCTACCCAAAACCAACCGCTAGGATAAGGAGATCAACATGGCTCGAATACTCATCATCGAAGATGAGCGTCAGGTTCGGGAAGTACTTAAACAGATGTTGGAAAAAGCAGGCTTTGAAGTCGATACCGCCAACAATGGCTCAGAAGGGGTTCAACGTTTCAAGGATAACCCGGCCGATCTGGTGGTAACGGATATTCTCATGCCAGAGAAGGATGGTTTAGAGACCATAGAAGAGTTGACCAACAGGCAATCCGACCTTCCCATCATCGCCATTTCCGGCGGTGGTCCGGGGGAGAAGGCGCAGTTTGCCCTGGATCTGGCCCAACTGTGTGGTGCATGCCGTATATTGGCTAAACCCTTCTCCCGAAAGGAGATTCTCGCTGTCGTCCACGAACTGATCAACCCCTGACAAAAAAAAGACCCGGAAGATAAATACCGGGTCTTTTTTTTATTTGCCTAACAGGAAAACAGGATTCAACCCTCTTGGGCAGGCTCCTCTTGACAGGGGCAGGTGTTCAACCCCAGCAGAGGGTAAAACGGGCAAAATTTAACCAACCCGGTCAGAAGAGGTACAACACCCACCCAACCCCAAGGGGTCTGTGGTCCGACAAAAACCAACGCAATCAGAACCAAACCAACCACCACCCGCAAAATTCTATCTATTCCACCAATATTCGCTTTCACATCAATCCCCTTTAAATGGCACTACAGTCTATTGAGAGTCGCAAAGCTAAGAGTCGAGCCAGAGGCAAAAGTTCCAATTATCGTCAAATCAAACTAAAATGGGAGACTATTGGCTAGAATAGATTAGATTCCCAGGTTTAATGTTTAAAGTGACGATAGCCGGTAAAGACCATGGCAAGACCCGCCTTGTCGGCTGCATCAATAACCTCCTGGTCCCGAATTGAACCGCCAGGTTGAATCACTGCCGTAGCCCCTGCATCAGCCGCCGCCTCGACCCCATCAGCAAAAGGGAAGAAGGCATCAGAAGCCAAAACCGTCCCCGCAATCGGGTCCCCCGCTCGATTAAATCCTTTGGCTGTCTCTCGGCCTTTCCAGACGGCAATTCTTGAGGAGTCCACCCGGCTCATCTGCCCAGCCCCAACACCGACAGTACACAGATCCTTCACATAGACAATGGCGTTGGACTTGACATGCTTGACCACCTTCCAGGCAAAGAGAAGATCCTTCATCTCGGCGGCCGTTGGCGCCCGTTTGGTTACCACCTTCAAATCGGCCTCATCCACACTCTGCAAATCCCGCTCCTGGAGCAGAAGCCCACCAACCACCCGCTTCATATCCATGGTTTCAGGCAGAACCCGTCCGTTCTCTTCAACAGAGACCGACCGACCCAACTCCGGGGTAACCAAAAGTCGCAAGTTTTTCTTGGCCTGTAAAACCTCTTTTGCCTCGGCCTCGAAACCCGGACAGATGACCGCCTCAACGAAGGTGCTGGCGATCTCTTCTGCCATGGCCTTGGTTACCTGACGATTACAGGCAATGATACCGCCAAAAGAAGAGGTCGGGTCGGTATCCCGAGCTTTGCGGTAGGCAGCAAGCAGATCGGAATCCACCGCCACCCCACAGGGGTTGGTGTGTTTGACCACCACAACCGCCGGATCAGTAAACTCCTTCACCAACTCAAAAGCCCCATTGGCATCATGGATGTTGTTGAAGGAGAGCGCCTTACCCTGCAACTGTTCGGCCTGCGAGACCGAAGCCCCCTGGTTGCTGTGGGCCTCGGTATAAAAAGCGGCCTTTTGATGGGGGTTCTCCCCGTAGCGCATCTCCTGTTTTTTTTGGTATTGAACGGTAAAAACCTCGGGGAAAATACCCGGCTCACCCTGCGCATCCAAAGAGGAGAGCCAGTTGGAGATGGCTCCGTCATAAGCGGCGGTTCGAGCAAAAACCTTGCGGGCAAGATAGGCGTTGGTCGCCAAAGAGACCGTACCCTTGTTGGTTCGCATCTCCTCTAAAACCCGTTCATAATCGGCCGGATCGGTGATCACCGTCACCGATGAGTAGTTTTTCGCCGCCGAACGCAACATGGCAGGACCACCAATATCGATGTTTTCAATGGCATCCTCCAGAGAGCAGCCCGGCTTGGCAACTGTCTCCTCGAAGGGATAGAGATTGACCACCAACATATCGATGGGTTGAATGTTATGCTCGCTCATCTGCATCTGGTGGCTCTGTTTACTCCGAACCCCAAGCAGCCCCCCATGGATTTTGGGGTGAAGCGTCTTGACCCGACCATCCATGATCTCTGGAAATCCGGTAAATTGAGAAACATCCAACACCGAAACACCAGAATTTTTCATAAAACGAGAGGTTCCCCCCGTCGATAAAATATGTACGCCATGGGCTGCCAAACCCTGGGCAAAAGGGGCCAGTCCGGTTTTATCGGACACACTGATCAAGGCTCGTTTGATGGTCGCCATAAAAAAAACTCTCCGTTTCAGGATTTTCTTTGAAAAACCGCCGCAAAAAAACCGTCGGTCTGGGATAGATGAGGAAGCAGAGTAAGGAAAGGACCGTCAAGGGGCAACCCCTCACTGTCATCTCCAACGGGAATGAGAGAAAAGCAGCGGTTGTGTTTTTGAAAATCCGCCACAATTTCCTGGTTCTCCTCCGCCAACAACGAACAGGTGGCATAAACCAGGCGCCCCTTTTTTTGCACCAACCGGGCGCCAGCATCCAGCAAGGCCCCTTGTCTCTGACGATAATTGGCCACCTGCTCCGGGGTCAATCGCCATTTGATCTCGGGGTTTCGGCGCAGGGTTCCGCTGCCCGAGCAGGGCGCATCGACCAAAACCCCCTGAGCTTTGCCGGTCCATTTGCGCAGCTTGGCGTCGCCCTCGTGACGAATGGGCATGGTGTGGATGGACCGCAGACCAGCCCGACGCTGCCGGGCCTTGAGGGGGGCAAGACGGCGGGCATCATGATCGGTGGCAATAACCCGCCCCTTATCCCTCATCAGAGTTGCCAGATGGAGGCTTTTCCCTCCCCCGCCAGCACAAAGATCGATTACCGTCTGGTTGGGCTGAGGTTTGAGCAGCCGTGAAATCAACTGACTCCCTTCATCTTGAACCTCCAACAATCCCTCCTTGAAACAGGCCAGATTTTTAAGGGCATAGCGCCGCTCAAGACGCAGACCATCGGGAGAAAAAGGGGTTGGCGAGGCCAGAATGCCGGCCTCCTTCAAAAGAGCCTGGGCACCTTGACGATCTATTTTCATGGCGTTGATGCGCAGATCAACCGTCGGCTGACTGTTCAAGGCCAACATCAGCCTCCCCGCCTCCCCCTCTCCCCACTGGGCACAAAAAGCTGCCCACATCCAGTCCGGCACAGAATACTGCTCTGCCAAAGGGAGTTGAGAGGCTGGTCTAAACTGATCTCTCTCTGGAGAAAGGGCTAGCCAGCCAGCCAGATCCGGCAGAGACATCTCCTGTTGATGAATCCAACCACAGGTCACAAGCTCTGGAATCGTTGGCGGACGATCAGGCTCCAGATCAAAAAACATCGCCTCCAACAAACGGCGATGGCGAAGAACCCCATAGATGAGATCTCCCAGCAAAGCCCGCTCACTCTGGCCAATCCGCTCGGTGCGAAAATAGCCGTTAAGAAGGCGGTCTGCCCCTGTCTGCTTGGAAAAAATGTCGGTTAGGAGGGAGGAGGCCTGCTGAATGGCTGCCTCAGGCCTCATGGGGGGGTGCCTCAATTTCGGGTCGATCCGTAAAAAGCACCGCTTCTAAAACACTTTTGACCAAAACCCAAAGAGGTACCGCAAAAAATACACCGACAACCCCCCACAAGGAGCCAAAAAAGAGCACCGAAAGCATAATGGTGGTGGGATGAACCTTCACAGTCTCACCCAATATCAGCGGTGCGATGGCGTTACCATCCAGTATCTGCAAAATAGCATAGACAACCAACGGGTGCATGGCCTCCCAAGAGAGACCCCACTGAAAAATACCCAGCACAATGACCGGAACCGTGACAACGGCCAAGCCCAAAAAAGGGATCAACACCGAGAGACCTGTGAGGATGCCAATCAAAAAAGCGTATTTAAAACCGATGAAGGCAAAGCCCAGATAGCTGGTTGCTCCTAAAAGCAACATCTCCCAGAACTTGCCACGAATATACCCGCCGACCGCCGTATCAACCTCCTTGAGTACCTGGTTGATCAAACCTCTCTCCTGAGGCATGAAACGGATAAAGGAGTCTAATAGCAGCTCTTTGTCTTTCATGAAGAAAAAAACCAGAAACGGTACCAGAAACAGATAGATAACAACCGATATCAACCCCGGCAATCCCCCTTGCAGGGCCAACGTTGCCGCTTCGGCGGCATACTCCTGGGAAAGCTCCACCAACCCCACCAAAATACTCTCAGCAAATTCTGGGTCGACAAAGTCGGAGAGATAGTTACTCAGCTGCTGCATCAAACGCTTGAGGGTTTCGGTAATCCGGGGGATTTCGTTGGATATCCGGGAGAGCTCCGCCACCAAGGTTGGTAAGAGCTTAAAGAGCAGTAGATTTAAAAGCAGAAAGAAAAGACTGAAAACCATCAATACTGCGACAATCCGTGGCAGTTTGATTTTTTCCAGCAGGCGAATCTGCCCCTCCATCAGATAGGCCACAACCACCGCCGCAAAATAGGGCGCCAGCGCCTCACCAAAAAAGGCAAACAGACCAACCCCCAATAAAAGAACGACAATCAACCCACGAATATTGGGGTCATGAAGTCGTCGGGAAAGACCTTGAAAAATGGGAGACATAGAATTAATTCGCAGAAAGTATCAAAACCAGGGTACCCACCTCAACCCGATCAAAAAGGGCCAGAATCTCTTGATTGCGCATTCTAATACAACCCGCTGAGACCGGCTTACCCAATTGAGTATGATAGGGGGTTCCATGTAGGTAGATATAGCGAGAGTGGGTATCCACACTCCCGCCTTGATTCTTACCAGGCTCCAGCCCATCCAGCCAGAGAATCCGGGTAGTGATATAATCCCCACCAGGCTCTTGCCGGTCAACAACCACCTCTCCGGTCCACTCCCGGCCCTTGAAAACGGCTCCCAGAGGAGCCCCTTCACCGATACAAGCAGCTATCCGGTGGAGACCGATGGGGGTACATCCGCTGTTCTCCTGGTTACCAAAGCCGGCTAAACCGGTCGAAACCGGCCAGACCGATTCACACCCCTCCACCCCCCACAAGGAGAGGGTTTGATCTCGCCCCTGAACCACCAAAGCGGGCTGAATACCATCCCAGCCCGCCCGGTGTAGGATCTCTTTAATGGCAGAATCCCGTTTTTCAGCCTCGGTTTTAGTCATCCCCGCCCATGATGCCAAGAATACGCAGCAGGCTGAGGAACAGATTGATAACATTAAGATACATGGAGAGCGCTGCCACAGTAGGCGGAACGGCCCACGGGTTGTTCCGCAACTGTTGGGTCTCCCACAAAATCAGCCCAGAGAAGACCAACGCACCCA
This sequence comes from Magnetococcales bacterium, assembly GCA_002753565.1. Classification (GTDB taxonomy): domain Bacteria; phylum Pseudomonadota; class Magnetococcia; order Magnetococcales; family JADFYX01. Next base: position 116,659 of record PEAM01000001.1, on the reverse strand, counting down.
CCGCAGAAAGACCAAAAGAGAGCGCCGTAGAACCCACAAAAATATTGATCAACCCTCCCAACACCACCACCAACACTCCGGCAAACAGCATACCACCCATCCAGGAAAAATCCTTCTTGGTGGTCATGGCATAAAAGGTCAGCCCAATAAAAATACCGCCGGTCAGCAGGACGGCCTGTCCGACAATATTTGACATGCCTGCCCCGACATAGACAGCAATCACCGGCCCCAGAGAGAGCCCGGAGATACCGGTTGCCAAAAACAGGGTAGCGGTATTTTGTACCTTAAAGGCCAAAAAAACCGCCCCCAAAAACATGAACATGAGGATATAGGGGTGTTCATGGGCAAAAGGTAGTCGCATTCCCACCCAACCAGCCGCAACCGCAACCAGCAGGCTGGCGGCCAACAGTGAGTAGACCTGTTTGAGATAGGTTACAGCACTTGAGTCGCTCTGAACCACAGCCTCGGGTTTGGCCCAGGGGGACTGAGGATTGTTGTTTGAGTTCATCTGATTGAAATTGTTCATTTTTAACCTCTTTTTCAGCCTAATGGTTAGTCCTAATTGTAAACCTATTGTTGCAAAATTGTTGCAAAAAAATCAATATTACGCTAGACAATAGGTAAACAACCATTTAAACATTATAACCAAACATCGATAGAAACCTTGTTTAAGATATAGTGCTAAAATCTGGAAATGCAATAAAAATCACATTGGCTCAATTAATCTCCTCTACCACTACTTCCGTAGGTTAAAAATGATTGTATCACAAGAAGCGCCGCCAAAAACCAAAGCAAATAAAACCGATCGCAGGCGTCGGCCCGGAAGAAAAGTTGAAATTCTCCAAGCCGTTATGACTCTTCTGGAGAAAGGCAATGATAAAGTTACCACAGCAGCCTTGGCAGCGGAAGTAGGTTTGTCGGAAGCGGCCTTATATCGTCATTTTTCTGGTAAATCTGCCATTTTCAAGGCGTTGACAGATTATGTCGAAGAGCATCTACTCAAGCCTGCCTATCAATTGCAGGAGGGTAAGGACTCTCCACTTCAACAGCTTAACCGACTCTACCACTATCATCTACTCTTTTTTGCCGAACATCCGGGACTTTGCCGGGTTTTTCTTGTGGAGGGTGTGGTTTCCAAAGAGGAGACCCAGCAGATGATCCGTGTTGTTTCAGAGTATAAAAAACGGGTCAAAAAACTTCTCTCTTTGGGGCAGGAGCGCCAGGAAATCTCTACCCAACTGGACCTGGATGCTGTTGCCAATCTTTTTGTCGGCATGATCCAGGCTGCCACACTGCGGTTTGTAATGAGTGGATTCAAACATTCTCCAGTAGACGAGATCGACAGCTCCTGGCAACTCTTTATGCTAGCCGTTACCGAATAACGTCGATATTCCAATCCACATTGCCACAGAACAGCAGCGGATGGGTCTGGGAAGGCAAATGCCTTCCCAGCGGGTTTGAACAGCGCCCAAGGTCCCAAGCCTTTGATTTTGCTTTTTTTAGTTGATAAGTGTGGGGGTTTGGAGGCCTGCAAAGGACTCCCAAGGTGTTGACTTTGCCTTAAACCGTTGTCCAAATCTGGTTTTAACTGTCTATAACCCCTTTTCAATCAAACACTCGAACCCAACACAATAATCCCACACATACCCCGCACAACAAAAAACCACCCCAAGCTTCAGGGTGGTTTTTTTATCTCTCAATGTGCTCTTCATGATCCAAAGATCAACAGACCACAACAGATCAGGAGAGAGTGGAATCCACTGTCACAAACCCGACAGCCACCCCCTTCTCACCCTATGAGAATAGAGACTCAATGCAAACTGGCATCGCTCCCTTTGATCTCTTTCAAGGCCTCCTCGACCATGGAACTGGCCGAACTTTTGGTGACACTTTTGGCAATCAGCTTTTCTGTAGCCAACATGGTTAGATCAACCACAGTCGCCTGCACTTCAGCAAGGGCCTTCTTCTTGGCTGCTTCGATTTCAAGTAGAGCAGCATTTTTCTTTTTGGCTAGTTCCGCATTCAACTCCTCCACAGCTTGTTCTCTATGGCGAGCTGCATCGACACGTGCCTGATCCATGGTTTCTGAAGCCATTTGGCGTGCGGAAGCCAGTTGATTATTCAGATCGGTCTGAGATTTTTCAGCCTGTTTGCGAGCTAACTTCGCACTATCGAGATCCTCTTCAATCTTTTTGGCACGGGCATCCAGGAGGTCGTTGATGGCTGGAAGAACGTGTTTTTTCAGCAGATGAAGAAGGATCAGAAACGAAATAACCGACCAGACGATCTGATGCTCAAACATTGAGGGCTCGAACTGGGGCATACCTGCCGATTTGGCATGCTCCTCAGCCGCTGCGTGTGCAACGGATATCATCGCCTTACCCTTTACCCATGATGATGAAGACCACAACCAGACCATACAGCGCAACCGCTTCCACGAAGGCCATACCAATCCAGATGTATTTGGAAACCTGAGATTCAGCACCCGGCTGACGGGCAATAGCCTCAATGGCTTTGCCGAACAATGTTCCAAGACCTATACCGGAACCGGCAAAACCGGCAGCGGCCAGTCCCATACCGATAAGAGCAGCGGCAGAGCTATCCATTATTTTTGTTCTCCTAAGATCAAATCAAAAAAAGTTAAAAAAGCCAAAATCTCAGCGTTATCCATCATCATCAATGCAAATGAATAGCATCATTAATATAGACACAGGTGAGAATTGTAAAGATGTAAGCTTGGATAAAGCCGATAAAGATTTCCACGCCTGTAAACACGACGGTAAACCCAAAGGGCAACCAAGCCCCAAAAATCGGCAGGGTAACCACATAGAAAAACATCACAGCCAACATGGTGTGACCCGCCGTCATATTGGCAAACAGACGGACGCTGAGTGAAACCGGACGCGCTAAAAACGAGATGATCTCAATAGGGACCATCAGTGGCATAAGCAGAACCGGAACACCCGTTGGAACAAAAAACTTAAAGTAGTGTATGCCATGGTTGTAAAAACCAAACAACAGGGCAAATCCGACGATAATGGCTGCAAAAGTACCGGTCACAATAATTTGTGATGTCACCGTGAACGAGCCGGGGATCAATCCGGAAAGATTACAAAAAAGAATAAAATAGAAGAGAGAGAAAATATAAGGGAAAAATTTTCTCCCATCCTTTTTACCGATGATATCATCGACCATGTCGAGAATAAAAAGGTAGCCCAACTCAACCAGACTCTGCATCCGTCCGGGAACCTGCTTGGTATTTCTCAAACCGTAGGTAAAAAAGAGGAAAGCCAAACCAGCAGCAATCCACATCCAGAGCACGGAGTTGGATACCGACAGGTCGATTCCCAGCAGGGAAAAATCCACAAATTTATGGACTTGAAAATGGTGAAGAGGCTCCATTTTCGGCTCAGCAGCTGCTTGAGCAACCTCAGATGCTATTGCGGAGGAGATCAGTGTCATCGTTCCGACCGGTTCCTTGACTTATATCGATTGACTGCCAATGACCAAAGGGTCACTACCTGGTCGATTGACTACCGCGGTTCAGCCCGGGTTGACAATCCGATAAACATTTTTAAACCCAGCCACCGAACCAAGAATCAGAAAAAAAATGAGTAACCAGGGTTCTGTCCCCAACTGGCTATCCAGCCAATAACCCATCCCTGTTCCAATCATGGTGGCAACCACCAACTCTGTTCCCAGACGCATGGCCATACCGAGGCCGGCATTTCTACCGGAGTCGTCGCCTTTTTTTTCTGTCTTGTCTGCCAAATCTGTTCCCGACCCCTCTGGGAAGTGATTTTGGGGAACTTCCGGAGCCCGCACCTCAGGCTCTTTTTTCAATTCAGACATAACAGCAACCCCTGTGAACCAACGTACCTTATTTCAATCCAAAATCCCTGTCAACACCTCTATTCACTTTACTACTCCAACTAAAGGCCCAACTCCTGTATTTTTTTTCTGAGGGTGTTGCGATTTATACCCAGTATACCAGCCGCTTTCACCCTGTTTCCGCGGGTTTCCTGCAAGACCCGCACAATCAGCGCCTCCTCAACCTTCTGCACAATGACTTGATACATATTTTTTATATCCCTGCCATCGGGCGAGGCAAAATGGTGTTCGACAAGTGAGATCACCGCCTCTTTCAAGGGTGGACCCGGCAGGATAGAATCGGCCCGTTGAACCGGCTGCTCCAGAGGAGGAAGCTTGACCTCTCTGGACGGTGAAGGCTCCACCGGCACCGACAGATCCATATGCTCGGGAAGAATCGCATCATGAGGGACCAGAACCATCAGCCTCTGAACCAGATTTTCCAACTCCCGCACATTGCCCGGCCAGTTATAGCTCATGAGATGATCCATCGCCTCGGGCGAAAACCTTTTGGGCTGGGCACCCATATCACGGGTCACTTTTGCCAAAAAAAACTCCGCCAGAAGAGGAATATCCTCACGCCTGGCCCTCAGGGAGGGGACATGGAGGGGAACCACGTTCAGTCGATAGTATAGATCCTCTCGGAAACGACCATCGCGAATGGCAGCCGGGAGGTCTTGATGGGTTGCGGCGATGATACGGACATTGGCTTTGAGGTTTTCATTCCCTCCCACACGGGTAAAGGTACCATTTTGAATGACCCGTAAAAGACGCGTTTGGGCCTCCATGGGCATATCACCAATCTCATCCAAAAAGAGCGTCCCCTCCTTGGCCCTCTCGAAATGGCCGGTGCGACGGGAGATGGCACCGGTAAAGGCCCCCTTTTCATGGCCGAAAAGCTCACTTTCGATCAAATTTTTGGGAATCGCCGCCATATTGATGGTGGTCATGGGACCGTTGCGACGGGGACTATGGGCATGGACCGCTCGGGCCACCAACTCTTTGCCGGTACCCGACTCACCGTGGATGAGAACGGTCATCTCTGAGTTGGAGAGCCTGCCAATGGTACGGAAAAGCTCCTGCATGGCCAGGGAAGAGCCGATAAAGCCCCCGAAACGGTCGGCATCCACCCGCCGAACCGGCTTACTCCGACCACTGCCCTGAGCCAAAGCCCGTTTGACCAGATCGACCAACTTGATGATATCAAACGGCTTGGACAGATAGTCAAACGCCCCCCGTTCAAAGGCTCGGACCGCATTTTTCAAGGTGCTTTGTGCCGTGATGACGATCACCGGCAGGGTCGGGCGGCTGGCATGGATGGTCTTGAGCAGGTCCAGCCCGGAACCGGATGGCATGACAATATCGGTGATGACCAGATCACCCCGACCTTGAGCAGAAAAGGCCAACAGATCCCGGCCATCTTCAAAGGTGTGGACCTTAAAGCCGGCCTTGGTAAGTGCTGCCTCCAACACAAAGCGGATAGCTCCGTCATCATCGGCAACCAGAATGGTTTTTGTCTGATTATTCATGAGCCGTACACATGGAGAAAGACTCGGAAAATCGTTCGACCTGGTTCACTCTCCACCTCGATCAACCCCCCATGCTCATTGACTATCTTTTGAGAGATCGCCAGACCAAGCCCCGTCCCCTTGTGTTTGGATGTGACAAAGGGCAGAAAAATTCTTTTAAGAAGGGCCTGGGAGATCCCCTGACCAGTATCTCTCACTTCTACCATGATAAAATGTCGTCTGCGACCGTGTTCAAAGCGGATTCGGTCTGAAATACGGCTGCTGAGAAGAACCTCGCCATGGGGGCCGGCTGCCTCTATGGCATTTTGAGTTAAATTCAAAAAAAGCTGGATAAGCTGATCTCGATCACCGCGAATCGTCGGCAGGGAGGGATCAAAATCTCGGATGGGAACCGGTTCACCATGCTCACACACCTGGATGACATGGTTTAAGATCTCATGAATATTGACCTCTTGCTCCTGAAGAAGCTGATCGTCAGCCAATCCCAACAGTTTGTCCAGCAGACGGCTGATCCGGTCCACCTCGGTGCGAATCAGGTCGGTGCAGGCTACAGCCGATTTCTCGGTCACCTCCATCTCCAGCAGTTGCGCCGCACCCCGAATACCGGCCAGGGGGTTTTTTACCTCGTGGGCAACCGCCATGGCCATATTGCCCAGAGAGTCCAGGGTATCACTCAGTCGTTGGTCCCCTTCCAGTCGCTCTGCCTCTCCCACCTCTTCCAACTGCAAAAGCGCCCCTTCCGGCTCCCCGTTGACATTTAACAGCGGCACAGCGGTCAGAGAGACCGACAGGGAGACACCCGGAGCGGGAAACAGTTGCGAGTTCCGCAGTCGACAGGGCATTTTCAGGTTGTAGGCCCGCGTAATCAGATCCAGAGCCACCGGATGTCCCGGCAGCAGCTTCTCCAAGGTCTCCCCCAACACATGACGACCCGACTTGCCAAAAAGTCTCTCTGCCGAAGCGTTCATGTTGCGAACGATGCATTGGGAGTCAACCGCTATCAAGCCGCAATCCAGGAGATTCCACAACACTTCATTAGAAAAAAGATCGTCGCTGCTCTCTCCCATTCAGGCGGCCCTCCGCTGCTGTTGATCTTTAAAAAAGGCCAGGGTCAGAGCCAGACTACGCTCTGAATCAGCCGATTGGTTGACCTCTTTCCTGAACTGGGCACCACCGACCATCCCTTTGGTGTACCAAGCCAGATGTTTACGGGCCATCCGGTTACCGATGGTCTCACCATAAAAGCGGATCATCGCCTGGAAATGGTCGACTACCACCTGCTCCCGCTCTTGCAGGCTGGGCTGGTCATCCCCTGTTTCACCCGAGAGATAAGCAGCCACCTGCCGAAAAATCCAAGGGCGACCATAACTCCCCCGCCCGATCATGATACCGTCCACCCCTGCCACCTCTTGCATCTCTCTGGCCTCTTGCGGGGTGGTGACATCGCCGTTGCCGATAACCGGAATGGAGACAGCCGCCTTGACTCGACCAATGGCCTCCCAATCTGCCTTACCCCGATACATCTGGGCACGGGTTCGACCATGGACCGTCACACAACGCACCCCCAAAGACTCTGCCAGTCGAGCGACCGATACCGCATTGAGCAGGGTTTCATCCCACCCCAATCGAATTTTGATGGTAACCGGTACCGGCACGGCCGCGATAACCGCCAGCAAGATCTCTCCAATCCGCTTCTCATCCCGAAGCAGTGCCGAGCCGGCACCGTTTTTGACAATTTTTTTGACCGGGCACCCCATATTGATATCGATGATCTGCGCCCCCAACGCCACATTCATCCGAGCCGCCTCCGCCATCACTTCAGGGTCGGACCCGGCAATCTGTACCGCCTCAAGCCCCTCTTCCCGGCTGCTGGTGGCAATTTTAAGGCTCTTGGGGGTTTGACGGATCATCGCCTGAGAGGCCACCATCTCTGAAACGGTCAAGTCGGCCCCATACCGATGGGCAAGCTGACGAAAAGGGAGATCGGTCACCCCCGCCATGGGTGCCAGGATAAGGGGAATGGAGAGCCGACCTTTTTTCTTTTGGGAAAAGAGGGTTACAATGGGGTCAAATGTTTGGGAGCGGGTAAGTAGCATGATCAAGACAATCCTTCTCTGCCTAATAATTAGGCATTTTTATCGACAAACAGAGAACAAATCAACTTAAAAGATGTCTACGAGAGAACGATAAGACCATGATCAGCAAACAAGTCACTGATAAAACAGTCAAAAAACCAGAAAAGCCCCCTAACGTCTTTCAGGCGGAATTTATCACCGGCGCCGTCAACGCCCAAGGGTTTCCACCCGAAAACTTACCCGAAACCGCCTTTGCCGGCCGATCCAATGTCGGCAAATCCTCTCTTCTCAACCGCCTGCTGGGGCGGCGCAAACTGGCTCGGGTCAGCAAAACACCGGGGCGAACACGAGAGATCAACTTTTTTCTCATCAATCAATGCTGGTCGTTTGTCGACCTGCCCGGCTATGGGTTTGCTCGCATCCAAAAACAGAAACGGGAGGTTTGGGACCGCTCCATCGGTGGCTATTTTTCCACTCGGCGCAATCTGCGTGGGGTGATTCTGCTGTTGGATCTGCGTCGAGGGGTGACCGATCTGGATCGGGCCTTGATGGAACACCTGGCCACCCAGGGGGTCTCCTACCTGCCGGTGGCGACAAAGATTGACAAACTGCGCGCCAACCCCAGACGGCAAGCCATCAAAGCGTTGACCCTGACCCTCCAAAAAACCCCCGGCTTCTCCATTCTTCCGGTGGTCCCGGTTTCGGCCCTCACCGGGGAGGGGATTCCCCTGCTCTGGAGCCGTATTGAGTCTCTGCTGGCGGTCGACCAGGAGTCGCCTTCTTCAGCCTAATCCCATTAATGTGAAACGCTTCTCCATCCCCATCCAGCAATCCATCGCCCCTCTACTGTTAAGGGGGGAGGCTTTTTTCTTTTGGCAAAAAAAAACAGACCAATTTACAGAAAAAAAATGAGGGGTTCCCGACCAAGCCCCCTCTTGGATGAAAAGCAACACTTCCCTTTTGATGGAGGGGAGTGTTAGAGTGTTATCTCTCCTATAACATATTGATTTTAATGATTTAACAAGCTAACTGCTTATTTTCGTTAAGGATGTATTTCATGCCCAGCGGGACAAAAAATAGTTTGTCGCGAGAGACGAAAATTCTCGAATTACAGCCGGCCTCCCAAGATATCTGGGATAGCAAGTATCGCCTTAAGAACCAGAAGGGAAAACCGATCGACAAAGATATCGACGGTACCTACAAACGGGTGGCAAAAGCGCTGGCAGATGCCGAAAAACCCCGCCTGCGCAAAGAGTGGAACGAAAAATTTTTATGGGCCTTGCGAAATGGCGCCATTCCGGCGGGTCGTATTGTCTCCAATGCCGGGGCCAAAGAGCATAAACCATCGACCAGCACCATCAACTGTACCGTCTCGGGGATCATGGAAGACTCCATGGTCGATATTCTCAATATGGTCCGAGAGGCCGGTCTCACCCTGAAGGCCGGTTGTGGCATCGGCTATGAGTTTTCCACCCTGCGGCCCAAAGGGGCGTTGGTGGCAGGTGCAGGCGCCAGTACCTCTGGCCCTCTGACCTTCATGGATATTTTTGATGCCATGTGCCGCACCATCTCCTCGGCGGGTGGGCGTCGGGGGGCACAGATGGCCACCTTCGATATTGCCCATCCTGATATTCGCGATTTCATCTCTGCCAAACGGGAAGATGGCCGTCTGAGGCAGTTTAACCTCTCCTGCCTGATTACCGACTCGTTCATGCAGGCGGTTAAAGAGGATAAAGAGTGGGAACTTATCTTCCCAGCCAATGGTCAAGAGGTGGGCGACCCCAACTGCCCTATTATCTACCGGCCCTGGCCCATTACCCAAGGGTATCAGACCAATGAACGCCATGAGGTGGCCTGCCGGGTCTATAAGAAGGTCTCGGCCCGCAGCCTCTGGGATCTGATCATGCGCTCTACCTACGATTTTGCCGAACCGGGCTTTATTCTCATCGATAAGGTCAATGAGATGAACAACAACTGGTTCTGTGAGGATATTCGCGCCACCAACCCCTGTGGTGAGCAGCCCCTTCCGCCCCATGGAGCCTGTCTGTTGGGATCGGTCAATCTGACCCGTTTTGTTGAAAACCCCTTTTCGGACCAGGCCAGCTTTGACTGGGACCGGTATAAGGAGGTGGTACGGATTTTCACCCGAATGATGGATAATGTGGTGGAGATTCACGGACTTCCCCTCCCAGAACAGGGCGAAGAGATTGAGCGGAAACGTCGTCATGGCATGGGCTTTTTGGGGCTTGGCTCCACCATCATCATGTTGGGTATGACCTACGGTGATGAGGCCTCGGTGGCGTTTACCGACAGAATTGCCCGAGAGATGGCCATCACCGGCTGGGAAGAGGGGGTGGATCTGGCAGGAGAGAAAGGTCCGGCTCCGATCATGGAAGAGACCTTTACCGTCACCGCCGCCATGCTGGCCCAGCGGCCTCAAATGGTGGAAGATGGCATTCGGGAGGGAGATCTTCTGCCGGGCAAGGTTCTGATGGCCAACTACAGCCGCTATCTGGCGCAGTTTCCTGAAGCGCTGCGCAAGCAGATTGCCGAGTTTGGCAGCCGCTTTTCTCACCACACCTCCATCGCCCCTACCGGCACCATCTCCCTCTCTCTGGCCAATAACGCCTCCAACGGCATTGAGCCAAGCTTTTCCCATATCTATAGCCGGAATGTGATCCAAGAGGGGCGAAAAACCAAGGAGAAGGTGGATGTGCTCTCCTATGAACTCTTAGCCTATCGTGCTGCCATCAACCCCCTGGCAGACCCTCAGGCAGAGGAGCCTGAAAACCGCCCAACCGCCAACTTTATCGATACCAACAAGATCTCTCCCCGAGCCCATGTGGATATTCAGGCCGCCGCGCAAAAGTGGATCGACTCCTCCATCTCCAAAACCATCAATGTGCCGACGGACTACCCTTTTGAAGAGTTCAAGAAGATCTACCACTATGCTTTCGATAAAGGGTTGAAAGGGTGCACCACTTTCCGCTTTAACCCGGAGGCCTTCCAGGGTGTCCTGGTGAAGTCGGAAGATCTGGCAGCGACCACCTATCGGTTTACTCTGGATGATGGTGACGTTATCGAAGTAAAAGGCGATGAAATTGTTGAGTATGACGGAGAGAATCATACTGCCGCCAATCTTTTCGATGCCCTCAAAGAGGGTTATTATGGTAAGTTATAAATCAATCTAACATTCCTGCATGAAGGGCCTTTCGAATGTCAGTCAAAATTGACAGAAAAATTGTTGAGTATCAAGTCGTTTCTAAAACCAACGAACCAGAAGCGGCGCCGGAGCCTGCCCCCAAGAAAAGTGAAAGCGGCACCATTGCCGAAGTGATTGAACTGCAGCCGCTGCTGCAACGCCCGGAAAACCTGGAGGGGGCCACCTATAAGATCAAAACCCCTCTATCGGAGCACGCCCTCTATGTGACCATCAACGATATTTCAGTGAAGGGCAAACGACGTCCGTTTGAAATTTTCATCAACTCCAAAAATATGGAGAACTTTGCCTGGATTGTTGCCCTGACCCGAGTACTCTCCGCGGTCTTTCGTCATGGCGGCGATGCCAGCTTTTTGGTGGAAGAGTTGCGTTCGGTGGTCGACCCACGGGGAGGCTATTTTAAGCCGGGTGGCAAATATATGCCCAGCCTGGTGGCTGAAATTGGGGAGTGTATCGAAACCCACATGATCCGCATCGGCCTGATTAGAGAAGCAGAGCTCTCCGAATCCCTGAAAGCCAAACGAAAAACCGCCAAAGACTCCGGTATTGTCGGGGCATCGCAATGCCCTAAATGCAGCCAGTTTTCCGTTGCCCGCCTGGACGGTTGTGACACCTGCCTGGAGTGTGGTTACTCCAAGTGCGGTTAAGAGGACAGGTCAAGCCTCCACTGACAACAGCCCTTTTCAAGTTTAACAGATGAGTACGATGCCATGACCGATATGCGAACTTTCATGTTGATGGCTGCCCTGACCGCCCTCTTTCTGGTGGCGGGTCAACTGTTGGGCGGACAGAGCGGTATGATGCTGGCTCTGCTCTTTGCCGTCGGTATTAACTTCTGGGCCTACTGGAACTCCGATACGGCGGTTCTCAACATGTACGGAGCCAGGGAGGTTGGCCCACAAGAGGCGCCGGAACTGGTTGGTATTGTGACAGAGCTGGCTCGGCGTGGAGGGCTCCCCATGCCGAGGGTTTTTATTATCGACGACGCCTCCCCCAATGCTTTTGCCACCGGGCGAGACCCTGAACATGCGGCGGTAGCCGCCACCTCAGGACTTCTGCGCATTCTCAGCCGAGAGGAGTTGGCCGGGGTTATGGCTCATGAGCTGGCCCATGTTAAAAATCGGGATATTCTGGTCGGCACCATCTCCGCCACTTTTGCGGGTGCCATCACCTCCATGGCCCAGATGGCCATGTTCTCCTCCCTGTTTAGCAACAACTCAGAGGAAGAGGGAGGCAACGGCCTGGGTGGTGTACTGATGATGTTATTGGCGCCCCTGGCTGCCTCACTCATACAGATGGCGGTCTCCCGCTCCCGAGAGTATGGAGCGGATGATGGCGGGGCGCTGATGTGTGGCAACCCCCTGTGGCTGGCCTCGGCCCTCAACAAGCTGGAGTCTGGTAGTCGGCAAATTCCCCTGCGTGAGGCAGAAACCCACCCGGCCTCGGCTCACCTTTTTATTGTCAACCCCTTGTCGGCCAGTAGTGTGGCCCAACTTTTTTCCACCCACCCTCCCATGGGGGAGCGCATTATGCGACTCCAACAGATGGCAGCCAATCAACGATGATCAAACTATCACCCTCCGTCCTTTCCGCCGATTTTTCCCGTCTGGGAGAAGAGATTCAAGCCGTAGAAAAGGGGGGGGCCGACTATATTCATGTCGATGTCATGGATGGCCATTTTGTCCCCAACCTGACCATTGGTCCCTTGGTAGTGGATGCCATCCATCGTGCTGCCAGCAAGCCACTGGATGTCCACCTGATGATCTCCCCGGTGGATGCCTACATTCCGGCCTTTGCCAAAGCTGGCGCTGAGATTATTACCGTTCATGCCGAAGCCACCACCCACCTGGACCGCACCTTGAATCTCATTCGAGATCAGGGCTGTCGTCCGGGGATTGCGCTCAACCCTGCTACCCCTCTGTGCATACTCTCCAATGTGCTGCATCTGGTGGATATGGTGGTTTTAATGAGCGTCAATCCCGGTTTTGGTGGTCAATCTTTCATACCCCAAACCCTTCAGAAGATTAAAAAAGTCCGCAAAATGATCACCGATCGCGGGCTTTCAGTGGAGCTGGAGGTGGATGGGGGTATCAAGCCACAAAATATTGGTGAGGTTGCTGCGGCTGGTGCCGATGTCTTTGTGGCCGGCTCGGCGGTCTTCTCTCAACCTGATTATGGCGTTATTATCTCGGAATTGCGACAAAATGCCCACCGTGGCAAGCTGTAAAAAAGGCAGGATTATCCGGCTTTTTCGGGCCGGATAATCCTGCACACTATTTATATGTTAATTATATAAATATTAAATTTTACAGTAAGTTGAGGACAGAAAGAAGTCAGAGTCATTCTAAGCAGACTTCCTTTGAAACGGTATTTTCATATATTTTAACTGTATAAATTGGCAGCATACTTCCTCAACAATTCCCACCATTTTGTACAAACCGGCTTGCATAATTGAATCTTATGGGTATAAGCTCAGCGGCCTTGATGAGTCTGGCGAGGGTTTGGGTTTGCCAGTGCTTGACATAGGTGCTGGTATACAGCCAGGCTAACTCTTTGATGCAGGAGGTGAACAGTGTCTCTTAATAAGTGTAAGATCATTTTAATTGCTGTAGATTTTTCATCCGACAGCCGTGTGGCCGTTGATGAAGGGCTGGCACTTGCCAAAATGGCAGGCGCTGACGTTATCCTTCACCATGTGATTCACGACCTTCCCGAAAACCCTGGCTTTTATCACAAGAAGAAAGACAAGAAAAAATCGGTTCATCTCATGTCGGATGCTGCAGAAGATATGATGAAAGAGTTTATCAAAGAGAGTGGTGCCGGCTCTTTTGCCAAGAAGAACAAGATCAAAATTACCACCTCCACCTCTTCCGGCCTGCCCGCCAGCGCGATCATTAAAGCGGCCAAAAAATCCAACGCCAGTGTCATTGTTGTCGGTACCAGCGGTCGCAGCGGCCTCGCCAAACTCCTGATCGGCTCCAATGCCCAGCGCGTTGTACAGTTGTCGAAAATACCGGTTCTGGTTGTGCAGAAATAATCACTCAGCTGTTGCGGAGGTCATCTTGTATGGCTTAGCCAAACAATCCCCATGGAGAAAAGAGCTTTTTTAAAAAAGCCGCTCCATTATCTATTCCTGAAGGAGCTTGTAAGTATGAATATTTTAGATCAATTATGGTTTAAGCGGCTGCTGCCGGTTGCCCTCATTGCGATGGCAACCGCAGCGGTTTTCACCCCCTGGGCTGCTCAAGCTGGCGGTGATGGTGGCGGTATTGACGTCTTTACCATCACCATGAAGCTGTTTGGCGGTCTGGCCATCTTCCTTTATGGTATGGAGCGGATGGGCGATGCCCTGAAGATCGTCGCCGGGGAGAAGATGAAAGAGATTCTCGGCACCCTGACCACCAACCGGATCATGGGTCTGATCACCGGCGCCATCGTCACGGCCATCATCCAGTCCAGTTCGGTCACTACCGTGTTGCTGGTGGGTTTTGTGACCGCAGACCTGATGTCCCTCTCCCAGGCTATTGGCGTGATTCTTGGTGCCGACATCGGGACCACCATTACCGCCCAGATTGTTGCTTTTAAAGTAACCAAATATGCCTCCCTGTTGATTGCCATCGGTTTTGTACAGATCTTTACTGCCAAGGAAGAGAAGAAAAAGCAGTATGGCTATCTGGTCATGGGCCTGGGTATGATCTTCTTCGGTATGGGCGAGATGAGCAACGCCATGAAGCCGCTGCGCTCCTACGAGCCTTTCATCGACATGATGAGAAGCGTGGATAATCCCGTCATCGGTATCCTGATCTCCGCTGCCTTCACCGGCTTGATTCAGTCCTCTTCGGCTACCATGGGTGTGATTGTTGCCCTGGCCATGCAGGGGTTGATCTCTCTGGAGGGTGGTATCGCCTTGGCCTTTGGTGCCAACATCGGTACCTGTATGACCGCCGGTTTGGCTGCCATGGGCAAACCCCGTGCGGCTGTTCGGGTTGCGGTCGCCCATGTGACCTTTAAAATTGCCGGTGTGGCCATTGCTGTCTGGCTGATTCCCATGCTGGCCGACTTGGTTCGCACCGTCTCTCCGGTCTATCCCGACCTGTCCGGTCAAGAGCGACTGGCGGCGGAGGTTCCCCGTCAGGTAGCCAATGCCCACACCATTTTCAACGTAGCCATGGCCTTTGCCTTTCTACCGTTGGGTGGTCTCTTTGTGCGTTGGTGTGAGTTTGTTGTACCACCGGCTCCAGAAAGCGACTCTGTCGAAGATGCCATGTCTGGCATCTCCTACCGTCCCAAATATCTGGATGAAGCGTTGATCAGCACCCCCTCTTTGGCCCTGAGCATGGTGCGGCGAGAGGTCAATGTGATGTCGGATGTGTTGGAGAAGATGATTGCCGACATTCCTGACGCTGTTTTTAAAGGCGACCTGGAAAAAATGAAAGAGGTCGCCAAGATGGATGACCGGGTGGATGAGATCCATCAGGCCGTTGCCTCTTACCTCTCCAAAATCGGTAGCGCCAACCTGCCTGCCAAGGTAGCTGAAGAGGTGATGGCAACCATTACGGCAACCAGCGAGATGGAGAATATTGGTGATATCATCGAAAACAACTTCACCCACTTAGCAGAAGTGTGTGCGAAAAACAAGGTTGTCATGGGTCCTGAGGCCATTGCCACCTTGACCGCCTATCATGCCAAAATCTCCACCGCCTTCCAATCGGCCTCCACGGCGTTTATTACCGATAACGAAGAGACCGCTCTCGCCGTTATGGCCATGAAAGATGAGATCAACGACATGGATAGCATCTGTCAGACCAAACAGATGGATGCGCTCCAAGGTGATGGCGATGCACCCATGGCGGACTTGACCGCCTATACGTTGCAGATGGATATTCGTGAAAACCTGAAACGTATCTACTACCACACCAAACGGGTTGCCAAAGTGGTTGCACGGAGTAAAGAGGCTGTATTAGCTGCGGCTAAAGCACGAGCTTAAGCCTGCTGTTTTTCAAGAGAGCGGCGCGTGTAGCCGCTCTCTTGAGATGAAAAGTTGGGGTGAATCCGCCTAAAGTGGATTCACCCTTTTTTTGATCCCGAGTTTTTGCTGCTCAACCATGTTATCATTATCATTAAAAGGAATAACGATAGTAAGATTTTGGGGGTTGGGATGGGCCGAGTTGGAACAATAAGAAACCGGTGGGTAGTTTGGGGGATACTACTTTTACTGATAGGTGGCTGTGCATCACGCCCCAGCAATATCGACAACGCCTGCTCCATCTTTGCCGATGAAAATAGCTGGTATGACAGTATGCGCCAAGTTGAGAAAAAGTGGAAACTGCCCATACACGTCCAACTTGCCATCATCCATCAGGAGTCCAAATTCACCCA
Source organism: Magnetococcales bacterium (assembly GCA_002753565.1). Lineage (GTDB taxonomy): Bacteria > Pseudomonadota > Magnetococcia > Magnetococcales > JADFYX01. Next base: position 100,586 of record PEAM01000001.1, on the reverse strand, counting down.
TAACGCCAAACCACCCAGAAAAAGACTCTTTTGGTTTATTCCCGGCCCACGTAGCTCTACGGCCTTCGGCTATGCCCAGGTACTGGACGGCACCTGGAAGTGGTACAAGGAAAAAACCGGTAACAGCGGTGCCGATCGGGACAACTTTGATGATGCTGTCGACTTTATCGGCTGGTATACCGATATCAGCTTCACCCGACTGGGCATCTCCCGATGGGATGCCGAGGCACAATATCTGGCCTACCATGAAGGGCATAACGGCTACAGACAGAAAACCTATCTGAAAAAAAAGTGGCTGATGCAGGTGGCCAAAAAGGTCAAACGCAACGCTTCTCGTTATTATACCCAGCTACAAAAATGTCGGGATCGACTTGAAGAGAGTGGGTCGATTTGGCCGTTTTAATGAAGGAAAAAGAGAACAGGTTTGGGCCAGCGGAAGCCAAGCACAGAGGGGGGGGGGAGGCTCGGCTTCACGCTGACCCATGACAGGGGAGCTTGCGCTCTCTGCCAAACTGGGAAGATAAAATTCATTACCATGTATTAACTTAACATTAACATTGGAAAAGCACTATAGAACAGTTTTCCTATAAACACAAATTCTATTTTTAATAGTGTTAATTATTTTTCATAATGTTACTGACACACTATTCAACAGGGTCCTTTTAATTGAACCATGCCTCTTCTCAGGTTAACTTAACCTTTTCGATTTACAACCAATGAAGGGTCATGTCTTCTGGCAAAATGAACACTTGTACATGGTGTTACTTTCAACTCATCTGGCAATCGTTATAACGCGTCGTACTACACTCTGCCATAAAACAGTTTATCCCTATATACCTAATAGTGTGCTATTTTTAATGAAACCAACGCTACTCAACAGTACAGGCTCTCCTTGTTAGCTATGTTCTCATCGAGATAAAGTCCTTTTATCCCTCTATTATATACTGTGGTCGGTATCACCACCGGCTTTATTCATAAGGATGCGTAAGTACCATGGGCAAAAAAACAGGTTCCAACAAGAGTCGCGCAGATAAAGAGAAAAAAAATAGCAAGTTCAATCGCCAAAATTTTTCCAAGGAGAAAAACATGGAAAGTTCAACTTCTGACCAACCATCTGATAAAAAAAGAATTTCTGAGCTGGAAAAACGGATTGAAAATTTGGAAAATCGGTTCAGACTATTGGAAGACCTGGTTCCCAAAGAGCTGCGCAGCCTCTCCAACCGACTGACGACCCTAGGGCAGTGGGTTGGTCACGACAAAGGAGAAAAACAGTAAAAGTGCGTCTGAATCACTTGGTTTATATAGTTAATTGAAACCAGATTTTGACAACGGTTTAAGGCAAAGTCAACACCTTGGGAGGCCTTGCAGGCCCCCAAACTCCCACGCTTTTAAAATTAAAAAAGAAAGCAAAGTCAAATACTTATAGCCTTAGGCGTTACCCAAACCCGCTGGGAAGGCATTCATGCCTTCCCAGACCCATCCGCAATCGTTTTGTACAAATTTTGTTTGGAATCTCTATACCTGGAAACGGCCGTTGGGCGTGCCTCTGGGTTACACCAATAATGGTACCAATTGAGCCTGCAGGGATAACCCCCTGGAGGCTCATGGTAGAGATGCAAGTCGGGTTCTCATATGGGATTGGGTACATTTTTAAATCGATGTTCCAGTCCAAACACTTCGGCCAGGTGGTCTCCCAAGACTTTAACGCCCCCCTTTTCGGTTCGATGGTGACCGGCGGCAATCAAGCTGATCTTCTCCTCTTTGGCAAAGTGATAGACAAATTCGCTGGCCTCACCGGTCAGGAACAGATCTGCACCCCGCTCTTTTGCCTCCCGAACCAACTCCGGAGCGCCACCACTGCAGACGGCGACCCGCTTGATTTTTTTAGGGCCAAAGGGAAGAACCAACGGTGATCCGCCAAACCTTTGCTTCACCTTCTTGGAAAAATTGGTTAATGAGAGAGGCTGCTGGCATTGACCCATGAAGGAGAGTGTTCCACCCCGATATCGCCCAAACGGCCCTGTTTGGGTCAGGTCCAATTGTTGAAGAATCTGAGCATTGTTCCCCAAAACCGGATGGGCATCCAGTGGCAGATGGAAGGCCATCAGGTTAAGATCGTTCTTTAACAACAACTGCAACCTATCTTTGTAGCTTCCTGTTACAACACGAGAATCTTTATCCCACAAGATGCCGTGATGCACCAGGAGCAGATCGGCCTGCCAGGAGATGGCAAAACGGATCAGATCTTGACAAGCAGAGACACCGGTCATCACCCGTTCTATCCGTTTCCGTCCCCGAACCTGAATACCATTGGGGCAATAATCGGAAAAATGTGCGACATGCAGAAGGTCATGAAGATAGGTTTCCAAATTGGTTATGGTTGTATACACGATGTCCTCGTTTTATAATGCGGATATTTGGTCTTTTCCGGAAAGCGGCTTCATTAAAACATGATGGCGGGGAATTGAAAAATTTTTTTACGGTGAAGCCGGGGACTCCATTTTGACAGGGGGGTCCATGACATGAATGGGAACATTGATCAAACCAGAAGAGGGTGAAAGATAAACGTGACAAATCATATGATTTTGGAAGAGATCAAGGAGACAGTTATTGAGGGAGGAATCCCTTTTCCCAGAGATCTCTCCCCTCAGCAGCTGATCATCACCGGCCCACCTGGATCGGGAAAGACCACCATCCTCAATGCCATCAATGGCTGGCCGGAAGAGGGGTATGTCGATATCTCCGCCAACGACTGGTGGAAATCTCCCATTCTGGCCCACAAACCTCGAGAGTTGCATTTTGGCGTCCCTTTCTGTGGTTATGATAAGGCGGTCCCGGTTTACGATGTCGACACCTTGGATGATTCCAGCTATCTGGAGATCGATTTTTTACGGGTTCGCCTGCCTCCCCCCAAGGGCACGCTGCTTTCGGGTAACTTCAGAAAAAAAATGGTAGTGGAGTTTATCCTTCTCCCACCGGAGCAGCTTTATGAGCTTCGCAAAAACCGATCCGATACAGGAACTCACCATGTTGATAAAGATCTCACCCTTCACAAAGTAACCGAAGAGTCCGATTTTTACAGTGCCCTGGCCCTCTATTTTCACCAGAGCGGCATGAAGGTCTACGTCCGAAACAGCCTTGGTGGCCCCCCCATGCGCATCAAAGATGAGGGGGAGGGTGACGAGCTGGGTATTAACCGGGGGGGGACGGTTCCCAAACAGGATATTTATCATCTTCACGATCAACTTCGGCTGCGTCAACGGATCATGAATCGTTCCTGGAGCGCCCGAGGCAACCGGGAGTTGGTGGATCTTTTTGCCCGGCTGTTGCCGGAGGCCCTGAATGTGGAACGGTGCAATATTTTTCTGAGCAACTCGGGTGAAGAGGGGGCCTGGTTGATGTCGGGCACCAACCTGACTGAAGAGAAAATCAAAGAGTGCCGCATGTGGCCCCAGGTTAACCATGTGATCTCTACCGGAGAGTACATGGTTCATGAAAACATGGACATGGAAGAGCCTTTCCGAGACATGGAGTTGGCAGATCCCACGTTTGTTTTACGAAACTCCCTGTTGGTACCCATCATGAGTATCATGGAGGACCGGGCAACGGGGGCCATTCAACTGCTGAACAAAAAAAATCGCCAATATTTTGTGGAGGAGGACCGCCTGCTGGTGGAAAAGGTGGCCCACCATCTGGAGCTGGCGGTGGAGAATGTCTATCTGCGCCGGGAGATGATGGATTTTTCTGAAATTTTATCCACCAAAGCCGCCGACTCCTCGACGCTCTCCCGCATCATCATGGCCATCCTGATTGCTGCCCTGTTGATCTCTCTCGGTATCAACTACTATCTCTTGGGCCCGCCGTTTGCTGAGTTGATCAAAATGTTACCTTAACCTGGAAACGTCCCGCCATATGGGTTTTGGCATGAAGATCATCCATACCGCCGACTGGCACCTGGGTCACGAGCTGCACGGTTTTAGCCGGACTCAGGAACAGGGGGCCTTTTTACAGTGGCTTTCTGCTACCTTGCACGAGCAGGAGGTGGATGTTCTGATTGTGGCAGGCGATCTTTTCGATACCGTCAACCCCTCCTCTGCTGCCCAGAACCAGCTCTACCAGTTTATTCGTACCAACCACCAAAACCTCCCACATCTTCAGACGGTTCTCATTGGTGGCAACCATGACTCCGCCAACCGGTTGGAGGCTCCCAACCCCCTGTTTCACACTTTTGGTGTTCACTCTCTGGGTCGGCTTCCCAAAGGGAAGAGTGGGCTGGATTGGGAGAAAATTTTCATTCCACTCCAAGATAAAAACGGGCAACAGCGGGCCATACTGGCGGCTATTCCCTATCTGAGACCAGGAGACCTCCCCCCCCCGTCCCAGTTTGAGGGCGACCCGCTTATTGAAGGGGTGCGGTGGATTTATGAACAGACCCTTGCCGAAGCCGACAAAAGGATGGGGCCAAACTGTGGACTTATTTTGACCGGTCACTGCTATATGCAGGGTGGGGAGATATCCCAATTGAGTGAGCGACGGATTATCGGAGGGGGTGAACAGGCGCTTCCGGCAAGCCTTTTTCCCGAATCGGTTACCTACGTAGCCTTGGGTCATCTCCATCGGGGTCAGCGGGTTGGTGGACGGGAGAGGGTACGTTATAGCGGCTCTCCCCTGCCCCTTTCGGTGACGGAGCGGGACTATTGCCATGCCGTCCGGCTGATCACCCTGGATGATGGTGGTCAGATAGCCAAGCAGACATCTCTCAAGGTACCACGCACTGTCCCCTATCTGCGGGTTCCCAGCCGTGGCGCCCTCCCCCTGGCTCAGGCTTTGGCGGCTCTGGAGGCGCTGCCTCTGGCCGACCCGGACCCGGGTCACGATTTTTGGCCTTTTCTGGAGGTAGCCATCCAACTGACTGGCCCGGAGCCGGGCTTACGCAGCCAGATTGACCAAGCCTTGGCAGGCAAACCGGTCCGACTGGCCGGCATCCGTACAGAGACCCCGGGTCAACAGAGACCCTTGGCGGATGTGGCGCGTGAAAAATCACTGGATGAGATCGAGCCGGGAGCGGTTTTTCGACTACTGCATCAGCAACGGTTCAACCAAGCGCCAGAGGTGGCCCTCTGCAAAGCTTTTGACGAAATTGTCATCCCTCTCATCAACGCCGACCCAACCACCAAGGAGAGGTCGTGAAGATTTTGGCGGTTCGGGGTGCCAATCTGGCCAGTCTGGCGGGTCACTTTGCCCTCGATTTTGAAGCCCCTCCTCTGGGAGAGGCGGGCATTTTTGCCATTACCGGTCGCACCGGCTCAGGTAAAAGCACCCTGCTGGATGCCATCTGTCTGGCCCTCTATGATCGTATTCCCCGTACCAGCAAGCTGGAGAAGATCGCTGAACGGGATTCGGACCGAGATGATCACACCCTGTTACGTGCCCATGATGTCCGAACCATCTTACGCACCGGCACGGCGGAAGGGCATGCCGAGGTAGATTTTTTGGGGCGTGACCAGAAAAAATATCGGGCACGGTGGGAGGTCCGACGTGCCCGGCGCAAGGTTACCGGCAAACTCATGGCCCAACAGATCACCCTCACCACCCTGCCGGACGGGGAGCAGATTGGCGGCAAGAAGACCGAAACCCTCAAGGAGATCCGAGAACGCATCGGGTTGGAGTTTGAGCAGTTTAGCCGTACGGTTCTTCTCTCCCAAGGGGAGTTTGATGCTTTTTTAAAGGCCAAGGAGAGCGAACGAGCCATTCTGCTGGAGGCCCTGACCGGAACCACTCTCTATTCACACATTTCAGAATCAACCTATAAACGGGCCAAGGAGGAGCGGGAAAAGCTTGCCCTGATCACCACCCAACTGGGTGAAAACAGCCCCCTTTCGACAGAAGAGCGGGGGGCGGCAGAGCAGCAGGTTGACCAGATTAAAACAGAGGTGACAACCCACAAAACCGTTCTGGAACAGCTGCAAAAAGAGCAGGCGTGGTACCTCCAGCAGCAGAGACTCACCCAAGAGGTCACCCAGGCCCAGGTGGCGCTGGAGGAGGCCCGGAAGGCTGAAAAAGAGAGCCGGCCTCAACAGGAGATGCTGGGCCGGGTAAAAAAAGCCCAGGCTCTGCGCCCGGACCACGACCGGCTGATCGCAGCCGAAACCAACCACGCTCAACTCAAAGAGGCGCTGGAACGCTCGGCTGCCCAACAGCACAAGATGGCACAACAGGAGAGCCGCATCCAGGCTGAGCAGATCCAAGCCACCCAGCAGTTTATAACCGCTCAAGCCACTCTGAATCAGGCGCAGGACGACCTGAAAAAAGCGGCCGATCTCGATACCCGAATCAACCGGGAGCGCGACGCTTTGGGAGAGCTGGACACCAGAGCCCTCAGCGACCAGCAGCGTGTTCTGGCCAACCAAAACCAACAAGAGAGCCTCTCTGACAAAAGGCAGGTGGTACAAAAGAGTAACCAGGAAAACACCCTTTGGCTGCAAGAGAACCGGGCTTTTGCCTGCCTGGAGCAGCGGCTGGATGAAATAGTTGATGAGATCCACCATTTTTTCCAGAGCGAAGCAGAGATTAAAAAAAGAGAACAACAGATTGCTATTGCACAAAAAGAGGCTGAACAGTCTCAAGAAAACCAGGCTGCTCTGCTTCAGGAGAGAAAAAAAATAGAGCCATCCTTAGCCCAAGAAGAGCGCCAACGAATGGCCCTTTTCAAACTGATGGCCCAAACCCCCGATCTGCTCACCCTGCAAGAGAGTCAAAGGCGCACCAAAAGCCAGGCCGAAGCCCTCTCTCAGCACCTGCTCATCCACCAGAACATGGGTGAACTCCAAGAGAAAACCCGGCAAAATCAAGCCCAGCACCTGACCCACCAACAAGAGGAAAAACAGCAAGAGAGCGCCCAGGCCGAGACGGTACAGCAGCTGGAGCGCCTCACCATCCGCCTGGAGGAGGCTCGGCGGGCCGACCAGCTGCTGCAGGCCTCAGCCGGAGAGGTGGCGGAGGCTTTGCGAGAGATGCTCTGCACCCAACAACCCTGCCCTGTTTGTGGCGCAACAGAACACCCCTTTGTAGCGAGCAGCCAGCAGCTCTCTCAGCGTGCCCAGGCTCAAGCCCAGCGGTTAGCCAAGTGGATGGAACAGGAGGGTCAACTACGCCAACAAAAAGAGCAACAGATAAAAAATCTGCAACAAAACCGCACCCAACAGCAGCATCTTCAGCAGAGCATGGAGCGCGCAAAAACAGAGAGGGATGCCGCCATGGCACAGTGGCACGCTCTTTATCAAAAGAGCAAACCCCTGTTGACAGAGCCTCTCTTTCAACCAGCCAACCTACACTCAAAAGAGCCTCTTTCTCTGGATCAAAAAGCGCTCCAAGCCATTCTGAAGAGACTGGAGCAGCAGGGGCAACAGCAGGAAAAACAGATTGAGGCGAGCCATACCCATCGACAGGAAAAAGAGCGCTTGGACCAAGCCATTGCCGACAAGCAGGCCCGGTTGAATCAGGTGGAGAGAGAGCTGATCACCCACCAATCCGAAGGGGAGAGAGCCCGCCACACCATGGCTGCTGCCTTACAAACCTTGGCCATTTTGCAACAGGATCAAAAGGCACGGCAACAGCGGCTTGCAAGCCTGCATATTCTTCCGCCCCAATGGCAGCAGGTGGCACGGATCAACCCAGAGCAGATCATTACCCAATGCCGCCAAGACAGGGAACGGTGGATGGGTCGGCAGGCTGACACCCAACTGACCCAGGAGAGCCTGCTCAAGCTTGAGTCTGACCTGCAGAGCCTGACCGGAGAGGTACAGGCGGCAACAGAGGCTCTGCAACGTACCAAGCAGGAGAGAGCCAGCGTTGACCAACGTCTGGCAACGGTACAAAAACAGCGTGCTTCACTCTGGGGAGGAGAGCCTACCCAACAGGTTAAAGGTCGGCTGGAGGCCCAACTGGATCAAGCTCTCAAAAGCCAACAGGCCGCCCAGTCAGCCGCCGCCCAAACACAGTCCCAACTGGCCCGCTTAACCGCCCTCAAAGAGAGCCACAGCCAACAGCTCTCTCTGGCAGAAAAGGGGTTGACTGTTGCCAAAAATAACTGGGAAAACCAACTTCAATCCGCTGGCCTCTCTCATGCTGAGCTAACCCGGTTGTTACGTTGGGATGAAGAAAAAATAGCCGAAGAGCACACTAAGCTGGAGCGGTTGCAAAAAGGGGTAACCCAATGGCAGGATCGCCTGGAATATCGGCAAAAAATACGGCAAGAACAAGCCGCTAACAACCCACCACAGAGAACATGGGAGCAGGTGGAAAAAGAGCGCCCAGAGCATCAACACGCTTTGGAACAAGGGGAGGAGAGGCTCGCCTTGGCTCTGGGTATTTTGCAAAGCGACAACCAGAAAAAAGAGCGGGCCGCCGCGCTGCTTGCCAAACGGGACCAGCAGCAGGAGGTAGTCGACTTGTGGAACAAGCTCAATCTACTCATTGGCTCCAGTGATGGCAGTAAATTCCGCAAGTTTGCCCAAAGCCTGACCCTGGACCGCCTGATAGAGTTAGCCAACGAGCACCTGGCCGAATTAACGCCACGCTATCGTCTGCAACGGGCTGTGGAGGGGGACCTCTCTCTACAGGTAATAGACCTGGAGATGGGAGGAGAGCGCCGGGGTGTGGCCAACCTTTCCGGTGGTGAACGGTTTCTGACCTCTCTGGCCATGGCCTTGGGATTGGCGGGAATGAGCGGCAATCGGGGGATTCAGGTTCAGACTCTTTTTATCGATGAGGGATTTGGGGCACTGGACGAGAACAGCCTGAACATGGCGATCTCGGCCCTGGAGGCGTTGCAGTCCACCGGCCGTCAGGTAGGCGTCATCTCTCATATTGCCGCCTTGACCGAACGGATCGGCCTGCAAATTCAAGTGACCAACCAAGGGGGGGGCCAGAGCCATATCGAGCTGGTCTCCCCTTAGTTTTGCATGGGAATCTCTATAACAGCCACAGCAAAAGGGCATAACGGCCCCCTTTTCCTACCAAAACCAGTAGGGTAAAAAAAGGGAGGGGCGTACGGAACAGACCCGCCACCAGAGTCAGAGGATCTCCGATCACCGGCACCCAAGCCAACAAAAGCGACCAGCGCCCCCAGCGTAGATAGTTCTGCTTACTCTTCTCTAGTTGATCCGCCTTGAGAGGAAACCAGGATCGGTCAGAGTAGCGTAGCGCCATCCGACCCAGATACCAGTTGACCAGTGAGCCTCCGACATTGCCAGCGGTAGCCACCCCCCAGAGCAGAAGAGGGTCAATGTCGCCAGCCAAAAACAGCCCGGCCAACACGGCTTCGGAAGAGAGGGGCAGGATGGTTGCCGCCAACAATGCACTGAAAAACAGCCCAACCAACCCCCAGATCATTTGATCAGGCGCACATCTGGCTCCGTTCAACGCCCTGAGCCAGGGGAGGAGAGAACACAGAGGGTGGGCGCTTGGTGTGGGTCAATGGGATGGATTGGAGCGTTAATTCAGTATTACCCACCCGCAGCACCGAACCAGAATCGACGGGAACCGCCTCGGTTACCCGTTTGAACGGTGCAAAATGGTGGCCCTCCTGACGAACCCAGGTGCCGTTGGTGCTACCCTTATCCTCTACCATCCAACCACAGCGGGCATGATGAAAAATACGGCAGTGCTTTCGGGAAACCGCTCTATCCTGAAGCTGCACCTGCAGAGTGTCAAACTTGACATCACCCACTGTCCGCCCAATGAGGTACTCTGAACGAGCTTCTCGGTGGTAGAAAAAATCGTAACTCCCCATCCCCTCCTCTTCAACACGGAACACAAAACCCTGACTTTTCATAATAGTTAACCCTCTTGTTGACAATAGATCGATACCATGGATTGCGCAAAATTGAGACCAATCCGACCCCGGCAACAAGAGAGGTGTGATTTTTGCTTGTTTTTGTTTGTTTTTATCCATCACACCTTCTCCACTCTTCTGGGCTGGGCCACAGGCCCCATCAGCCCACGGATCAAGGGGCAGGAACAACTGTCAAAAAGGCAACCATGATCCACGCATTTTTTCATCGCTTAACAGGCGCTCCCACTACCCTGTTTTCACTCTATGATCCTCAATCAGATCAACTAACGCCTGTCACCTCCAAAGATTTTTTGATCCGCTGCCGCCAATGGGCCGATTATCTGCTACAACGACCAGAGACTGTCGTCGCTGTTTTTGGTCGTACCAACCCGACCATGATCGCCGCCTGGCTTGGGGCAATACTGGCAGGCAAACTGCCGGTGTTCCTCTCCTATCCCAGCCAAAAAATTCAGGGATCAAGCTATCAGGAGAAGATCGACAACTATCGAAAACGCTTTAAAAGCTGCTGCTTTATTGGTGAACCCAGGGACCAATCCATCTCGGTAGATCTCATCACGGCAGCAGATCTGGCCCCCGCCGGTCACACCCCTATCGCCCACTATCCCGGTTTTCAACAAGAGGCAGACAGCCCCCTCTTTCTACAGTGCAGCTCCGGCACCACCGGTCTGCAAAAAGCGGTCGCCATCACCCGCACAGAGCTCAATCATCAGATTAAGCACTACAGCCAACGGCTTAATCTGAACCCCCAAGAAGACCATATTATCAACTGGCTACCGCTCTATCACGATATGGGGCTGATAACCGCCCATCTGCTGCCTCTGCTGACCCAAACCCCTTTAACCCACATCGATACCTTCGACTGGGCCGCCCATCCCGACTCTTTCTTGCATCTGCTCCAGCGTCAGAGCGGGACCCTCTGCTGGCTTCCCAATTTTGCCTTCTCTTTTTTGAGCCGCTCTACACGCCGTTTCGATCTCTCTGGGGTTCGCTGTTTCATCAACTGTTCCGAACCGGTCTCGGCGGGTGCGTTTGAACGGTTTTGCCAAACCTTTTCGGTGCAACCCAGACAGTTGGGCATCAGCTATGCTCTGGCCGAGCATGTTTTTGCCGCTACCCAAACCCCCCTCAACCGCCCCCCAACCGCCCTGCTGGTTGAGAGAATCGCCCTGCAAAGACGACAACTTATTCCTATCAAAAGCTGGAACCTGGGTGATCCCTCTCCCCAGAGCCAGGAGCAGGTGGTGTTTAGTTGTGGGACACCCCTGGATGGGGTACAGATAACAATCCAGACCAGGCGAGAGAGTGAGCAGGTGGGGGAGGTAATGCTGCAGGGAGCCTGCACTGTCTCCGGCTACTATCAGCAGCCATCCCTGCAAACCCAAGGGTGGTTTCCGACCGGTGATCTGGGCTTTATGCACCAGGGAGAGCTCTACCTGTGTGGACGCAGCAAAGATCTGATTATCCACAACGGAAAAAACATCTACCCCCAGGATTTAGAAGAGGTGGTCAGTCAGCATCCTCATGTCCAGGCTGGTCGGGTGGCGGCCTTGGGGTGTCGGGATGAGGGGTTGGACTCCGAAAAAATTCAGGTTCTCTTTGAGCCACTAACCCCCCTCTCCCTCACCCAACGAAACCGAGTCCGCTCGGAGCTTTGCCAGCAGTTGGAGTCCCTTTTCGATATCCGGGTTGAGCTGTTTTGCCTCCCCAAAGGGTGGCTGCGCAAGACATCCAGCGGCAAAATAGCCCGTGCCGCCAACCGGGATCGATTCCAAACCGCTCTAGAGGGAGAGATCCATCTGGTTGGCGACAGCCATGTCCGGCTTTTTTGGACCACCATCACCTCCCACCATAACCGCTTTCGAAAAATCCACGCCCACTGGGTAGGTCTGCTCTGGTCGGGCAACTGGAAAAGTTCCTTCTCTTTTTTTGGACAGTTAATCCCCCAACTCAAACGACGGGATATTCTGATTATCCACTGTGGAGAGCCGGAGTGCCGCTCTCTCTTTGCCGCCAGCGATAACCCCCAAGAACGAATCGAGCACTCTATTCGTGGCTACCGAGACTTTTTTTCCACCCTGAAACAGGTGTGGCCGGGACGACTGGCCTATATGACCGGCATTCCAACCCATCCCGAGAATATCGATAACAAAGATCCCAACTGGCCCATTACCGGCAACCCGGAGGATCGCTATCGTTGGCAAAAGATTTTTTATGAAAAAATGCAAGAGCTATGCACCGAACAGCTTATCCAGTTTATCGATGTCTGCACCCCCCTGCTGGAAGAAAATGGCCTCATGGAGCCAAGCCGACTGGCCGATGCCGCCCATCTTAAACAGGAGGGACATACCGATCTCTATTGGAACCTTCTGGAAGAGCGGTTTGGCTATCTGGATGATGAGGCCAACGACCCCCCGGTAGAGTCGTTAACCTGGGATGGCAGCTATGAACACTATCTGGAGTTGGTTAAACAGAAGATCCGGGTCTTCGCTCCCCTGATTGAACATCCCGACTGGAACAAGCTGGTCAGCAGCGGCGTGCTGGACTCCCTCTCCATCGTCGAACTGGTGACCATGCTGGACCAAATGTTCGGCTTCCAGATTCCCCCCGAGGAGATCTATCGAGACAATTTTGAGTCCATCAAGGAGATATACAACCGATACAGTCAATTAAACAAGGGGTTATAACATCCCCCTATCACCCACTAGTGGCGACTGAACAGGCCGGTTTTGCCCTCTTTGGTAAAGGTGAGCACATCGTAGGCGTCAGGCGCTTCACCCTCAACCTCCATTCCGGGAGAGCCCATGGGCATGCCGGGGGCTGCCAGACCATCCACAGCCGGGCGCTCTTTAAGCAGTTTGCGCACATCCGACGCCGGAACGTGTCCCTCAATCACATAGCCATCAATCACCGCCGTGTGGCAGGAGTTCATCGTCTCTGGAACCCCCAAACGGCTTTTGATCACGCCCATTTCGTCGCTGTTTTCCACTTTGACCCGGAAACCACTCTCTTCCATGTGCTTAACCCAACCACCGCAACAGCCACAATAGGGGGATTTATAAACCATCACCTCCCCCTGCTCCTCAGCCATCAGTTCAGCAGAGAAAGTCAACCCGCCAACCATCACCACCAAGGCGGCCATCATCCAGCCAAACCCCTTTTTTTGCCAATCGGTTATCTGTGGTGCCATGATCCTGCTCCCTATCCCTGGTTAGTTTATCGACTCTTTTTTTAAAAAACAGCCGGGTATCTCTACTCTACCCTTCCCTCTAAATAATAACACCTCTTATTCGCCTGTGCTATTTTATCGATTGAATCCACTTGACAGGAAAATGCCACTGGGCAACATAGGCGCCAAAAGAGAGAATCGTCGAAACAGCCGTCGCCCATATATGCACATCCACAACCGTTTCAAGGGCAGGCACCCCTTGTTTGAGGAGAATCAAAAGAATGAGAACAACCTGAAAAAAGGTGTTGAGCTTACTGATGCTCAGCGGTCTAACCTGCCAAACATCCATCATCGCCTTGGAAAAAAGCACCCCCCCAATCAAAAGAAGATCACGGGTGATAATAATCAGGGTAATCCATAAGGGAATCAGATGGATGGATGATAAGGTGATAAAGGCTGTCATCAACAACACCTTATCGGCCAAGGGGTCCAAATAGCGTCCCAGCTCCGTCTCCTGGTGGAATCGCTTGGCCACATAGCCATCAATGGCATCTGTCAGACTTGCCAGTGCAAAAAGAGTCAACGCCTCCATATAAAAGTGAGAAAGGAGCAGCCAACACAGAGGAACAGCCGCAAGCAGTCGAGCCATCGAGAGTCCATTGGCCATGTTCATGATAAACCCATCAATCCCAAATCAACCATACACAGATTCCTTCCCTCAATAACACGAGTGAAGCCGGGACCATCCCACCATCTACCGGAGCATGTTCATGACTTTCCGACTGTGACCAACCATATACTCCTCCATTTCACGGATAATGTCATCCTTGCTCTCTGCTCGGAGCTGTTTGGCAACGGTTGGGGCCATCTTGATCAGTTGGGCAGCCATTTTGTTCAGTATTTTTAGCACATATTTATCACTGATATCAGCCTCTTCATGGGCAAACCGCACCCATTGAGGCCGTCTTATCCGCTCCAACCGGTTCGTCCCGCCTAATTTCATGGCATTGACAGCATCACCTTTTGAATCTATCCCTCGGCAAAGCAGACCGGTAAACGGGGCAAGCCGAAACCCGTTCCTGGTATGGAGAATAGAGAGATTCTGCCCATGCCCCTCCGTATTGCCAATTAAATAATTAAACAGAACCCAGTTTAAGAGATCCTTTTTATCCAAAACCGGCATCAACGAAGCAGACAACAGCTCAAAACACCCCTTCAATCCTGCCCCCCCTTCCGCCTGGTACCTCTGGGCAGGCCATAGCCCCAAAGCCTGATGGACATTTTCTTGATGGAGATAACAAAATTGACCCTCCACAACGGCTCGGTCATAGCGCTCGACCAAATAGTGCCCCTGAAACAGTCGGGCATGGGGCACCGGCAGACCAACCGCCCCAGCCAACCGGTTACAATAGAGCTCATTCACAGCCAAACGGCCCTCTCCATCCGGGTCCATCTTGATAATATGGCTGCTGGGGGCACCCTTTTCCGGCAGATAGAGGTCGGTACCGTCAAAAGAGAGAGCTGTCTTGTATCGACTTCCCGCCAAGGTGGAGGAGGATCGTCCCACCCCAAACAGATCTTCATCCTCAATCTTTTCCAGTCGACGATACCTCCACGCCGAAGCCTCTTTCTGCTCAACCTCCCGGCCCAACACAGAGACCGCACCGGCACACTCCTCTCCCAGGGCGGCCAGCAGAGAAAAATCGTCCCGCTCATCGATCTTCAGGCTGGTACAGATCTTCCGCCTAAAAGCTCCTGCAGGCAGCAGGTTGGTAAAAAAAGCGCCGGCTTTTTCATGATGATACGGTTGACGGGAGAGCGGAAGATGGTAAGAGAGAGGGGGGTTGTTCTCTTGGAGATAGCCCTCATCATAACAAAAAGAGAGCTTCGCCTCCTCCTGGCTCAGAAAACCGACAAAAACCTGATGCAGATAGACCTTCAGCATGGCACTATTCCTGACTTCTGGCTACGACCTGGAGGTCCAAGCCCATACCATTTAATAGTTTCAACACCCGCCCCAACTCCGTACTGGGCTTCCCCCGCTCCACCTCACCAACAAATCGCCTGCCCAGATTTAGCAAGGCAGCGGTACTCTCCTGGGTCAGATTGGCCCTCTCTCGGGTGAGCCGGATCATCCGACCCAGATCTTCTGGAGAGACAATAGGTGTGGGCCGCAAAGCAGGATCATCGGTCGAGAACGTTGCCATATCAAAATACCTGGAAGAGTTGATCGTGTTATTCAAATTGAAAAGTGTACCGTTACTCGAAATAAAACACAAAAAAAAGGGGGTGGATAAAATCCACCCCCAATTGGCTTCAAGCAGGCGATTGGTATCGCCTTTTAAGTTCTGATGAATTAGAACTTGATTTTGAATTCAGCTTGCAAGGAATGCATGTTGTCAACACTTGGTGTCGCGTTGTTGTCGTCGTCGCTTGGGCTTGCGCCGATTGCGATCAGGCTGAAGGTTGTGCCTTCGTCCAGCTTGGTGGTAGCAGTCAGAGAACCGCCCCATGCGCTGTCGGAGATAGCGGCACCCAAGCCATCAACGTTATTTTCAACCAAGGATGCATAGTCGATTGCTGGGCTGATTGTCCAGGAACCGGCTTTGATGTCGAGGCTTGCACCAACACTCCAGACGTTCTGCAGGAAGTTGGCATTGGAGTTTGTACCACCAATCCAGCCACCGCCCAACATGTCGCGACCATTAACGCCGCCTTGATCCCATGCCAACGACCAGACGTGGTAGTTGCTGGCTCCTACTGGGTGGGTGAAGTCTTCACTGGAGTAGAAACCGTAACCTTTCCATCCGCCGAAACCGGTTTTACCGCTCAAGCGCACAGCAGCCAGAACACCGGAGTCTTCAGCTTGCATATTGGCGGAAGTCGTACCATCCTGGCCACCTTCCCAGATTACCGTACCAGTCAACTTGACGCTTCCGAGGGAAGTACCCAGTGTACCAGCGATCCAGTCGTTGTCTGCACCAGCCAAAACTGAGCTAGCACCAGACTCCAAGTGAGCATAGGTCAACTGATAGCTGCTGCTACCAATTTTACCCACAACACTCAGACCATACAGATCAACATCGTCGTCATCGGCTGTCAGGGTGTTGTCACCAGCGCCGGTTGCGCCTTCAGAAACCCGGTTGTTCAAACCGACCAACGTTGTATCGCCGAAAGTCTTGGAGAGCACGATGGAAGAGAAACCACTTCCGTTATGAGCAATCAAGATACCGTCATTGATTCTGAGTGGAAGGTGACCAACTTTAACGCCAACACCGTACATCTCAGTTTCCATCCAGACCTGTTTTACGCTCCATGCTGCAGTAGCACTGGAGTTGAGACCGTTTGCACCTGTTGTTGCCATAGAACCGTCCACTGGACGAATACGCAAATGAGCGTGGGACTTTTCGCTGACCTTGGCATCGACGTTAAGCTGCATACGGTGGTACCAGGCTTTGTCGTTGTCGTCACCAGCCGTTTCAAGCATAGTGGCGTCACTGTCCATCATACGAAGTTGGTAGTAACCACCGAGCGAAATTTCTGAGGCGTCGGCTTGGGGAGCGGCAACCATGGCGGCCATAGCAGCTGCACCGAGAATTAGAGACTTTTTCATGTAACTTTCTTCCTTTTCTAGAATTTGTTTTGAAACCGTCTGGACCAACCCAGACTTCTTCATCTAAATTAATACCCTTAATAAAGTGTGTGTGTGTGTGTGTGAATCAAGGGTTAATAACTCGGTGTGTCTCGTTTGCAACGTACCGTGACTTATTTTCTACACCGTGGCCAAAGGGCAAGTCAAGAAAAAATATTCGCGACCTGTTTACTTTTTAGGTCTGTTTTCCATACCCAACCGAGTGTCACAACCCGCTTTGCCTTGGATGAGCCAGTTCAATGCATGTGATGTGCCACCCTGCTTAGTTGAGCAAGACACGCATCTTTCTCATTGTTTTTATTGGTTGTTTTTAATCCTTCAACCTGTGATATATTCGACATCAAACCGTCACCAATTTGCCACACCCTATTATCGATAGTTAGAAACATGTGATAATTTAAACAGTCTGGCCTCTCACCGACTCTCTTTTGACAGACATTTTTTTTTCGCACTACGGCCTTTTTTCCATCCAACCCACAATTAGAACCGTATCCGTTATTTGCCGCACTCTTCCTATTTGTCGGGTGGGTTTAGATCAGCGCACTGTTTAAAACCACACAATCTGAAGCTCGGGTAACCGCCACATAGAGACACTGCAGTGCCTCCTGACGGTTGGGGTTGGCCAGAATGTTTTCGGAGTCGACAAAGACATTGCTGAAGGTGGAACCTTGGGAGCGGTGGACGGTGATGGCGTGACAGGGGCGCAGGTCGGCCAGAGAGTTGCGCAGGTTCCAAAAATCCCACCACGGGATTTTACCTGCCTTGGCCTCTTGAGCCAAACGTGACAGACGATCCCGAATACCTCTCTCCTGACCGGGGTCCGGCAGATAGAGGGTGACAGTCCCCGCACTGTCGAACGGGCGAAAAAGCACCTCCCAAACCGGCAGGGGCTCCTCATGCCAGGGGTGTATGGTTTTTTCGCAGCGCAACACCTCCCCCTCGCTATCGGTATTCAAAACCAGTTTGGTCTTGCTCTTTCCCACCCTTATATGAACCGCATCGGCCGTCACCGCCCGCTCGGCGGGTAAAAAAGGCTGGCTACCTGATCTTTCAACCAAAAAAGAGCGAATCTGATCATTGTAGTGGTTGACCCCTTTATTGGTCCATGCCACCACCCGAAACGCATCCCGGTCCAAACGATACCGCTCTTGTTTAAACGCACCCGGAAACCACTTCTCAAAACGTCGACCCGGCATCAGGAAGAGCCCGGACTTACTGCCTGGCTCCGAGAGAAAACGTCGAACCGGCAGTCGACCACCGGTCTCCATGATATTTCGAATGGCGGCAGATAGCTCAATAATGGGGTTCCCCTCCTCCTGACGAATGATCTGGGTCAACTCAGCTCGGTCCGGCAAGGAAAAGGTGGGGGAGTCGGACTCATTGACCGGCGGAAGTTGCAGAGGATCACCAACAAAGATAACCTGAGTGGAGAGATCCACCAACACCGCTTCGATGGTGCGCCAAAGTTCGTCACCAATCATGGAGCATTCGTCGACAATAACCAGATCGTACTTACTGATGGTCGCCGCCCGTTTTTTCTTTAATACCTGTTTATCCTTCTCATAGCTCAACACCAACCCTAATAGAGAGTGGATGGTGGCGGTGTCCACCTGCAACCCGGCCTTCTCGGCCATACGGTCTAAAACCCGCACTGCTTTATTGGTGGGAGCGGTTAAAATAACCTGCACCTCCTTATCCAACCCTTTAACAAACTCGGTAATGGTATAGGTTTTCCCGGTTCCGGCATAACCAGAGAGAAGAAAAAAGGGTTTTCCTCCCATCAAAGGCTCAAAAAATGCCTCCATCTGAGCGATGGCTGTCGATTGGTCGGGTGTGGGATTTATGGTACTCATGGCAACATTCAATCAAGAGGTGACACCAAAAGAGCTTTTTCAATCTGGGACCTGCTATCTGCGGTAACATAACCAGTATAAGAATTTCGATTCATGGTGCAACCCGCCCTCTTTGGCCTATACTCATCTCTTTGACCAAGCCAACCGTTACCCACCCAGGCAAGGGAGCATAAGGAGAAGAGATGGGCAAAGATCAGGATGAAGAGATAGAAAAATCCCTGAGATCACAACGAAAATTTTCCATGGAAAATGCCCTCGGTCAAGCGGCTGGGGGCGGTCTGCTTAAAGGGGTATCCCCCATTCCCAGGCAGCAGCAGGTGATCACGGCCCTGGTCGAGCTGATCAAAAAACAGTGTCCCGATCCCTCCGGCGCCATCCATTCGGTTCTTATCCGCCGCCTCAAAGGGTCGTCCCTCTCTTTAGAAGATTATGCTCACGCTCCCGGCACCGCTTTAAAAACGGTGGTTCAACCGCTGCTCGATAACGATCCACTCCTGTTTGAGTTTGTGCGTCAGGTCGATGTCCGCTGGGGCCAACTCTACCAGGAAAGGCCCCATTTTCAACAGCCCGGAGAGTCACCCCATCCCGATGATGAGTATACCCATGACTCCGTTCGACAGGCCTTAACCACCCTGCTACAGAGGCTGGAAACCACCTGACCATGACCCTTCAATCAGACCCCAAAGCCCTGGTGATTCTCTCTGGCGGACAGGATTCGACCACCTGTCTCTACTGGGCCCTGGACCATTTTGGGCCTCGACAGGTAGAGACCCTCACCTTCGACTATGGACAGCGCCACCACAGAGAAATCGCCGCAGCCGCCAAAATAGCGAAGATCGCCCAGGTACCCAACACGGTTCTGCCCATCAACACCTTTTCTGCCCTGGGAGGCAACGCCCTCACCGATAAGCAGATCGATGTAGAGAGCCTGCCCGCCTCTGCACCGGACCTGCCCAACACTTTTGTACCAGGTCGAAACCTGATTTTTCTTACGTTTGCTGCCGCTTATGCCTATGGTCGACAGATCCACCATCTGGTGACCGGGGTAGCCCAGACCGACTACAGCGGCTATCCTGATTGTCGTGAGGAGACCATGAAAGCCCTGCAAAAAAGCCTGACTCTGGGTATGGACTTTTCCCTCACCCTGCATACGCCACTCATGTTCCAATCCAAAGAGGAGACCGTCCTTTTGGCTCAAAAACTGGGAGCCTTACCCGCCCTGGCTTACAGCCACACCTGTTATCAGGGCCAGCACCCCCCCTGCACCACCTGCCCCGCCTGTCAACTGCGGGCCAAAGGGTTTGCCATGGCGGGAGTGGTCGACCCTCTCCTCGCCACCTTTTAAGAGCCAAACCATGGATGATCATCTGCTCTACCTCTCTTCTGCCCCCTTTGAATCGGCTCTGCGCATCCCCTTTTTACCAGAGAGCCACCCCTCCCACCATCTCCACGGTCACAGCTTTTTTGCCCGGATAAGAGCCCGGCTCCCAAACGGCTGGGCCCCCTTTCCCGGTGGCGAGAGCCAGGCCCTGAGCCAAGCGGTGGCCCAGGCGGTCGACCCCTTGAATTATGGCTGCTTGAACGACCATCTGACCAACCCAACCGACGAAAATCTTGCCCGATGGCTCTGGCAACGGTTGCCGATTCCCGGACTGGAGTCCGTCGGCATCCAGAGCACTCGAGAGACCGGGGCGGATTTAGCGGCGGGAGATGATGCCCATATCTGGCGAAAGTTTCGCTTTGAGGCCGCCCACCAGCTACCCCATGTGCCACCCAGACACCCTTGCGGGCGCATGCATGGTCATGGATTTGAGGTCATTCTCCATGCCAATCAGCGGTTGGGAGGAGAGAATATGGGGGTGGATTTTGACCGCCTATCTCACCTTTGGCAGCCTCTTTTTCAACAGCTTCACAACCGCTGCCTCAACGACATTCCCGGCCTGGAAAACCCCACCAGCGAGCGGTTGGCTGCCTGGCTCTGGCAACGACTCAAGCCTGCCCTGGCCGAGCTATCCTGGATAACCGTCTATGAGACCGTCACGGCGGGATGCAACTACGACGGCAGACAGTTTAGAATTTGGAAAGAGCGACGATTTGAGGGAGCCCTGAGGCTGCAACGTGCCAGCCAAACAGATGCCACACGGCGACTCCACGGCCACAGCTACCTCACCCGGCTCCACCTTCTGGCGCCATTGGATGCGGTGATGGGGTGGACGGTGGATTATGGCGAGGTCAAGGCCCTTTTCTCTCCCCTCTACAACCAACTTGATCACCATCTGCTCAACGACCTGCCCGGCATGGCTGACGGCGATCTGGCGTCGATTCTGGGGTGGATGAAGGAGAGGCTGGTTGACAGACTGCCACAACTGGACCGCATCGACCTCTATGAGAGCCCCGGCTGTGGGGCTGCTTTGAGTTGGGGGGGAGAGGGGCCGATTCTGCCTATCTAGTTCCACCA
Source organism: Magnetococcales bacterium (assembly GCA_002753565.1). Lineage (GTDB taxonomy): Bacteria > Pseudomonadota > Magnetococcia > Magnetococcales > JADFYX01. The sequence goes on along the minus strand of PEAM01000001.1, from coordinate 79,601 downwards.
GAAAAGGCCCCTTACTCGAACAAAACCCCTTTAGGCCACCTCCTCTTTGGCTTCAGGACAGTGGCCGGGAAGCAGTTTGGCAGCAATCTTCTTGGATTTTTCCGCTACCTCCTGAGAGAGCTTGTAGGCACAAAACCGTGGTCCACACATTGAGCAGAACTCGGCACTCTTGTGGGCCTCTTCCGGCAGGGTCTCATCGTGATACTCCCTGGCTCGCTCCGGGTCCAGAGCCAGTTCGAACTGACGGTTCCAATCAAAGCCATACCGTGCCCGACTCATCTCATCATCCCGATCTCTTGCACCTGGGCGATGCCGGGCAATGTCGGCGGAGTGGGCCGCAATTTTATAGGCGATAATCCCCGCCCGAACATCCTCGGCGTTAGGCAGACCCAGATGCTCTTTTGGGGTGACATAACAGAGCATGGAGGCCCCTTTCCAGGCGGCAATGGCACCACCAATGGCAGAGGCGATATGGTCATAGCCGGCGGCAATATCGGTCACCAGGGGTCCCAAGACATAAAAAGGGGCCTCGTGACACAACTCCCGCTCCTTCTCCATGTTCATTTCGATCTGATCCAGGGGCACATGGCCCGGCCCCTCAATCATCACCTGCACATCTTTTTCCCAAGCCCGTTTGGTCAACTCGCCCAGCACCCGCAGCTCGGTAAACTGAGCGGCATCGGAGGCGTCATGAAGACAGCCGGGACGCAGCCCATCCCCCAGAGAGAGGGTAACATCATATTTAAGACAGATATCCAACAGCTGGTCAAAATGGGTATAGAGGGGGTTCTCTTTTTCATGATGCAGCATCCATTGCGCCATCAACGCCCCGCCCCGAGAGACAATCTTGGTGATTCGGGACTCAATAAGCGGCAGAACCTCCATCACCACACCACAGTGGACCGTCATATAATCCACCCCCTGCCGGGCCTGCTCCTCGATCACCTGCAGAATCATCTCCGGGGTCAGATCTCGCACATCGGGCACCCGCTCGATCACCTCATAGATAGGCACCGTGCCGATGGGCACCGGAGAATTTCTCAAGATGGTGTTTCGGATCTGCTTGATATGCTTCCCGGTGGAGAGGTCCATCACCGTGTCCGCACCGTAATGGACCGAAAGATTCAGCTTTTCCAGCTCCTCATCCAGCCCCGATGAAATTTGAGAGTTACCGATATTGGCGTTAATTTTACACCGACTGGCAACGCCAATGGCCAAAGGCTTTAACTCGGTATGGTTGATGTTGGCCGGAATAACCATCCGACCACGGGCCACCTCAGATCGGACCTGTTCTGCTTCCAGCCCCTCGTGGCTGGCCACATATTCCATCTCCGGGGTGATAACACCTTGCCGTGCGTAGTGCATCTGGGTAACGTTCCCTGAACGACCTTTGACCCAATCGGAACGAAATGTGCTGCTCATGAGATTATCTCCAGTTTATTTTTAAATATGGCATTTGGAACTTAGCAATCCTATCCTGAGACTAACAGATACACGTTCATTGTGCTGACCCCAAGTGGTCATTGACAAGGAGTTTTTATTTATGAGCCTGTTAAAATCCCATCTGACTGACACCATTCCCTGGCGTTTAGACGGTGGAGAGCCGGTTCCTGAACGGTTTTCTGAGGTAGCCGAAGAGGTTGATAAATTAACCCATCATGCCGCCATGATGGATTTTAGCCATCGGGGGGTGGTGACCATATCCGGCCCGGAGCGGGTCGCTTTTTTGCAAGGGCTGACCACCAACCAAATCAAAGATGTCAGCCCCGACAAAACCCTCTATACCGCCATGCTCACCCCCCAAGGCCGTTTTCAGTGGGATTTTAGCGTCGGCACGTTTGAAGAGTCTCTTTTTCTCGATACCGAACCCCAACAGGCGGCCAGGCTGATTGCCGCTCTCAGCTTTTATCTGATGCGTACCAAAGCGGCGTTGCACGATGTCAGTTCAGAGTACGGAACCCTGGCCGTAGCTGGTCCTCAAGCCACAGAGGCCATAGCTGCCCTGTTTCCCCAACTGCCCCTCCACGAGGCACCACTGGGGGCCACCTTCAACCTGGAGGGTGACCAACAACTCTGGAGAGATCCTCGCCATGGCGATTTTGGCTGGCGACTACGGGTTAAAGGGGCGGACTACCCGGCTGTTTGGGAAAAATGGTCCCAAAGCATCCCCACTGCCGGAGCCGATGCCTGGGAACAGTATCGTATTCAACAGGGGCTGCCCAAAGGGGGAAAAGAGCTGATTTTCGGTCAATCCCTCCCGCTGGAAGGGGGGCTGTTGGAAATGAACGGAGTGAGTTTTCAAAAAGGGTGCTTTGTGGGTCAGGAGACAACCGCCCGCACCCATCACCGGGGAACCTTGAAAAAACGACTGTTTCAAGTCATCCTAGAGGGAGATGGTCCGGTGGCGGCGGAAACACCCATTTTAACGCCCTCAGGAAAAGAGGCCGGAATCCTGACCAGTACCATCTGTCAAGGCGGAAAGTGTATTGGGCTGAGCACCCTTCGACTGAGTGATGTCAGCAAAGGCAACCAGCTCACTGCTGCGGGACGCAACCTTTCAGTTCACAAACCCCAGTGGGCCGATTGGGAGCTGAAATAGACTCAAATTCAATAAATCAGACTGTTTTTTTCAGTCCATTTTATAGCGTATTGTTTACTTATGACAACGACCACTACCTCTAGCGTTCCCCCTTTACCCGCTCTGCAAATTGGTGAGCATACCCTGAAGGTTCCCATCATTCAGGGGGGTATGGGTGTGCGTGTCTCTGCCCATGGACTGGCTGCTGCGGTCGCCAATGAAGGGGGGGGTGGAATCATCGCAACCGTGGCTCTCTCCCTCGCCTCCAAACACTACAAAAAGGGCAAGGATTACTACAAAGCCAACATCAAAGCGCTGCAAGATGAGTTTACCCTGGCACGGGAGATCAGCCCTGAAGGGGTGATCGGCACCAACTGCATGGTCGCCATCCGAGACTTTGAGACCATGGTGCGAACCTCGGTTGAGTGTGAAGCCGACATGATCGTCTGCGGTGCCGGGCTTCCCCTCAGACTGCCTGAGTTTGCCGCCTCTCGTCCCCAAACCGCCCTGCTCCCCATCGTCTCCTCCCTACGGGCGGCCAAGCTGCTGACCAAACGGTGGCTGAAACTCTATAAACGCCGCCCAGACGCTTTTGTCTTCGAAGACCCCAACACCGCCGGCGGTCATCTGGGGGTGAGTCGTGACCAACTTTTTAACAAAAAACACTCTTCCGATGTGGTCGTACCCCAACTGGCTGAGTGGTCCCGAAAAGAGTACAATGATGAAATCCCCATCATCACCGCTGGGGGTGTCTGGGACAGAAAAGATATTGACCACGCCTTCGACCTGGGTGCCAAAGGGGTGCAGATGGCCAGCCGTTTTCTCTGCACCTACGAATGTGATGCCCACGAAAACTTTAAAAATGCCTTCATCAAGGCGACCGCTGCCGATATTGTCATTGTTGACTCTCCCGCCGGTCTGCCGGGACGGGCACTGAACACCCCCTTTACCCGAACCCTGTTCCGAGGCGGCGATGTAGCCGACAAATGTTTTGCAACCTGCCTGGACCACTGTAGCTGCCGGGAAGATAAACTGACCTTCTGCATTGCCACCGCCCTCCATAACTCTCAGCAGGGCAGTTTGGAGGATGGACTGATTTTTACAGGCACCAATGCCGTGCGCCATACTCGTATGATGCATGTGCGTGATGTTTTCGAAGAGATCAAGAATGGCCGACCTGCCCCGGATTAACCAACAATGAATCCCAACGAACGTGCCAGCCAGCGGTTTTTTTCCGCCCTGGCTCAGCACTGCCCCCTGGCATCGGTCACCCATCTGTACCTGACCCACCAGGAGATTACCTCGACCCTTTTTCTGCTGGGCACTCTGGCTGAAGCGGGCTTTTCTGGTGCACTGGTTGCCGCCCGAGCCTCTCTTGCCCAAGCGGGCATGGCTGTTCTCCCTCAAGGGGCTACCGTACTGAGTGACCACCCCTCCAACCGGGAGCCTGCCGACCATATCCTGATGGAACTCAACCAGGGACGGGAGGCGGCCCGAGTTGCCATCGAGGCCGCTCTGCAAGCCATCTCTGCAACCGGTCGGGTGTGGATTTTTGGCAGCAAGGAGGCCGGCATTCTCTCTATTGGCAAACGGTTCAGCCATAGCAAAACCGCCTTTTATAAAGGCCATCTCCGCCTCATCTCCCTCACCAGGGAGAGCCGCTATGTCGAAAAGCCCGGCAAGAAAACAGCCCGCACCAACCTGGCCTACGATCCAGAGGGTTTTTTGACTTTTCCCTGTGAAGGGTTGACCATCGCCAGCCGACCGGGTCTTTTTTCCTGGCAGGAGCCAGACCCGGCCTCTCTGCTGCTTTTATCGGCCATGGCGCAAAAAGGGCTTGATCCCGGCCCACTGGTTTTGGACTGGGGTTGTGGAACCGGGCTTCTCAGTGCCGTCCTGGCTAAACGGTGGCCCGATACCCGTTTTATCCTCAGTGACGACCAAATCAATGCCGTCCATTGTGCCCAGCACACCATGGATTTAAACCAGTTGAGCCACCGCTGCCAGATTATTGCCGAGGATGGCATTGGTACCACGCTGGCGCAAAACCGCTACACCACCATCCTCTCCAACCCCCCTTTTCATCGAGGGGTTCGCAACGACCACAGTGCCGTTCACTCCTTCATTAAGCAGGGGGTGGATCTACTGGAAAAAGGGGGTTCATTCTGGTTGGTCGGCAACCGTTTTCTCGACCATACCAGCGCCCTCTCCCAGGTTTTAAAACAGGTAGAGACCATTAAGCAGACCAGTCAATACACGGTCATCCGGGGATGGAAATAATCCTCTCCATACTGTGTTGAACCTTTTCAACCCCTCTCTGTTAGCTTGTTGCCAAGAGGTCAATCATGAATAAAAAAGTGTTGTCCGATAGCGAATGGGCCAAAGCGTTAACCCCGGAACAGTTTCAGATCTGTCGCAAACAGGGTACCGAACGCCCCTTTACCGGAGCCTACCACGACTGTAAAAAGCCGGGGACCTACCGCTGTGTCTGCTGCGATACTCCCCTGTTCTCATCCCAAACCAAATTTGATTCCGGCACGGGGTGGCCAAGTTTTTTTGCTCCGGTCGATGAAAAAAATGTTGGCTTAAAAGAGGACAACAAACTTTTCATGCGCCGTGTGGAGGTTGTCTGCACCAACTGCCAAGCCCATCTGGGCCATGTTTTTGATGATGGACCAGCGCCAACCGGAAAACGCTACTGCATCAACTCGGCCTCCCTTACCCTGTCGGAAAGCTAAAGGGTGCCTATAAAATGGCTGGAAAACTACTGATTATCGGCACACCCATAGGCAACCTGGCCGATCTGGGCCAGCGGGCGTTGGCTGGGTTGGCCGAGGTGGATATCATCGCCTGTGAAGAGCCTAACGAGACGAAAAAACTCTTCTACCACTACCAGATCCCCTTTCCCAAACGGTTTATCAAATGTAATGACGGCAACGAAAAGGGGTCTGCCAATGGCATTTTGAAGCTGCTGGAGCGCGGAGAGACCGTCGGTCTCTGCAGTAGTGCCGGTATGCCGGGAATCAGTGATCCGGGTTATCGGGTCCTCTCTACCGCACTGGAAAACAGCATTGAGATTGACATTATTCCCGGCCCCTCAGCCCTGACTACCGCCTTGGTGGGCTCAGGCCTTGCGAGCAGCTCGCATCTGTTTCTCGGCTTTCCCCCCCGCAGACCGGTTCGGCAAGCAAAGCTGTTGGAGCAAGAAAAAAAGAGCCAACACACCCTGATTTTCTACCTCTCTCCCCGACACATCAAAGAATTTCTATCCCTGGCCCAAGAGGTGTTGGGTGACCGGGACGGATGTGTCGCCAAAGATCTGACCAAACAGTACCAGCAGTTTTTCCGCGGCAAGCTGTCAGAGATCCTCTTGACGTTGGGAGAGGAGGCGTTTAGAGGGGAGGCGGTGGTGTTGATTGCTGGGTTTGACAAACGAAAAAAGGCGGAAGAGGAGGAGGAACACCCCTTCAACCGGTTACCCATTCCCAGAAGAGGATAGCGGCCCCTTCCCTTTTTATTCCTTCGATCGAACAACCGCCATGATGGCAGGAAACGAGAGCATCGTCTCCATCTCCTGCACCTCCAACTGAACACCCAACGCCTGCTCAATAGCCAGACAAAGATTAAGATGGTTAAAGGAGTCCCAACCATCCACCCCATCGGCTCGGGTAGTATGGTCAATGGCTTTTGGGTCCAGATCCAAGATATCTGCCATCAGCTGCTTGATCGTCTCTTCCACGCTCTCACCTCTCTTCACCACACGACTGTCGGTTAAAACCAAATTGGACATCGGTAATCAACGGCTTGAAATCTTAGCTACTGCCCAGACCCACCCGCAACTGTTTTGCACCCATTTGCTTTGGAATATCGATACAGAGTTTAGTCAATTAAAACCAGATTTGGACAACGGTTTAAGGCAAAGTCAACACCTTGGGAGGCCTTGCAGGCCCCCAAATCCCCACGCTTTTAAAAATAAAAAAAACAAAGTCAAAGGCCTAGGACCTTGGGCGCTGCCCAAACCCGCTGGGAAGGCATTCATGCCTTCCCAGACCCATCCTTAATAGTTTTGTACAAATTTGGCTAGAAATATCTATAGTTGCGATAGACTTTCACCTAAAGATTGGGACGTCTCATTCCTATCCATCATCCTACGCCCTCCGTCACCACCGTCAACCAAGGAAGAGGCTTAACCTGATGGTCGGATAGGGTCAATTTCCAAAGCTGCTTCTCTTCATCGACCAAGGTAAAACCATGCTGCTGGTAGAGTTCTCGGGCCGGCAGGTTTTTGGGGGTGGGAATAACCTGACCGATCAAACAGGTCACACCACGTGCCACGGCAAGTCGGCACAACTCCGCCAGCAGGGCGGTCTCTACGGTGCGACCAATCACTCGGCAGCTTAGTAAAAAAGTGTCCAGATGCAATGCCTTATCAACCTGCTGAGCCATCACCACCCCGACAATACCATTATCACCAAAACGGTCTGTAACCTGTAGGGTAAGCAGAATCCAGCTTGGATCGGCCATACGTTCCGCCACCTCCGACTCGCCATAACGGTAGGTGGTCAGGTTGAACTGGTTGGTTTTTTGGGTCAGCTGTGCGGTGCGGGCCAGGGTCTGAGGCTGTACCGCTGCAATGGTCACCACCATCTCCAGGCTGCGATAAAAATCCTCCAGAGATCCACTGGACCCCCGCAACTGTTCAGCCTCTGCCCGCTGCTGATAGAGCTGGCTGCGGTTGCGATCTTCCTCGGAAAAAGAGAGGCTATCAAACAGCCCCTCCGCAAAGAGCAGATCAACCGCCTCTTCTGGTCGGTTGGCTGGAAAGGGTAGCACGGTCACCTCTGGCAGAGAGACACACACCGCCTCACACTCTACCGGATTATCATCAATAAAAACCAGATGTTCCAAACCGATATTCAGCGTCTTGGCAATTTTTTCAAGAGAGAGCGGCTTGGGCTGCCAGTGGATCTCTCGGAGGGTAAACTGCTCTTTTTTCAAAACCATGAATCGGTTCTGGGCAAACAGTTCATCCACATCATCCACATTGTTTTTGCTGGCAATAGCCAGAATAACACCCCGATTATACAGCGTTAACACCGCTCGCTGAAAAGCCCTGTAAGCGCTGCCGGGATAGTTGGCGCCCAAGGCGACCCCTTCAACCCCCTCCTCCCCCAGCACCCCGCCCCAGAGGGTGTTATCCAGATCCAAGACCAGACATTTTTTAGCCAGCCCCTTAACCCCACGAACCACCTTCAGATACTCCCCAGCCAGGTGGTGGATCAACCCCTGGGAGATGGGTGCCTGGGCATAGAGGGCCATCCGCCGGTCATACCAGTTTTCCTGCCCAAAACGGCCTACCAGGGCGGCATAATCGAGGAGAAAAACCCCGCTTAGTTGTTTGATCTCTTCCAGCAACCGCCTATTGACCGCCGCCACCCCCGACCGCTGCCCAGCCCCATCCAGGTGACCGTCCAAAAGACCCAGTGCGGCCTGTTGTGGGTCATCCATGTTATGGATCAGCAGCGTACCGTCCCACCGACTGCGGAAAGTCGAAACCAGCCCCATCACCTCTTTGACCAGTCGATCTTGTGCCTGGGTCTGTGCCGGGTTTGTGGCGTTAGTTAAAAAATCTTCATACAGGGCCGGAGCCAGCCGCTCCCCCTCCAAGGCCAGCACAACCAGATCCGGCTTGAAGGCATAGAGTTGACTGTTGGGGTCGACTATCTCTTGATGGTACTGGGCAAAACCGGATGGATAAAGTTTGATCTGCAGGCCATGCACCAGCCCCAAAGCCAGCAGGGAATCCTGGATAAATTCAATGGAAAAGGAGGCCAGCAGGGCAACACGTACCGGCTTCAGCCCTTTGGCCCCTTCCGGCAGATTGGCCACACATTTTTTTAAAAATCGCCACCGACCTATACCGCTCTCCTGGGCGACAATCTCGCGCGCACTCTGCATGGCCGGATAGAGCATCTCCTCTTCAAGCTGTTGGATCAACCGATCCCGAAGCTCACTCTTCATAACAAAACGCCCCTTTCAACGCCATCTCCTCTGCTGCGGCCAGCACCTCACTGGCTTTCAATAATATAATTGTCATCTTGCCCAGGTCAACCTCCCGCCACCGGCCTGGCTTTGACTGAAGCTGAGAGACCAGGCGGCTGATACGGCGACGACGGGAGAGGTCCGGGTCGAACAGGCGGGTGCGGGTCTGGACCATCTCGCCGGTTTGGGTGCGAGATTCGATGGTATAATAGGCTGTTGTAAAAGGAGAAAAAGGCATCTTATCCTCTATAACCTCCTCTACTGCATGATAAAAAGTCATGCTCTCCATACCCGATCCCAGCAGCAAGGTCCACCCATCTACCGCCAACAGGCGATGATAGGGAGAACCCTTTCCGCAGGGGGTTTGGGCAAGATGGTGGTCGGCACACAGGTCAGCCGCCCTCAACCCTTTGGCAGCGACCGGATGGGTAGGGTGTTGGCTGCGGATTACACCGGATGAGCGGCGAAAAAACTCCGTCAACAGCCCGGTTCGAGAGGGGGTGAGCCTGTTATCAAACCCCCCCCCCTCCTCAACCCACGCCAAGGCCGAACCACTAAAGGGAATGGTGGGCATGACCAACGTACCGGATGGACCCAACAGCTCCTCCAACTGGGTAATAATCTCGGTGGGTCGACCAGAAAAGGGTTCGAAACAGTCCATATCCGAATGGACCAACACCGTCTCCCCACCCTGCAAACCCAACTGTTGCAATGCCTGAGAAAACTGCTCCGGACCAAAGCCATACCGATGGCGAATCCAGGCCATTCGCCACCTTTTAAGGTGACCCTTGATACGGCGTTTTAACGCCACCGGGAGGGGAATCTTCATAGGATCTACCCTGCAACCATCATCTCAAGCCACCGCTCCAACTGGTCAACCCGGCTCTCCCAGGTGTTCTCCATGGCCACCTTTTGACGGCTGGCAACATCCCCCACCCCACCGGTGGTCAGAGCCTCCTCGATGGCGGCCTCCCAACCGGCGGCATCATCGGCCAGGCGGACCACATGGGAAAAATGGTCGACAATCACCTGTTGACTTCCTGCCACCACAGGCCGTCCGGTAGCCAGAAATTCGTGCAGTTTGGTGGGGTAGCCGTGGACCACCCAACTGGCCGACTCCCCCTGGTCGACCCGGGCAATTTTATAACAGATGGTCAACACATCCATGTTATTGACATAGGCTGGCATCTCCTCAGCGGTTTTTCGCCCCAGAAAGTGGACGTTGTTCCGCTCTAGAAGTCGGCCCCATTTGTCTCGTGCCGAGCGCACAGCGGGGATTTCACCATTCATGTAGGTCTGACCTAAAAAGACCCAATGCCAATCGGGTTGATGTTCGCTGACGGTGAGAATCATATCCATGTCCATCTTGGCATTGATAGAGCCCACATAGCCGATGCGGGGATGGGGTATGGCGGCCATATCCTGCGGACAGGGGGCGCCAACCCCCCGCAAAAATCGGGCAGAATCGGCACCATTATTCAGTACACGGGCCTTTTTGGGGCCACTCCCCGGTAGATTGGCTGCCATGCCGGCCGAGGAGGTGGTGATCAACTCGGACCGCTGAATAAGCGACTGCTCCATGATCGCCATCTCCTGGTCCCAATTGTCCATCATGTGGTAGGCATCATACACATGATAGGCCACATGGCGGGGCTTGAGCCACGCCAACCAGGGCTGAAAGGAGGGGTGAAACAGCAGGGCAATCAGCTGATCGCCTCCCCCCTGTCTGGCTACGGTCTTTTTGAGTTTCAAGGCATAGTGGCGGCTATACCAAGCGTCCCAGGCGGGAAATTTAGGCCAGGTGGCGGGAAACCGGCCCGGATAATCCACCAGAACATGGTCTCGGCTTACCACCCGCCCCAACCAAGGGCACTCCCCCCAGTGGCGGGTATGTCGCTCCCAAACACTCAAAGGGCCAAAACTATAGAGTATCGGCCAACCCCGCTCTCCCAAACGGGAGAGCAACTGCTGACGGCTCAACCAGTGGTTCCACCAGGGGTGCGGAGCCAGAGCGATAAGGGGGGGGCGTTTGGATGGCATGGTGTTTGGCTACCGATGGATAGAGGTGGTGGATAGTCTTCTTCAGGGTTGCCGTTCAAATCGGCCTGGGGTCTGTCAGGAGGCTCCCTTCAGCGACCGTCATGACTTGTGCTCCTACCAAACTCAGTATAGCCCCTTCCCCCCCTACTGCCAATGGGAGAGGGTGAACAGGTCGTAGTTCCCAGGCGAGCCATTGCCCAAAAACAGGGAGGAGAGCCGGGTCTGCTCCAGGCTGGATTGACCGTTCATGCGCAGGGTCAGATGGGCCACCTGTGTTGGATCAAAATAGCCCAGCTCCAGGGCAATGGCCCCCAAGGCCAGATTACACTCCGGGTTCACAGAACCATCACAAACCGTGGTTATGTCGGTGCCATCGCTATGATGACAGGTCAGGCTCTGCCCCATGGTTAGAGGAAAGCCATCCCCTCCTCCCCCCGGTTGATCACCACAGACAATCCAAGCCCCATCGGTTAGCTGTAGAGCCACCTGAAGCCGCCCCCCCGATGGGGGGGCCTGATCGACAATCGCCTTGAAAACCATCAGGTTGCCGTCATGGCCCGGAATGGTCCACCCACCGCTCTGACCATTAGCCTGAAGACAGGTAGAGCTGTTCCAACAATCCACAGCCCAACTGCCACCCAGAGTCACGGTATCAGAAAGGGTCGAGACCAAAAAAGGTTTATCCCAAACCGAACGGGGAATCCGAGGCAGAGTACAGCCTCCTTGCAGACCGGCCTTGATACTCTTTTGCTGCGCACCCAAGGTCGCCGTCATCAAAACGACCCAGTCGGCACGTTTACCGTCAACCCCCCAATCGCTCGTAAAGCAGGCGGCCTCTTTCGGGCAGAGGGAAACAGCAACCGCCCCCTCCTCTTCCACTCTTCTGGAAAACGTGCGCCGGCCCGATCCATCCATGGCGGCACCTGGCATATTTTCTGGCTGACAAGCGGTGGCATTCAAGCCGCTAACCGCCAGATCCAGCCCAGCCTGGTTGAGGTCGTCCAAGGCGTAGCCCAAAGAGAATGCCGACGAAATAGCGGCACGAACCCCCTGTACCCGAGCAGCCGACACAGCCAACGCGGCGATGAGGGTCATGACAATCAAGGCAGAGATCAACAGTGCCCCCCCCTCCCTGCCACCAGGACCATGAAAAGGGGGGGCCGGGTCGGTGCGGATCATCTTCAACCAACCCCCAGATAGATACGGCTGCGCAGAGGTAAAAAGAGCGGTTCGCCGCCATTCAGTGTGCCGGTCAGGGTCATCTCCAAGGTGACCAGACAGTCCAAGCCTACCTCAAACCGCACCGTGCGGTTATCAACCCCAGACAAGAGCCTCTTCTCCTCTCCCCCATCCACCTGCATGATAAGAATATCTTCTCCCCCCCGACCAGCAAAAACAAGCAGCTGATGGCCGACACTGTTGGTCCACTGTAAAGAGTTCTGTCCATCCGGCTGGGAGAGGGAGCGACAAGAGGCCCCCCGCAACTCTGCCATCATCCTCTCCATGGCCAGCCGCCCCTGATCCGCCAGGGGCGAGAGGGTTTTTGCGGTCAGATAGCTATCCAATCCAGCCCCCACCATCCGGGCACCGGCTCCAGCCAGGATCGCCACCAGAACCAAGACCAAGATCATCTCAATCAGGGTAAAGCCTACCTGGCAAACAGAGCCCGACGCTGAGAGAGAATCCGCCCCTCTCCGGCGGTTCGAACCTCGACGATGACGCATTTATACTCCTCATTATTATAGTCCCAACCGCTGCAGCGTAACGTATTGGCAACCGAGTCAAACACCCCTCCCTCTACCTGCACCAACCGATCAAAGCGAACCGCCCCACCCAGATCAATGCCACGCTCAGAGGCAAACAGCGCCTCAGTCAGACCACTGAAACCCGCGGCACCCCGCCGGGCAGCCACCACCTCTTCAATCCGCTCCTGGGCCAACAGCTGGCCCTGGTGCAGTTCGCTGATTTCGTGGGCAGACGTGAGAACCTGGGTAAACAGGGGGATCATCCCCACCGCCGAGACCCCCAGCAAGACGATGATGATCACCATCTCGATCAGGGTAAACCCCCGGTTAGAGTTTGCCTGCAAACCGATCATAGCCAGATGACCACGCCACTCTCACCCACCACTCTCAGGCTCATCCGAGCGTCGTGGTGTGAGAGGGCGATCTCCTGGTCTGCCGATCCCGGATTGCCGTAAGGGTCGAAGGTGATGCTAAAAGTCTGAAGGGAGATACCATCCAGTTGGGTAGAGGGGTAGAGGGGGGTGCCGCTGCTATCGGTAAGGGTGTAGCTATCGGGCGTGGTGGCGCGCTGAATGGTAATGGACTCCCCCCGACTGATAGCCAAGGCACGGGCCAGGTCCAGATCGGCGGAGAGTTGGTCGGCCTGGCTTTGCAGGGTGATCTCATCGCCCGGCCATCGAGGGGCTGCGACCACAAAGACAATAGCGGACAAAACCATCACCAAGAGCAGTTCAATCAGAGAAAAACCGCCATCTTTCCCCATGGCTGACCAATCCTTTTGCCCTCTGTTCCCATTGGCATAGCCCAGCAACCCGAAAACCACCGTTGGTTGCGGGTAGCACAACCGATTTCAACCCAAGCCTTCATCGGTTTCCATGGCTGACAGTATAGGACAGTGGAGTCTAAAAAGCGATTGAATACTCTCCTCGCTCCTACCAGTTGTAGGTCAACGTCGCTTTATTGGAGGTGGTTTCGCTGCTGCTGACGGTAATGGTATAGGTGAAGGTATCCTTACCGGTGTGGGTAAGGGTGTTTCCCGAGGCGGTCCAACCGGCTGGCGCCCCATCAAATGCGGCCAGAAGGGTGGCCCCGCTGGAGATCAGGGTCCGGCTCTCTCCTGCTCGATTGGCAGCAAAATTGATCGAGGCTGCCGACTCCGCCGCCGCATACACGGCATCAGCCGAGGAGATCTCCGCCCGCTTGCTCAAGTCGACAAACTGGGGCGCGGCCACCACAGACAAGATACCCAGAATAACAATAACCAGGATCAACTCAATCAGGGTAAATCCCCCAGATCGATGGGAGAGGGTGCCTCTTGGGCAAATCGGTGTGGTGACTTTCAACGCCAGACCCCCAGCCTCTTGCGGGCTCTCTTTTGGTAGGTTTTCAAAAGAGGGAGTGGAGCATCAAAAGGCCTTGAATGTCAAGAAAATCCCTATTTTCAATAGTATACCCGGCTTAAAAATCGATTAGTGTTATATTTATCTTTTATTCTAACAATAAAAAATATGTCTTAGACTAAAAAGCATTATCACCTCTCAGCGAGAGATTCCCCCAGAGCCCAATTCCCACAGGGGCAGAAAAATACCCAGAGCCAGAATCAGGACAATACCCGCCAGACAGAGCAGCAAAATCGGCTCCAGGGTGGCACTCAAGGCATGGATTTCATAATCCACCTCCTGTTCATAATAAACCGCCACCTCCATCATCATCTGCTCAACCTGGCCGGTCTCCTCCCCGACAGCGATCATCTGTACCACCAGCGGCGTAAAGACCCCACTCACCTCCACCGCCTGCTTTAAGCTCTCCCCACGGGACACCCCCTGCCGAATCCCATCAATCTGCCCGGCAATAAAACGGTTATCCGCACTATCGGCGACTGTCGACAACACCTGGACCATACTCATGCCAGAGCGGCTGCCCAGCACAAAAACCCGACAGAGACGAGCCAGAATAATGCGATGCAAAAGAGAGCCGACCAGCGGAAGGGTCAACACCAGACGATCCCAAAAGAGCCGTCCCCAATCTGTGCGCAGGGAGAGCTGTTGCAGCACAATAATCAGCAGCAGAAAAAACAGAACAGGCCATCCCCACCCCTGGATAAACCGGGAGGCAGCAAGCAAGAGCGAGGTAGAGAAGGGAAGTTCAGCACCAAATTTGTCAAAAAGCTCAACAAAAGCCGGAATCACATAGGTGTTGACCACCCCCAGGGCCAGAAAAACCGTCATCACCACGAAGGCCGGATAACGGACGGCACTGGCAAGGCGTCTTCGGGTCTCCTTGTCATTTTCCAGGTAGGAGAAGATCTGTTGAAACGCATCGCCCAGGCGCCCGGTCTCTTCACCCACCCGCACCATTCTCAAGAAAAAAGGGTCGAAAAGGTGCGGATGTTCCCCCAGGGCTACGGAGAGATCCCGCCCGGCCTGAAGGTCAGCCAGAATCCGCACCATGGCCTGTTTCAACACCCGGTTGAGGGTACTCTCTATCAGCCCCTCAAAGGCACGCACCATGGGCACACCCGAACGGGACAGAGCGGCCATCTGGCGAGCAAAAAGAAGCATATCCTCCACCTTGGGTCGCCCAAAAAAAACAAGCCGGGGTTGTCCACCCCCCTGCGGAGTCGGCTTCTCGGTAATGGTCAGGGGAACCACCCGCCGTTTTTTTAGTTGTGCCGCCACCTGATCCCGATCCACCCCTTCCAGAACCCCTTCAACCCGCTTACCCGCCAACCTGCCCTTATAGTAAAATTTAGCCATGGTTGTTTGAGAGAGGATGGCCCTCCCCATGGCTGGGCAGAACAAGGGGCTCTTCTTCAGCATCGGCAACCAGACGCAAGGCATCCATCAGAGAGATAATCCCACGCACAGCGTAGGAGAGGGCAGAGACAGGAAGAGGTGTAAAGCCTTGGCGTTTTTGGGCTACCCGCACAAACAGAGAGAGATCTTCCCGGCGCAGGGCATCCGCCAACGCCCGGTTCATCTCCAACAGCTCCACCACCGCAATTCGACCATGAAAGCCGGTTTGGTTGCAGTGAGAACACCCCACTCCTTCTTTAAACTGTAGTGGCTCCTCGACCTGGGTCAGATAACGGCGAATCAATCGCACCTCCTCCGGGGTGGCCGGTCGGGCGTGGGCGCAGTGCAGACAGACCCTTCTGACCAGCCGTTGCGCTAAAACACAGCGCAAAGAGGCGGCGACAGCATACCCCTCCAACCCCATTTCAATCAGTCGGATGGTGGTACTGACCGCACTGATGGTATGCAGGCTGGAAAAAACCAGATGACCGGTCAGAGCAGCCCGAACAGCCATCTGGGATGTCTCCTGATCCCGCATCTCTCCCACCAACACCACATCCGGATCCTGACGCAGAACCGTTCGCAAAATAGTGGCGTAGGTCAGGCCAATTTTGCTGTGGACCTGAACCTGGTTGATGCGGGGCAGTCGATACTCCACCGGCTCCTCTACCGTAATGATTTTGGTCTGTGGCACATTAAGGGCATTCAGCGCACCATAGAGGGTTGTGGTTTTTCCGCTGCCGGTGGGGCCGGTGACTAAAATCAAGCCATTGGGGCGGCTGATCTGCTGCCGAAAACGGGCCAGAACCTCCGCCTCCATACCCACCAAGGCGAGGTTGAGATGATCCCCAGATTGATCCAACAGCCGCAACACCACCGACTCCCCATCTTGGATGGGCAGGGTTGAGAGCCGGACATCTACCTGACGCCCCTTGACCGACATCTGAAAACGGCCATCTTGAGGCAGCCGTTTTTCGGCAATCTCAATTCCCGCCATCAGCTTGAGTTTGGAGACCAGAGCCGGGGCAATCCGCCGCTCCTTGATCACCTGCTCCAACAGCAGCCCATCAACCCGCTGGCGAATACGCAGCACCTTGGCATCGGGTTCGATATGAATGTCCGAGGCATTAAGCCTTACGGCATCCTCAAAAAGCGACTCAATAAGACGCACCACCGGTGCGTCAGCCAGCTCCTCTCCCTCTTGTTCTCTGGGGTTTTCGGCACGATACTCTCCCACCTCCTCCTCCAGGCGGGCCACATGCAGACTCATCTCATCGGATCGTCGATAGGAGAGGTCAAACAGCCTCAATAAGGAACGTTCAGAAACCAGGGCGGTGCGCAGGGGGGTGCGCAAACTTTTGACCAGCTGGTCATAGGCGGGAAGATCGGCAGGATCAGCCATGCCGATCAACAGGTCGTTGGGGTGGGACGAAAGCACAATGGCCCGGTAGCGCCTGGCGGTGGCTTCGGGCAACTGCTGAACCAGAGCCCTATCCAGAGGAAACTGTCCCAGGTCAACAAAGGGGACACCAAGCTGTTGGGCTAGAAAAAGCAGAAAGGGCTTTTCGGCCAGAACATTCAGCCGCTCCAGTGTCTGCCCCAGTTTGGCACCACTTCTCTTCTGCTCAGCCAACGCCTCGGCAAGTTGGGCCGAGCTGATCAGCCCCTCCAAGACCAACTGCTCCCCAACCCGGCTTTTTCTACCCTGTCGTTGCAGTAGCTCCTCAAGCTCCCTTTCGGTCAGAAAGCCAAGTCGAATCAACCCCTCTCCCAGCCGAACCCCCTCCTCATCCTGATAACTCAACCCCTCATCAAGTTGATCGGAGGTGATAACCCGGCTTTTGACCAACAGGTCACCCATGCGGGTACTGTTCTGCTTCTGGCAGGGAGGAGCCATGGTGGCAGGCAGCCTATTTCAGTTCTCGGATACGCTTTTGAACAAAGGTCCGTAATTTTTGGCTTAAATCGCCACTATTAATCGCCACCGTATAGGCCCGCAGGGCATCCGAAGGCTCGTTCACCCGCTCCAGGGAGATAGCCAGACCCATATGCCAAACCCCTTTGTTGGGATAGCGTAACAGCAGGTTTTCATAGAGATCAATCGCATGCCAGTGGTCCTCCTCCCGTTGGTAGAGGGCCGCCAGAAAAGCGGAAAGATTGGGATCTTCTTCACTAAGCTGTGTGGCATTGCGACCAGCAACCGCCTCCCGAAGCAATTCCAGAGCTTCACGGATCTTACCAGTCTCTACATAGATCCGGGCCAGACGACGACGGGCGCGAGCATGGCCGGCATCCAGACTCAACACCTGTTTTAACAGGTCGATGGCTTGAGGGATTTTTGATTGATCTTTAAGCCGAACCGCCTGCTGAAACAGATCATCAGCCTGCCGGTCTATCTTTTGGACCATCTGATAGGCACTTTGCGGTGTATCGGCATGGTTGGTTTTTAAATTTTTATCCCATCTTAAATCGGATTTCGACTCGGTAACAGCGATGGAGCCAGGCCGCTCTTCAATCGCATCCATGGTCACAACCTGCGGCTCTTCCCGCTCTACCGGTACCACCTCAATCTCCCCGTTCTCTTGGGCGTAGTGATCCAGATCTACGACTCTTTCAACCTCTCTCTCCTGGGCGGCTTTCGCCAGATCGGCCACTCTCTTTGCCTCTCTCTCCTGGGCGGCTTTCGCCAGATCGGCTACTCTCTTTGCCTCTCTCTCCTGGGCGGCTTTCGCCAGATCGGCTACTCTCTTTGCCTCTCTCTCCTGGGCGGCTTTCGCCTGAGCTGCGGCTCTCTTTTCAGCTGCCTCTTTAGCAGCCTTGTTAAAGATTTCGGCTCTCTTCTCCGCCTCTGCCTTGGCAGCCAGATCCCTCTCGGCACGCTGTTTGGCGGCCGCCGCCAAGATCGCTTTCTCCTCTTGCTCTATGGCATCTTGAAGGGTCGGCTCTGAAAGAGCGGCAGGTGACTTGGCAACGACTGGTTTTTTCTGGATAGCAGCCATCTGCTTGTGGTTGGAGGCCGCCACGGGTGGGCCTGCCTCGCTCTTGGCTACGGCCACCTGGCTATCTTGCGGCGGAGCAAAGGAGTCCCACCGAGCCACATAGCCATCCACCTTCTCTTTGGCTTTAAACGCTTCGGATGTGGCCCGAGCCTGATCCAGATCATTAAAATGTCCGATACGAACGCTCTGCCAGAGTCGAGTAGGATCTTTAATGCCCCATAACTCCAGAATATAGGCATCGTACCCCTTTTTCTTCCAATAGACCGCCTGAGCCACCGCACTGTCTCGGTCTAAAAAGGCACCAACCTGAATGGCATAGTTAAATTTAAACTCTTTGGCCACCTCCACATCACTCACACCAGGCGGCAGAGCAGAGAGGGCGCTCTCTCCTCGAATAAAGGCAAGATCAGCCGATACCGGCGCCGGTCTGCTCTCTTGCTTGGCCTGGATGGGCTTTTTGGACTGGACGACTTTTTTGACCACCGGCATTGGCGCCTTGACCACCTCTGCCACAACAGGGGGTGGAGCAACCGCTTGTGAAGCAACAGCCGGAGGAGGCTCAATGACAGGCGTAGCCGAGGAGGTTACCTGCTGACTCTCCCCCGTCTTGGGAAAGAGAGAGAGATCCAGCTCTTGCGTACGCCCCGCCACCACATTCACAAAGGTGACCAGGTCGTGATATCCCACCAGCTTCAACGCCAACCGATGGTTACCAGCAGGCCAATCAAACTTGAGGGGGGTTGCACCGACAAACTGATCGCCAATCAAAACCCCAACCGAAGAGGGGCTGGTTTGAATGGAGATAACCCCTTTGTTGGAGACAGTCTCCCCAGCGGTCGAGACACCAAAAAGCGAGGGGATATAATCCCTTCCTGGCCAGGCTCTCTCCATGGCCACACCGCTCCCGGTTAATAACAGGACCACCAGACTCCATCCGGCGGCACGACCCAATACGGACCGCTTCGCTTTTTGGGGGGGAAGATCCTTCTCCAGATCCGAGAAGATCTTATCCTCTGATAAGGGCAAAAGCGGCTCCTGAGCAACCTGCTCTTCGCGCAAGGTTTCCATATTATTTAACATGTCGATTATTCGGCTCA
Organism: Magnetococcales bacterium; assembly: GCA_002753565.1. GTDB lineage: Bacteria > Pseudomonadota > Magnetococcia > Magnetococcales > JADFYX01. Next base: position 60,305 of record PEAM01000001.1, on the reverse strand, counting down.
TTCTCTTCATCCTCGTCTCTTATGCTCTAGTAGACTTTTTAGCGAGAAACATTATCTTTGGGTAAAGGGCTCTCTTCCAACACCGTTTTGGAAGATCCTATACTTTTCAACCAGGAAAAAACCGACCCTGCCGGCTTGGCTGGACCCCCGGCCATGGGGGAGGTCATCCGCTCACTCTGGGCAACAACCTGTTCCATCTGCTCCCGGCCCACCACTTTCTCTCCCTCAGAAAAGGTCTGTTTCAACCCTTTGTGGCAGAGAATGTTGATCAAGCGAGGCGAACCGTTGCTGGCAGAGAAAATCAGATTCAACGCATCGAAAGTAAAGACCGACTTCAAACCACAGCCTGCCCGCTCCATCCGATGGGCCACATAGTCACTCAACTCCATACGGGTAAAAGAGCGCAGCTGACACGAGGTGATCACCCGTTGACTCAACCCATGGGCCTGGGGAAGGGCCAGTCGATCATCCAACCCCTGCTGCCCAAACAGCACCAACTGCACAATCTTCTCTTGTTTACTCTCCAAGTTGGTCATCAACCGCAACGCTTCCAAGGTGTGGTCTGGCAGGGCCTGGGCATCATCCACCAAAATCAGCACCTTGCGTCCCAGGTTGCCTATGTTGGTGAGCTTCTCCAAAATGGCCCACATCAAGGGCTGAAAACCAATCTCCCCTTGGGTCTTGATGCCAAACTCATCCACAAGAGTCTGGCTTAAATCCCGCAGAGAGAGCAGCGGGTTGAGAATATGGGCCACCGCATAGTGATCCTCCAGGGTATCCAGCAGGTTGCGACATAGCAGGGTCTTACCCGTCCCCGGATCACCGGTCACCTTGATGACCCCCTCTCCTTCAGAAAGTGCCGTCAAAATCACCGTCAACGCCTCTCTGACACTTGGCGTATTGAAGAAAAAACCGGTATCTGGCGTTAGAGAGAACGGTCTTTCATTGAGACCAAAATGGCTTTCATACATGGTTACAACCCTCCAGGTTGCTGGTCCACTCACTCATGGCTAGCCCCGCCCCCCATCTCCCCTATCCGTCTGGCGGTCTGGAGCATATCCGACGACCATTGACGGTCACCTCCGACAATGATGGGGCGAATCAAGATCACCAGTTCACTGGTCGAGCTGCTCTTGCTCTCCTGTCTGAACAGCCCGCCAAAACCGGGTATATCCCCCAAAAACGGCACCTTATCCTTGTTCTCCTTGATGTTTTTCTTCATTAACCCACCAATAACCGCCACCTCGCTATTGCCAACCCGAATAATGCTGTCGGTCTCTCGGGTCTGGCTTAAGGCCAAGGGGATGGACTGGCTTTGATTATTGATGTTGAAGGTTTTCACCTTATCGCTCACCTCGGTAATCAGGGGATGCACATGCAGGGTAACCTGCCCTCCGTCGCCAATCTGTGGCGTGACATCCAGAGAAATACCGGTAAACATTTTTTCAAACACCGGCACCGAAAGAGCCACAGCGTTACCGCTCAAACCATTGCTGCTGGCGACAACCGTGCCCTGTTTCATGCCGGTAATGAACACCTCATCCTGGCCCACCTTGATAACCGCCTTCTGGTTGTTGAGGGTAGCTATCCGTGGACTGGAGAGAATCTGCACCTGGCCCTGCTGTTTGAGCAGGCTGATAAAGCTGATAAAGTCATGGTTCCTAATCGCCAGACTAAACGCTGTTCCCGCTGCCCCTTTACTCAAGACCATTCCTTTTTGAAAGGTGGTCTCGCTATGGATGAGGGTATCACCCGTCGAGTCATAAACCGGACGGCTGACCCGGTCGACAAAGGTGCCTCCCTCATTGGGCTCACTCCCCAAAGCCGACGAACCACTGCCCCCCAACCCCCGATGAACCGACAACCAATCCACCCCCAGCTGGGTGGCATCATTGAGGGTCACCTCCAATATTTTTGCCTCCAGGATCACCTGTCGCTGACTACGGCTCCTGAGGTGGCCCAAAAACTCCTTGATATTGCTATGGTCCTTTGGATAGGCCCGCACGGTTATCAGACCGGACTGGCGGTTGACCATCAAATTTTTTAACTGCTTTCTAATTCGCCGTCGCCCCAGCTTTTCGACCGAGTTCCCTCCCTGATCATCCAACTCCAGCCGAACATCCGCCGCCGTACCGGGGCTTGTATATTTGACCCGGTCCAGACCGATATTCCAAGCTTTAATCTTTTTTTCACTCTCCTGACGAACCCGATCATCCTCCTCAGCAGAGACAACCGTATCATACTGACTATTAAACGGTTTCTTTTCAATCTCCCGCTTTTGCAACCCCATTCTGTCTACCGTATCCTTGATGGAGGTGGTGATAAGATCCAGATTGAGGATAGAGCGCAGGGTATCTTCCAGGTCGGTCCAAAAATCTGAGTCGTAGCGGGTGCGTATGTTACTGCTTGAGGTGGCACTGCTTGGGTTGTCCGAGGCACCATGGCTGACATCAAACTCCCCCGAGTTGATGGAGGTTTGCGACCATCCATCCCGAGAGACCGGCAAAAAATCCACCCGATAGGTCTGGGTAACCAACTGCCAGGGAAAAATTTTATACCCCCGCCGCCCCTTGACCCCTCGCCCAAACGGACGGCACTCAAAGTGGTACATTTCACAAGCGATATCCACTACCTCTGCCACCGTTACCCCTTTAAGCTCCAGGGATAGGGTCCCCTTGACCTGGGGGTGGACAACGATGCTCACCAGGGGATCATCTTTCACCAGGTTCTGAAAAAATGCCTGGGCCTCCACCGCCTGAACCGACAGATCAAAGCGGGCCTCTTCTCTGGTCGCCTTGATCGCTTTAACCGAGGAAGAAACAGGGTCTAGCCTGATACCAACACCTTGTTTAAACGCCTCTTTTTGATCATCATCCCGCCGATTGTCAACCAAAGCATTGATGGCAGCCCCATCCAGCAGTTGAGATCTTAAATCAGCAAAAGGCTCATGGGGCCCTCTGTTACCCGCCTCTTTTCCACCCGCACAGCCGCTCACTACCACCGGCATAAGGGCCAGTAGCGTCAAGGCAGCAAAAGAGGTAAGAGACGTTGGAATCACTGTTTTTCCAGCCAAAACTCTGACAAATCCCCTTTTTTCCGCACACTTTTACATAAAAAAGGATGCAGAAAATAGAGTCATAGTCAAATCAATTCAATGCGTTAGACACATACGATACGAAGGATCGCAACAGAAGAGTTGCAAATGTCGCTCCAACCCGGAGGAAATCGGCTCAATGAATGGTAATTTATTGGCTGTGATCCCGTTTGATCAAGAGGATCTACGGCATCCTAGCGATGGGAGTCGCACAAAAAAAGGGCCATCTCTGGCCCCTTTCCTGGTTCAACAATGTCGGCGCTCTCACAGGCCGCTCTGACTATCTGCTCATCCTAAAAAGAGAAAATCTTTTGAAAATTAGCCACGGAAAAAATATTGAGAATGCTCTTGTTGCAATTGATAAAACGGATACTCTCTTTCTCTGAACCAAGATGTTCCCGCAGTAGCAGCAACATGCCCAGAGCAGAACTATCCATATAGTTGACCTGCATAAAATCCACCTGGAGCTTTGTGGATGGTGGAAGATTTTTGTAGGCCTCTCGAAACGAGCGATGGCATGAAAAGTTAAACCGCTCGGTATTAATCCGCAGCGTCACCCCCGTATCCGTATGGATGACACCAATCTGACCATCACTCTCCATCCCCTGTTCACTCATTCCCATGACTCCCTGATCCTTTTAACGCTTTTCTTCCATAGTATAAACACTCACGTACAATCCCTGAATCGGCTCATATAAATTAAGGCAACCCAGACCATACTATACTCGTTATCTACATAAATATCAAAAAAAGTACGCCCCACCCGTCGACAGGTTGATTAACCAGAAAGAATCTGGCTATGGTAGCCTGTTTTTTTTTACTGCCTTTTCCAGGTTCAACACTCTATTCGCAAGGGTTAACCATGAACAGTCGCCTGCTCCACACCATGATCCGAGTTCGTCATCTTGATGTTTCGGTCCACTTCTATACCCAGGTGTTGGGAATGACCGAATTTCGCCGCCAAGCCTATCCTGGTGGACGCTTTACCCTCTGTTTCCTGGGCTATGATCCAGAGGGGACCCAAATAGAGCTAACCCATAACTGGGATAGAGAAGGCGATTATCCCCTGGGTGAAGGGTTTGGTCATCTGGCCATTGGCAATGAGGATATCTATGGTCTCTGTGAAAAAATACGGGCTGCAGGTGGAAAAATTGTTCGAGAACCCGGCCCCATGAAACACGGCACCACCCACATCGCCTTTGTACACGATCCCGACGGCTACCCTATTGAATTAATCCAAAGATAACAAACACAACAGCCCCCATCAGGATGATGTGGAGGCGGATTCCTCTCTGGTCATCAGGCCCCATTTTTGTTGACGATACAGCTCCAATGGATGGAACCGGGCCTTATAGCTCATTTTTTGGCAATCCTCGACCCAATACCCCAGATAGAGCCACTTTTTACCCTCCCTTTTCGCCCTCTCCACCTCCCATAAAATGCTATATGTCCCCAAACTACGATAGGAGAGGGCCGGGTCAAAATAGGCGTACACAGCCGAGAGACTATCCGGCTGCTGGTCGATAACGGAGACCATGACCAATCTCCCCTGCAGGCGAAATTCGATAAATTGCGTCTCTCCCCAACCACAGCCCAAAAAACGGATAAAATCGTCCGGGCTCGGGTTGGCCATGGGTCCCTCGTCATGGCGGGTACCCAGATAAGATTGATAGAGGGCAAAACGCTCTTCGGTATAGCCCGGCTCACAGTTGCTCGACTGTAGATCCTGGTTTTTTTTCCAAACCCGGCGAAAACTCCGCCCCAGCTTGAAAGAGTCTACCGGAATGCGTGCCGGAATACAGGCCTGACACGAACCGCAATAGGGCCGATAGACCTGAGAGCCGCTACGACGAAACCCCCGCTCCAATAAATACCGATAGGTAGCAACCGTCATCGTGTAGTGAGGATCGACAAACAGGGTCGAAGCCATCAGGTCATTGAGATACCCGCAGGGGTGGGGAGGTGTTAAAAAGAGAGCCAACCTAAGCTTGCCAGCTTGGGATGACGGGTCAAAATTCATAGCCGACCACCTCATTTTTGGAGTATGATCCTGAGAAACGGCAGTTGGGCCTGCATGAATGGCGCAGCAGCCATTGCCAGGATAGCGCAGCAGGATAACTCTAAATCAACTCTGTTGACAGATTCAAGCTGAGAAAGTGAAACATTCATGTTCAAAGGAACCACCATATTATCAGTACGACGCGGCAACTCTGTCGTTCTGGGCGGCGATGGTCAAGTGACCTTGGGAAATATTGTCGTCAAAGCCAATGCCCGCAAAGTCCGCACCATGCTGGACGGCAAGGTTTTGGCCGGATTTGCCGGTTCAACCGCCGACGCCTTCACTCTTTTTGAGCGATTCGAAGGCAAGCTCTCCAAGCATAGCGGCAACCTGACCCGTGCCGCCGTCGAGCTAGCCAAAGATTGGCGAACCGACCGGGCACTCAGGCGACTGGAGGCGATGCTGGCGGTCGTAGACGCCACCTCCAGCCTGCTCATCTCCGGAACAGGCGATGTTCTGGAGCCCGAAGAGGGTATTTTGGCTATCGGCTCCGGGGCTCCTTACGCTCAGGCCGCCGCCAGCGCCCTACTCAGAAACACCGACATGACCCCTCGCCAAATCACCGAAGCGGCCCTGAAAATTACCGCCGACATCTGTATCTACACCAATTCCAACTTTGTCATTGAAGAGCTATAAATGTCCGAATATACACCCCGTGAAACCGTCTCCGAATTAGATCGCTACATTATCGGCCAGGATAGCGCCAAACGGGCGGTGGCCATCGCCCTGCGCAACCGCTGGCGTCGCCGCTTGCTCGACCCGGTCATGCGAGAGGAGGTCTACCCAAAAAATATTCTCATGATCGGCCCCACAGGCGTTGGCAAAACCGAAATCGCCCGCCGCCTGGCCCGTCTCTCCAACGCCCCCTTCATTAAAGTAGAAGCCACCAAATTTACCGAGGTTGGCTACGTCGGTCGAGATGTGGAATCCATTATTCGAGATCTCATGGACATGGCCATTAAAATGGCCACCGAACAGACCAAAAAATCGGTTCACCGACAAGCGGAAGATCTGGCCGAAGAGCGGCTTCTGGATGTCCTGTTGGCACCCCCCCCCTCTCAACAGAGCCCCAACAGCGGCAACCCATTGGGCAACCTCTTCGGACAGCCCCATGAAGGTACCTCCCAACCCTCTCCTCAACCGGACAACTCGGGTACTCGGCAAAAGTTCAGAAAAATGCTCCGAGAGGGTCGGCTCAACGATCGAGAGGTGGAGATCGACATCCGTGAACCCCGCTCAGCTCCCACCATGGAGGTGTTCACCCCCCAGGGAATGGAAGGCATCAATATTCAAGAGATGCTCGGTGGCATGCTGGGCGGCGGACAGCCCAGCAAGCGCCGGGTTACCATCAAAGAGGCCATGGTTCTACTGACCGATGAGGAGGCCGCCAAGCTGGTGGACCGGGAAAAAACCAAACGATCCGCCCTGGAGCGGGTAGAGCAGTTTGGCATCGTCTTTCTGGATGAGCTAGACAAGGTGTGCGCCCGAGGCTCCGAGATGCGTGGCGGAGGAGATGTCTCCCGCGAAGGGGTCCAGCGAGATCTTCTCCCACTGGTAGAGGGCACGACCGTCTCAACCAAACACGGCATGGTCAAAACCGACCACATTCTCTTTATCGCCTCGGGGGCCTTCCAGCTCTCCAAACCCTCCGATCTCCTGCCAGAACTACAAGGTCGCCTCCCCATCCGGGTCGAGCTGAACAACCTGGGGGTTAAGGAGTTTGTACGCATCCTCACCGAACCGGAAAACGCCCTCACCCGTCAATATGAGGCGTTACTGGCGACGGAAAATATCACTCTAACCTTTCAAGAGGATGCCATCCAAGCCATCGCAGAGATAGCGGCCCATGTGAACGAAACAACCGAGAACATTGGTGCCAGACGACTCCATACCGTCATGGAAAAACTCCTGGATGATCTCTCCTTTACCGCCCCGGATCGCCACGGAGAGACCGTCAATATCGATGGAGAGTATGTCCGGTCTCAACTCAAAGATCTTTCCGAAAATGAAGATCTTTCTCGGTTTATCCTCTAATCTTTTACTTTTTTAAACTACTGTTCTATAAGGAATTTTTCCCCCATGCCTCACCTCTTTCACAAACCGAGACACCGGACCAACCTGCTGTTAGGCGCCTTGTTGACTCTCTCTGTTAATCTGCTCATCCCTAACGCCGCCCATAGCCAGGGAATGGATTTTGGCAACATGCAGATGCCCTCCCCCAACAACTGGCTGCCACCCAACCCCGCCAACTGGAACAACAACGGCTATTCACCAAGAAATGGCCCGCCTCCCCAATGGCAACAGAATAACGGCCCATCAAACCAACAACCACCCCAGTGGCAAAATCCTGGTCAAAACCGGCCATCGAGCAACAGACCAAACAGGGGTCCAAACCGGTATGGTCAAAAGGGAATGCTCACCGCCAAACAGTTGGAAACCCTTAAATTCAGCCTCCATCTAACCACTGAACAAGAACCAGCCTGGGCGGCGTATGCTCAATCTTTTACCCCTCAGCAACAGCCTCAACCCGGTCCAAACGACCAACAAGCAGCGGCTCCACTACAGCGAGACCCTGTCACTCGCATGGAGAGACAGATTCAGCAGATGGAAAAAAGGGTAGCCCAGCGCAAAATGCAACTGAATGCCCATAAAAACCTTCTCGCCAGCCTGGATGAAAAACAGAAGGTCATTTTCAATCTACTCTCCCAGCAGTATCAACAGCAGAGAAGATCAGGGCAGAACAGTCAGGGAAGAGGTTCGTCGGGCAGTCCCAATCATCGTACTCCATAATAATAGATCATACTCCCCCAGCAACACTCTTTTTGGGGTGCAGGGGCAACTCCCTGCACCCCACCCTTTTACAAAGACAGCTTTTACTGAGAATATTTTTTCCTCTCATAGGGGCAGAAAAAACTCAGGAACAGACGATTCTCTTTTTTTTTATGATGAGGCGGTACAAAGTTCATGTCCACAAAAGCGCTACAACGATTGATTGCCCAAAACCGGCGGTGGTCAGACAGTATCAAAAACCGGGATGCCCAATTTTTTTCCACCCTTGCCCACCAACAGAAGCCAACTTTTCTCTGGTTTGGCTGCTCGGATAGTCGTGTACCAGCCAATGAAATTATCGGCGTCATGCCCGGCGAGGTGTTCGTGCATCGAAACGTGGCCAACCAGGTTCCACCCACCGACATCAACGCCCTTTCGGTACTTCAGTATGCGGTAGAACGGTTGAATGTCACCGATATCATCGTCTGCGGACACTACGGCTGTGGCGGTGTGATGGCGGCCATGGAAGGGGTTGGCGAAAGCTTGGTGGATTACTGGGTACAACCGGTCCGAGAAATTTATCTGGACAACAGAAAGCAGTTTGACCAACTACCCACCGAGTCCGCCCGTCAGGAACGGCTCTGCGAACTCAATGTGATGACCCAGGTAAACCGTATCTGCAGAACCTCTATCCTCCAACAGGCTTGGGATCGCCAAAACAAGATCTCTGTACACGGTTTAATCTACAGTATTCACGACGGCTTACTCAAAGATCTCAAGGTATCGGTCTCTAAAACCAAAGCATAAACCTCTTCTGTATATGGAGATTTCAAACCAAATTTGTACAAAAGGATTGCGGATGGGTCTGGGCAGCGCCCAAGGTTCCAAGTGTTTTATTTTAAGTTGTTTTTTCTTTTTAAAAGCGTGGAGGTTTGGGGGCCTGCAAGGCCTCCCAAGGTGTTGACTTTGCCTTTAACCATTGTCCCAATTTGGTTTTAACTAATAGAATGGTCCGCCCCGCTCCCAATAACGGCATCTATGTGCCAAGATGGAATTTCTAATAACCATCAAACGGAGTCGGAGCGAACCATGAATCTTTTCAACTGCATGGCGTCAACCGAGATGGCAAGACAGTGTTTTTGGAAAAAACTGACACGCCACAAGCTGATGGAAAAGGTAAGACCTGCGTTCCTGAAAACCTGGTATAGTCAAAGGCATTCAGAATGGCGATTAATTGATGAGGAGAGGAATGCGCGAATTTCCATCAAGGCAGAGAGCAAAAACACTCTCAACCAAAGGCCGGATATAGGGATGCAACTTTTCCTCTTTTGTTTTGCTCAATGAAAAGTGTTCTTTGCTCAGTGGGGCGGACCATATAGGACCATACTTTGGTTTTGGAACCACTATAGACACAAAAAAAGGGTTCAGAGGCAAACCACCCCTGAACCCCTTTTTTGTATGAAACCATCATCAAGAAAGTGTCGTAATGGATCAGGCCACCTTCAGTGAGGAGTTCGCCGTAAACTCTTTCCCCTGATTATCCTTCCAGGTAACGGTAACATCTCCCGTTTTAGCCGCTTTCACATAAAAGGAGAAAAAGGGATTTTTGGAGATGGAGCCGGTCCAGGTGGCACTCAGAACAGTCTTGCCACCATAGACGACCGTCACACTCTCAATATAGTGAGCGGGAATAGCCTGCCCGGTCTCTTGGTTTTTCCGCAGACCACTCTCCATCGGGTGTTTAATAAGACTCTTAAACTGAACCACCTCACCCTTGGCGACCGCTTTACGAGGGCCACGTACTTTTGGTTTTCCAATTGCCATGATTATCTCTCCCTACCATCTATTCAGATGATTGACTATAGACCAATGATCTCTTTGCGCATGCCATGCCGATGGGGCCAGACCTTAACCGGCACACCCCCCCTCTGCAACCTGGATCTCCTGTTTGAAACCATAGAGTTTACCAGCATTTGTTTTGGCAATGGCCCGTACCTGGGAGGTTTTGGCCATTTTAATACGGCACTCAACCGCGGCCCTACCAGATTCGGGCGTAAAATCAAACTGTCCGACAAACGGCTTGGGATTGTTATCCACAAAGATAGCAATGGATTGAATATAGTTATCCGACTCCATCGGATGGTCGACACTGACCGGAATCCGAACCAACGCCCCATTTTCTGCACTAGGTGGCGTATCAATCAACACCTTTTCGTAGGCAACATCCCCAGCACCCAACCTCTCTGCTACCAAAGCATCAATCGCACTGGCGGAAGCCTGTCTGGGTGCGCTGGTCAACGTTGTTCCCGCTGCTACCACGGCAACACCAGCGGTTCCAACCTTATGAAAAAAACTTCTGCGGCTTATTTCCTGCTCTTTATTCATTCCCATGTTCATGCCTCCGAGGTTCGGCTTGAAAGTTGTGTCTATTTAATCTTCGTTCTCTTCATCTTCTTCGGGCTCATCCGGCTCTATGTGAGCGATACCAGAGTGACAATCAATACAGGTTTTACCTCCACTCTCCATGATGCGCTTATGTTTTCTTGCCGCCGACTTACCCTGCTCTGCCAAGTTCATCGCTTCCAGAGAGTGACAATGACGGCACTCTTTTGAGTCCCGTGATCGCATATTCTCCAGCACATGCTGGGCCATCTCATAGCGCGCGGCCTGGAACTTCTCCTTGGTATCATAAGTGCCGATGGTGTGGTGAAAAATATCTTTGGTACCGATGGTCAGTTTAGCCAGAAATTTATCGATCCAATCCCCAAAGGTCTTCCCATGGGGAACATGACAATCCGAGCAGGTAGCCCGTACACCAGAAGCACTGTTGTAGTGCGGTGTCTTCTTATACTCCTCATAGACACCATCCATCTCGTGACAGGAAATACAAAGCTCCATGGAGTTTGTCATGGTCATTCCAAAATGGAAGACGATAAAGAAGACAAATCCGGCGAAAAAACCACCCCCCAACAAAACGCCCAATGAGATCTGGCTAGGGCGTGACAGGGTGTCCCATATTTTTTTTATAAACTGTTTCATTCTTTCCACCGACTCCTTCATGAATTATAGAGTTGTAGAATTCTGCCTCCTCCGTTTTCTCGATCCAGTATACCAATCCTTCTATGCTAAAGGGAGAGCCCCCAGATAAAAGTGAACGAAATTTTACACAATAAAATTCCACTAATGCAAGGCTTCACTCAATAAACAACGATTTACCAACCAAAACAAGCTTTCAGGAATTCTTTAAGAAAACGAAATATTTACCTTGTTTTCCATAGCCTTACCCATTATGGCAGTGCGGTTGCAATCCGATTTAAAATAGCTGTGCTCAAAACATAAAAAAGGCTCAAAGCCGATTTCATCCTTTTCATCTTGGGAGGCCTTGCAGGCCCCCAAACCTCCACGCATTTAAAATTTAAAAAAAGCAAAGTCAAAGGCTTAGGACCTTGGGGCGCAGCCCAAACCTGCTGGGAAGGCATGCACGACTTCCCAGACCCATCCGCAATCGTTTTGTACACATTTGGTTTGAAATCTCTATAAAAGCCCAAGGCCTTTCGACAGCGACCGGTCGGGAGAAAAAAAAACGGGGTGCTTGACCGCACCCCGCTCTTATTCCTTCCAAAGACAAATCCCTGACCAACCAATCAGCCGAAGGTGTCCGACATGATGCTCTGGTACCAGCTCTCGTTATACATCGCTTCCTGCTTACGGATAAAGTCAGGCGCGTCAGAAGGAGAGAGGCCTCCACTAACCGAATGGACTTTCTCTGGCTTTGCCGGGTCAAACTTGTACACAGCAGCAACGGAGATACCGTAATCCGGGCTGATCATGGAGTAGCAGGTGTTGACATAAGAGGGTGTCGGAACCGGCTTGCCACGCAAGGAAGCGACCACTGCGGCCGCACAAACCTTACCTTCGGAGTTGGCAGCATAGCCAGACTTGGGCAGACCATTGGCTGCACTGGCGTCACCAATAACATAAACTCCAGCATGTAGCTTGGACTCAAAAGTCTCCAGATTTACCGGACACCAGCCGGAGTCATCCGTCAACCCAGCCGACTCGGCAATCATGTTGGCTTTTTGAGCAGGGATTACGTTGATGCATGAGCTACTGAACTCATCCAGATCGGTATAGACCTTCATGGACTTGGCATCAACACGGGTAACCTTACCCCCCTCACCACCAGGAACCCACTCGATCATGCTGTTATCGGTTCCATAACCATAGAGCTTCTTCCAGCCACCGGTAAAGAGACCGAACTTGGAGAACTTATCCTTGGGGTCCAGAATGAGAACCTTGGATTTTGGCTTATGCTTCTTGAGATAGTGAGCAACCAGGCTGGCCCGCTCGTATGGTCCGGGAGGACAACGGAACGGATTGGGTGGTGCCACCATGATGAACGGATCACCATTTTTCATCGCCTTGAGCTGCTTGGCCAGTTGAGTCGTTTGTGGACCCGCTTTCCAGGCATGAGGCATCATGTGTGTGGCTGATTCGTCGTACCCTTCAATACCGCGGAAGGATATGCCAGGAGAGACAACCAGACGGTTATATTTGAAGGTTTTTCCGGAAGCAATCGTCACCGTTTTGGAGACCGGATCAATCTTGGTCGCCTTCTCGTGCACAACGTTGACACCGTGGCCCTTCAGACCATCGTAGCCCCACTTTTGAACATTCAGGTTACGGAACCCAGCCACCACCCAGTTACTCAAGGGACAAGAGTAATAGTACTGATTCTGTTCGATCAGGGTTACCATGATGGAAGAGTCGGCCATACGGATATACTTGGCAGCAATAGCTCCACCATAACCGCCACCAATGACGATGACATGGTGTTTATGACTATTGGCGATTGCCGGAGCACCACCTGCAGCCAGACCAACGGCCGCCGCACCACCAGCCAATTTAACAAAACTTCTACGCGTTAGCTTTGACATAATATTCCCTCCTCCACCTACTTCTTGCTGGCGTAAAAATGAGCGATGGCCTCAAGCTCAAACGCGGACAGTTTATTAATCCGTTTGGCCATCTTCTTAGGCTGAGGTATTGCTAGGTGCTCGTTTTTAAGATCTTGCATCTTAAAAAGCAGATAGTCCACCCACTGACCAGCCATACGTGGTGTATCTTCATCTTGGGTCATGCCATCATCTTCATGGCACTTGCCACACTTGGCCTTCTTAACAAGTTTACCACCTGTACTGGCCAACTTGGGGTTGATCAAGGTACGGTTCTTGGATTGAGGGGCACTCTCCGCGCTTTTCCAAGCCTGCTTGGCAAAAAACTTGGCAATTAGAGCTGTCTCCTTGGCATCGTACCCCTTGGCGATCCGTCCCATAATCGTTGACGGTCTCTCCCCACTTTTGAAAGCGGCCATGATACTGTTCATATACTCAGCTGGCATTCCAGAAATGGTTGGCATGGCCGGTCCACCGGACTGGCCGTTGGTGCCATGACAGCCTGCGCATGTATTTGCAAGCATTTCAGCGGTTGCTCCTGCCTCGGCGTTAGATGAGCCAAACATCATCCCTCCGGCCAGAAACCCACTTGCCAGAACCAACATGTGGATTTTTCTTCGTTGCATGTCTACCTCCGATCACAACATTGATTTAAGGACGGTTGTACGTTCCAATCCATACGCTGGCCGCCCAGGTCACACGTGCTTACTTTGCACACGATCCACTAAACAGATTTCTCATCTGTCTAGATAAAGACTAAAATTCACCCTTTGCTGCACCCTGCATCAAACTCTGGATAACGGCGCTGACCCGCAAGGCCTCCTTGCGAAGCTCTTCCGGCAATCTTTTACCGCCATAGATCATCATATCCAGGTTCATGGAGTGCAACCAAAGCTTGCCCTGCTTATCTTCCACTACCGCGATCCGGCAGGGCATGAAGCCGGTGTAGGCATCCCGATAATCAGCCATCATTTTTCCTACCCGTGCATCACAAAACGAAAGGAAAGAGATAAAACGATAGGGCTGACCAGTGACGGCCTGAACCTGCTTATAAAAAGGGGCCTCGCCAACAAAAAGAAAGTTCTTGGCTGCCGCCAGACTTTTGAGCGAGTCAATCACATCTTCAGGAGAGAGGTCTGGGTCCTCAACCGGAACCGACCACATCATCGCTTCGCCTGGATCCTTGGTGGTCAAAAGACGCTCACCAAAGGCGGTGTACATCTTCATATAGCCGGGGTCAAATTCGGAAAGAATCGGCGCAAGCTTGATGAAGCCATAACCACCACCGATAACAGTAATCAAACCTATTAATGCAAAGAACGTACGAAGAAGACCCATGACAACCAATCCCCCAAACGGAAACAAAACTTAAACCAGATGTAAAAAGAGAGTCGGCCCAACAACCCACTTTCGTTAAAATCAAAGTAGAGCCAGAACCAGATCAACCTATTTATTTTATGTTAGTAAACTGCTTCGGAATCAAACAATCCAATCTCCCATTGGCTATAGAGAATTAATGACCTGGAACCCTCATGTCAAGCCTATATTTTTTGATATAATTTTAAGCATTTAAGAAGGTCTTAATATTCTAAAATGATTATAATCCCGTCTGTCGGCATGAGACAGGCTCGTGGGCAGATAAATTTAATTTTGCGTTGCAATAAAAAATTTTCCCTGTGAATCCAAAATATTATCGTTGATATTTACTTTAAAAAGAGGACAAAAATCCGGATGAAAACACGCCCGAAAAGGGGAGGATATGAAGGTAGAAAAAGAGTAAAGGGAGAGGAAAAAGGGCATTTTACATTGGATTTATTGTGGAAAAAAAATCTCTTTTTTTATTCTCAAACTCTTCCCAATCGGTCAATCAGTCGATCCACTCCTGGAAAACCTGCCCTAAATAGGTTTCGGTCTTTTTCTTCCCTGCCATCCAATCAGCCAATGGAGGGCCAACGGCAGGATAGAGCGGAGCATAATGGAGGGTATCGGCATCCAACCAAACCAGATCTTCTGCGGTGGTCTCCTGGGGGTTGATCTGTGGGTGGCCGGAGAGAGATTTTATCTCAAACAGCAGGTGCAACACCTCCCGCCCCCCGGCCATGGTCTCTGCGGTCCAAAGCAGATCTCCAGGCTCCACCACAACCCTTAGCTCCTCCCTAAATTCACGCACCAAGCCAGCCCGGATCTCCTCTCCCGACTCCTGATTCCCCCCCGGCAGGTTAAAACGATCCTGGTCACCATACTGATACCTCATGGTTAGCAGCCTCCCCCCCTCCACCCAGAGGCCACACGGACGAATAAGCATACTCGCTCTCCCTGAAAAGAGGCCTTGCAGGCCCCCGCACTTTTAACCTGGAATCGGCTGTTGTCAGCACGCATCCACTCCACCCAAAAAAAGGGGCCCTTGCGAGCCCCTTTTTTCCGTCCAGCAAGCCAACCTGCTGGATATCCTCAACGCCCCCTGTTTCAAGGGTTGGATCTTGGCTATCAAAGGGGCGCTTATCACTCGATAAACGTCACCGATCTCAGCCGGTTGCCCCTTTATTAAGCTTGACCTCCACCTTGTCCGACTCTTTGAGGCTGGCATAATACTTCTGCAAAATGGTCACCACCTCCGGGCGGCTGAATTCAGGTGGGGGCTGGGTTCCTTCCGAAAGCATCTTGCGCAGAGCCGTGCCAGAGAGCAGGAGTCGGTCATCCTTACCGTGTGGACAGGTCTTCATGGAGGCCATGCCACCACACTTGTAACAGAAGAAGGTCCAGTCAATTTTCAAGGGGCGACACTGTAGCTCTGCCTCGGAGACCTGATCAAAGATCATCTGTGCATCAAATGCGCCATAATAGTCACCCACCCCGGCATGGTCCCGCCCGACAATCAGGTGAGAGCAGCCAAAGTTTTGCCGGAATACAGCGTGCAGCAGGGCCTCTTTGGGGCCGGCATAACGCATCTCCATGGGGTAGCCGGCCTGAACCACCGTACCATCGACAAAATAGTTTTCCAACAGGGTGTTGATCGCTTCGGAACGGACCTCGGCAGGAATATCACCCGGCTTCAGTTTGCCCAACACCGAGTGAACCAGAACGCCATCGAGAATTTCAACGGCAATCTTGGCCAAAAATTCGTGGGAGCGGTGCATGGGGTTGCGGGTCTGGAAGGCGGCAATATTGCTCCACCCTTTCTTTTTGAACAGTGCGCGGGTCTCGGCGGGGCGCATGTAGATCTCTTGATATTTCTCCGGGAATCCCCCTTCCGAGAAGACCTGCACATCACCACCCAAATTGACCGCCTCCTGTGCCATGACCTTTGCAACACCGGGGTGGTCCATATCATCGGTCTGAAAAGCGGAAAGACACTCTTTTTTCTTATCGATGACATACTTGTCACGGATCACCATGGTGCCACAAATGTCTCCGGACTCGCCATCCACCAAAGCGACCTCTTGGCCCACCTTCAGTGCATCGGCTTTGGCTTGAGGGGCTGAAAGGGTAACCGGTAACGGCCAGAAAACACCGCTTGCCAACTTGGATTTTTCCACAACTCCGGCCCAATCCGCCTGCTGCATAAAGCCATCAAGGGGCGTAAAGGCACCGATACCCAGCATGATCAGATCACCCGCTTCACGGGAGGTCATGGTGACCTGCTCCAGGGTTTTAGCCTTTTCCAACGCATCGGTCAGAGCTTGGCCAGTGAGCAATAACGGCTTTAATTCACCACCGCCGTGGGGGGGGACCAGTTTAGACATGAAGAACTCTCCTCTTCCAAATGTTTAGGGCTGTACAAAAAAGTGTGACGATCCATTTACGATGAAGATATGTGCAACGCCGGTTTTGAATAGCCTGCGGCAAAAGCAGCTAATGCCCGGCCTCTATGGCTAAGGGCATCTTTTTGTTGGGCTGTCATTTCGGCAAAGGTGACCTCGCCTCCTTGGGGCACAAAGACCGGATCGTAACCGAAACCATTGTTACCTTGGGGAGTTTGATTGATCCGCCCCTCCACACAGCCAAAAAAGCTCTCCACCTCTCCCCCAGGAGAAGCGAAACTGATGACACATTGAAAGCGGGCACCCCGTTGGGAAGCCGGGGTTTTGCCCAGGGCTGCCAAAACTTTTTCCAGGTTGGCTTGATCCGTTGCATCCGCACCCGCATAGCGGGCAGAATAGACACCCGGCGCCCCCTGTAAACTATCGACCACCAATCCTGAGTCATCTGCCAAGGCATGGCAACCGGTAAAGGCTGCGACCTCCCGGGCCTTCTTCTCAGCATTGGCTTGGAAAGTCTCCCCGTCCTCCACCACCTCTGGGCAGTCGGGAAAATCGGTCAGGCTCAGGAGTTCAATCGAGGCATCCTGCAAAACACGCCCGATCTCTTCAACCTTCTTTTGGTTCCGGGTAGCGAGAACGATTTTCAATGGCTTCAGGTTTCTTATAATTAAAATTACAGCTTATTAGATGTTGTTAATATTCCCATATTGCAGCGGAAACAGGCTCCTGTCAAGACATGGAGTGGTGTTCGGTATTTTTTGATAAAAAAGCGGAAAAATAGCGCAGAACGAGCCAGGCCCCACCCCAAAAATACTGCACCAACGCTATTGGAATCAGCGCTGGAGAATGTTGAAGATGTGGGGGGTAAAATAGACGATAATGCCAAAAGCCACCGCCACCACCACCGCCATGAAACCGATCCAGAGTTTGATAATCCACTCGGCCACATCCACACGACCGCTGAGTTTATCCGAGATATCCAACATCTCCTGACCCATATAGATGTTTTCAATCACCATACCCAGATGGTGCGCCGCCTTCTCTAGAGTCATCCGATCTTTGTCGGTAAATCCCTCAGCTTTATTGCGACCTTTTTTGTTCAACACCTGGATGGCGCCGGGAATACCGGAGTTGATCGGACTCTTTATGGGAACACAGAGCATATTCTCCGACTTGAATCCGGTAACCGTTTCGACGGTTTTGGCAAAAGAGGACTGCTCTTCCGGGCGGGCAATACTGACAAACTGACCGGTCGCAATAACCCGACCGACATTGGAGCCGCTGCGAGGAATGATGATGGAACGTTCTGGAAGGTTGGTCCCCGCCTTCAACCACACTTCGTCGGTGGTCGGGTCGTGGATGAAGATACTGCAGCGCTCGGCATCGACGGCCTTGGCGAGAATCTCCATGAAAAACTCAAGCAGTTCCGTGTTTTCGTTGGGATTCCATTTTCGATGAATACGCTGGTGCCATGCTCTTAGTTTTTGCAGGCGTCGAGACAACTCACGTCGTTTACTTCCCATGGAATCCGGCCCCACCTTTTGATTGAATGCTCCGCGAAAAGAGATCCATCTTTCCCCATTTATTAAGAAAATATTATATACAAATTTTCCCTGAATTTAATAGTAAAAAATGATTAATATTAAGATTTTCATCTGCTTCATCGGCAGACACAACCCTCAAGCCAGGGGAATGGTGGGCAGGGTGATCTGGAAGATGGAGCCACGAGGATGGGCCGAACGGTAGGTGATTCGGCCATTCATCACCGCCAGATAGCTCTGGACAATGGCCAACCCCAGACCGGTACCTCCGACTGAAACAGAGTGGCCATTGGCGGCACGATGAAACCGTTTGAAGATCAGATCCTGGTACTGTGGATCAATACCCGGCCCCTCATCTTCCACCTCGATCTGAATCTCCTCCCCCACTCGAAAGGCCCGAAGCACAATCCGACCATCCAACGGTGAATATTTGACGGCGTTACCGATCAGGTTGGAGAGAATACGCGCCAGGGCATGGGCATCCCCCACCATTTGCAGGCCTAAAGGGATCTCGATCTCAATGGGTTTTGTCCGCTCCGAAGTGAAAAGAACCGTCTCCAGGTGGTGGCTGAAAACCGACTCCAGATGGATCATCTGAACCTCTGTCACATAAGCCCCGGCATCCAGACGGGAGAGATCCAACAGCTCCGAGATGGTATCCGACAGCCGGGTGGCATGACGGTGCAAGGCCTCAACCATGGGATGCTCCGCCCCCTCCTCGCCAAACTCCTCGATCAGGGTTTCGGCGTTGGCAAGAATCACACTGACCGGGGTCCGCAACTCGTGGGAAACATTGGCAACAAACTCCCGTCGCATCTCTTCCAGACGATGGATATCGGAGATATCATGAAAAACAGCCACACAGCCGCCGCTCTTCAGAGCGGAGATTCTGGCCAGCAACCGTCTCTGCTGGGGAGAAGAGACCAGATCAAACTGTTTGGTGGCCTGACCTCCCTGGATGGCAATTTCAACCAACGCCTCAATTTCCGGCCCCCCGATCACCTCCGTCAACCGCTGACCGATCAACACCTCCGGCTCATCAATCAACTCTTTGACAGCCTGATTGACCAATATGATGCGACCCCCACCATCTAAAGCAAAAACCGCCTCAACCATCCCTTCCAACACGGTCTCAAACCGATTTCTCTCCAGTGAAAGAGAGGTAAGGGTATCGCCCAAATTCTGGGTAATCCGATCAAAGGAGCCGGAAAGGTTGCTGATTTCATCCTTTTCCTCACTCAGCACCCCACCAATCGAACGGTTGACCCGTCGGGCCAGTTTACGCAACGTCCTGGTCAGCAGGTGGGTAGCTACCCCAGAGATGACGACCAGCACAACCAACCCCCAGGAGGCTGCAACCAGCAGAAAGAGTCGGATGCGATGGATAATTTGATCCACCGCCTCCAGGGACATTTGCACCCGCACAACCCCCAAGCCATCCGGGTGGGGAAAAGGGGTCGCCACATAGAGCATCGAGGCCCCGAGGGTTTGACTGAAGCGACGGGCGACACCACGCTTATTCAACAGAGCCGCTTTTACCTCGGGTCGGCCACCATGATTTTCCAACTGATGCAGGGGAGGGCCATCCAACTTGGAGTCTCCCAAAACCCGACCCTTCGGGTCGATAACGGTAATCCGCTGTCCGACAGCATACGCAAAACGGTCTGCCAAGGGGTCCATCCGCTCAAGAGTGTAGGGCTCTCCTGCCAAAATCAGCAGCTCTCGGGCCGCCTTGGCGTTACGGTACAACTCCTCTTCGGCATTATCTTGAATCCAGGTCCGCAGCCCCCGTTCCAAATGGAGGCCAATCGCCAGATCCGTGACGATCAAGAGCAGAATGGTGGCAAGAAAAAGTCGCCCACGAAAGCTGATGCTCACCCGCTAAAGTCTGTCTTGGGGGGATTGTAGCGATAGCCGACGTTGCGCCGAGTCTCGATCAACTGATTGGCAGAGCCCAACTTCTCTCGAAGACGGTTGACATGAACATCCACCGTCCGACTGCGTACATCACTCTTTTCGCCCCACACCCGTTTAAGCAGGGTATCCCGGCTCATAAATTGTCCGGGGTTGGTTACCAGCGCGTCTAGAATGCGAAACTCCAGGGAGGTCAGAGAGATCTCCTCTCCCCCAACCTGAATGGACTGGGTGGTTCGGTTCAGGGGTAACACCCCTCTTTTCTCCAGCATCTTCTCGCCGGGTGTCTCGGAGTTTCTGCGGCGAAGAATCGCCTCGATACGCAGCTTCAGTTCCCGGATGGAGAAGGGTTTGACCACATAATCATCCGCCCCCACCTCGAAACCCACCACCCGATCAATCTCTTCACCCTTGGCTGTCAGGATCAGAATAGAAATATCGTGTGTTGGTGGATGTCCCCGTATGCGTCGACACACCTCCAGGCCAGAAATATCCGGCAACATCAGGTCCAGAATAACCAGGTCGGGAACAGGCTGCCGACAAGCCATCTCCACCCCCTCTTCCCCTGTAGCCGCACAAAGGGTATCGTAACCATCCTTTGTCAGGCTATATTCCAGGGTACGAGAGAGATCTTTTTCGTCTTCTACTATCAGGATTCGATTAGTCATTTGGCTTCTTTTACCTTCTATCTCAAAAAAGGTTCCTGATTTTTTGTAGGGTAGAGGCTCCCCGGAGTCAATTCTTTATCTTTTTTTTTTAGAATCGGACCATTGCAAATCTATGAACAACGCCAACAAATCAATCAGCAAACGGCGGACATTTGCCATTATATCCCATCCCGATGCCGGAAAGACCACATTAACAGAAAAATTACTTCTTTTTGGTGGTGCCATCCAGATGGCCGGTCGTGTCAAGGCACGGGGTGCCCAGCGGCGAGCCCGTTCTGACTGGATGAAGGTGGAGAAAGAGCGTGGCATTTCGGTTACCGCCTCGGTGATGACGTTCGAATATGACAACATCATCTTCAACCTGCTGGATACACCGGGTCATGCCGATTTCAGCGAGGACACCTATCGCACACTGACTGCTGTCGACTCCGCCATCATGGTGTTGGACGCCGCCAAGGGTATCGAGGGGCAGACCCTGAAGCTGTTTGAGGTCTGCCGCCTGCGCAACATTCCCATCATCACCTTTATCAACAAGCTGGACCGAGAGGGGCGAGATCCCTTTGAACTGCTGGACGACATTGAGCAGACCCTGGCCCTGGAGGTGACCCCGGCCTCCTGGCCCATTGGCATGGGTCGAGATTTCCTGGGGTGTTACGATCTTTTCCAAGATCAGCTCCTGTTCATGGAGCGCAGTGACGGCGGGCGAACCCAGGAGAGTGTCGCCTGTGATGGTCTGATTGATAAAAAAATCGACCAGCTACTCCCGGCCCAGGCCGCCGCCACTCTGCGCGACAACATCGAGATGGCCCGCGGCCTCTGTCCCGACTTTGACCTGGACTCCTATCGGCAGGGCCATTTGACCCCGGTTTTTTTCGGTAGTGCCATCAACAATTTTGGTGTGCAAGAGCTTCTGAAGGGGGTGGCACAGCTGGCCCCCTCTCCCCGGCCCCAAACCGCCTCCCAGCGCACCGTCAAGCCAGATGAGCGCAAGGTAACCGCTTTCGTCTTTAAAATCCAAGCCAATATGGACCTCAAACATCGGGATCGAGTCGCCTTTGTTCGTATCTGCTCCGGCCATTTCAAAAAGGGCATGAAGCTCAAACATATCCGATCCGGCAAAGTGATGTCCATTCACAACCCCATGCTTTTTCTTGCCCAAGATCGAGAGGTGGCAGAGGAGGCCTGGGCAGGAGACATTATCGGCATACCCAACCATGGCGCTCTCAGAATCGGTGACACCCTTTCAGAGAGTGAAGAGCTTAACTACACCGGCATCCCCAGCTTTGCCCCGGAGTTGTTGCAACGCATCCGTTCCGACGACCCTCTGCGGGTCAAGCATTTAGGCCGCACCCTGATCCAACTGGGGGAAGAGGGGGCGGCTCGGGTTTTTAAAACCCGGATGGGTTCCGACTGGATTGTTGGGGTACTGGGGGCGCTCCAATTCGAGGTATTGGGAGACCGAATTCGAACCGAGTATGGTATTCCGGTCCACTTTGAGGCCGCCCCGTTTGTTACTGCCCGTTGGGTGGATGCCGAGGAGCCTCGTCTTCTTAAAAAGTTTGCCGACAACAATCAATCGGAAATTGCCGAAGATCATGATGGCGGGCTGGTCTTTCTGGCCCGAAACAGCTGGCGACTGGATGACGCACAAAAAGAGTGGAAAGAGATTCGCTTTCTCTCCACCAAAGAGCAGACCTAAACCTCTTCCCAATCGGCCTCGATATTTTTATAAAAAGTCCAAACCAAATCTAAACAAACGCGTGCGGATGGGTCTGGGAAGGTATGAATGCCTTCCCAGCAGGTTTGGGCAGCGCCCAAGGTGTTGACTTTGCCTTTAACCTAGGAACAGCAAAACAAAAAAACCGGCCCCACCAACTCATTGGCAAGACCGGCTTTTTTCTTTGCCTGGAAACACTCTCTTCTTCTTTTTGAGGCTCTATTTGAAGGGATTATCCAAGATCAAGGTCTCTTTCCGATCCGGTCCGGTGGACAAAATAGCAACCTTGACCCCAACCAAGGCCTCCAATCGGGCGATGTAGTCCCTGGCCTCTTGGGGCAGGCTGTTCATGTCACTACAGCCAACCGTCGATGCCGACCAGCCTGGCATCTCCTCATAAATCGGCTCACAAGCCTCCAGCACCGAGGGGTCGGAGGGCATGATTTCGATTCGGCGACCGTTACGCTCGTAAGCCACACAGATTTTCAGGGTCTTCAAACCGTCCAAGACATCCAGCTTGGTCAGAGCCAATCCGGTCAGTCCATTCACACGGGCCGCATGGCTAACCACAACGGCATCAAACCACCCACAGCGACGGGAACGCCCCGTCGTGGCGCCCACCTCTCCACCAACCTTACCCAGATGATCCCCCACATCGTCGAAAAGCTCCGTCGGAAAAGGACCGCTACCCACTCGGGTTGTATAGGCTTTGACAATGCCCAAAACATAATCAATAGCGGTCGGACCGATACCCACACCACTGCTGGCACTGCTGGCTACCGTGGTGGAAGAGGTCACGAAAGGATAGGTACCGTGCTCTACATCCAGCATGGTGCCCTGGGCCCCCTCCAGGAGAATGGAACGACCCGCGGCAATATCTTGAGCCAAAAGCCAGGAGACATCATCCACATAAGGCGCAAGCACATCCGCCATGCGCAGATAGTCATCCCGAACCTGTTCGAAATTGAAGGTGGCTGATTCGTAGAAATTTTCCAGCATGAAGTTATGATAGGCCAGATTCTCCCGGAGCTTGCTCTCGAACACCTGCAGGTTAAAAAGATCTCCCATGCGAATACCCCGACGGGCAACCTTATCCTCATAAGCCGGACCAATACCCCGTCCTGTGGTACCGATTTTACCCTTGCCCTTGCGTTTTTCCCGAGCCATATCCAACTCACGGTGGTAGGGCATGATCAGGTTGGTCAATGAGGAAATTTTAAAGGCGTTCTGACTGACCGCTACCCCCTGTGCCGCCAACTCCTGGATCTCCTGGATAAGGGCCGCCGGGTCCAAGACCACCCCATTGCCGATGGCACACACCTTTCCCGACCGGAGAATACCGGACGGAATGAGATGGAGAACATATTTTTTCCCCTCGATAACCAGGGTATGGCCAGCATTATGCCCACCCTGAAAACGGACAACGGTATCCGCCGACTCTGTCAGAAGATCGACAATCTTGCCTTTACCCTCATCACCCCACTGGGTACCCACGATCACAACGTTGGCCATCTTTTATCTCTCTCTTTAGTCACTGAATGGTTTGGACAAAGCACCCAAAGACACGGCGCAAAACTCACAATTTTTACCACTATTAATCACGCTTTGCAACCACCATTGCAAACACCGCCCACCTTAGGGCTGACAATGGGATGAATCCAGCCATTTTCAGCCACCCCATTTGTGCGGTTCTTCCACGGTTCTGCTGGCACAAGCCCCATTGCCATGCCGCCATGATCGGGCTATATGTTTAAGCAGCATAATGGATAGGGAGACCCCCTTTACCATCTCTTTCGGCCACTTCAACCACTCAAGGGTAGGGCTGTCCTCCATGGGCCTTCTGACAAAACTGCTCAACCCCCTGGCTGACAAACGACCGCCAAGTCGTGTCGGGCTGCAGCTCTCGCCCGACCATATCCAGATGGTATCCCTCCGTTATCACGGTCAGCAAAAACCTTGTTTAGAGCGGTATGAACGCCTGAACAGCACCAAACACCCCAAACAGGCGCTTCTGGATGCGGTCAAAAAATATCGCCTCAACCAATGTCCAACCACCCTGCTGCTCACCCCCCAAACCTACCAACTCTTCTCTATTCCAGCCCCAGACCTGCCCCGTGAAGAGTGGCAGGAGGCCATGCAGTGGCAGATTCAAGACCATATTGACGACCCCGCCTCAGAGATGGTAGTGGCGTTTTTTGAGACACCTCCCGCCGCCCCTGTTCAAACAGATGATCAGCAAGGCTCCCTCTATGTGGCAGCAGCCCGAGAAACCATGCTGCGAAAACAGAGCCTCCTCATCCACCGGTGCGGACTGGATTTGACCACCATCACCATTCCCGAGATGGCCCTCACCGCCCTCACCAACCCTCTACCCGAGCAGTCAACCGGCTTTGCACTGCTGCAACTGGATGAAGAGGGGGGGCTGCTGCTGATCATCAGACAACAGATGCTCTATCTGGCCAGACGCCTTTTCAACCGGCCTCTCTCCAGAAGCGCTGCCAAGCATCGTTACTCCTCTTTTTCTCAGGAGGAGATTCTATTGGAGATCCGCCGTACGTTGGATTTTTTTGAGGGAAACTTCAACCTGCCCGCCGTCAGTGTTCTCTATCTGATGCCCATGACCCAACCCTATGCCAACCTGCATGAGCTGATGGATGGACAGTTGAAGCTGTCTGTCAAGCTGCTGGATATCCGCCAGCAGATTCATCTCTCCCCAGGCCTCTCCAATCAAGACCTCACCGCGGCCCTCCCCCTCATTGGGGCCGCTCTTTCAGGGGTCTCCAGCTGGCAGCACCCCTCTGGTGAGCGGGGGTGATGATGAGACAACAGGTCAACTTTTTCCGCCCCACTTTTCTTCCGGCTCCCAAACCCCTATCAGCTCGACATATTCTCCTTATTCTCAGTTTTGCGGGGATTATTCTCTTTGCCGTTCTCTTTCAGGGGCGGCAACAACTGGAACAAAAGCAGGCTCTTCTAGACTCTCTCAAGACACAGCAGAGGGAGATTTCAGCACGCCTGGCTGCTCTTCCTCACCCCCAAATGCCGTCCTCCTCCCGGCAGCAGAGTCTGGCAACCTTAAGCAGACAAAGAGCAGCCAAACAGCGGGTTTTAACCGCCAACCTGTCCAAGCAACCCCCTTTAACCACCCCTTTTTCCGAAACCCTGCGGCACATTGCCCAGGCTCGAACCATGGAGATCACCGTTACCCGGGTCGAGATCGTCCGCCACCCCCAACGCCTGATTATCGAAGGGGTAGCCCCCATTGACCAGCCTGAAGGGATCAGCCATTTTATCGAAGAGCTTACCAACCGGCTCAAACCCGACCCGCCCGGCTTTATCATCGACCGGGTCGGCTCCCCGGAGAGCCAGGAACCTCTGGCCAATCGTGAGGCCCAGCGGCTTTTTTTTCGGCTTCTCGGCCAAAAAAAAGATGGGGCATCATGACCACCCTTGCCAACACAATCCACCGGGGGATGTCGCGCATCGATGGACTCTCTCTGCGTGAACGGACTCTCCTCACCCTCACCCTGCTCCTGATCACCACCCTTGGCTGGTATTACCCCTTTTTTGAACCCCAAAAAAGGCAGATACTCTTGTTGGACACCCAACTAACCACCCTGAAGAAATCTCTTCATTCCCTAAGAGAGTTGGCACAAAAAGCCCACCATAAGGCCACTCTGGACCCCAACCTCCATGCCCAACAGGAGATAGAGAGGTTGAAAAAAGAGAATCGCCAACTGGATCGTCAACTTCTGGAACAAGGTCAGCAGTGGGTCTCACCTAGCAGGCAGATCCAGATAGAAAAGCAGATTCTAGCTCAGCAAGGTCCCTTGGTCCTGCTCGACATCCAGCGCCTTCCTCGTCAAACCCTGGCAGACAGCCCACAGAACAAAAAAAACACCTCCCTACCTCCCCCACCTCTGTTCCGCCAACCCCTGCAGTTCACATGGCAAGGGAGTTATCTTCATGCTTGGCGCCATTTAAAAGAGCTGGAACAGGCCGACCTTGCCGTCAATTGGGAGAGACTTCTCTATCAAACCGACCAACCACCCCAGGGTCTGTTTACCCTGCAGCTATCCACCATCCAGTTGCAGGAGTAACCCTATACCCCCGCAATCTTCTTGTTGCATGACGGCTATTGATACGCTAGCATTCAGAAAACAGAGGGAGGCTTGTTTTGAGTGGGATGGGGAGGGGTTGGTAAACAGCATGGCAGACTCTTCAAACCCTGGAAAGGTCATCACAATCCCCCTGGAAATCCGTGAAATCCTCTCCCAGGCCGTCTTGGAGAACAACCCTTTCCAGCTGCAGATTGATGAGCAGATTTTTATCTATTACACCCACTTTGATCCCGACCTGAATCTGGAAGAGGATATTCAGGAGGGTAATCGTATTCTTATCGCCCCCCTGGACCCTCCCATCGGCAACCTGAAGCTGATCAACAGCAAAAAGGTAACCCTGGAGCTGTTTACAGCCCTCCACCTCCTGGAGTTCGAGGTCACCTTTCTTGCCCGGCTGGAATACGGCACCCTGGCGTTGAGTTTTCCCGATAAAGTGGTCTTGGGCAAACAAAAACGGGAGTCGGTACGTATTCCCATCGATCCAAAATGGGGGCTGATCGTCCACGCAGTCCGCCCCTCTGGCCTCACCTTTGTGGGGCGCCCGGTCGACATCAACATAGGAGGAACCTGTTTTTTCTGTGTCGGAAACCCCCCTCCTCTCAACGAAAAATCCCGCCTTAAAATCATCATCAAATGGCCAGCCAGACAGA
This sequence comes from Magnetococcales bacterium, assembly GCA_002753565.1. GTDB lineage: Bacteria > Pseudomonadota > Magnetococcia > Magnetococcales > JADFYX01. The sequence continues at coordinate 33,056 of PEAM01000001.1, read as the reverse complement.
TTGAAGTGGAAGCCAACGCCATTGTGATCAAGCACCACGATAAAGAGGGAGAGATCTTTTTCAGAACCAAATTTCTTTTCGAAACCTACAAAGATGCCCGAGCCATGGAGGAGATTACCACAGACCTGCAACGGCGAGAGATCAAACGTCGAGAAGAGATTTTTGGTAGCTGACCCCCCTATAACTGTTTTTTGCTAGATCCAGCCCAGCCCCTTCCACCAGAGATAATCCAGAGGCATGAGCAGAAAAAAATGGATGGCTGCCAATATCAGGGAAAACCGTATGGCAACCAGTAGAGGAACCTGCCCCAAAGCCAAGGCCGCCATGAGGGGTGGCGCCTGATAGGGAAAAGGGGCCATGGCAAACCCGACCATCTGGGACATCAGCACCGCTTCAATAGAAAACCCCGTTAAATCGGCCATCTCTTTGGCAAAAGGGGTTAAAACCGCTGGCGCGCCGGGGAGTGTGGTGACCAGACTGGTCAGGATGGCGGTGGAGGCCAAGGTCATGAAGTTTTGAAAATCCGCCCCTGCTCGGAGAGGTAAAAGCTCTCGCAACCGCTCCGAGAGCAGCGTCCCCAGTCCCGAGTCAGCAACCAGAGCGCCAACCCCTATGACACCAGCTACAAAAAACAGGGGCTTTAAGTCCAGCAAGGCAAAATCCTCTGCTTTGGAGAGCGGCCCCACCCCAGGAAAAAGAAGATACACCCCAACCAACAACCCAACCCAAGCCGGGGAGATATGGTGAAAACGGTCCGTCATCCACAACAATAGCGCACAGGAGAGCCCAATGGCCAGGCCAATTTCCGCCGCAGAGAGGCGTTTCTGCACACTTTTTTCATGCGGACCGCCCCTGCTGGGCAGGTCAGGAAACAGCCACAACACCAACAGGATGATGGCAACCGCCTTGGCCAAACCCAGAACTGGATAGTGCAGAAGCAAAAAGGGGCCAAAAAAGAAGGTGGTTCCGTAGAGCGCTTCGCCAAAGCCTGCCAAGATAACGTTGACCACATTAGCCGTCAAAACAGCAAAGTTGGTCACATGGCTGCCAAAAGCAGCCGCTAAAACCAGACCATAATAGCCGTTGGAACCTGGCTTGAAACCAAAATGTCTGGTTAAAAGCAGGACAACCGGAATCAAAAACGCCATTCGCCCCATAGAGGTCGGAATAACAAACCCCATCACCATGCCCGCCAAGGTAACGCCACTGATCAAACCAGCATAGCTTCCCGTCAGTCGATATGCCAAAAGAGCCGCCAACCGATCACCCAGCCCAGTTTTAACAATAGCCGTCCCAATAACCAGGCCAGAGAAGACCAACCAAAAGGCCGGTGAGTGGAAACCGGAAAAAACCGTGGCCGGAGGGGCCACCTTGAAGATCATCGCCAGACAAAAGAACAGGATAGCCGTCAGATGGGCCGGATAGGCCCCCGTCGCCCAGCAGCCGATGGTGAAGACAACCAAGGCGGCAACCAGCCCCATACCCGGCTTGGGCCAGGCATACTCCATGAAAAAGATCAACAGAGAGAGGAGAGAGAGAAGCAGGGCAAAGAGATGGGGGGTAAAAGCGAAAACACGTTTTGCCATCATCCCGGCTCACCATCCAGGCGAGGCTGAAGCAATTTAAACCAAAAAACCCTTAAAAACAGAACATAAGAGATAATCCAAAGAGAGCCGGAAATCAGAATCGCCCCGCCCGGAAGGGGAAGCTCCGGAAACAGGCGAATGGTGGCAGCAGCCAGCAGAGTAAAAAAGGCGAGGGTCAGGGAGCCCTCCGCCCGAACCGGTCGCCCGGTGTGAATCAGGGAGATCCGGCTCATGATACCCAGGGTGAAAAAACCCATGGCACCGACGGTCAAGGCGTGCAGCGCCGTCGAGATCTCCAACCAGTCAGTCAAGCGAGCCAACCCAGAGAGGAACAGGCCAAGAATCAGCCAGGAAAAGCCGATATGCAAGCTCCAAAGCATTGGATTGGCAAAGGTTTTAAATATATGCCAGCGAGAAAAGCGGATGGTCTGAACAGCAGCAGCCAGAATATACAGCCCACCGGTCACAGCGTGTTGATACGCCAAAAAGTTTCCAATCAAAACCGCCAGCATGGTGACAGAGCCAGCAATCTCCAGGGGAGGAGAGAGAGGAAACTGCAGATTATCCCCGCCATCGTTCAGGGTTTCGCGGGTGAACATCGGCATAATATGCCCACCCACCACAATCAAAAAGAAGATAATGGCGTCAATACCCAGAAAAAGCCCCCGATGGGCCGTATGGTCACTCCAGCCGACCGCCTCCAGATGCATCAGCAGATTCCCCACCAGCACCAACCCCAAAAGGGTCGGAAAGATACGGTGAATTCGGTTGCCGGTATGCCAAAGAGAGGGGGCGGAAGCCATTAAAAACAGCACCCAAAAGGAGAGATCAACCAGGGCAACCAACAGAGCCGGAAGAGCGGGGGCCGCCCAGATGGCCAACCGACCCAGAATCCAGGCGACAACAACACGCATGAGAGGTGGGCCGGTCAGGGGAGGAGATTTGGACCAGATGGGGGCAGCGGTAAACATGAACCCAGCGGCCGCCGCACCAACAAAGCCAAAAAGCATCTCGTGTCCATGCCACCAGAAGGGTGTCAAGAACGTATCTCCATCCAAGCTCCCGGACCAAAAAGAGAGCCACAGCCCAATGGCCAAAGCCGACCACAAACCGGCCAGAAGAAACAGGGGACGAAAGCCCATGGCGGATAAACGGGCATATAAAGAGGGGGAGTAGTCGGTTGTCTGCCGTGTCATGGCGGTTGGTTTCCTCACAAAAGAACCCTTTTTGCCATGAATTCAAACTTGACGCAATACCAACTGCCAACAGGGGGCTTCCGACTCCCAACAAGGAACGGGAACAAACCACCTATCTTTAGGGTAAAAAGTGAGCCTGGAGGGGGGTCAAACAGAGTGCTTCGCTGGGGAAAAAAAATTCTGATACGGAAAATTTTACCTACCCCTCAGATTGCAGCAAAAACCACTACCAGCTCTTTGCAAAACAGATCCAAGCGCCATTCCAGTCATTTTTTCAATAGGTTAAAAGCTTCTCTTCGATAATAGAGAAGAGAGCCTGTGATGCCAATCAGACTGAAAGCGACTCCATAGCCCCTTTACGCAAGGCAGAACTTGACAGGCTGACCCGGTAGGCTGATGAATTTTGACGGGACCTTTGGCCGATTTCGGCTGTCGGAGCCGCTGCTTTGGAACGAATCGTGGGTACAGCAGCCCGATTGGCACTACCCTTGCCTTCTCTACCTAAATCGGCGGCCATTTTAACAGCTCGGTTGATCAAAAAACCTGCAGCACTTGGAATATTCATAACAATCTCCTCATCTTCAAGATATATGATTCCGATAACGTTATCGGTAGTGTTTAAAACACGTTGTATCTTGATGAAATAATATGCAACAAAGATGCCAGAAATACATTTTTTGAGGGATGTGCTATAAAAAATAATACCCTCCAGAGCCGATTTGCTGCATTCTATTTCTAGACAAGGAGCCAAGAGTCGGGTAGTGTACTCAGCCATTGGTCTCGGGGCGTGGCGCAGTCTGGTAGCGCACTAGCATGGGGTGCTAGGGGTCGAAGGTTCGAATCCTTTCGCCCCGACCATTTATTTATCAGAAGCATCAATACTATGGCGACTTTCGGTTTATTTACGAAAGTCGCCATTTTTGTTTTGTTAGGATACCAATACTGTTAACCTCCGTGGGATTTCCTCTGTCCTGCTAGATAGGAGAAAAGGGTTATGGGCAATGAAGAACAATCTGCGATGAGTGACCAAGAAAAAATACGACGAATGGAGGAAGAGAAGACCCTCATTACTTTTCCAGACGCCGCCAGCGTTGAAGAGACGAAAGAGTGGGTAACCAGCAGCCTGCCTCCCGGCATGCCTGGGGAGCTGAAAAAGGATATAGCGGAAAATTATGTTCTCCACATCACAACGGTGGGTTTTCTGCAACCGGAAACGTACACCAAACAGTACCTCGACCAGCGGTTAAAAGAGATGGTGGAGAAGGGGTTGGCGGTCAAGAAAGATCTGCCGGACGGCACGAAAGGCTACGAACTTTTGTCAAAGAGCAGGTGATCGTAACCTTCTATTGATAAGGGGACAGCACCTCCTGGGAGGGGTTTCTGCCCCAAACCCCGGCAATCAATCTCCCCGAAATATACTGCAGGGAATAAGACCTGGTGGGGAGGTTAACGATAGTGGGCTTTTTTTCCAATCACGTGGCGAACACCACCCTGAGGATTGGGGTGGTCACCAAAACGGCGTGGAATAAGGTGAACATGGACATGAAAAATGCTCTGGCCAGCCGCTTTACCACAGTTAACACCAATATTGAAGCCATCGATGCTGGGGTCATTCTCCAGCAGGGTGTTGCGTCGCTGATGCAGCAACGTCTCAATCCCTTGCCTCTCTTCGTTGGTGAGATCGAAATAATCACCCACATGCCGGTGAGGAATCACCAGTGAATGGCCTTCACTAACGGGGTTTGAGTCTTCCCAGGTCATGGCCAGCTCATTTTCAGCCACCCGCCACCTGTCAATAACTTCTGGACGACAAAACAGACAGGGATTATTAAAATCAGCACACATTATATTTTCTCGTATTAAACAGGAAAAAGTTGAACCGTTTCATTCAACACCAATATCTCTTCGTCAATACCCCACCACCTAATCCATGTCAACCGCTCAACGGCTGATAACAGCATCTCACCGGCTCCGTGAACCGTGACGACCTCCGGAGACCCACCAAGTACTCCTAACAAACCTTCCAGAAAAGAGGCTATAAATCGTGCCATTTCTCCCAACTTCCGGTGAGGAGTTTGGGAAAGATTTCCATGGCTTCTGCTATTTGAGAGCGGTCATTTTCAAAGGGGACATGCTGGTCTGGCTGATCCGGTCGCAGGGTGATCCCCCACAGAGGTCTGGCATCAAAGGGGAGGAGTGAATAACGAACATCTCCCAAAATACGGGGGTTATCCGGATGGAGGGCGACATATCCATTACTAAAGTGCTTGAATCGATGGACATCCGAAACCAGCGTAGAATCTTTTGGCCAGCGATCCAAATCGGTATCAAAACGGAAAAGAGGCAGGGGCTCTCCGGCATGGTATTGAGATCTTCCAAACGGGGTCACCCGAACGGCAGTAATATGATAAAGACCACCACTCTGATAGATGGTTCTCCAGACCAATAAATTGCCCATGGTCGGCTTAACCACCATCCGTTCTATGGGATGTCCTCGCTCTTTAGCCAAGGCTACCACCACGGAAGCGGCTTGGGCTTGCTGACTTAAACCCACAAGAAAATAGCCTCCAATGAAAAGAGTCCCTAGTTTGGCAAAACCGGCGGTGTGCCGTCGCAAACCAAACCATAACAGGAGAATCAGGGTGAGTGAAAAGAGCGGATCGACGACAGAAATAAGGCTCCAGGAGATGCGTGCGTCAGAAAAGGGCCAGAGCAATTGGGTTCCATAGCTGGTAAAAGCATCCAACAGGCCACTGGTGGCATATCCGGCGAAGGCATATCGGTAGAGTTGCCCAAAGGGAATAGCGCTTTTAAAGAATACCCACAGCAGGCCAGCGACGATCAAAGCCCCTATTGGGATAAAAACAAGGGCATGGGTAAATTGGCGATGAAAATCCAGTGTCAGAAGCGGGTCCGTACTGGATCGGATGAATATATCCGCATCAGCCGGCAGACCGGCCACCAACCCGATCATGGTCGCACGACGGATTTCTCCCGGTTTAGCCAAAGCCTGAGCAGCCCAGGCCCCTATGATACCTTGGGTCACAATATCCATGATGGTGATCTTCTCTGGAAGGGGTGATCGATATGGAGGGGGAAGGCCATGGAATGAATGGTTGATAGAATGGAAAAAAATATGGTGCGCGATACAGGATTCGAACCTGTGACCTTTGGCTCCGGAGGCCAACGCTCTATCCAGCTGAGCTAACCGCGCGAGGAGTTTGTTGCTTGAGGAAGCGAACTATAGGAGGTGTATCCCCTCTTGTCAAACCTATTGTACATCTCTTCACCCAACAAACAGCGGTCATCGGCCTGTTGTGAGCGCAACCACTTGACTCCCCTGGTACCGCAAAAAAAAGGGCTGTTCATCAAAAGGGGGCGACTATTGCTGTCTTTACCGCTGATAAACCAACAGATTGCACCATTGGGTGAGTGCCAAGCGCTGTTTTGGGCTTGAAGAATCTTACAAAGCAGATCTTGACAAAACCGGCTTGGGCACTTTAGGTTGTGAGCCTCACAATAGAATGACTTTTAATCAGGCGAGGGGATTGTTTTCCACCATGAGTGAATTTATCAACCAAACTTCAGATAATGACTTTGATCAGGATGTGTTACAGGCGGAACTACCGGTTCTCGTCGACTTTTGGGCAGAGTGGTGTGGTCCCTGTAAACAGATCGGCCCTTTTCTTGATGAGCTGGCCGAAAAGCTACAGGGTAAAATCAAAGTCTGCAAACTGAATATCGACCAAAACCCCAATACACCAGGCCGCTATGGTGTACGTGGCATCCCCACCCTGATGATTTTCAAGAATGGCAACATTGAGGCCACCAAGATCGGGGCACTACCCAAGTCTCAGCTCTTTAGCTGGGTGGAAGGTTCCGTTTAACCCCCTTTTCTTCCAAAGCCGGGCCGGACTCAACAATCGGTTCCGGTTCCGGCTTTGTTCTCCAGACCATGGTTCAGGCCAAACTGCCTGACCATCTCCCTGTCGACCCCCTGCACGCAGACCCGTTTCTCTCGGGATTTTTCTCCCTTTACGATGGTAACCCGTCCTTTGGCAACCCCCAGCGCCTTGGCGATCAGTTGACACAAGGCTCTGTTGGCGGCCCCCTCTACGGGTGGGGAAGTCAAGGCGATTTTTACCCGGCCGCCCTGAATACCGATAATCTTTTCCCGTGAGGACCGAGGCTGCACCCGCACATCCAGCAGCCAATCCTCTCCTCGCCAACAGCCTGTGGTCATCAGCGCATGACAGCGCCCATACCGGGCATGGCAAGACCAAAGAGAAGATCCTGCAAAATAGAGAGAAGAAACATACAGATAAAAGCTGCCACCAAAGGAGAGACATCCAAACGGGAGATGGTTGGAACCCACTGGCGCAACGGACGAACCGCCGGTTCCGTTACCCTGAAAACAAAGAGGGTCAGCGGGTGGTTGAGATTCAAAGCCGAGCGCTTGCCTTGGCGGAAGGTGTACCAGGAGTGAACATGAAAACCACCCCGAACAAACAGCAACAGCAGATAGAGGGTCCCCAACAGATGGACAGCCCCCAACAGCTCGGTCAGAATGCCTGAAAGGCCACCACCGCTCATACCGCCACGCAAAAGAGTCACCAGCAACCGCTCGACCATCTGGATGGCAAACAGGGCGATAATGGGAGAGAGATCCAGGCCGGCTATGGGTGGAATCACCCGCTGCATCGGCACAAGAACCGGGTCGGTTGCCCGCACCAACATCTGAATGATGGGGTTGTTGGGATCTGGATTGACCCAGGAGAGCAGCACCCGCAAGACAATCATCCAGACATAAAGTCCTAATATAAACTCCACCAAAGTGGCGGTTGAGCCTGCAATACCCATAGGGTTTTCCTACTCCTATTGTACCCGTGCCACGTTGATCACCTCAAAATGGCCGGGTTAATTGACGTTATTGGCGGGTCTTCAAGATGGCACCAAGCCACTGCCAAACCCCCTATTCATGTATTACTCAATGCCTTGGAGCGATCACACGCGGCAATGACAGCATCGATCAACGCCCCTCTGACGGCGGAGCGCTCCAGTTGTGCCATGGCCGCAATGGTGGTTCCCCCCGGAGAGGTCACCTGATTTTTCAAAACCCCTGGATGCTCCCCGCTCTCATCAATCAGGCGGGCGGCACCAATCAAGGTTTTCACCGCCAGCTTATCTGCCAGAGGTCGGGGCAGTCCACAGTGCACCCCACCATCCGAAAGGGCCTCGGCAATCAGATAAACATAAGCCGGGCCAGAGCCAGAAACAGCCGTCACACCATCCATCAAAGACTCGTCGGCAATCTCTTCCACATCGCCCACCGCAGCCATGATCTGTCGAGCCAATGCCACCCCCTCTCCTGCGGAGCTTTGCGCCCCACAGATGACGGAGATACCGGCACCAATCAGAGCCGGCGTGTTGGGCATGACCCGAACCAGCGGTTGACCTTCAGGAAGCAGTTCGGACAGTGTTTTCAAGGAGACCCCGGCTGCAATGGAGAGAATCAAGCTCTTGGGAGCCAACCTCTTGCTTATCTGCTGCAGGGCAAAAGGGATAACCCCCGGTTTAACTGCCAGGATAACCACATCAGCCCCTTTAACCAACTTGCCGGTACCGGCGGCACCTACGGTAACACCAAACTGGGCTGAGAGCAGCGCTTGCTTCTCCTTATCTGGCTCACAGATTCGTATTTTTTCTACCGAAACCCCTGAATCCACCAACCCTTTTAGCAGGGCCTTTGTCATATTGCCACCACCGATAAAGGTGATAATCTTGTTCGTCAACATCACAACACTCCCTCAAACAGAGAAGAACAGCCTAAGCAGACCCCTCTGACTCTGCCATATTTTCCTTGACCCGTAACGTAAAAAAGATGGGCATACCCTCTTGTATGCCCATCTTTTCCAGCAAAATCCATTGATATGCCTCTTGGCAGATGGGCCCCTAGCGACGCAGAACCTTGGTAGGATGGTAGCCTGGCAAGGTTTTAACTCGATTTCGAGCGGCATTGGCCTCTCTCATGGAGCTAAACGGCCCGACCCAAACCCGCAAATAACGGTCTCCTTTGACCATTACCTCCTGCAGATAGACCTCATAGCCCATATCTGTGACTTCAACCAGAGCCTTATCGGCGTTGTCGATATCTTGGAAGGAGGCTACCTTGAAAACATACATGCCGGTATGGCTGGCCTGCCGAGATCTGGCCGGCTCCACGCTTCTCGCTCTCTCGGCCGGGCGGGCGGGCTCTCTTTCGTCATACCACGACCTTCTTCTCTCCCGGTTCTGTTCTCTTGGCTCTGCCGATTTTCTGACAATGGAGAACGGCTCTTCTGCCGGACGAGCTGTTCTCGGCTCTTTGGGTCGCAGGGCCAACAGTCGATCCAACCGCTTGACCTGCATTCGGGCAGAGTGGGACCAGGGTGAGCTGTTTTTGGTATCCTTGGCCAGGATATTCATCCATTTTCTGGCCACCCTGGTCTGATCTTGGATATCGGCCCACTCACCGATCAAATAGGTAGCCAGGCTCTTGGTCTCCTCCTGTCCAGGTTTTTTTGGCATCCGGTCGATGACATTCATGACCGTATGGGCCTCGACCCTGCCGGTCAGATGCGCTGCCATCACCCCAGGCCAGGTTTGGGTATCGCTCTCCCCCCTTGCCTCTGGAAAGATATTGCGTATCGACTGGTTCAACCGACCCCTGACCAGATGGAGCCAGAAGCGGTATTCCAGAGTATCCGGGTCCAGATCGACAGCCCGCTCAATATCCTGGATCGCTTCACCATAGCGCCCAGCCAGATAGAGCGCCGAGCCGCGACGGAGCAACCCTTGGGGGTTTTTCCCCTTGCGAAGATGGATCGCCTCGTTAAAGCTCTCAGCGGCCTCTTGATATTGGCCCAGACTCATCTGGCTAACGCCCCGATGCAGATAGACCGGCTCAAACCCCTGTTTGAAGCGGATAAAGGTGTCAAAATCATCCAGGGCCTTCTGATGCTGGGAAGAGGCGGCATGCAGACGGCCCCGATTATAATAGCCCCAGGGGTGGTTGGGTTTTAATTGGATGGAGCGGTCAAAATCGAAGATGGCCGATTGAGAGTAGCCCAATTTAGCCTTGGCCAGCCCCCTGTTTTGTACCGCCAGATAGTCATCCGGCTCCAAGGCGACGGCAATATTAAGATCTTCGATGGCCCGCTCCAGATTGCCCAGGGTAAGATAGGCGATACCCCGCATCCGGTAGACCGATTGATAGTCAGACTTAAGACGAATGGCGGCATCACAGTCGGTGACCGCCTTTTGGGTCAGGGCGGAGTCTTTGTTGATCATGCTTTTTTTATACCGGCTGGCACAAAGCCCCGAGTGGGCCGTAACCATCTGTACCCGGTTGGGCCTGCCTACCGTCATGGCACGACGGAAATGGTCGATGGCCCGGTCCATATCTTTACCAAGCAGCGCCTGGGAACCGGCACGCAACGCCTCTTCCACCTCATCGGCCCAGGCGGGTACTGCCAGGAGTAACAGACCGGTCAAAACCGCCACACTTTTAAAACTATGCCTCATAACGAGCCCCATTTATACAGCCAATAGTGTGTTGAACACACAACATCCCATGATCGTCATTCAATTGACAAATCTTCTTTAAAACAGCACCACTCTGGCAGAATTTTCCCCAAAAACCCCTTGTTTTTTATTACAAAGGGCTGGTTCTTGCGCCAAACAGGGCGCTACCAACCCGAACCAAGGTAGCCCCCTCCTCCACCGCCACGGGATAATCGTGGCTCATTCCCATGGATAGCTCCGCCATTTCAACCCCTTGTATGCCAACCCCCTCAAGAGTATGGGCCAGTTGGGCCAAAGCTCTAAAGTAGGGGCGGGCCTCCTCGGCCTCTGCCACCACCGGCGGAACCGTCATCAAACCCCGAATCCGGATACCATCCAGAGAGGCCATCTGTTCGATGGCCTCCTGTACCTGCTCCGGCATAAAACCCTTTTTTTGCGGCTCTCGCCCCACATTAACCTGAATCAAAACCGGCAGGGGGCGTGGCTTTACCGCTCTTTTACTCAACGCCTCTGCCAGGGCAGTCGAGTCGACACTATGTACCAGGGAGAACAGTTGGACCGCCTCCTTCACCTTGTTACGCTGCAGGGGGCCGATCAGATGCCACTGAGCATCCTCTCCACCCTGACCAGCGGCAACCAGAGGAATCTTATCCCGTGCCTCTTGAACCCGATTCTCGCCAAAAAGCCTCTGCCCCCCTGCCAGAGCCTCCAGAACCGCTGAAGCCGGTTTGGTCTTGGAGACCGCTACCAAACGGACCTGACCGGGGTCTCGTGCCGATTTTTCACACGCCAAAGCGATCTGTTGGTGAATATGGCGTAAATTGTCAGAAACTGTACCCACAAAGCATCCTCTAACTTAAAATGGTTGGCTTTTTTGGTAAGAAGCAAAAAACGGACCCTTTTTAAATCCACCCCTTGAAGAGTGGCAACCGACTTGGCTGAATAGGAACCATTTGCACTAAATGCTGTCTAACGGAACGGTAGTTTTGTACCGTGATGGAACCATCAACAACAGCAGAGGAAAACGATATTATAGGCTTTCAACTATAATGAGGGGAGGCTCGAAAGGGTCTCATAGCATATGATCTATTCAATATCTCTGGAAAAAAGAGCAGAGACTTATCTGAAGTGTCTCGGCCATCTTTCCACCAAGCTACGCGGCCCGGCTGGCCTGGAGCCGGGGGCCATTCACAACGCCACTCAACGGTTGCGCAACGAGCTGGAAGGGATCTGTCAATTGGGAGGAAAACGGCCTCAAGTAGCCAACTTGAACCATGCAGAACACGGCTTTGGTGCCAACTTTGCCACCCTGGCCGATGCCGCCGAAATTACCTTCGACACGATTCTGGCCTACGAGGGAACCTCACGAGGTCGCCGATATAAAAGCAACGAGTTTGCCACCGCCCTGGAGCGCTCCTTTAAACAGCGCAACCAAGATCTCTCTTTGGACTATGCCACCCTGAAATCAACCCTGGACATCCGTACCCGGCAACTGGGCTGCCTGCTCTCTGCCGCCAGCACCCTGTTGCTGACACCGCTGGAGTTGCGGACTCTTCTGCTCTCTCTGCTCACGGAAGATCTGGTCGAAAAGCAGAGCCATCTCTTTGCCCATATCCAAGAAAAACCCGGCCTGCTTGCCGAGGTACTGATCCATCTGGGTCTGTCTGGGGTGGTGTTGGCTGAACATTTTTCCGGGTCACTGCCTCAAACCTCCCCCACCCAGACGGAGGCCCGCAGTAAGCGATTTGTCGCTCTCTTAAACGCCCTGGGATTGGACACGCCAGCCTTTCAGCAAAAGTGGGTCCGCATCACCCGCAGGGCTGCCACCCACCGCAACCCACAGCCCAGACAGTATCGGGATGACGGCAAGGGGGGCTGGGAGGAGCTGCTTGTGGGGGATTCGTCACCAAACAGTTGGACCACCTGGCTTCCGGTCATCACCCAAAAGCCGATCATCAACGAGAAACGTTAACCCCCTGCCCCACCTCAAAACGTCGGAAGGTTGCAAGCCACCCCTCCACATCCCCCCCCGGCTCTTCTGGCTGTGGCTGTCCCATCCAGCCCCAGAGAGAGGAGACACCCTCCTCCAGGGGAATTTTGGGGTAGTGGTGGTCGGTAGCCCAGTGGATATATTTTAAAATCAGGAAAAGATTGAACCAGTGGAAAAACTTTTTTTGAAAGCTCTCCTGAGAGGTTGTATTGGCGCGGATTCTTTGTAACGCCGGCTCCAAGCCAGCCTGAGCAAGAAACTGCCGCAAAGCCAGAGAGTCTGGCTCGATAGAGTCTCGATAGAGCCGGGGGGAGAGTCTGAAAAAATCCCTCAAATCCCTGAAAACCTGTGGATCATAGCTCATCCGGGTTGTCGCCTCCGCAGCCAACCACTCCTCCATGGCCCGCCCGGTACCAAAAGGGACCCTGAGAGAGCGGCGGGGAGAGGGAAACACCGTGGTATTGGTCACCTGGGTAAAGCCGCCCAACGCCATGATTTTTTGCAGAAAATAAAAATCCTCTCCCGCCTTGCGCCGATTCATCCCCCCCTGACGCAGATAGACATCAGCCCGAACCGCCATGGAAGAGCCTACCGTATGAAAAGCTGACGGATGGCCCGCCAACACCAGACCTTGCCGATAGTAGCGCAGATAGAGCTCATAGGCGGCAATCCCCAGGCGATGGGCCGGCGCCAGCCCCTTCAGGGGGTGTTCGTAGTGGATGGAACAGCCGGGGGTTTTGGGGTGGTGATGAAAATGGTCTTTCAGGCATCGCAAATAGTTTGTGGCCACAGTACAGTCGGCATCCAGACAGAGGATGGGGCCTTGGGGATAGCCGACATCCTGGTAGTGGTGGGCTGCGGCATCCATGCCGATCTTACGGGCCAGCCCCACCCCGGCATGTTTGGGCGGCAGGTCGTCATGGTTCTCGAATAAAAAGCGAAGATCCTCTCGGGGGTGGGCATCAACCCACTGTTGGGCTGCCAGAAGGGTCTGCTGGTTTCGCGCCTTGACCTCTTCAGAGGCCTTGAGGGAGGCGTTGATCACCACCCGCACCTGAACCAGGCAGCCGGGCTTCTCGCAAGCAACCAGAGAGGCCAGGGTGGTCAGCAGATCCGGCTCATCGTGACAGGGAATCACAAGGATAAGGCCGGGGGGGGGCTCTGGTTTAGCGGTTAGTGATTTCACGCTCTGTTTCAGGTTGACCAAGGGTCATTGGGGTTGGGTCTGGAAAGAGAGAGAACACCCCTCCTTCCAGACCCAGGCCATGCATAGGCCCTAGTAGCGAACCAGTTTAGCTTCCAGCACATTCTCCAAGGTAGAGAGCTGCTTCATGACGCTATCGGGGACATCCTGGTCCACATTGACAAAAGCGATAGCCCGCCCCCCCATCTCGGTGCGGCCCAGATGGAAGTTGGCGACATTAATGCCGGACTCACCCAAAATCGTCCCCACTTTACCGATCAGGCCGGGGGTGTCCTGGTTGGCGATAAAGATCAGGCTCCCCTCTGGGTTGGCCTCGATGGGAATCTCATTCATGGCCACAATCCGAGGCAGATCTTGGTTGACCACCGCACCCGAGATGCAGCGTTCACGCTTTTCGGTGGTGATGGTGACGGTAATCAGGGAGGTAAACCCTTTTCTGGTTCGGCTCTTGGTCGACTCCACCACCTCGATACCCCGCTCCTCGGCAATCAGGGGGGCGTTGACCAGATTGACGCCGATCTCCAACATGGGGGTCAACATGCTGTTGAGAATGGTGTTGGTAATCGGTTTTAGGTTCAGATCCGCCACATCACCCTCATAAAGCACCTCAACCCGCTTCACACCCGCCTCGGTCAACTGACCCAAGGTGGTGCCCAGCTTATCGGCCAAATTGAGGAAAGGACGCAGGGCCGGCAGTTCGTTTTCGGAAACCGCTGGAATGTTCAGAGCATTTTGTACCGTGCCGTTGAGGAGAAAGTCGGAGATCTGCTCGGCAATCTGTACCGCCACGTTAACCTGGGCCTCGGTGGTGGAGGCGCCCAGATGGGGGGTAAAAACCACGTTGTCAAACTCGAACAGTCTGTTCTCCTTGGCCGGCTCCTCTTCATAGACATCCAGCCCGGCCGAGTAGACCTTGCCTGATTTCAGCGCATCGTATAGGGCCGCCTCGTCAAAGATACCTCCACGGGCGCAGTTGACGACAATGACGCCATCTTTCATCTTGGAGAAGGCATCGGCATTGACGATATGTTTGGTCTTGGGCGTCAGGGGTGTGTGAACGGTAAGAAAATCAATTTTGGGCCAAAACTCATCCAAAGAGTCCGCCAGTTCAATGCCCATCTCCTTGGCTTTATCCTTGGAGATGAAAGGATCATAGGCCAGAACATGCATCTTCAGGCCCTGAAACCGCTCAACCACCAGACCCCCAATGTTACCGGTTCCGATAATGCCCAGGGTCTTGTTAAACAGCTCCCGACCCATGAACCGGCTCTTTTCCCACTTGCCAGCGCGGGTCGATGCCGTAGCAGAGGGAATGTGCCGGGCAGCCGCCAGCATCAGGGCTACGGTATGTTCTGCCGTGGTCGCCGTATTGCCGAAGGGGGCGTTCATGACAATGACCCCCTGTTTGGAAGCGGTAGGAATATCCACATTGTCCACGCCAATACCGGCCCGACCGATTACTTTCAGGTTGGAGGCGACACTGATCAACTCCTCGGTCAGTTTGGTGGCGGAGCGGATGGCGATTCCGTCATAATCGGGTAGAATGGCTTTCAACTCTTCCACCGTGAGACCGGGGCGCACATCAACATCGAGACCCCGTTGACGGAAAACCTCTTCGGCTTTGGGGGACATTTTATCGGAAATCAGTACTTTTGGCATTGGGACGTTCCTTTTGTTCAAGGCAGCAGAGTCTAAATAAAAAGAGAAACAACTATCACAAGGGAGGATTGTTGACAACCGTGGTCAAGGATACCCACTCAACAACGGCGATAAAAGGTAGAAAAAAAATACTCATCATTGCCGGCTCCGATCCAACCGCCGGAGCTGGACTTCAAGCCGATCTGAAGACCATCACAGCCCTGGGGGGCTATGGCATGACCGCCGTAACGGCTGTTACGGTTCAAGATACCAGACAGGTTAAAAAGGTAACCCCCCTCTCCGCCGATCTGGTCGCCCAGCAGATTGCCGTCTGCCTGGCCGATATGGGCGCCGATGCCATCAAGTTGGGCATGTTGGCAACCGCAGAGATTGTCCAGGTGGTGGCGGAGCAGCTGGCAAACTACCCCGATATTCCGGTCATTGCCGACCCGGTTTTAGCGGGAACCGGCGGGGGTACACTGCTGGATGGTCCCGGTCGCAGGGCGTTTATGGATCTTCTGCTGCCCCGAATCACGCTGCTCACCCCCAACGGACCCGAAGCCCAGATTTTAACCGGCCTCTCTGTTGGCAACCGACAAGAGCAGGAGGCAGCCGCCCACAAGCTGACCCAATCCGGCTGCAGCGTTCTTTTGACCGGCGGCCACCTGCCCGGCGATCCCATCATCGACCTGCTGGTTGACCCCTCCGGCTCGGTCGCCCCCTTTGTTAGCCGTCGATTAACCGGCAGAGGCTTTCATGGAACCGGCTGTACCCTGACCTCTGCCCTTTCGGTGGGCATAGCCCATGGCATCCCCCACCCCAAAGCGGTAGAATCGGCTCTGGCCTATCTGCACCGAGCCATGAAAGGTGCCCTTACCTTGGGAGCGGGGCAACAGTTGTTGTATAGTAGAGCGTGAACAGAACCTGTCGAACAATGATCTGCGTTAAATGGTGCCAACATGACAGATAATCAAACCCAACCCAGCCCCCCCAACCAGCCCTCTGAGTCAAGGCGGGTTACCCCAGAGAACTACGAACGGGTCTGGACCTATATTCTGGGTGAGATTGAGTCGGAACGCTGGACCTTTGCCGACTGGCCCCTGGAGAGCCTGCAGGAGATCCCCCTGACCCCCGACCCGGAAGGTCGGGCCTTCAACGACCTCAACGAGTGGATCGACCGACACCTGAAACAGGACACACAGAACACCATGTACGAGGATATTGATCGTCAAAGTGTGTTTGAGTCTAAAAAGGGGGCTACCGAAATTTTTCTCTCCGAAAAAACCCGCGACAAACTCCTCCATTATCGCAGTCAGGTGTTTGGTGAGGGAAAAGGGTCGATGGAGATGGCCATCCGGCAACTTTTAATCGGAGCGGAGAGGGCCTTGCCCTTGGAGAGCTTCCAACGGCTGACCGTTTTTCAAAAACGCAACGCCTTCTCAACCCCCGAAGAGGCCTTGAATCAGTTGATCGAACAGGCCGAACAGCCGGTGGAGGCGCCTACAGAGGGGCTCTCCTCTTCGGAGGGTCAGGCCATAAAAGAGGAGATCCAACAGCTATTGGCAACCCTCAAGGCCGATACAGCAGAAAAACCAGCCCCCTGAACAGGGCTTCCCAGAGCCACCCCCAGATGTTTGGTACCAGAGTGGTTTGGAATCTCTATCACTGCCATTTATAGTCATATATGGTCAGTTAAAACCAAATGGGGACACTGGTTAAAGGCAAAGTCAACACCTTGGGAGGCCTTGCAGGCCCCCAAACCCCCACGCTTTTAAAGGTAAAAAACAACTTAAAACAAACACTTGGAACCTTGGGCACTGCCCAAACCCGCTGGGAAGGCATTCATGCCTTCCCAGACCCATCCGCAATCGTTTTGTACAAATTTGGTTTGAAATCTCTATACAGGTTTAATACAGACCACCGCCGGTCAAAAAGGGGTTGCTGCGTTTTTCCCGGCCCAAGCTGCTGGAGGGGCCGTGACCGGGGTGGCACTGAAGATTGTCCCCCAGAGGCAAAAGGCGATTCATGATGGAGTCGATCAACTGCTCCATATTACCGCCGGGCAGATCGGTCCGCCCTACAGAGCCGGCAAACAGGGTATCCCCCACCGCCACCTGATCCAACCAGCGCAAACAGACCCCTCCTGGTGTATGTCCCGGGGTGTGGACCACCTCTAGGGTGATACCGGCTACCTGCAGTTTTTCGTCGGCGACCAGAAATCGGTCGATGGAGGGTACCGGCCCAAAAGGCAGCCCCCAGGCAGAAGCGTGGCGACCGGCCTCCTTGACCAACCCCTCGTCCCCCTGGTGGATCCAGAATTGACAACCGGTACGCTCCTTGAGGGCGGATACCGCGCCGATATGGTCGAAATGGCCATGGGTATTGATGATGTGGGTCAGCTTCAACCCCAATTTATCCAGCCGCTTGAGCAGCCGATCCTCATCTCCACCCGGATCGATTAAAAGGGCCTCACCTTGCTCCTTGCTACCTAACAGCTGGCAGTTGACCTCCAGGGGGCCTGTGGGTATGACTTCATGAATCACGGTCATCGGGGTGTTCCTCGTTGTAGTAGGCGGCATCCTTCGGGTTGGGCCCTTCGCTATGGACAACCTGGTATCCTCTTTGGGATAACTCCTCGATCAGGGTCTCCATGGACTCCTGAGCATCGTAATAGGCGTCGTATGGCATGTGACGAACCGTGCCGGGAGAGCCGCTACGCCCCCACTCGCGAATAACCTGCCAACGCCCCATAAGATCACGTTGGATCTGGATGCTGTAGAACCAGACATCACCCGAGTTTGGGTTGAGCCGTTGCAGATAGGCCTTCATACCGATATAACAATATACTCTTGAGACGTTGTTAGACTGCTCCATTATACGCTATGGTTACCAAGGTATGGCAAGCAATCTCATAATAGTATTGAATGGTTTTACTTAAAGCAACACTAACCGACAGCCAATGGAGTTACGAACCATGTGGGTGATTCCCCGTGTCATCGTCAATAAAATACTCGGACACGCTCAACGCAGCGCCCCTCAAGAGTGTGTCGGCATTCTTTCTGGTCAGGCCAAAACCTTCACCGGCTGGCACCCTCTCAAGAATAACGCCGACGAGACCACCCGCTTTCTAGCCGATCCCACCCAGCAGATTCAGCTCTTCAAACAGCTGCGTCAGGAGGGAAAAGAGGTGGTGGCCATCTACCACAGCCACCCCACCACCCCAGCCATCCCCTCTCAACGGGATCTCGCCCAATCCCACTACCCTGATGCTCTCTACCTGATCGTCTCTCTGAACACCCAAGGGTGCCTGGAGATGAATGGCTACCAGATCAAAGAAGGCGTAGCCCACGAAGAGAGCCTGACCATCAAGGATTAAACCCGCCCGATGGCACCCCTGACACCCTCTTTTCAGCTTCGGGGGCAACCGGGACAAACTCTCTGTTGAGCCTTGCGGGAGAAGGGGAATCCGGGCACACTGAGAGACAGACACCCACACCGCCAAACCCGCCTGCTCAAGCGGATGACCAAAACGGTCAAGGAGCTTATCAATGGAGATCACCACCACCGATCTGGTCGCCTTCCTGGGAAAGGTCCCCGGCTTTAAAGATCTACCCGAAACCGATGTCAAACAGAAGATCCTCCCCATTGTCGGCATCTCACAATTCGAACCGGGCCAAACCATCATCAAGCATGGCGATACCCCCCACACCCTCTTTATCATCTATCAGGGGCGGGTTCATGGCCTGGCCATCACCCAAGATGGCAAAGAGCACCACTTCTTCATCCATGAAGGCAATGTGTTCGGCGAGTTTGCCCTGGTCTCCAACCAACGCCGAAACAGCACCATCGTCGCCGGCGCCCCCACCATCTGCCTGACACTGGATATCGACACCTTTCAACAGATTATGATGCGGGATGCCCGGTTTACCAAAGCCTTTTTTATACTCATCGGTCAGCGGATCATCGAAAGAACCTCCAAACTGGAGGTGACCAAATATAAGTGGTCCGATAAATATAAAATTGGTGTCCCAGAGGTAGATGATCAACACAAAAGGCTTTTCGATGCCATCAACGAATTGGGGACTTTTTTGGAAAACAGTACCGATGAAGAGGATCAACACATCAAGATACAAAATTTTTTGATCGAAATTACCAACTACACAGAAAAACATTTCCGCGACGAAGAGCGTCTGATGGAGAAGACCGAAGCTCCCTGGCTTGCAGAGCACAAACAGGTCCATCAGGCTCTGCTGGCCAATGTTGTCAGCTTCAGAGAAAAAATTGTTCTTCTCTCCCATAAAGACGAACAGTTGCACATCATGCAGCAGGTTCACAAGTTCATGGGCAACTGGCTCATTGAGCATATTCTCCAGGAGGACCTCAGCTTCGGGGTCTATTTCAAGGAGCAGGAGTCTCGGCAACCCCAGAGCTAAATCTTACCTCTTATCCTTGGCAGGTTACCTCTTATCCTTGGCAGGAAGTAGAGGAAGATCCTCCATCAGATCCAACGGCGCCACAATACCGGCCCTACCCCGCTTGCCATCCAGGAAGGATTCGGTATTCTCCAAAAAGGTGTGGATCTTGAATATCTGACCCTCCAGCACGCGCAACGACTCCACCTCCCCGGAACGGACAAAATCGGTCACCTTGGCCGAGGCCATCAGTTGGGTACGGTTGGCATCTAAAAAGAGCGGCACCGACTGCAGGAACAGGTAGTGGTCTTCAAGAAACTCCAGCCGCTCTCTATCAGCCTTATCCAGGGTTTCACCGCTTTTTGTCAGGCGGGCCTCATGGATGAATATCGTGGCAATCAGTTGAAAAGCATCGGATATCATCGCCTTGGTTTTATCTATGGTCTTATCCAGAAAGGTCAGAAGGAACACCTTGGACTCTACCTCTTTTTTCATGGTGGCCAACTTTTTTTCAAGCTCCAGCGCCATGGTCAACAGAGAGAAATCCTCCCCCTGGCCCTCCAAGTTGAACTTGGCCAGCACCAGATCGACCCCTCCCCCCAGATCAGCCCGCTCCTCCTCCGCTCCGTCGGGGCTCATGACATTCCCAGAGACTCTACCCCCGCCCCAAAGGCGCATGATAAAACCGTCCAATGCGGCTAATTCCCGGTGAAGCGTGTAGAGGCCCACCGCCCCCTCGATAAGATCCCGGTTGTTGAATTTGTCCAAAATAGAGGAGATGGGGCGCAGGGAGTCGATGCGAATTTTGGTCAGGGTAGAGATGGTCTGTTTTCGTTCGGCCAGAAGTCGGGTAATAATGGCCAGAGTTTTACTCAGCCCACTCTCCAACCGAGCCATTTTCAACGCCAGCACATCGGCCTCTTTCTCTTTGGTAAGAAAGACGGCAGGAATCTCCTCGCAAACAGCGTTCTCCATAATACTTCTAAACAGGGCGTTATCCACCTGCAGCCCCTGACCATGGGACATGCCCAAGACACAGAGCAGCTCCCTTTCAAAATCGAGACACTCGTCATGGGCCTCCTGAATTTTTAAAATCCGTTTCAGCTCCACGTGGTGGGGAATATTCTCCAACGACTCCATCACCGGGTAGAGCAACGTTCTTTTCACCTGTGGGATGGTCTCACCGAGGAGCTTGGTCAGTACCGGTACAAAGGGTAGCAGGGAGCTGATGTAGGAGTGCGAAATTTTTTGGAACAGCGCCTGATCCACCATCCAGTTGTTTCGAGTCAGAGAAAAGTCAAACTCGGAGCGACCAATAGGCCGGGAGAAGATCAGGTAGAGCAGCTCATAAAAGCGGCCCTTTTTAGAGAGCAGATTAATCACACCATGACCGGTGTGGAGCTTGGCCAGCACTTTATGGTGCAGTTTCCGGCTACGGGTGAGGCTGGATTGCTCTGGGCTGAGGGCCATCTGCTCGTCGATGATCGTTGAAATCCGTGCAATCTCCTGGGTAAACCGATCCTCATTACCAATCATCTTCTGATTAACCCGCTCATAGAGGGTATCAAAATGGTCATTACCGATGGAGAAAGGGTGAAACAGGTTGCCATAAAGATGGTTGAGCAGAGGGGGCAATAGGGTGCCGGAGTCTTTTAAAATTCTCCGGGTAACCGATTGGCGGGCGTTATAGACCTCGGCGTAACGTATCCGGGTGGTGGAGAAGAGACCCAGAAACCAGAAGCGAAATCTCTCCCGGGCGTTCAGTCGGGCATAATCCTTGACAAAAGGGGCGAGGCTCTCCAGATATTGGTGGTAGATCCAGTGCAGAACCGGGGTTCGGGGGCAGGAGAGTTGCGGTAGAATGGCCCGAACATCAGGGCGGGCCAGGAAGGTACGAATATTTTGAATGTACTCCTCCTCCCACACCTGAAACCGTTTAATATTCTCCTGGAGAAAGTGTCGATCCCGACGGCCCCAACGGGCCACCATGGTACTGTAGAAAATGGGGTCGGAAAGATCCATGAAGACAGCGATAAAAAGGATACCAAAGAGGATGGAGGCACCAACAAAGGAGCCATAGCGCTCATGGAGAAGCGCCTTAAGCTCCATCACACTGCGCCGTTTGGCCATGGGGATCTGGCTCTGATTCAGTTGGTCGATGGCCTCGACGGGGGGAATATCGATGCGGACATTAATGGTGTACTGAGTGTTGGTCGGAATCCCGACCCGGTCCACCTCTCGCAGAAAGTTGATGTGGTCCTCAGCCAACCGGTTGATCTCTTCGGCGGCCTGACCAAATGCCCCCTTGTTTTTCTCCAGCAGTCCAACCACCTCCTGGACACTGCGGTTGACGTGGTAGGCCTCCAGATTGAACAGGGCGGTCAACTCGTCGATGGAGTAGGTGGAGAGGGTCATTTTGTCGGTCAGATCGTCCATCTGCTCTTTGACCGTGACACTCATCTGCTCAAACTGGCCGTTATACCGCTGGAGAATATCCTCCAGCTTTTGCTCCAGAGAGCGAGAAAAATCCAACTTGGAGCGCTGTAACATCACATCGAGTTTTCGATTGAATTTGGACCGTCCAATCTCGCTGACCACATCCTGGCTACCCGGTTTGTAACCACCGTGGATAATATAATATTTGGACCAATAGCGTGGTCCCTTGCTGGCAATGCCGCTGGAGGCCACCCCCAACATCTCATCCTCAACCACCTGGTTGAACTGCTCAATGCTGGTGGCAACCTTGGTCTCCAACAGCCCCTTGAGGTCGGTTAGAGAGTCGGGGTTGTCCGGGTCTACCTCCTCAGGGTCTCCCAAGGCCCGCCCGACCCGATCTTGAATCACCTCGCTCTGATAGGAGAGATCTTGGGTTTTGGAAAAGAGCAGAACGATGCCGTCATAGTTGGTCCAGATAGAGGCCATGGAGAAAAACATGGAGAGGAACATCCAACGGGGAAACCGTTTGAAGGCATCGACAAACCCCTGAAACACCTTGCCGGTCTCCGCCACCCCCTGAAAAAGACGGTCTTTAAAGTCGAGAATAATAGAGGAGAGCACCACCCCCACCGTCAAGGTGAGCAGTAGACGGATGTTCTCGTGCTTCTCCCCCAAGAAAAAATCCCCAAACACCCGGACAAATCCATCCAGTTGCACCAGATCGTTCACCCCCTTGGCGGTGGTCAGGGTCGAGCCGATGAAGAGAATCAAGCCCAAAAGAATTTTACCCAACGAAAGGGTCTTGCCAAGGGTCTCCTGAATCTTCACCCCCAGGGGGATCATGGAGCCTTCCCGACCCCAGATATATTTCAGGGAACGGGAGACTTTCATGGCCTGGGGTAGATTGTGGTCCGCACCCTTCTGGCTCTCGACAAAGGCGTTCTCGATGGCCTTTAAATTGAGTTGATAGATTAACACCGTCAACTCATAAAAGGGGTTCTCCGAGAGCATGGCCTCGCTACCCTGGGCCAACCCTTTAAGAAACTCATTAAACTTTTGGGTGGTTTGGGGGGTGATCAGAGAGCCTTTGTCGTTGGACTCCGACAAAAGAGCCTGCCGCAATCGCTCTGCGGCTTTGGTCGCCTTGGCCAACTGGACCGGGTCGGCATAGTCAGAGAGCTGCTTGACCTGCTGATCCGTTGTTTGTACCCCAGAGATGGTCTGGGGAAAAAAGGAGAAGGGGGCATCTGCCGACAGGGTTTCGCTAAAACATCTTTCGCAAAGACGTCCGTAATGCATGAAAAAGGAGTTGTCCATAGTCTGAAAATGCCTTACCTCTTCAGGTGCCCCACTGCAAAGATGGAAAAACAGAACACCGATAATCTAAATTTTATATTTACATCAATATCTTGCATGCTAGCCAAAACCACTATCACCCCCCATTTTCCCAGGGGGCCTCCTCCTGAGAACAGAGGGAAGGGAGCCGTGCTGTGATCTGGGTTTTTTTCACCCCATTTTCCCTGATTAAAGAGTAATTCTATTTTATTTCAGTAGCAATTTTTTCTCGCTTTTTCTCGGTAATAGCGGCCAAACAAGCCTATTTTTACCTGTGGGCAAGATTATCCCCTTCAATAAATGGATTAACGAAAACCCCAACCCCACCCTACCTACCATATCTTCGGTATTTACTGTTCTTTATCACGTCTTATCAACAGGTTAGTTGGTTCCTGGATTTTTTTTCCTCCCTCACTTTTCCGCCCAGAGAAAAACAGCCTTTTCCACGGGCTTGACAGGATGGAAAAAAGTTAAACTTTCAGCCTGTTTTCAACTGGTTGCCGGCAAACTGACAGAGAACCCAACAATCTGGTTCGCTCCTTGCGATATGATACCCGTCAGCACTCTGGATGACCGAGGCGTATTTGATGGAAACATGCCGATAGAAACAAGAGTCCATCCGACTGCAACCGTTTCACAGATGGTGCCATGAGATCACAATGAAAACACACTTTAGAACCGCTACCGTCGTGGCTTTTTTTGTTGTCCTGAACCTAACGCTATTTGAGTATTTCATCTCAAATCGGGCGCAGCAGGAGGCTTTGAACCAACTGGAGCAGCAGACCGGTCAAATCCACCGCCTGTTGACCGCCTCCTCGGAGCTGTTCAGCAATCTGCACCTGGCTTTGGGTCAAGGGGCCAATCAACCCTTGACCAGCCTGCCTTTCCCTCTGGTTGTGGGCAAAATCTCCTCTCTTTTCCAAGGGGAAAATATCCAAGGACTCACCTTCAACTACATCCAAAACAGCCCAAGCCAAACAGAGACCGTCCCCACCGATCTGGATGGTGAGGCTCTGCGTTTTTTTCAACAAAATCCCCAGGCAACCCTCCTCCGTGAGCCAGCCGATCTGACCGATACAGTCGATGCCTACCACTATTTTCGACCGGTTCAGCCACTCATATCCCAACCGGTCAGCACCTCAACAGAGGGTTTTCAGGGTGTTATCCGCATCTCTGTTCCGGCCACCACCCTACAGAACATGACGACCCTTTCCAACCGGGAGGAGATCATCCTCTACTGTTCCCTTCTGCTGCTGACCAACCTGCTCCTCTATTTTCTCAGCAAAAGCTGGTTTAGAGAAGAGCTGGATCTGTTGGTGGACGGCATGACCCTGGTGGAATCCGGCAAGTTGGGACACCAGCTCCACGGAAGCAGCCGCTTTTTGGACAGGGCCTTTGAGGGGTATAACAGCATGAGTTATACCCTCTTCTGCCAAGCCTCCCAACAAGATGACCAAACCAAGCAGTTGCAACACGTTGTCCACCAACAAGCGAGCAAGGCAGCCCCTTTGGAAGGGGGCGAAACGCTGGATGGAATCCAAGAGATGCTCTACCAGCTTTTTGCCACCAATGTCCGTGCCCCCATCCAAGAGGTGGATAGCAAGGTCTCTCGAATAGAGCAGGAGATCCTTACCCTGGACCGAGAGAGCCTCACCGGTCCGATGGGGCCGCAGGGCGAGAAGGGAGATAAAGGGGAAAAAGGTGACCCCGGACAAGATGGTCGGGATGGGGAGCGCGGCTTGCGGGGAGAGGACGGATTGGTCGGTCCTCCTGGCCCCATGGGTCTGATGGGGCCGCAGGGGGAGTGTGGGGAGCGTGGGCAGGCCGGCATCCAGGGCCAGCCGGGTGAGCTGGGCCTGATGGGTCCTCCTGGCCCCATGGGTTTGATGGGACCGCAGGGGGAGAGCGGAGTGATCGGCCCCCAGGGTTTCCAAGGAGAGCCAGGCCTGATGGGTCCTCCTGGCCCCATGGGTTTGATGGGACCGCAGGGGGAGAGCGGAGAGATCGGCCCCCAGGGAAAAGAGGGGCTCCCCGGTGAAAAAGGGGAGACGGGCGAGGCGGGACCAACCGGTGAAACCGGACCCCAGGGTATGCCAGGTCCCATGGGAGAAACCGGACCTCAAGGGGTGCCAGGGCCTATGGGAGAAAAGGGTGACAAAGGGGATGTTGGCCCAGCCGGTGAGACCGGTCCTCAAGGGGAACAGGGTCTGCATGGGACGAAAGGTGACCCGGGACCCACAGGACCAGAAGGCAAACAGGGCGAGACCGGGCCTCAGGGGGAAAAAGGGGATCAGGGAATCCAGGGTATTCAGGGGGAGATTGGTCCCGCAGGCCCTCAGGGGCTTCAAGGGGAGGCTGGACCCCAGGGTGAATCGGGTATTCAGGGTATTCAAGGTCCAAGCGGCGAAAAAGGCGAGCGCGGCATGCAGGGAGATCCTGGCACACCGGGTCGGGAAGGAAAGCCGGGACCTCGTGGGGCGGACGGTCTCCATGGTCCCAGAGGGCGCCAGGGTATGCCAGGCCCAAAAGGAGACAAAGGAGTCCCCGGACCCAAAGGGGAGCAAGGGGAAAAAGGGGACAAAGGCGAAAAGGGGGAGCAAGGGGAAAAAGGGGAGGTTGGAGAGAGCGGAAAAGCTTCCGAAAAAACAGGCTTTTCACCGGTTTCAACCCGGTCTCTCAACACCATCAGGCGCCGTGTTCCGGCCCCAAGAGGGGTTCAGGAGAAGAAAAAACCGGACCCCAAACAGCTGGGTGTCAAATTGGTTGTCTAGTTGATGTATCCAACATGGGTTGCGGGGGTTCAGGGAGGGGCTCTCCTTGTTATAGACAGTTAAAACCAAATTGGGACAATGGTTAAAGGCAAAGTCAACACCTTGGGAGGCCTTGCAGGCCCCCAAACCACACGCTTTTTAAGTTTAAAAAACAAAGACTTAAAACCTTTGGCGCTGCCCAAACCCGCTGGGAAGGCACCCACGCCTTCCCAGACCCATCCGCAATCGTTTTGTACAAACCTGGTTTGAAATCTCTGTAGTCGGCAAGGGTTCCAGCCCAGGGTGACACCATGAGACGTTGGGGGTGATATCTTTTCCTGGCATGTTTGGCTGTTTCATTGCACAATAACGCTCTTCAGCACGTTTTTCTCTCCCTCTTTTTCACTTTCTTCTGGTTTGTGGCTGTGTTTGGCATTCTATTCGGGCTGTTTTCTCTCGGGTTTGGCGTGTGGGGTTTGGTGGTCTGGTGGTGGCCTACCGTTGAACTCCTCAGGGGAATAGTGCCTCTAGCCATCATGATACTGGGTGGATTATCCCTGGCCAGTGGCCTCTCCCGTATCCCTCTTCAAGGGGGAGAGGTACCCCTCTCTCTCGCCACCCCTCCCCTGCGTGTCAGTGAACTTTTTTTAAAAGAGGACTGGTGGGCTATCTGGCTGGGATTGGGGTTGGTGGTGCTGGATCTGGTCACCTTCGATGGAGAGAGCTCCCTGTTGGGTGCTTTGGCCATCAATCCTGGTGGGCTGAAATGGCAGACGGTGGGGGAGCTGTTCGACCACTTCAGCCAAAATGGTCCTCTCTATCTACGCCAACTGGTTGTGTGGCTGATCTTATTCGGTGTCTCCTGCCGGGTGATGGGGATCGGCTTCGGGCGTTTTTTCCCAAGCTTTCTTTTTCTTTATCTCCTCTCCATGGCTATTTTTTCAGTCAGCGGTTGGGAGAACGCCGCCAACTTTAACCTGGAGCCGCCCCTGGTGGCCCTGATTGTTGGACTGGTGCTGGCTAACACCCTGAAACTACCCGAGTGGATGGAGGCCGCCTGCCGGGTGGAGTACTATGTCAAGTTTGGCATTGTCCTCCTGGGAGCCACCTTTCCCATCACCCTGATTTTAACCGCCGGGCCGGTTGCCATCATCCAGGCCACCTTTATCTCCCTGCTTAGCTGTATCACCATCTATTTTTCCGCCACCCGACTCTTTCATCTGGATCGGCGTCTGGCTGCGGTGATCAGTGTTGGTGGGTCGGTCTGTGGCGTGTCGGCCTCCATGGCTATTGCGGCGGCGGTTGGCGCCAAAAAAGAGCATATTTACACCTCGGTCACCCTGGTCGTATTCTGGGCCTTGGTGATGATTCTCGTGCTGCCGTTTGTCTCTCAATCCATGGGGCTGGCACCCGGCGTGGCCGGCGCCTGGATCGGTACCTCGGAGTTTGCCGATGCAGCCGGGTTTGCCGCCGCCAGCTCCTACGGAAAAATGGCTGGCAATGAAGAGGCCGCCATCAAATCCTTCACCCTGATGAAAGTGATTGGACGGGATTTGTGGATCGGTATCTGGTCGTTGGTCTGGGCCTTTATCGCCACAACCGTCTGGCAAAACCCTACAGGAGGAGCCAAGCTGGATGCAAGAGAGATCTGGAGACGGTTTCCCAAATTTATCATCGGTTTTTTTGCCGCCTCCCTTCTTGTCACCCTGGTTAGCAGCAGCGTCTCTGCTGAACAGTTCGAAGCATCCATCAAACCCAACCTGCTGGAACCCATCGGGGCCTTCCGGGGCTGGGCCTTTATTTTCTGTTTTCTCTCCATCGGCCTTACCACCCGGATTCACGAACTGAAATCGGTCAATGTTCGCTCCTTTTCAGCCTTTACCATTGGGGTTGTTGTCAATGTCATTGCCGGATATCTGCTCTCGGTGCATCTGTTTGGCGACTATTGGGCCACAATGTGACCACGCCCCATTGTGGCTATTGCCGGCACTTTGTCTCGGAGCCTCTCGCCCTGGAGCGGGAAATTCCCGGTTTGAACATCCTCTCCTCTGCACTGGGTTCGGTGCGGGGTGAGACCGGCCTCTGCCGATGGCACGATCAATTCTACACCGTTCATCAGAGCTGTCCCCACTTTCAACCTAAAACCCCTTCAAAATAGGTGACGACCATGCTTCCCATCGACAGTCAAAAGCGGATTTGGACAAACAGTGAAGGCCAAGTCAACACCTTGGGAGGCCTTGCAGGCCCCCAAACCCCCACGCTTTTAAAAGATAAAAATAAAAGCAAAGTCAACACCTTGGGAGGCCTTGCAGGCCCCCAAACCCCCACGCTTTTAAAAGATAAAAATAAAAGCAAAGTCAAAGGATTAAAACCTTGGGCTCTGCCCAAACCCGCTGGGAAGGCACCCATGCCTTCCCAGACCCATCCGCCACGTTTTGGTACTGATGGGATTCGGAATCTCTGTTGCCCAGACAGTCAGCTTACCCTCGGGATGGTACTTTTTCTCTCTCTGCTGGTCCTTTTGATTCCCAGCCAGGGAATCAGTGGAACAACCACCCGGTTTGCCGTTATTGGCGACCTCCCTTACACCCCGGAACAAGCCGACAAGTTGACCCGAAAAGGGGGAATAGCCGACTCCCTCTCCCAACAGGGCCTCCCCTTTGTCATCCACTACGGAGATTTTAAAAAACGGGAGGGGTGTCAGCAGCCACTCATGCAACAACGCCGAGAGCAAATTTACGCCCTCCATAAGGGGCCGGTCTTCTATACGCCGGGGGACAACGACTGGACCGACTGCGATAGCAGCCACTCCGGCAGCTCCCAATCAGAACTGGAGAGCTTAGCCTGGTTACGCAGCCTCTTTTTTCCCCAACCCTACCCCATACCAGCTAACTGGGGATTTCGCAGTCAGGGGCCGAAATTGCCAGAAAACGGGCAGTGGCTCTATGGTGATCTGCTCTTTTCGACCCTGCACATTGTCGGGACAAAAAATGGTCGGGCTAAAATAAAAAAGGATAAAAAACGCCAAGCCCTCCTTCAGGTCGACCAACGGGACAGAGATAACCTCATCTGGCTGGAGTCAGCCTTTGATCGGGCTAAAAAGGAGAGAGCCAAGGGGTTGGTTTTTGTCATCCATGCCGATCTGGAGGCGGTGAAAAAAGCCCACAAGGGAGCCAGAGCCTGCAGCGAAAAGGTCAGGAAAAAGTGTGATCCCTACCAGCTGTTCCGCAGCCAACTGATGAAAAAGGCCGAAGCGCTTGGTAAACCAACCCTGCTCATCCATGGCGACACCGGCCCCTATTGCCTCGAACAGTATGGTCAGGGGAAGAGCCTGTGGCGACTCAATGCCGCCGGCGACGTCTCCCTCACAGACCCCCCTGACAGGGCCTATCTGGTTGATGCGACGATTGTCTCCTTCGACCCAGAAAAACAGCGCTTTTCTGCCCAGACCCTGCTCAGCCAGCGGATCCCAGCCAAAGGGTGTCCCAAGGGAGGGAAATAGCTCAAACTGTAGAGCAGGGTACGGTGGGCAGCCCCCTCAGTAAGCCTGAGACAATCCCATGCAAAAAGGGTGGTTTTTTCTAGAATGATCTCCTTTTATCTGTTAACTTTGTACATTGGCATTAAAAAGTTGGCACATGGGGTTGCTTCATGCTCTCCCAACTGTCGAATCCAGGTTCAACAGAACCGATAGCCCTTCTCTGGTTTAGGTAGTAAATTGGCTATGAATCTCCTCTCTTTTCTTTCGTTGCGCTCTGTTCTGCTCACTTTCTCCCTTCTGCTGGCCCTACCCTCTTCTGGTCTGGCACAAACCTTGAGCGTACTGTTTAGCTCCTACACACCCCCCTATGTTTTTCGGCAAGGGGGAGAAAAAGGCGGCGGAATTGTCATGGAGATTGTTCGAGAGGCCTTGGAAGGGGAGGGGTATACCATCAAGCCGGTTTTTCTTCCGATGGGTAGAGGGTATAAAATGTTTGCCGAGGGTCAGCTCGACGCCACCACCATCATCCAAAAGAGTTCGGGGCTTGATGCCCACTATTCCGATATTTTCATGCAATATCATAATGCAGCCATCACCCGTACCGACCGCAACCTCCACATCCAGACCCTGAACGATCTGCAAAACCTCGACCTGATCGCCTTTCAAAAGGCCAACAAGTATTTAGGCAGGGATTTTGGCATCATGGCCAAAAAAAATCCCAACTATGTGGAGATGGGCAATCAGGAGAGACAGGTTCACATGCTGCTGGCCGGACGGGCCGAGGTGGTGGTGATGGATGAGAGTATTTTCCGTTTCTACCGGATCAAACTCATCAACGAAGGGAAGGTCTCCCCCGATGTCGACGTCACCTTTCACCCCCTCTTCTCTCCCACGCAATACCATACCGCCTTTACCAGCGCCAAGGTTCGGGATGCCTTTAATCGGGGTCTGGCCAACCTGAAAACCAGCGGTCGTTACTCGGAAATCTACCACAAATATACTCAATCCTACTTTGAGATAAAAGAGTAGGTTCCATGAAAACCGCCAAAAACCAAGCCATCGCCATCCATCTGCTTCGAGTGGTCTTTACCCTCTATTTTATCCTGACTCTGTTGGTCACCGCTATCCATGTGGTCATCGAATATCGCCACACCAAAGAGAGTGTTCGAGGGGAGTTGGCAGAGGTTGAGCAGACCTTCTCCAAATCCCTGGAGACCGCCCTTTGGCAGATCAACGATGAGCAGCTCCGCTCTTTAACCTCCGGCATGCTCAATCTCTCTATCGTCTCTGGGCTGGAGATTATTCAGGCCGATGGTCAGCAAGTCATCAGGATGGGGAAAGCCAGCTCATTCGATACCCAAAAGAGCTTTTTTCACCCCTTCTCCATCCACCATTCATTTGGTGATAGACAGGTTCATCTGGCTGATGTTCGCCTCTATAGCGACCAATTGGTGATCATCAACCGGGTCAAGATGGGCTTTATGATCATCCTGTTCAACGCCATCATTAAAAGCCTGGCTCTCTGGCTGCTCTTTCTCTGGGCCTTTCGCCGCTATCTGATCCGCCCCTTTTCAACCTTCATGACCCAGATGGAGGAGGTGGAGTTGGACTCTATCGGCAATCAACGCATCGACCTGGGCATCAAGCACAATAATGAACTGAAGAAAATGGAGTCTACCTTTAACACCATGCTGGAAACCATTGAAAAACAGCGGTCTCAGATGGTGGTTTTCCAAAAGGGCGTTCAAAGCCGTCTGGAAGAGACCGTAGAGGAGAGAACCCGAGAGCTGATCGGAGAGATTGAGGCCAAACATCAGGCCGAATCAGAGATGGCCGGCAGTCGTAGCCTGCTTCGAGCCATCCTGGAGTCCACCCGAGATGCTATCCTCACCGTTGATGAACAGGGGCGGATCAGCCATTATAACCATCGCTTTTTGGAGTTGTGGCACATTCCCAAAGAGATGATGGACAGCAAAGATGACTCTGGTCTCATCCATATGGTCCTGGAGCAGTTGCAAGACCCGGAAGCCTTTCTCTCCACCGTTCAGTCACTCTACGAGTCCGACCAGGAGAGTTTCGATCTACTCTACTTCAAAGATGGCCGGGTCTTTGAACGCAGCTCTCTTCCGCTCATCCATGAGCAGAAACAGACAGGCAGGGTCTGGTGTTTCAGTGATGTGACAGAACGAACCCAAAGTGAAAACAGTCTTCGGCTTGCCAAACAGGAGGCGGAACGGGCCAATCAAGCCAAGAGCGATTTTCTGGCTACCATGAGCCATGAAATCCGCACACCGATGAATGTCATTCTGGGTATGAGCGAACTGCTTGCCGACACCCAGCCAAACAAGATGCAAGCCCACTATATCACCACATTAAACCGTTCCGGTGAGGCTCTCTTATCCCTGATCAACGATATTCTCGATCTCTCCAAAATTGAAGCGGGCCATCTGGTTTTGGAACATTTTGAGTTTGACCTGCCCCGTCTGATCTCCGAGACCGTCCAAACCTTTACCCATCAGGCTCATGAAAAAGGGGTTACTCTCACCTATCAACTGGACCCATCCCTGCCTGTTTATGTACTGGGCGACCCGGACAGGTTGCGGCAGATCCTCATGAACCTGATCAGCAATGGGGTTAAATTTACTGATAAGGGGTCCATAAGGGTGACCGCCCACTATCATGAGGATGGGGTCGGTCAATTTACAATCGAAGATACCGGCCCTGGTATCCCCCGAGAAAAACAGCTGGAAATCTTTCAACCTTTCATCCAGGCCGACACCTCTGTTACCCGGCGTCATGGTGGAACCGGATTGGGGTTGACCATCTGTAATCGTCTGATTCATCTGATGAATGGCAAGCTGAAACTTGAGAGCAAACCAGGTGTGGGAAGCACCTTTTCCTGTTTCATTCCTCTGCCTATCGGGATAAAACAGCCTTCAGACAAGGGTGAGGCAAATGGGGACCAAGACAATTTTGAGGGAGAGGTTCCGGCCAACTACCACATTCTACTGGCGGACGATGCCGAAGATAACCGGATGGTTATCCAAACTTTTTTAAAAACAATGCCCTACACCATCAGCATTGCCGAAAATGGCTTTGAGGCGCTTGAACAGTTTAAAAAAAGAGAGCCTGATCTTGTCTTGATGGATATGCAGATGCCGATTATGGATGGTTTGACAGCCACCCGTAAAATTCGTCAATGGGAGATGAGAACCAAGCGCACCCCTAAGCCGATTATCGCCCTGACTGCCCATGCCATGCTGGAAGATGCCCAAAAAATCAAGGAGGCCGGCTGTAATCTCCACCTGACAAAGCCGGTTCGCAAAAAACGGTTACAGGATGTGATTGCCCAACACCTTCACTACCCCCCCCCCTCACCCCCAAGGGCTTAAACCTGTCAAAGGCTTAGGACCTTGGGCGCTGCCCAAACCCGCCGGGCAGGCATCCATAGCTTCCCCCACCCAA